>NZ_JJMI01000022.1:0-567352 GCF_000705335.1 Mangrovibacter sp. MFB070
GCGGTGGCGGGGTGAACAGCCAGGCCACGGCGGGCGCGCACTACCGCCAGGGCAGCCTGGACATTGGGGCGAATGCGTTCCACTGGCGTGAAGACGGCGCACAGGACAAAGGCTTCCTGTTAAACCTGACGCACCATTTCTGATAATAAACCGCCTGTAACCGGGGGTAATAGCAAAGGGCGCAACCATTACTGGCTGCGCCCTGTTTAATTAACCGATTAGATTACCTGGCTACATCAGGAAACGTGTTGCAGGAACTCCTGCAAACGCTGGCTTGGCGGGTTCTCAATAAGCTCTTGTGGATTGCCGTCTTCCGCGATGCGCCCTTTATCAATAAAGATCAGGCGTGATGCGACTTTTTCTGCAAACCCAACTTCGTGCGTAACAATAACCATCGTCATACCTTCCTCCGCCAGGTCCTGCATCACTTTAAGCACTTCATGGCGTAACTCAGGATCCAGTGCCGAGGTGGGTTCATCAAACAGCATCATTTTCGGTTTAACTGCCAGTGCACGGGCAATAGCAACACGCTGTTGTTGACCACCAGACAGTTCAGACGGGTAATGATTCGCGCGCTCTGCCAGCCCCACTTTTGCCAGCAGGTCTTTTGCCAGCGCTTCGGCTGCTGGTTTCGACATGCCGCGTACACGGGTTGGGCCAAACATCACGTTTTCCAGCGCAGTTAACTGTGGAAACAGGTAGAACTGCTGGAATACCATCCCGGCTTCCTGGCGAATCAGGCGCTCGTCCACTTTGGGGTCATTTACCTTCAGGCCATCAACAAACAGATCACCGCTGGTTATCTCTTCCAGTTTGTTAATGCAACGCAGCAAGGTGGATTTGCCGGAACCAGAAGGGCCAATGATAACTACCACTTCACCCTGGTTAATTTTTAAATCGATATTATGCAGCACCTGGGTTTGCCCAAAGTGCTTGGAGACATTCTTAAATTCAATCACAGGATTTTCATCCTTTTCTCAAAGCGACGCAGGATAAAGCTCAGAACAAGAGTAATGATGAGATAGATAACTGCTACAGCACTCCAGATTTCCAGTGCCCGGAAGTTACCGGCAATAATCTCCTGGCCCTGACGGGTCAGTTCGGCTACCCCAATGACAATAAACAGTGATGTATCTTTAATGCTGATAATCCACTGGTTACCCAGCGGTGGCAACATACGGCGTAAAGCCAGTGGCATGATGACATAACGGATGGTTTCCCGGCGGGATAAACCTAATGCCAGGCCAGCTTCACGAAAGCCTTTGTGGATAGACAACACTGCACCACGAGTAATTTCTGCGATATAGGCACCGGAGTTGATCATAATCGTGACAACCGCGGCTGTCAGAGGATCGATACGTATTTCCGGGAAAGCCATTGGCAGTGCAAAGTAGATGAACATGACTTGCACAACAATTGGCGTACCGCGAATAACTTCAATAAATACCAGTGCGATGAGGTTAGCGATTTTACCGCCATAAGTACGGGCAAAACCCGCTGCCAGGCCAATGATTAAACCACCAATTAACCCGAGGACAGAGATCCACAAGGTTAATCTTGCGCCTTCCATTAAGGCGGGGATGGCAGGCCAAATGGCGCTCCAGTCAAACTGCATGATGGGTTCCTGTTACCGTGTTTTTTAAAAATAGCAGGGGCGACCAAAAGAGCGCCCCTGGGACTGCTTTATTTTTTTATTATTTAGGCTCGGTATCGAACCATTTTTTATAAATAGCGTTGTAAGTACCGTTCGCTTTCAGAGTTTTCAGCGCTGCGTTAACTTTATCGCGCAGTTCATCGCTACCTTTCGGGAAAGCAATACCATATTCCTGAGCTTCCAGCGATTCACCTACAGCTTTGAACTGACCATGACCCGCAGTTTTGATGAAGTAAAGAATGTTTGGTGTATCGTGCAGAACTGCGTCGGCACGGTTGGTACCCAGTTCCATATATGCGTTATCGATATTGGGGAACTGGTGCAGTTCTTTGGTTTTGATATGCGCTTTAGCATAATCAACAGAACCGGTACCACTTTTCACTGCAACAATTTTGCCGTCTAAATCTTTAACGCTTTTAATGTCGTTATTGTTGGCTTTAACCATTACTAACAAGCCACTGTGGTAGTAACCATCAGAGAAATCGACCGCTTTTTTGCGCTCGTCAGTGATGGTGATACCTGCCATGGCTACATCAATGTTTTTCGTTTGCAGTGCCGGAATAATCCCGCTGAAGTCCATCGGTTTCAGTGTGTAATCCAGTTTCGCTTCTTTAGCGATAGCGGCCCACAGGTCCACATCAAACCCAACGTATTTATCGCCCTGTTTGAATTCAAATGGCACAAATGCAGTATCGGTTGCCACAATCAGTTTTTTCTCTGCTGCGTGCGAAGAAGAAACAGCAAAGGCCAGGGTAAGTGCAGCCAGTGAGACTTTTAAAATAGACTTCATAGCATTTCCTTAGTTAAACCTTGGGGCAAGCCCCTGCGAAAGCATGCGCAACATGAAAAAATCGTGCCAGATTTACAACATATTGTTTTTGCTTATGAGGGATATGTAACATCGCACAAACAGTGATGCAAGGTGGTATTGATGCACCATTGTGGGGCTTTGTTATGGTGCATTGCATCACTCACCAACTGGGTGGTGGTTTTTGCTGCGTATTTCGCTGAAACAATAGCCGTATTTTACGTTTTTGCAACTGATTAGACTTATCTTATTTACCTGATCCGAAAAAAAAGCGCACTGGAGTGCGCTTTTATGGTGCATGTCGCTTAAGATAACAGCGTAACTAAGCGTTATGGCTGCTGTAGTTTTAATCGATGTTGGACTCGATGAACCACAGGAATTTGTCCAGATCACGGGATGCCGCAGTGAAAATATCCGCCGTATCTTCGTCTTTCGCTTCTGTAATGGCTTTACGTACATCATTTGCCACGATAGCGTAACGATCAGCCAGCTCTTTCAGGTGATCCTGAACGGAATGAATATCCAGCGGATAACTTTTCAGTGGTGTCTGGGTATTGATTACCTGTGTGGTGCCCAGAGCAACCCCGCCAAGTTGTACAGCACGTTCCGCCATGGTATCCAGGTGGTCTGTTAATGCAGTCCTGAAACCGTCCAGCATTTCGTGTACAGCAATAAAATTGGCGCCGCGCATATTCCAGTGAGCCTGTTTGGTGATCAGTGACAGGTCAATAAACTGAATCACCTGACGGTTAAGTAATTCAATAGTGGCTTTTTTATCACTGTCAGCGACATCATTACGCGTATACAGAAGGTCAGTTTTATTCATTTTAACCAGTTTCGCAGTGCTCATTGTCGATATCCTCTCTCGTCAGGTTCCAAATCTCTTACGGAACCAATTATAGCAGTTGCTCAGTAAAGGTTATTTCTGTCACTACCTATCAGTTAAATAGTTATCGCAAATATTGTTTTGTATTTTTATTTTAAATCAGTTGCTTATGTGTTTTTCTTACCAAATTGATGCTAAGTGAATTATCAGAATGTTCTTTATGAATATATCTTCCGGGTGGAGGTTGTGTGTTGCAAAATAAGCTTTCTGCGTTGATGTGATTTGTTTTATTTGAAAAAATAGCCCGTTTGCACGGGCTATTTATGGTGATATATGTCGGGGCAAAAATGAGATGTAAATATTAGTTAATATCAACTCTCTGTATTTGTGCATCACGACGCAGAGTCATAGTTGAGCCTGCAGATGCAACAATAATAGAAATAAGCGCCAGACCCTGAGGCCAGGTGAGTGTTTCACCAAGAAAAATTAACCCAGAAATAGCAGCAAGGGCGGGTTCCATACTCATCAATGTGCCAAATGTACGGGTTGGCAGGCGGGTAAGGGCAATCATTTCCAGAGAATAAGGTATTGCGGTGGATAATAACGCAATACACAACCCCAGCGGGAGTACTCCCCAGTGCCATAACCCGGCGCTGGCCTGAAACATGCCCAGCGGCACAAAGACCGCAGCGGCTATCAGAGAGCCCATCGCCACCGTTGCCGGGCCATGATCAGCCCCTGCGCGCTGGCCAAAGAGTATATACAGTGCCCAAAATGCCCCGGCACCCAGTGCATACAGCGCACCGGCTAAATCCACGCCGGCAACATTTTTCCCCAGAGGTAACAGAAACCATAAGCCCAGCACCGCCAGAATCACCCATACAAAGTCAACCACCCGCCGCGAAGAAAAAAGGGCAACGGCGAGCGGGCCGGTAAATTCCAGAGCCACAGCAATGCCCAGTGGAACGGTGCGAATAGACAGGTAAAACAGGTAGTTCATCCCACCCAGTGCAATACCGTATACCAGCAAAGGGATGCGCTGCTCCGCAGTAAAACGCAATCTCCAGGGTTTAAAGAAGAGAGCCAGCATCAGGGTACCCAAAGCCAGACGTAAGGCTGTCACACCCGGCGCGCCAACCTCAGAGAAAAGTGATTTAGCCAGCGATGCGCCACTTTGAACAGAGATCATGGCAATAATCAGAACAAAAACAGAGAGCAGAACAGATTTTCGGGATTTGCGCAGTTGTGCTGGCATGAGCGTCCTTTCATCAACAGATTTAGTCGTTAGGCCACAAGGCAAAAGCGACGCTTATTCTAGAGGATTTTAGTGGGGCTGGTTGATGTTCTATTGAAAAAAAATGGCGGAAGGCGGCATACAATAGCCATCCATCAGGCTTATGAATATAACGCGCATTAGGAATAATCCTTTATTAATACAAATTATAAGTGATTAATAAACAATCGTTGGTTGGTTTACTTATATGAAAATTAAGGAAAATTAATCTTCAGGAAAGTTTCTGTTACAGGAAATTCTGCTTTAGACAACACAAAACGGCAGGAGTTTCTTCCATAAGTTTGATATATTGGACACTTACGGAATTATTTGAAGCACATTTGAGGTGGTTATGAAAAAAATTGCATGTCTTTCAGCACTGGCTTGCGTTCTGGCCGTTTCCGCAGGTTCTGCATTTGCAGGTACCAGCACTGTTACTGGTGGTTACGCTCAGAGCGATATGCAGGGCGCAGCTAACAAAGCTGGCGGTTTCAACCTGAAATACCGCTATGAATTTGATAACAGCCCGCTGGGTGTTATCGGTTCCTTCACTTATACCGAAAAAAATCGCAGTGAAGACAGTGTGTACCATAAAGGCCAGTACTACGGTATCACTGCAGGTCCTGCTTACCGCATCAACGACTGGGCAAGCATCTACGGCGTAATTGGTCTGGGCTATGGTAAATTCCAGCAGACTGACTACCCGGAAAAAGGTGACATGAGCGATTACGGCTTCTCCTACGGTGCTGGTCTGCAGTTCAACCCGATCGAAAACGTTGCGCTGGACTTCTCCTATGAACAAAGCCGCATCCGTAGCGTTGACGTTGGCACCTGGATCGCTGGTGTAGGTTACCGCTTCTAATTCCTTTCGGGGAATAAAAAATCCGCCTGATGGCGGATTTTTTTTGCCTGCAATATTGCTATTGCTACACTCTGAATGTGCATTTAGCGCGAACCTGCCCCAAAGCTGTCTTCACCCAGTTCCTGCCAGAGTATTTTTCTTAACTTGAAATTGGTGACATAACGCGGGCCTGCTGAATCTGCAGAGTGAAAGGTGTATCGCCACGGAATCTGTTGGGTTTTAATGCCCGTCCATTGGGAAAAGAACAGCAAAAAATCATTTGCAGAACGTGGTGTTGTATTCACCTTATGCGTTTTGTCATCACTGGACAGTACCAAAAACGGCACCTGATAATTTTGGTGAAACTTATCATCATGCGCAAGATATTGGTTTCGCGTACCACGTTCATGAAACGTTAACCCATGGTCAGAAAAGTAGGCTAAAGAAAAGGATTCACCGCTTTGCTGCAGTTGCTGGTAAAGGTCTCTTAACAGCGTGTCGGTTTGGGTAATGCTCTGCAGGTAGCACGATGTTTCTTCAGAGGTCACAAAAGTGCTGTAACGCCCTTGTGTGCGGTCACAGGCTTTTGGGTGAGAGCCCATCAGGTGCAGCACAATAAATTGCGTTGGCTGGCGCTTGACGGCCAGTACCTGGGCTGTCAGTGACAGGAGTGATGTGTCCTGGCTACTTTGGTTATCTTCAAAGTCGCCATCTTTGAGAAATTGCATTTCGTCTGCATGCCGGGCAATGCTGGCGACTGGCGTGTCGTATTGCCCGATTTTCCCCTGGTTAGAAAACCACCATGTCTGGAAACCGGCGCGATTAGCCAGTGTGACGATATTGTTCTGGTATTGTGGCTTACTGTTTTCAAGCAGGTTTAGTGTCAGGCCAAGGGATTTTTGTGTCGATGCGCTTGCAGAAATGTAGTCAGTGTACAGTACGCCATTGGCATGGCTTGCAAACGGGGTATTATCCCACTGGCCGCCAAACGCACCCAGTGCATCACGGCGGGCACTTTCACCTATAACCAGAACGTAAATATGGTATCGCGCTGCCACCTGGGTAATTTGCCAGGTATCTTTTTGCGTAGCGAGCTGCTGCATCCGTTCGAGCTCGCGCACGACCGACTGGTTATTTTCCACTACATCCTTCACAAACCTCACCACCGGGTAACCGGTGTCTTTCAGGGCGAAAACCCCGCCATACAGCCGGTTTTGCACTGGAGCAATAAAAATGCACACCATACTGAAGGCACAACAAAGAGCGGTAACATAACGTTTTGGTTGTACCGTTGCCCGCGGGCGGCGCAGCGCATAAAACGTCAGTAACAAAATGAGGAGCGCAATAGCGTAACTGTGCCATGGGAAGAGCGTTAAAATCTCGGTCGACTCTTCCATGTTGGTGGCATGCAGTGCCAGTAGTGTGTTGAAGTTGGGGGCACCCCAAATCATGGCAAATGGGTAATAGGATACGGCGAGCAGGCCAGATACCAGAATGAGTACCTTCTGGCTCCTGGGGGAGAAGGTATAAAGCGCAACCAGCAGAGAAGCAAAAGCACAGGCATAGAGAATACTTATGCCGTAACCCATCGCAGTATTAATAAAAAAAGCCAGGACAAAATAAAATAACGGCCAGAAATCAAAAGATAAACGAGTAATGGCGGGTGTGTCTTTTGTAATAAAGCTCATAAGTTGTGCTTCAAAAAGCGCCGTCGAGACCCAGGCGCAAAGGTGTAGGTATGCCTTGCTGTTTCAGCTATCAGATTTTCTTATGCAAGGTGAGGCAAAGATAAAGCGTTGCAGGGCGAAGTTCAACGGGATACCGGCATCCGTTTTGAGAGGAGGGTTACAAATTTGACAATAATATTACAGCTGCGGTGCACAGCAGGCTGACCACAGCCGGGAAGTCATTATCAGGCGCGTTTGTCGTCGCAATTTTGTGGTGTGCTGCTAAGCCGTTCACACAGCAATTGCAACAACATCAGGCGCACTTTAAAAGGAGAATGGCTGAACACGTTTAGGCACCTCTTAACTTCATTCATTGTGACCTCCCTGGTGGCATCTGTAGGGTTACCGGCTTTCCGTGCTGGTTGTGTTATATACAGATATAGCACGAGCTATATTATATAGCTATGGCTATTTATGTTTTTTTTGCGTCGGGGCCTGGCTGGATTACAATGACAGCCCCGTGATGACACCATCGCGAAAGAAAGAGGAAGCACTATGGTCCGTCGCGCCGGAAAAAATAATACGGATAGCGCCACTCAACTGGTTAATGTTGAGGAGCATGTTGAGGGTTTTCGCCAGGTACGGGAAGCGCACCGGCGGGAGCTGGTTGATGAT
The DNA here is from genome assembly GCF_000705335.1 of Mangrovibacter sp. MFB070. NCBI lineage: Bacteria > Pseudomonadati > Pseudomonadota > Gammaproteobacteria > Enterobacterales > Enterobacteriaceae > Mangrovibacter > Mangrovibacter sp. MFB070. The sequence goes on from NZ_JJMI01000022.1 coordinate 7,745, forward strand.
TATGTTGAGCTTATTTCTGATTTGATTCGCGAAGTAGGGGAAGCCCGTCAGGTTGATATGGCGGCGCGTTTGGGGGTTTCTCAGCCTACTGTTGCAAAAATGCTTAAGCGTATTGCTGGCATGGGGTTAATTGAGCAGATTCCCTGGCGCGGAATCTTTCTGACACCCGAAGGGGAAGCGCTGGCACAGGAAAACCGGGAGCGTCACCACATTGTGGAGCACTTTTTATTAGCGCTGGGGATAAGCCCGGAGACTGCCCGGGTGGATGCGGAAGGTATGGAGCACCATGTCAGCGAGGAAACCCTGGCGGCATTTGCGCGTTTCACCCAACAGCAGCAGCGCGAACAGGAACCTTGCTGAAAGCTGAATGCAAAATACCGGCAATAAAAAAGCGGCCCGAAGGCCGCCTGTGTCTGATGACAAACCTCATGTTCGAACAGAACGCCAGGATGTCACCCAATAAGAAACAAGGAAAATCAATTTATTGATTTTCGGCTGTTAACTAAAAAGAAGGAAAAACCACGTTTTTTCCTTCTTTTTCATCAATCAGAGCGGCCCGCAGGCCGCTTTATTTTTTTATAGAGACGCCGCATAGTCTCAGTTCAGGCGAACAGGCATACCAGAGCGTTGCTCGACAGCCTGGCTCAGAACATCCTGGTTAACGTCGGGTTCATTAGTAACAGCCTGGACACTTTTGGTCAGGGCTACTGGAACCACTTCGTTATTGGTCATTTGTGCTTCCGTTGTTGACAGCGGATTATGCACTTCAATGAACCGTGAACCATCTGGCTCGGTGGTGGCTTTTACCGGTTCATCAATAAACTGAACACGGGTACCAACCGGCACATGGTCAAATAAATATTTAATGTCTTCAGCACGCAGGCGCACACAACCGTGGCTTACACGCAGGCCGATACCAAAGTTGGCGTTGGTGCCGTGAATGGCGTACAGGCGGCCAATGTACATGGCGTACAGCCCCATCGGGTTATCCGGGCCTGCCGGAACAACTGCCGGTAGCGGTTTACCCATCTCGGCATATTCAGCATGCATCTTGGCTGTTGGTGTCCAGGTGGGACCCGCTTTTTTCCGCTCAACTTTAGTTACCCAGTTAATCGGCGTGTCTTTACCTAACTGACCAATACCAATCGGCAGTACAACAACCGTTTTGGTGCCCGCCGGGTAGTAATACAAACGCATTTCAGCACTGTTGATAACAATGCCTTCATGGGGGGTATCCGGCAGAATCAGTTGTTGAGGAATGTTCAGCACGGTACCCGGTTTCGGTAAGTACGCATCCACGCCCGGGTTTGCCTCAAGCATGTTGGACAACCCCATTTGGTATTCTGATGCATAGTATTCCAGCGGCTCCTTACTGCCTTCTGGAATAGTAACAACCTGATTTTGACCAATCAAACGGCTGCCGTCGGTGGGCAGGGGATAGGTCACAGCCGAGGCGGTTTTGCAGAAACTCACCACAGAAAATGCTGCCAGTAAAAGAGTACGTAATTTCATGTTCATATTGCGCTATGCAAGTCACGATGCCACTTGGGCCGTTAGTTGAAAAAACAGGTAGTGGCGCATTATAGGTTTATTCTTACGTGCTGGGAATTCAGATGTGGATGAAATCACATTTTTTTTCTTCAGAGGAGAAAATGGAGTGAACCACTGACGGGCGTCATGGCAGGTTTTGTGGCATAATAGATCGTTTGTCACATTTTTTTGGGAAGAGAGCCTGTGTTAGTCACCAGTAATATCACCATGCAGTTTGGCAGTAAGCCGCTGTTTGAAAATATCTCAGTTAAGTTTGGCGGCGGAAACCGCTATGGCCTTATCGGCGCCAATGGTAGCGGCAAATCCACCTTCATGAAAATACTGGGGGGTGACCTGGCCCCGTCTGTTGGGAATGTGTCCGCCGATCCGAACGAACGTATTGGTAAATTGCGCCAGGATCAGTTTGCGTTTGAAGAGTTCACCGTGCTGGATACCGTGATCATGGGCCATGGTGAGCTGTGGGAAGTGAAGCAAGAGCGCGACCGCATTTATGCCCTGGCTGAAATGAGTGAAGAGGATGGCTATAAAGTTGCCGACCTCGAAGTGAAATATGGCGAAATGGACGGCTATTCCGCCGAGGCGCGCGCAGGGGAATTGTTGCTGGGGGTGGGGATCCCTATTGAACAGCATTATGGGTTAATGAGTGAAGTGGCTCCTGGCTGGAAACTGCGTGTGTTGCTGGCGCAGGCACTGTTCTCTAACCCGGATATTCTGTTACTTGATGAACCGACCAACAACCTGGATATCGATACCATTCGTTGGCTGGAGCAGGTGCTTAACGAACGTGAAAGCACCATGATAATTATTTCCCATGACCGCCACTTCCTGAATATGGTCTGCACACATATGGCAGATCTCGATTATGGTGAGTTGCGTGTTTATCCGGGCAACTACGACGAGTACATGACGGCGGCAACCCAGGTGCGTGAACGCCTGTTGGCTGATAATGCCAAGAAAAAAGCACAAATTGCCGAGCTGCAGTCTTTTGTCAGCCGCTTCAGCGCGAACGCATCAAAATCCCGCCAGGCAACCTCCCGTGCCCGCCAGATTGATAAAATCAAACTGGATGAAGTGAAAGCGTCCAGCCGCCAGAACCCGTTTATTCGCTTTGAACAGGACAAGAAACTGTTCCGTAACGCGCTGGAAGTGCAAAAGCTTAAGAAAGGTTTTGATAATGGCCCGTTGTTCAGCGATGTGTCGTTGTTGCTGGAAGTGGGTGAACGCCTGGCTGTTCTGGGTACCAACGGCGTGGGTAAATCCACATTGCTGAAAACCCTGGTGGGTGAACTGGTTCCTGACGCTGGTGAAGTCAAATGGTCTGAGAACGCGAGTATTGGCTATTATGCTCAGGATCACGCAGCCGACTTTGACAACGACCTGACAGTATTTGACTGGATGAGCCAGTGGAAACAGGAAGGTGATGATGAACAGGCCGTGCGCAGTGTGCTGGGGCGCCTGCTGTTCAGCCAGGATGATATTAAGAAACCAGCCCGCGTACTGTCGGGTGGTGAAAAAGGGCGGATGCTGTTCGGCAAACTGATGATGGAAAAGCCGAACATCCTGATTATGGATGAGCCGACTAACCACCTGGATATGGAATCTATTGAATCGCTGAATGCCGCGCTGGAACTGTATCAGGGAACACTGGTTTTCGTTTCCCATGACCGCGAGTTTGTCAGCTCACTGGCAACCCGTGTACTGGAGATAACGCCTGAGCGTGTTATTGACTTTACTGGTGGCTACGAAGATTACCTGCGCAGCAAAGGCATTGAGTAATCGGTTTTTTAGTTAGTAACACGGCTTCCGGGAAGCCTGGAAGCCGTGTTATTTACCCGCATAAACTCTGCATGTTTTAGCGCTTCCAGTGCGTACTTTCCACACCGTTAATGACTAATTTGCGGGTTTCTCCTGCCGGAAGTTTTACATCAAGGCTTTGCCAGGCTGGCTGGTAATCACCTTGTGCAGTAACTGTTAACTGAATTTCTTCGGCAGTGCAGGTCATCACCCAGTTAACCCACAGCGCGTTGCCGGTCTGGTAACCCCAACTTTCACCGTCGTCTTCGAACAACATGCCATGACAACTACCCGGGTTACGCAACGGGAACAGTTGCAATGTGCGCTGGTTATCAGCTTCGGGGTTAACATGGCCAATATTCCCACTCAGTGGCAGGCCAGCCCCTGCCCGCACCAGCAATGGCAGTGTTTCCAGCGGTGCCGGGCGGGTTACCCACTGGCCACCGGCAAACCATTCGCCAGTACAGAAGTCATACCAGCCTGCCTGGTTGTCTGGCAGCCATAATGTTCTTTCCCGAACCCCCGGCTCAACCACACTGGCAACCAGAATATCGCGGCCCAGCATAAACTCATCACACTCTGCGAAGGTTTGCGCATCCTGCTCGTGGTCGAGGAATGTCGGGCGCAGCATTGGCTCATCGTCCTGGTGTGCCTGCCACAATAAGGTATACAAATAAGGGAGCAGGCGGTAACGCAGTGCAATGGCTTCCCGAATAGCTGGCGTAACCGCCGGGTACATCCAGGGTTCATTCACCGTATGGTCATCATTCCATGAGTGAATGGTAAACCGCGGGTGCATGACGCCATTCTGTACCCAACGAACAAACAGTTCCGCGTCTGGTTTATCGCCAGAGAAGCCCCCGACATCATGGCCGACGTTATACAGGCCAGACAGGCTCATCCCAAGGCCCATTCGGATGTTGTAGCGCAGGGTTTGCCAGTTGGTTCGGTTATCACCACTCCAGGTCTGCACGTAGCGCTGCATCCCGGCACAACCCGAGCGTGAAATCAGGTATGGCCGTTTTTCTGGTGCAAACTTCTGTTGGGCTTCCATGGAAGCGCGCATCATCAGTAAAGGCATCACCGGGCGAATATGCTTAATGGCGACAGGTTGCCCAAAGCCAAAGCAGCGTGCTTCCCCATCCCAGACTTCATACTCGTTATTGTCATTCCAGGTGGAATCGATGCCTTTTTCCAGTAACTGGCGGGTAACGCCTTCCTGCCACCAGGCAATCGTGGCGGGGTTAGTGAAGTCCAGGTGAGAGCCTTCGTCATCCCAGAAACTGGAACGTTCGGGCTGCCCGGTTTCTGAATCCTGAATAAACAATCCTTGTTCGGCGACCTGTGCATATTGCGGATGATCCTGCAACAGGCAGGGTTTGATATTAGCAGCCAGGCGTAACCCGGCATCATGGAACGCAGCACTGAGTGCATTGGGATTGGGCACTTTGTCGTAGTTCCAGTTAAACACATAACGCTTGTTGTTAATGGAAGTGTAACCCGACGAAAGCTGGAATGAGTCACAAGGAATCGCATGTTCCTGGCACAGCGAAATAAACTGCATTAACTGGTTTTGGGCATCCGGTGCATCGGTGTAATGCATGGTGGAGCCGCTGTAACCCAGGCTCCATTTTGGGCCGAAAAAGGTTTTCCCGGTGAGGCGTACAAAAGCTTTAGTGACATCCAGCACCTGTTTACCGGCAAAAATATAGTAGTCAATATCGCCAGCCTCAGCCTGCCAGCGCCGGTAGGCGGTGTGGTAGTTATCCAGCTCGTTCCCTAAGTCAAACCAACAACTGCTCAGGTTGTCGTAAAACAACCCAAAGCTGATATCCGGGCGGTGGGTAATGGTAAATGGCACGTGTTTATATAAAGGGTCTGTTGACTGGGCGTTATACCCCATGGCATCCAGATTACGCATTTCATAACGCTTGCCGTTGCGAGCCAGGTCGCCAGCTTTTTCACCCAGGCCGTAATAGCGGTCCTGAGCAAACCGGCGCTGGTAGTGGGCAACGCCATCACCATGAGCATTGAGCAGGTAAGCACTGGTTGGCCTGTCGCTTGCCATAAACTGCCACTCGCCTGCTGTATCACGGTAATGCCATTCCAGCCATAACGGCTGGTGAACGGTTACGCGTAACTGCTCACTGGCAAGGGTGAGGGTATCATTCTGTTGTTCTGCCACCATTGAAGGCAGGGTGAACCCGGTGAGCGCATCACGCGGGCGGCCAGAAAACGGGGTGTCTTCACCTCCTGGCGCTACAGACCAGGTGCGATCCAGGCTCCATTTTCCCTGGCGTTTCAGGCTAACCCGGAACATACCCGGTTCTAAAAGAGTGATACAGAGCTGATGCTTTTCCTCAACATCCAGTACAGCCTGGTGCTCATCAATATGCGCAACGCGCCAGTGTTTCAGGGTTTTCATCAGTGACTTATCCTTTAGTTACGTGCGGTGCGGCGTTCAGCAATAAACATCACTAAGAAGACCGCGCCTATCAAATCGAAGAAGCCCATTGCAATGAACAGTGGGTTAAAACCAATCTTGTCGGCAGTCACGCCAATAAGCAGTGAGAACAGGAAGCTGGCAATCCAGGCCGCGGAACCGCGCATGCCGTTTACTGTTGCCATCTGGCCTTTATCAAAGGACTCCACCACCAGGGCACTTAACATGCAGGAGATAATCTGGTGACCAAAGCCGCCAATAGAGATAAGGGCAATGGTGATGTACGGGTCACGGGTAAAGGCAACAATGGCCAGTGAGATCATTAAAAAGGCACCGGTGACTGAACTGGCAACCACGGAGTTGATGCGGGTGCAGCCAAAAAACCGGGTATACACACGAGTCAGATAACCGCTGGCCACACTACCAAGGTCGGCAGCGAGAAAGGGCAGCCAGGCAAACATTGCTATTTGTTTAAGATCCATACCATGATCTTTTGCCAGATAGAGTGGTACCCAGAAACTCAGTACTGCCCAGGCGGGTTCTGCCATAAACGCCGGAATAGCTATCCCATAGAAGCGTTTGTTTTTGGAGACTGTTTTCAGTGCAGTAAAGAAAGGCAGTTTAACTGCAGGCGGTTCGTTATCCTGGCGGATATAGTCCAGCTCAGTACTACTCAGGTTCGGGTGTTTATCCGGGTTGTGGTAAAAAGCCCACCACAGAATGACCCATAACACAGCCAGCACGCCGGTAAACATAAAAGCACCCTGCCAGCCGAATGATGCATGGGCGAAATAGATAATCGGCGGGGCGAGCATGGCACCAATTGAAAAGCCAACGCCTGCCCAGCCAGCCGCAACCGGGCGTTCTGATTTCGGGAACCACTCACCAATGGTTTTGGCGTTTGCTGGTGTGGCTGCGGCTTCAGATGCACCCATCATAAAGCGCAAAATTGCCAGGTGTATCCAGGATCCGGCTCCGGCATGCAGGATACACATCAGTGCCCACACACCCGCACAAACCATAAAGCCTATCTTCAGGCCAATTACATCAATTAACCAGCCACACAGGGGTTGAAAAAGGGTATAGGCCAACTGAAATGCACCGACAATCCACGAGTATTGTTCGGTAGTGATACCCATGCTGGATTTCAGTTCTGGTGCCAGAATGCCAAGAGAATTACGGGTTATGTAGTTTACGGTGACGCCGAGTAAGAACAGCACCAACATATACCAGCGCAGGTTTTTAATGACGCGGCGGGTTTTGCTGACCGCGACAGGGGTATTAATGTCCTGACTCATTTTTTTTCTCCACAAGACGGACGGTAGGGATATGTCTCAGGTGTAATGGTTTTTATCTTGTTGATATTTTTAGCTTATTACTATTATTTACCAGAAAAACTAGTATGGAAGTTAGCTGGTGAATTCACCTTAAAGGAGAAAAAAAGCAGGCAATAGTGGATTTTGTGCAAATATTCTCATACACAGCCAAAATACTTTGTCATGATCGCTAGCAGCCCGGTTATCGTCTTATTTGTAGAAAATGAAAAATTTTTCATTTCACAAACGGAGCAAGATCACAAAATGGATAAAAAGCTAAAAATCACCGAAATTGCTTCCCGAACGCAGCTTTCTGTCAGCACGGTTTCACGTGTACTGGCAGGGAAAGCGAATACCAGCCAGCGCGCCCGCGACCAGGTTATGGCCTGTGCCCGTGAGTTGGGGGTATTTCAGGGAATGGCGGCAGGCAGGTTGTTGCTTAACAGCATTGTGGTGTTTGCGCCACAACGGGCATTTGATGAACGTTCAGATATCTTTTACTACCGGGTGATTCAGGGCATTAGCAAGGCAGTTGCTGCCCATGATGTCCGGTTACGGTTTTGTGCGCTGGAAGAAAACGACAGTGATGCCAATGCATTTCTCAGCCGCATGAATGAAAAAGAGACTGAGGCTGCACTGTTGGTGGGGATCGATGACCCTCATATTCATGACCTGGCGGTTGATATCGGTAAGCCCTGTATTCTGATTAACTGCCGTGACCAGAAAATGCGTCTGCCAGTAGTGGCACCGGATCACGCGTTAATTGGCGCTTTTGCTGCCAGTTACCTGTTCGATATGGGGCATAAGTCTGTCATGAATCTATTGTGCCTGCGCCGTTACACAATGGAGTTACGCCTGGCCGGGATTCGGGACGCCTGGGATGCCCATAATCTGCCGTTTTCTCCGGCAGATAACCTGCTGGTGGCCGACAACTTTAGCGCCGCGGAAAGTGAGCGTATTGTTGCACAGTGGCTTGCCAACTTACCCGCTTCACGTTTACCCAGTGCTCTGTTGGTGGGCGGAGATTTTATGGCATCAGGCGCGGTAAGTGCCTTGCAAAAAGCCGGTTTGCGGGTGCCGCAGGATATATCTGTGATGAGTATTGACGGCTTTAACCTTGCCGCCATCCAGGATGTACCGTTAACCGCAGTGCATGTCCCGCGTGATACTTTGGGCGAAGAGGCCGTGCATGTTTTACAGCAGCGGTTAATTCGCCCGGAAGCCCCGGTCGGGACACTGTTACTCAATGGATCGCTGGCGGTTCGTGACTCTGTGCGGCGTATCCGGCCAGGCAAACGCCCGGCCAGCGTACAACGTGATGGTCTGTATGGCTAACCGGCCGCTGTGCCACAGACTTCACAGCCAGGGTTGCGCGGCAGCCGCATTTCCCGGAACTGCCCGTTCATGGCATCGTACATCAGAATTTTGCCACTCACCGGGGTTCCAAACTGAGCCTGGACTTTAATGGCTTCCATTGCCTGAAGCGCACCAATAATGCCCACCAGTGGAGACATCACCCCGGCTTCCGCGCAGGTGAGCGCATTTTCACCAAACAGGCGGCTCAGGCAACGGTAACAGGGTTCATCCTGTTGCCAGGTAAATACGCTGATTTGCCCTTCCATACGAATTGCAGCCCCGGATACCAGAGGGACTTTGTGGTTGAAGCAACTCTGGTTGATTTGGTTGCGGGCGGTTACGTTGTCTGTGCAATCAAGCACCAGCGTATGTTCCCTGACCAGATTGTCCAGGTCACTACCTTCCAGCAACGCATTGTGCACGGTTACCTGCACCAGCGGGTTGATGGCCGTGAGCGCCTGGCGGGCCGATTCCACTTTAGGCAACCCCAGTGTTGCGTCGGTATGTAATACCTGGCGCTGCAGGTTAGAAACCGAAACCGTGTCGAAATCGAGCAACGTCAGATGGCCGACGCCCGCAGCTGCCAGATACTGTGCCGCAGCACAACCCAACCCGCCCAGCCCGACAACCAGCATATGCGATTCTTTGAGCGCTTCCTGGCCCTCAAAGTCGAAACCACGCAGTGAGATTTGCCGGTTATACCGCAGGATTTCGCCATCGGACAATTCAGCCATTTCAGCCCCCAAACAAGTGGTTAAATAACTCGATATCCACCCATTCACCCGATTCGACATGGCCGCGTTCGCGCTCCAGCACGATAAAGCAGTTACCAGCATGGAAAGAACTGAATACGTGGGAACCCTGGTTGCCAGTACTGCTGACCACTAACTCACCTGCGTCATCGGCGTGTAAAATACCACGCTGGAAGTCCAGGCGGCCTGGTGATTTCTTCAGGCGCTGAGTGGTTTTCACCCGCAGGCGCTTGCCGCCCGCAACACCGGTTTGCCCACTAAGGCGGGCCAGCATGGGTAACACTAATTGGTAGAATGTTACCGCAGCTGAAACGGGGTTGCCCGGCAGCCCACAGAACCAGCTATGGCTGAGCCTGCCAAAAGCGAAAGGCTTACCTGGCTTCATTGCCAGTTTCCAGAAATGGATAGCACCCAGTTCATCGAGAATCTGTTTGGTGTAGTCAGCTTCGCCAACAGAAACACCACCGGAACTGATCACGACATCCGCCACCTGGTCGGCTTTCTGAAAAGTTTCCCGCAGTAAAGCAGGGTCATCCCTCACCGCACCCAGGTTGACCACTTCGTACCCGGACTGTTCCAGCATGACATGTACTGTCAGCCGGTTGGTGTCATAAATTTGCCCCGGGCCTAACGGCTGGCCGGGTTGTTGCAGTTCATCGCCCGTGGAGAATACGGCAACTTTCACTTTGCGTGTTACACAAACTTCACCAATACCCAGTGAGGCAATGACCGGAATTTCCGCAGCCGTAAGGCGCTGCCCGGCTGAAAACACCACAGCATTCCGGGCTATATCTTCACCACGGCGGCGAATGTTTTGATGCAACTTGATGGCGCGGTTAATCACAATGCCAGCGTCACTGGCGTTGACATCTTCCTGCATGATGACGGCATCACAACCTTCAGGTACCGGAGCGCCAGTCATGATGCGTATACATGTTCCTGCAGGCCACTCCCCCGTAAAGGGTTGCCCGGCAAAAGCTTTCCCGGCTACAGGCAATGGGGCACTGGCGGAAAAATCCGCTTCCCGCAAGGCATAACCATCCATTGCGGCATTATCAAAACCCGGGACATCGAGAGGGGAAAGAATATCTTCGGCCAGAATACGGCCAAAGGCGGCGGTCAGGGGAACAATGTCGGTAGCGGAAATCGGTACGATTTGAGACAACATTTGTTCCAGCGCCGTATCAAGGGAAATTAACTCACTGGACTGCGCCATGGTAACGCTCCTGCGCTGGTAAAAGAATGGCGGTTATTATGGCAGAAAATGCCCGGCCACAGAATGGCGAATGATCCGGTCTGGCATGCAGGCAAGTTGATGCCCTGGTTACACTAAATAGTGTATGTAACGAAACTGATATTCGTTACGGTTAGCTATTGCCAAATAAACTACTGACAGTACAGTAACGCATAATAATCACAGGACTATCTCATACTGACGACGTGATTCAGGACAGAGCTCAATGGAAAAAGCGGTGATAGCGATTCATGGTGGTGCCGGGACACTTTCCCGCAGCAATACCAGCCCGGAAACGGCACGCGAGTATACAGAAGCTTTACACCAGACCTTGCTGGCCGGGCAGGCAATCCTTGCGGCTGGCGGCAGTGCGCTGGATGCTGTGACCGAAGCAGTACGCCTGCTGGAAGATATTCCGCTGTTTAATGCAGGAACAGGCTCGGTATTTACTCACGCCGCCACACATGAAATGGATGCCTGCATTATGGACGGCCGGCGGCTTGATGCTGGTGCGGTGGCTGGTGTCCGTTGTGTGCGTAACCCCATTCTGGCCGCTCGTGCTGTGCTGGACAACAGCCCGCATGTTTTGCTGATTAGTGACGGAGCCGAACAGTTTGCCCGTGAACAGGGGCTGGAAATTGTGGCACCTGATTTTTTTTCCACTGCAGAACGTGCCGCGCAACTGCGCCAGGCTCGTGGCCAGGAGCAGGTGTTTCTTGACCACGATGTGCCGGTGCCACCGATTTCACCTGATACCAAGTTTGGCACGGTAGGCGCTGTCGCCCTTGATGCGCAGGGAAACCTGGCCGCAGCAACTTCTACAGGCGGTATGACCAATAAGCGCCCTGGCCGGGTAGGTGATTCGCCGTTACCGGGGGCCGGGTGTTATGCCAATAATGCCAATGTAGCTGTATCCTGCACCGGAACCGGGGAAGTGTTTATTCGCATGCTGGCAGCCTACGATGTGGCTGCACTAATGGAATACAGTGGTGTCAGCCTGCCTGAAGCAGCCGACCGGGTTATTAAAGAAAAACTGGCGGCGCTTAACGGTGAAGGTGGGTTAATCGCCATCGACCGTGAAGGCCATGTTGTGATGCCTTTCAACACGGAAGGCATGTATCGTGGTGTGGCCTGGGTCGGGGATATGCCCAGTGTCGGTATCTGGCAGGAGTAGCCAGTGAGTATGCTGAATCTGCCGGAAAACCAGGTCCTTTCCGTTTCCAATCTTAATGTTTCCTTCTCTGATGGCAGGCAGGATATTGCTGTGGTGAACAACCTCAGCTTTACGCTGGCTCGTGGGGAAACACTGGCTTTGGTTGGTGAATCCGGGGCCGGTAAGTCTGTTGTGGCGATGGCCCTGATGCAACTGACCGACCCGGCGGCAGGCAAAGTGAAGAGCGATGCCATGCTGTTACGCAGGCGTAACGACCAGGTGGTTTCTCTCAGCGATATCAGTAAATCGCAATTACGCTCGGTGCGCGGGGCGGATATTGCAATGGTGTTTCAGGAGCCGATGCGTTCACTTAACCCGGTATTTACTGTGGGTGAACAGGTGGCTGAATCTATCCGCCTTCATCAGGGTCTGAGTTTCCGTAGTGCATTGAATGAAGCGGAAAGGATGCTTGAACGGGTGCGGATCCCTGATGCCGGCCAGGTGATGTCGCGCTACCCTCACCAGCTATCCGGTGGGATGCGCCAGCGGGTGATGATTGCTATGGCGTTGTCATCACGCCCGGCGGTACTGATTGCTGACGAGCCCACCACCGCACTGGATGTGACCATTCAGGCGCAAATCCTGCAGTTAATTCGCGTTCTTCAACAAGAAATGGATATGGGGGTGATCTTTATCACCCATGATATGAGTGTAGTTGCCGGTATGGCTGACCGCATTTTGGTGATGCAGGATGGCCGCAAGGTGGAAGAAGGTGAGACCACTGAACTCCTGAGTGCTCCACAGCATCCATATACCCGCGAAATGCTGGCATCTGTTCTGCATTTTGGCGCGATGCAGGGCTCTTCACTTCCTCGTATTTTCCCGCGCTCAAATAGTTCGGCAGACACTGAGCAGGGCACGCAGGACACAGTATGTGTACAAGAAAAACCTGTTCTGTCGGTATCCGGCCTGGTGGCGCGTTTCCCAATTCGCAGTGGGGTGTTTAACCGTATAACCCGCCAGGTACATGCAGTGGAACAAGTTAGCTTTGATTTGTGGCCCGGGGAAACGCTGGCATTAATGGGGGAATCGGGTTGCGGTAAGTCTTCGGTTGGCCGCGCGTTATTGCGCCTGGTGGCAAGTACGGGAGAGGTTGAAATTGATGGCTGCCGTATGGATACCTTGCAGGGCGCGAAGTTACAGGCCGCACGCCGGGATATTCAGTATATTCCCCAGGACCCGTGGGCTTCTTTAGACCCGCGCATGACCATTGGTGAAACGGTGATGGAACCCTTGCTGATTCACCGGGCTATGAGCCGGGCCGATGCCGGCAAATATGTGGTTGAACTCTTAGCCCGTGTGGGGCTGAAACCGGAACATGCGTTACGTTTCCCTCACCAGTTTTCTGGCGGGCAACGGCAAAGAATTTGTATCGCCCGGGCGCTGGCATTAAAACCCAAAGTCATTATCGCCGATGAGCCGGTGTCTTCGCTCGATATGCCCATCCGCGGGCAAATCATTAATTTGTTGATGTCGTTGCAGCGTGAAACCGGTATCGCGTGTTTATTGATTTCACATGATATGGCGGTGGTCGAGCGTATCAGCCACCGGGTTGCTGTTATGTATTTGGGGCAGATAGTGGAAGTTGGCACGCGGCAGGATGTGTTCGATAACCCACTACACCCTTACACGCAGCGCCTGCTGGCAGCGGTTCCGGTTATCGATCCTGCCCGCCGGCACCGCCCACGTATTTTGTTGTCCGATGATCCGCCATCGCCCATCCGGCGTATTGGCGATGAGCCTTTTGTTGCGCCGTTGCTTGAAGTCTCGCCCGGCCATTTCGTAGCCCGTCACCCTATTGTTGGGGCGGTTTCTTAACTTCGGAGTTGGGCTTACCAGCCTGCTTTTCAGGAGAATGTTATGCGACAACGCAGTGGGCTACTTTGGGGAGTGTGGAGTATTGCGCTGGTGGCCTGGCTTGGCCTGAGCCCCCCGGCGCTGGCTAATAAAGATATTATTGTTGCTGTGGGTTCCAATTTCACAACCCTGGATCCTTATGACGCTAATGACACGTTGTCGCAGGCGGTAGCAAAGTCGTTTTATCAGGGGTTATTTGGCCTTGACCGGAATATGAAAGTTATCCCGGTGCTGGCGAAAACCTGGCAGGTTTCTCCGGATGGCCTGGATTACACCATAACTTTGCGTGAAGGCATTAAGTTTCAGGATGGTACGGATTTTAATGCTGAGGCGGTAAAAATAAATCTGGACCGGGCCAGAAACCCGGAGAATCGTCTTAAGCGTTATAACCTGTATAAAGACATAACTCGCGTGGATGTACTGGATACCTTCAAGGTACGCATTACGCTGAAAACACCGTATTCCGCATTTATCAACGTACTTGCTCACCCGGCAACGGTAATGATTTCCCCTGAGGCCTTGCATCAGTGGGGGCGGCATATTGGTTTTCACCCAGTAGGCACCGGGCCTTATGTGCTCGATACCTGGAATACCACAGACTATTTGCGGGTGAAAAAATTCACCGGTTACTGGCAACCTGGCCTGCCAAAGCTTGACAGCATCACCTGGCGGCCAGTGGTGGACAACAACACCCGGGCATCCATGCTGCAAACTGGAGAAGCCACTTTTGCGTTCCCCATCCCCTATGAGCAGGCTCCTGTTCTGGAGAAAAACCCGGATATTGAACTGGTTTCCACGCCGTCTATCATGCAGCGCTATATCAGTATGAATGTCACCCGCAAGCCGTTTAATGATATTCGGGTACGGGAAGCAATTAATTATGCGATTAATCGCGATGCACTGGTGAAAGTGGCCTTTGCCGGGTATGCCACACCTGCGACGGGAATTGTTCCACCGGCGATTGCCGGGGCCACGCAGTATGCTCCCTGGCCCTGGGACCCGGCCAAAGCACGGGAGTTATTGCGCGAAGCGGGCTATCCGAATGGTTTCACCACCACGTTATGGTCATCTCATAATCACAGTACGGCACAGAAAGTTCTGCAGTTTCTCCAGCAACAACTGGCAACTGTTGGCATTCAAACGAAAATCACTGCACTGGATGCCGGAAGGCGGGCCGCATTAGTTGAGGCGAAAGACCAGGAAGAAAGTGATGTGCGGTTGTTCTATACCGGCTGGTCTGCTTCAACCGGCGAAGCAAACTGGGCGCTGGCTCCGCTGTTTGCTACCCAAAACTGGCCGCCAGTATTGTTCAATACCGCGTTTTACAGCAACTCTCAGGTTGACCGTAACCTGGCGCTGGCTTTAAAAACAACCAATGAGCAGGAGAAAGCCCGTTTGTATAAAAATACCCAGGACATCATTTGGCATGACGCGCCGTGGGTTCCACTGGTTGTTGAAAAGTTGGTTTCAGCGCATCGTAAGCAACTGACCGGTTTTTATGTCATGCCCGATACCGGGTTTAGTTTTGACAATGCTGACCTTCAATAGGTGTTGCCCCGGGTGTGGCAGTCAGCGTAACCAAAGGATAGCTTTTTATTATGAATAACAACTGGATGTAGCCGCGGCATGTTGACTTATGTAGCAAAGCGCCTGCTTGGGCTTATCCCAACACTGTTTTTTGTCAGTGTACTGGTGTTTTTGTTTGTGCATTTACTGCCGGGTGACCCGGCAAGGCTGATGGCAGGCCCGGAAGCGGGGCCTGCAGTGGTCGAAATGGTGCGCAAACAGCTCGGCCTGGATGCGCCTTTATGGCAGCAATTTTTGCATTTTATTTGGCAGTTATTGCAGGGTGATTTCGGTATGTCGATGGTTTCTCATCGCCCGGTAACCGAGGAAATCGCTGCCCGCTTTATGCCTACGTTTTGGCTGGCCTGCCTGAGCATGCTTTGGGCTGTGATCTTTGGCTTAATCAGTGGTGTGGCGGCGGCCGTTTGGCGCAACCGCTGGCCGGATTACCTGAGTATGGCGCTGGCAGTAACGGGCATCTCTTTTCCGGCATTTGCCCTGGGAATGGTACTGATTCAGGTCTTTGCGGTGGATCTTGGCTGGTTCCCGGTTGTTGGGGCAGATACCTGGCGCCACTATATTCTGCCTTCCATTACATTAGGCGCGGGGGTTGCCGCAGTAATGGCCCGTTTTACGCGAGCGGCATTTGTTGATGTATTGCAGGAAGAGTACATGCGCACAGCCCGGGCAAAAGGGCTGCGTGAACAGGTGGTTATCCTGAAACATGGCTTGCGTAATGCAATGGTGCCAGTTGTCACCATGATGGGCCTGCAATTCGGTTTCTTGCTGGGCGGTTCGATTGTGGTGGAAAAGGTCTTTAACTGGCCCGGGCTTGGCAGGTTATTGGTGGATTCAGTAGAAATGCGTGATTACCCGGTGATTCAGGCCGAAGTTCTGCTGTTTTCTTTAATCTTTATTCTGATAAACCTGGCTGTGGACGTTATCTACGCCCTGTTGAATCCGGCCATTCGTTATAAGTAGAAGGGTGTAACGAGCAACATGACTCTGTTTAACTGGCGACGCCAGGCAATCATTAAAGCACTGCCTGTGATTCATCCGCTACGGGGTACACCTCCCTGGCGTACTTTCTGGGGCCGTTTTCGCCGCCAGCCCATTGCTGTGGCCGCTGGCGGATTTGTGTGCCTGCTGATTATCCTGGCTATCCTGGCACCATGGATTGCCCCTTATAATGCACAGACTTACTACGATTACGACCAACTGAATGCCGGGCCTTCGCTGGCTCACTGGTTTGGTGTTGATTCCCTTGGGCGGGATATTTTTTCCCGGGTGTTGGTTGGCGCGCGTATTTCGCTGGCGGCCGGCGTTCTGGCGGTGTTTATTGGGATGGTGATAGGCTCCGGGCTTGGGCTGGTGGCTGGTTATTATGAAGGCTGGTATGACCGGCTGATTATGCGCCTGTGCGATGTGATGTTTGCTTTCCCGGGGATTTTACTGGCTATTGCGGTTGTGGCTGTGATGGGCAATGGGATGAGTAATGTGATTATCGCGGTTGCTATCTTTAGTATCCCGGCGTTTGCCCGCCTGGTCAGAGGCAATACGCTGGTATTGAAAAACCAGATGTTTATTGAGTCTGTGCGCAGCATTGGTGCTTCTGACTGGGTTATTTTAGTACGCCATATTCTGCCTGGTACGTTGTCATCTATTCTGGTGTTCCTGACTATGCGTATTGGGTTATCTATTATTTCCGCATCCAGCCTGTCATTTCTGGGGATGGGCGCGCAATCGCCAACGCCGGAGTGGGGCGTGATGCTCAGCGAAGCCCGAAGCGATATGGTGATGGCTCCTCATGTTGCTATTTTCCCAAGCCTGGCTATTTTCCTGAGCGTACTGGCGTTTAACTTGCTTGGTGACGGGCTACGGGATGCACTGGAAGGCGATGGCCCGGAATCGTAACGGAAAATACCGGCAGGACTATGAACAGAGAAGGTTTGTTGGGTGCAGCACAGGTGTGTAATGAAACCTCAGGCCATAAAACAGGCCTGAGGTTAGTGGGTTAGCGAACCAGTGACCCCCACAGATCGTATTCGTCTGCGTTTTCCACTTTCACTTTAACGATATCCCCGGCTTTCAGGTGGGTTTCACCATTCAGGTATACCGCGCCGTCAATTTCTGGTGCATCCGCCATGCTTCGGCCAATCGCGCCTTCTTCATCGGTTTCATCAATCATAACCAGAATTTCCCGGCCCACTTTTTCTTGCAGGCGTTCCGCAGAAATTTTCTGCTGCAACTGCATAAAGCGGTGGAAGCGCTCTTCTTTGATATCTTCTGGCACCGGAGACGGCAGCTCATTGGCTGTGGCACCTTCTACCGGGCTGTATTTAAAGCAGCCGACACGGTCGAGGCGTGCTTCGGTAATGAAATCCAGCAGCATCTGGAAGTCTTCTTCAGTTTCCCCCGGGAAGCCGACAATAAAAGTTGAACGCAGGGTTAACTCAGGGCAAATTTCGCGCCAGCGCTTAATGCGCTCAAGGGTACGCTCAACAGCTCCCGGGCGTTTCATCAGCTTCAGGATCCTGGGGCTGGCATGCTGCAGCGGGATATCAAGGTAAGGCAGAATTTTGCCTTCCGCCATCAACGGGATGACTTCATCTACGTGAGGATACGGGTAGACATAGTGCAGGCGAGTCCAGACACCAAGGCGGGAAAGCTGTTCACACAGGCTGACCATGCTGGTTTTTACCGGTTGCCCATTCCAGAACCCGGTACGGTGCTTCACATCAACGCCGTAGGCAGAGGTGTCCTGAGAAATAACCAGCAGTTCTTTGACACCGGCTTCAACCAGGCGTTTGGCTTCATCCAGCACTTCACCAATTGCCCGGCTGTCAAGGTCACCACGCATGGAAGGGATGATACAGAAAGTGCAGCGATGGTTGCAGCCTTCTGAAATTTTCAGGTAAGCGTAGTGGCGTGGCGTTAATTTAACACCCTGTTTGGGCACCAGGCTGACAAACGGGTCGTGCTCAGGTTTGGGCGCATAGTGGTGAACATGATTCAGCACTTGTTCATAGCTATGCGGGCCTGTGATTTCCAACACTTTAGGGTGGACATCACGGATTTGGTCTTCCTTTGCTCCCAGGCAACCGGTGACGATAACTTTACCGTTCTCGTTTAAGGCTTCACCAATCGCTTCCAGTGACTCCTGGACCGCGCTGTCGATAAAACCGCAGGTGTTAACGATGACCAGGTCGGCGTCATCATAACTGGGCACCACATCATAGCCTTCAGTACGTAATTCAGTCAGGATGCGTTCTGAATCCACCAGATTCTTTGGGCAACCTAACGACAGAAATCCAATTTTAGACATTTTTTATACAGTTCATTGCTCACAATCGGGCGATTATACCCAGTCAGCCCCATGACAGCCACAGTCTGGCGTGTAGCTGTAATGTAAATTCTGCAATCTGGTGGTTAAAAATTGACCTGCGGCAGTATTCAGCACAATAAACAGATCTAGCCTTATTGTATTAGCCAGAGTTATGTCTTTGGCTAATACCAAGGGAGGGATTTATGATGATCGCAAAAAAATGCAAAGCTGAACTGGTGGCAAAAATGACCGCAGCCCGGGCGGCGTTGCAGTGCTACTCAGAGTTGCGACGGGCCAAGGGGTATATGTCCGTTAACGAAGGGCTGCAGTTACGAGAAACATTGCTGGCGTTGTGCAATGACTTCCGTGACGACTGGCCTGCTATTCGGGCTGATTTGCCCGGTAGTGAAATTACTGATTTTCATCGGGCTATAGAAGCAGTGGCGTCGGCATCATTATGTTTATTATCGGGCGGGCACGATTGCCCATCGTACATAACCGTAGATGCCAGTAAATTGCAGGCATGTATTGATGACCTCGATGAGTGCCTGAACCACCTTGATTCACATGCTGAAGACGGGGTGACATAATAATATGTGGCGCGCTTTGGGAAAGAAGCGCGCCAGCACTGGTTTTTTGCCGGTCAACTAAGGGGAATCATCACAATACGCTGGAATGCCGGGCGTTCTGCCAGGCGTTGATACCAGTTACGCAGATGCGGCCATTCAGGCCAGGAGAGACCCAGGTTCAGTAGCCCATAAACGATGGGCGCCGGGGCGATATCCGCAATACCGAATTCTTCGCCAGACAGCCATGCAGAATCTGCCAGCGCCTGGTCCAGCATAGTCAGTAACTTTTCACACTCCTGGCGGCTTTGCTCAATACTTTGTTCATCGCGTTGTTCCGGTGGTGTTCTTACCAGAGGAAGGAAAACACCGCGAAAGGCGTAGGGGAGTGTGCTGGCCGACCAGTCCATCCACTTCTCACCCAGCGCACGTTTTGCCGGGTTTTCTGTCCACAGGGTTTGTTGCCCGTATTGTGCCGCCAGGTAGCGCACAATAACGTTGGACTCCCACAGGGTAATACCGGTTGCGTCATCCTGCAGGCAGGGGATAAGTGCGTTAGGGTTCATTGCCTGGTATTCCGGGTCGTGCGTTTTTCCAAACTGGCCACCTACAGGAATATTTTCATACTCCATCCCCAGTTCTTCCAGGCACCATAAAACTTTCTTCACATTGGTTGAGTTGTTTCTGCCCCAGACTGTTATCACCACTTTCTCCCAACTAGTAAATGAGTTTGTCAGTATGCGCGCAGGTACGCAATTTACCAACATGTTGTTTATTAATTAGTAACAATGAAAAGCAGGGTTCCCGGTTATCGCATAAACTTAAAAAACTTTACCAATTCAAGGTTTCTTTAACACAAGCCGCGCGTTAGGTTACTGGCTATCTTTTTTGGGCAGGTCGCAAGGCGCTGTTGTTTTGGAATGGATACTCAGGTGGCAAAGTTATGAATAAACGTGGTTTATCCTCCTCGTTTCGTGCCTGGTGCGCGGGAACAACACTTCTCTTACTCGTTTCCCCCCAGGTTTTTGCAGAGCCAGCCGCACCTGCGGCACCGGCCATTGATGCAAAAGCCTGGATCCTGATGGACTACGCCAGTGGCAAAGTGCTGGCGGAAGGGAATGCAGACGAAAAACTCGACCCCGCAAGCCTGACGAAACTGATGACCAGTTATGTCGTCGGCCAGGCTCTGAAAGCGGGTAAAATTCACCTTACAGATATGGTCACAGTGGGAGACGATGCCTGGGCGACCGGCAACCCGGCGCTGCGTGGCTCGTCGGTCATGTTTTTAAAGCCCCGGGATCGCGTGTCTGTTGATGACCTCAATAAAGGGATCGTTATTCAGTCTGGTAACGACGCCTGTATTGCCATGGCAGACTATATCGCTGGCAGCCAGGACGCTTTTGTTAACCTGATGAACGGTTATGCAAAACGCCTGAATCTGACCAATACCACTTTTAAAACGGTACACGGCCTGGATGCGCCAGGGCAGTTTACTACTGCGCGTGATATGGCGTTATTAGGCCAGGCGCTGGTGCGCGATGTGCCCAATGAGTACGCCGTCAACAAAGAGAAAGAGTTTACTTTTAATAATATTCGCCAGCCTAATCGCAACCGCTTGCTGTGGAGCAGTAGCCTGAATGTCGATGGCATGAAAACCGGCACGACCGCAGGGGCCGGGTATAACCTGGTCGCCTCTGCAACTCAAGGGGACATGCGGCTTATTTCAGTGGTGCTTGGGGCGAAAACTGACCGTATTCGTTTCAATGAATCGGAAAAATTACTGACGTGGGGTTTTCGGTTCTTTGAGACAGTAACCCCCATCAGCCCTGACCGGCCCTTTGTGACACAGCGTGTCTGGTATGGCGATAACTCAGAAGTCAACCTGGGGGCGGGTGATGCTGGCGCCATTACCATCCCGCGCGGGCAAATGAAAAACCTGCGGGCTTCTTACACACTAAACGCCCCTGAACTGACTGCGCCATTAAAAAAAGGTGAAGTTGTCGGGACCATTAATTTTCAACTGAATGGGCAAACTATTGAGCAGCGCCCGTTGGTTGTGATGGAAGCAGTGGAAGAGGGGGGCTTCTTCAGCCGGGTATGGGATTACATCCAGTTTAAATTCCACCAGTGGTTTGGTGGCTGGTTCTCCTGATAACCTGCTGGCTGTATTACCTTTCAGGCCCGGTTCTGCCGGGCCTTGTCATTCTTCACAGATAACCGTGATTGCACTGGTGAGTAACGCTGTCAGCTCCGCTTCTGAAGGGGCTTTGTCTGTTACCAGTGAATCAAATGCACTGAGTTCACCCATAAATACCCCACGGACTACGCCAAATTTACTGTGGTCTGCGACCAGAATATGGCGGCTTGCTGCTTTCATTGCCCAATGTTTTACAGGCAATTCATTGATATTAAAGCAAGTGATGCCTTTCTGAGAGGAAACGCCAGCAGCAGAGAAAAATGCCAGATCCGGGCGCAAATGATCCAGCGTTTCCTGAAAGGTCACGGGAGTAAAGACTGCATTTTCATGGTGAAACTCCCCACCGCACAGAATAACCTGGCACATGGGTTTTTCTTGCAGGCTCAGAAAGGTATTCAGGGAATAGCAAATGCCGGTAAACGGCAGGTCATCAGGAATGGCGTCAATAACCCAGGGAGTTGTGGTGCCACAGTCAAAAAAGACCGTATGATGCGGCTTAACGAGCTTTGCTGCCAGGCGGCCAATAAATTGTTTCTCTTTGACCAGCCGGTGCTTTTGTACGCTAAGTAAATAATTACTGGCATTGGCGGCATGTGCTTCTATTACCAGGTAGCCACCCAGTAATGATACCGGGGCATCGGTGGTATTAATATCACGCCGGATGGTCATTTCAGATACACCCAACAACCGTGCAGCATCTTTTAAATGGAGTTTGTCGCTGCGCTTAATTGCCAGAAGGAGTTGTTGAACTCGCTCGTCGTGTCGTGTTTCCATATTGCTCTCATTAAAAAACCCGGCGGCCAGTACCGGGTTAATGATTGCATCTTAGCGTCATGCGTGGGGTTAGTCACGCACCCAGCCTTTATTGATAAGTGCAGAGAAACAGAGCCGGTAAAGGCGCTGAACAATACGGAAAAGTTTAATGCCAGGCCCGGGCCAGAGAATTTGGCTGCTGAGGCAGGCAAGCAGCCCCACCAGAAAACCACCCACCATATCCATTGGCCAGTGGATGCCAAGGTACACGCGTGACCAGGCGATAGCGCACCCCAGAATTAGCATGAATATGCCTGACCACACTCTGTGCCAGAACAAGAATGCGATTGCGAAGGTGAAGATAACAGTACCATGGTCGCTGGGGAATGAATCATCGGCGCTGTGGTGTAGCCACTGATAACCAATACCCTCAGCAAATGGACGAGGGTGAGGGAAGGCCAGGCCCAGGCCCCAGGAAACCGCCAGGCTAACGGCCATAGCCATTGTGAGTTTGATAACCAGGTGCCGCTGGGTTGAAATCTGCTGGCGCGGGCCCCACAGCCACAAAGCGACTGCCAGTAAAGGCACAATTGAAATCATATCCCGCGCGATAAACACTGCGAGGCGAATCAGCCAGTCTGGAGACGCAGGTGTTGCGTTGATCAGCAAAAATAGTGTGGTATTAAGTGTTTCCATTATTTCCCTCTTCTAAACCACGCAAAACCCTGGGACAACCCAAAGTAACCGGCAACCTGTACCAGCCAGACCCACCAGCCGGCCCACAGGTTATGGCTGAAAAAGTGTGCGCCTCGCATCACCTGCCCATAACCCATTGCAAGCCCCAACAGGGTGCCACAGAACAAAGCAAACCAGGCCAGACGCGGTTTTTCCGGATAAAACCAAAAGAAAAACGCCATTGCCATAAAACCACTGGATGCATGCCCGCCTGGAAAACAACGCCCCGGACCACTCAGTGCAGGCACATTGCTTAACAGGGGGTACTCCACAGCATGGCCGCCAAAGGCAAGCAAATCCCAGGGGCAAGAGTGGTGGCTGGTTGCTTTCAAAATGCCAACAACAGCAGCGCCAAGGCCCATGAGAACCGCAATGACAACCATGCGAGGGTTCTTCTGCCATGCCCCTTTCACCAGAAAATAAGCGCCTGCAGCTATAACCAGATACTTCAGTAACCGGTGGTTAATTCTGTCCAGCCAGACATTTTCTTTCCATGGAAAGTGGTGAGTGACAGGGTCAAACCAGTAATGTGACAGTGAGTAATCCAGCACCTCATTGCGTGAAAACCAAAAAAAGATAACCCCCAGCACAGCCAGGGCAAGAAGCTGATAACCATAGAAATGTAGGGGCAGCAGGTAAAGGGGTTTTGTCCTGGTTTTTACTGGTGTGAGGTGATTTTTGTACTGTGACATGGTTTACCAAAGACACTGATTTATCAGCCTGTAATGCTAGACTGTTGTGCTTAAGAAAACCTTAAACAAAACTGACACAAAACTGTTTTTTTTTATTCACTACAATTTGTCTGGTGCTTTCGTAACAATTCCTTAAAATCGGCGCGAACATTCATCGACAGTAATCAGGGAAATAATGGGTAAAAAACGTAAATCATTCAGCTATATGGTTATTTTCCCACTTAGCCTGGTGCTGTATGAGTTTTCAACTTATATCGGAAACGACATGATCCAGCCGGGAATGCTGGCTGTCGTGGCTCAATTCCAGGCTGATGTTTCCTGGGTTTCTGGATCCATGACAGCTTACCTGGCGGGCGGGATGGTTTTGCAGTGGTTGCTTGGCCCATTATCTGACCGGCGCGGTCGGCGCCCGGTGATGCTGGCTGGCGCCCTGTGGTTTATTCTCACTTGCCTGGCAACATTGCTGGTACACGACATTGTGACTTTTACCGTGCTGCGTTTTATGCAGGGGGTTGGTCTGTGCTTTATTGGCGCAGTCGGGTACGCCGCAATACAAGAATCTTTTGATGAAGTGCGCTGTATAAAAATTACTGCGCTGATGGCAAATGTTGCGCTAATAGCACCTCTGCTTGGCCCACTGGCTGGTGCGGCCTGGGTTGCGGTTGCTCCCTGGGAGTGGATGTTTGTGTTATTTGCGGTTCTGGCACTGGTAGCCTTTATTGGGTTGTTGCGCACCATGCCAGAAACTGCCACCCGCATTGGTGAACCGCTTTCTCTGGCTGCTCTGGTGAAAGATTACGCGCAGGTATTGCGTAATGGGCGTTTCGTCGCCGGCGCTCTGGGCATTGGTTTTGTCTCATTGCCACTCCTGGCGTGGATAGCGCAATCTCCGGTGATGATTATTGAAGAACAAGGGTTGTCTTCCCTGGATTACGGGTTGCTGCAGGTACCTATTTTTGGCTCGTTGATTGCGGGCAACCTGGTGCTGGCAAAGCTCACGGCACGCCATGCTGTACGTAAACTGATTTGGCTGGGTGGCTGGCCGATTACGCTTGGGTTGCTACTGGCCGCACTGGCAACCTGGTCTGACCCACATGCATGGCTGTGGATGACAGCAGGTCTGAGCCTGTATGCTTTTGGTATTGGTCTGGCTAACGCCGGCCTGGTGCGTTTAACGCTCTTTTCCAGCGATATGAGTAAAGGTACGGTTTCTGCCGCAATGGGCATGTTGCAGATGCTGATTTTTATTGTGGGTATTGAATTCAGTAAACATGTTGAACTGGCGGGGGGAATGGGGGCTTTTTCTGCGGTAAACCTGGCTTGTGGCTTAATTTGGGCTGCCCTGACCACCTGGTTTTTGTGGGATAAAACCGCAGGTAGTAAGCAACAGCCCTGAAAGTACGTGCCGGGTTTCAGTCAGAACTGGTCGTTGCTGGCTGGGGTTTTGCCACTGCGCGGGCAACCAGTGCGGCAACTATCATCAGCGCCAGCACAACCACCATCGCCTGGCGCAAACCGTAGTGCTCCCCAAGGTAACCCAGCATTGGGGGGCCAACCAGAAAGGCGATATAGCCTGTTGCGGCAACGACGCTTACCCGGGCTGGCGCGTTGGGGCCGGTGTCGCTTGCTGCTGAAATGGTGAGCGGAAAACCCAGTGATGCGCCAGCGCCCCATAACAGAACAGCGCAGCCTGCCAGAAACGGGTTATCGACAAACACAATTATGCCAATCCCCAGCGCACCCAACAATGCGCTGGTGCGCACTACTGCAACCCGGTTATAGCGGTCAATAAACCAGCCGCCAGTAAACCGTCCCAGCGTCATTCCCAGTGTAAACCCGGTATAGATAAGTGTGCCGGATGTTTGGGAAAACCCATGACCATCCACCATCAGTAAAGATAGCCAGTCGGTAGCGGAACCTTCCGCCAGTGCCATCGCCAGAATAACAACCCCAATAAGAAGTAACTGAATATCACGCCAGAAGGGAATATGTGCAGGTTCGTTACCTTGCTCACCTGCGGTGGTGTTACCACTGTTATGTGGTGGGATGGCCCGCACCGCAAGAACCAGTGGAACCAGGCTGACCAGGCCCGCAATAAACAAATGAAAACTTACCGGCAGTTTTAACGCCGACAAACCAATCCCGGCGCCTGCTCCGATTAAGGTACCGAAGCTGTAACACCCGTGCATCATCGGTAACAGGGTTTTCCCGCGCAACCGCTCAACAATGGCACCTTCAACATTCACCGCTACCTCGGAGGCACCTAACCCGGCGCCCAGGCAGGCAAGCCCCAGAGAAAACAGCCAGGGCAGGCCCGGCAACAGCGCTCCGGACATCAGCAAGATACCGGTAACCACTAATGACATGGCAAGACGAATGACCTTACGGGTACCCAAACGGTTCACCAGCCAGCCTGAACTCAGAATGCCACTCATCGAGCCAATTGAGAGCCCGAACAGCACAATCCCCATTTCACCAATGGAGACTTGCAAGTCATCGCGAATGGCCGGAGTACGAGAGGCCCAGGAGGCCATCAGCAGGCCGGGGAGAAAAAATAACGCGAACAGCGCCCATGTGCGCTGGCGCAAGGCATGCGAAGAGGATAACGAGGAAAGCATAAAATCCCTGTAACTAAATTCCGATTAATGAACAGTAACAACTGCACGAAAGGTTGTACATAAGTGCAGCAAGAAACTTTTTTGTTATGGCTATGATAACCAATTGATTATGTTTGCTTATATATAACCAATTGCCGGGAAAGCCTGATCTCGATCAAAAGGTGAGGTTCGTCACAGATCGTAATATAATACTTTATATTGCGATGATTACAAAATGAACAAAACAAAGCTTGCATTACTCATTCCTTTATTGGCAGGAACGCTCCCCACTCCAGGGTTCAGCGCAGTTTCAGAAGACAGTTCGGCGACCAGTAGCACGCCAGCAACCACCAGTAAGTCTGGTAAAGAAGACAAAATAGTGGTGACGGCGAAGCAACAAAGCCAGGGCGACACAACTCAGGAGGCAAAATCCGGTGCCGGTTTTACCACGCAGCAGGTTAATGTAGGGCCGCTGGGGGATAAAAGCTGGACTGATACCCCGTATTCCACCACCACTATCACTCACCAAATGATTGATAACCAGCAGGCGAAAAGTGTCAGTGAGTTACTGAAATATGCGCCAAGTACCCAGATGGAAGCCCGCGGTGGTATGGATGTGGGCCGCCCACAAAGCCGTGGTATGGAAGGCAGTGTGGTGGCGAATACACGGCTTGATGGCCTGAACATGGTTGCCACCACGGCGTTCCCGGTAGAAATGCTGGAACGCGTGGATGTGCTTAACAGCCTGACAGGTGCACTTTATGGCCCTGCCAGCCCGGCAGGGCAATTTAACTTTGTGGCGAAACGCCCTACAGATCAGCCTTTGCACCGCGTCACTCTGGGTTATCAGAGCCGTGGCGCCTACACCGGCCATGTTGATTTAGGCGGCCATGTTGATGATGGTAAATTTGGTTATCGAGTCAATTTATTGCACGAAGAAGGTGAAGGTGATGTTGCTGGTAGCACGTTGCGCAGGAAATTAGCCGCTGTAGCGCTCGACTGGAATATTCAGCCCGGCACGCAGGTTCAACTGGATGCCAGCCATTATGAGTTTATTCAGAAAGGTTACCCCTCAGGGTTCAGCTATGCCAATGGTATAAACCTTCCTTCAGCGTCCAAACTTAATCCGAAAAACAGAAACTACGCGCTGGATACCGCGGGTATGGATCTGACAACTGACACCATCAGCACCCGTTTATTACAGGATTTCAATGATGGCTGGTCTCTGACAGCCGGTGTGGGTTACCAACAGGCTGACCGCGCAATGCGCTCTGTCTCAAATACGATTAGCGATAACAATGGCACGCTGACCCGTAGCCTGTCTGATTCCAGTGCAGCAGGGCGTTTCAGGGTGTTGAGCAATATGCTCAGCCTTAATGGGCATGTTGATACTGGCAGTATTGGGCACGATCTTGCTTTCGCAACATCGGGGTATGTCTGGAGTATCTACTCTGCGAAAGGCAGCAGTGTGCGGTACAGCCTGGGAACCACGGATTTATATGACCCGGATTCTATGGATGAACCGGGTGATGGTAAAATTATCACCAATGGTGACCGTTATCGTTCCAGTACCAATACCCAGCAAAGCATCACCGCCGGTGACACGGTGACCTTTACACCAAAATGGTCGGCCATGTTCTACCTTAGCCAGAGTTGGCTGGAAACTGCCAATTACTCCAGCTCCGGTACTAAAAGCAGCCAGGTTAACCAGGATGGTCTGAGCCCGAACGTCGCTTTAATGTATAAAATCACACCTGATGTGATGGCTTATGTGAGCTATGCGGATTCTCTGGAACAGGGCGATACCGTTCCCACCGGAGAAGGGCTGAGCAATGAAGGGCAGACTCTCGATCCGATTCGCAGCAAACAATATGAAGTTGGTCTGAAAGCCGAGGTGAACAACATGCACCTTGGTGCTGCGCTGTTTCGCCTGAAACGCCCCTTCGCCTATGTTGACTCGACTGACATGGTTTACAAAGAAGAAGGGGATCAGGTAAATAATGGCCTGGAACTGACGGCATCTGGCCCGGTTATGGAAGGCCTGAATATCTACAGTGGCGTTACCTTCCTTGACCCGCAACTAAAAAATACTGTTTCCGAAAGCACCAGTAATAAATGGGTTGTTGGGGTACCAAAAGTACAGGCAAATATGCTGGTGGAATACAGTCTGCCGAGTATGCCGCAACTGGTCTATAGCGCCAATGTGCACTATACCGGTAAACGCGCGGCAAACGATACGAATACCACCTGGGCCGGGAGTTACACCACGCTGGATTTAGGTACCCGTTATTCCACGGTATTTGAAAATATTCCCACGACATTACGCCTTTCCGTTAATAACGTAACCAATCGGCGTTATTGGGCATCCATCTTCCCTGCATCAACCGATGGCTCTGGTACGTCCAACAGCGCTTTCCTGGGTACAGGACGCGAAGTTCGTGCAACGGTAACGTTTGATTTTTGATTGATTCTGAGGCCGCTTCTTTATTGAAGCGGTAAAAACGAATGATACGATCTTTTCATGTAGTTGTTGCCAGCCTGATGGTGTTGCTGAGCCTGGTTTTTACACCCGCTTTTGCAGCACAACCAGCACATAGTGATGTACGCATTGCTACGTCCTGGCCTGCGCAAAATACCATTCTTGCTATGCTGGGTTACGGTAAAAATATTGTTGGTACCTCAGCAATAGCAAAACGTATACCACTGTTTCGCCAGGCGCTGCCAGGGATTGTAAATGTGCCGGATGTGAGTCTCACCTCCAGCCACGATATCAACCCTGAACAAATCCTCGCCCAACGTGCTCAATTGTTGTTTGTGCCTGAAAATATGCATATTGCTAAACAGGATATGCTGGAACAGGCAGGCGTAAAAGTGCTGGCGCTACCAGATAACTCGATGGCTGCAATGGTTGAGCGGGTGATGAAAACAGCGCAAGTTCTGGGGCCAGACGCTCAGCAAAAAGCGCAGCAGTTCCAGGCTTATTTTAATCACAATGTGGCATTGGTGCAGTCCCGCCTGGCTGGAATACCTGGCAGCCAGCGCCTGCGTGTTTACCATGCCATGATGAGCCCGGTAATGACTTCGGGAAAACCGTCTTTAAATGATGACTGGATTACCCTGGCCGGAGGGAAAAATGTAGCGGCAACATGGTTTGGTGGCAAACCCAACACCACCGGAGAAGTACCGATTGAACGTGCCGTCGCTGCAGACCCTCAGGTTATCATTGCCATGACACGCCAGACCGCACAAATGATAGAGCATTCAGCTCAGTGGCAAAGTACCAGTGCGGTTAAAAATCACCGGGTGTTTGTGAACCCGCAGGGGATGTTCTGGTGGTGCCGGGAAACCAGTGAAGAAGCATTACAGTTTGTCTGGCTGGCGAAAAAGCTTTATCCGGCGCAATTCCAGGATATTGACATGAGCAAAATGACCCACGATTTTTACCAGAATTTCTTTGGGCTGGACCTGACATCTGCACAGATTCAGAACGTGCTGGAACCACAGCACTGATGCGTTAACCTGAAAAGCCCCGGAACAGTCCAGTTGTACCGGGGCTTTTTCTTTACTACCTAAACCACCTCAGCGGCGTTTTTTCCTTCCCTGAACCGCTTTAAACCGTGGGTTGCTCTTACAAATGACGTACATACGGCCTTTGCGTTTAACCAACTGGCAATCCGGATGGCGTTGTTTAGCCGAACGTAATGAGTTCAGTACCTGCATTATTACTTGTCCTTCGAGTTAAAAAAGCGCCCAAAGCGCTGGTTGAACCGGGCGGCACTTCCCTCATTGGTAAAGGTTTTCTGCTTACCGGTGTAGTAGGGATGCGAAGCCGAAGAAACATCGATGGTGACATAAGGGTATGTGTTGCCATCAAGCTCAATTTCACGGTCTGTCGCAATGGTTGAACCTACTTTTATGTAGTGATTTGCGCTGGTGTCATGGAACACCACGGTGCGGTATTGTGGGTGAAGTCCGGGTTTCATTTTGCCTCATTATTTATCAATAATGTTATAACATAACAATTATAATACGAGCTCCGTAAGCAAAGTGCAAGCTGTCTGCGGTGTGTGAATGTGGGGAGCTGGTCATGCGTGTCGAAATTATGATTGATAAGGAACAACAGATTAGCCATGACACTCTTGAAGCCCTTGAGACTGAGCTTTACCGTAATCTGCTTCCTGTGTATCCCGATACATCCATTCGGATTCGAAAAGGCAGTGCTACCGGGCTTGTACTCAGTGGGCTGAAACTGGATGAAGATAAAAAACGTGTAATGACGATTTTGCAGCAGGTCTGGGAAGACGACAGCTGGATACATTGAGTAAACGCTAAAACCGGAAAGGATAATTTTTTAAGAGAATAAAATGGCAATAGCCCTTTTACAGGGCTATCAGTACCAACGATTATATTTAATATAAAAATAAGAAACGATAATAAACCATAAAAAGGTAAGTAATCCTGAATGGTCTGGAATGAATCGAATAAACAAAAGTGCCCCAGCTAAAATAAGTGCGATGGGCACTAAGTGGGAGTGCGCTCCCCACTGGAATAAAAATAATTTCTTCATTTTTTTAGCATTTCATATAAAGCATCACCAATAACCTCTGCATTATTACCGCCAGATTCGACTTCATAGATTACTTTGGACATTTGGGGCTCAATAAGAAAATATAACATTTCTAATTTTTCATGATAAAGTATTTGGTAATACGCTGCATCCTGAAATTTTAGTTTGTTTGCTGCCATAGCAGCTATCTGAGCCTTAGCATAAATAGCTGCTACCTTCACAAACCAGGTAGACATCTCGTTTACTTTTTTAATATAGGATTCCTGAAAATCGGCACTGCTTACAATCAATTTTGCAATTGTCATTGAAATAGCTATTTTACTCGAGTGTTCAGCCGCCTCGTATGCTTTCTCTCCTATTTTTTGCTTTATGTAAGACACCAGAGTATTGCTTTTCTCATTGCCGAGGCGCTTAAAGGTTTTTTGGAAATAGAGCTCAACCATATCAAGAACGACATCATTTCTTTTGTAGATTTCCAGCAAAGACAAATACAAACGCTTATCTTCACTCCATTGCTCATGGCACGTGCTTCCGTAGTATTCATCAGGCACTAAGCAGGAGCCATAGTTAATCAACCGCTGGCTGCCAAGTTTAACTTTTTCGATAGTCTCCATATGACTGGCATGGATCTCTTTTAACGCTTTAGTTAAAGCAATCGCCATCCTTCTATCTGATTGTGCTTTCAATTTAAATAGTTTTCTGCCATTTCCATGTGCCTTGTTGTAACATCAATGCTTAATGATTGATCATGGTCGTTCACTGGGGCAAGGTTGCTAATGAAAAAAAGTCGAAAAATCCTTATTTATGTCATGGCTGGAATTATTTCATTTCTAATGATTCCTGAGATTATCTTGAGAAAGGTTCCGAACGACATACTTGCCAGACTGAGCGATTTTACTAGTTTGGGTGGTTTATTCAGCCCATTCCTTTCGGCTGTGATTTTCATTGGTCTGTTATCCATCTTTGTCGGGATTATTGCCGTGTATGTTGTTGGTAAGGTTTATTGTGCTTTAACTCAGGCTAAGCATGATTGAATTAGTCTGTAAAAATCGATCATCATGTATGGGCGAGGCAAGGAAGATTATGAAAAAAAGTGGTAAGGCGGCAATTTATTTTTTGGTGGTGATTGTTTTCTTTCTAACTATTCCGGAGATTGTGATTCGTGTACTGACCCCGGAACAATTTGCACGACTGAGTGATTTTACTAGCCTTGGGGGATTGTTCAGTAACCTTCTTTCGATACTGATTTTTCTGGGGGTTGCATCAATATTACTTGGGATCTTTGCGATTTATTTAGCAAAAATAATTTACCGTCACCTGACACAATCCAGAAGTTAATTCATATGCTTTAATCTCACCCCGGGCCTGTTTTTCCACCTCGCATTCCCATAGCGCATTATTTTGCATGTGAGAGTTAACTTTGTTAGTCAGCGCTGAGGCCTGAGTAGGCTGGGATTCAATGAGCTGATGCAACTGCATTAAAACCGACCCATAAAGCGGGCAGGCGTGGCGGGGAAAGCATTGCGCGCCAGCGGGGGTACGTGACAGTAAAAAATTACCGCCTGAGTGCGTTGTGACGGCGTGGTTATGACTGCTGTCAGTGCATTGGTGGTCGGGTGTGGTCGTGCGTGCATGGCGCGTCTGAGGCGTGATGGTGGCAGGGTATAAAAAAGCCGCCATGATGGCGGCCTGATGCGATGTCATTCCGGGTTATCGAGGCTGTACTCCTTGAACCTGATGACCTCCATGCCGAGCCAGTCGTTGACCTCCCGGAATCTGTCCTGCAGGGGCGACAGCTCGTTACGTACAAAGACTTTTGCCACCTTCTCAACGTCACCCAGTGAACCGATGTTCTCGGGCTTGCCGCCCATCAACTGGAACGGCACGCGGTGTGCGTCCATCAGGTCAGCAGCGCTGGCTTTCTTGATATTAAAAAAATCATCTTTCGTGGCGACTTCACTCAAGGGCACAATTTTAATGCCGTCCGGTTTACCGTTGGGTGCGTAGAAAAACAGGTTCTTGAAGTTACCCAGCCCCTTTGAGTTGCGCATCGCCTCGCGCAGTGATTCAACGTCGCTGCTGCTCTGTGCGGCATCGGTCACATACATGATGTAACCCGCGTGCGCGCCGTTCTGGTAATACTTGCGCCGGAACAGGGTCGCGGATTCATTCAGCCAGGCGGAGTTAAGGGCGCTCAGGTATTCGGGCAGGCCGTAAATTTCCTGATTAATGTCGGGCTCCAGCAGGTGAAACACGCTGTCGGGGGCGAACGCATGGGGCAGGGTGAAGTTTTCCACAAACCAGAATACTGACTCATCGACTCCGCGCCGGGTGTATTTGGCCGGTGAGGTTAACAGCCTGATTAACTGGCCGGTCACGCTGTGGCGCTGTTCCAGAAAGGCGTTACCAAACACCAGGTAATCCAGGGCAAAGCGGCTGAAATCCTGACGGGACAGCAACGGGTGTGGAATGTAGGTACTCGCCAGCACATTGCGTTTCACATAAATCGGTGAGCTGTGGTGCACGGCAGAGCGCAGGCTTTTCGCCAGCCCGGCGAAGCTGACCGGCGGCTCATACCATTTGCCGTTACTGATGCACTCGACATAATCCAGAATGTCGCGCTTGTCGAGTACCGGCACAGGTTCGCCGAAGGTGAATGCTTCCATTTTCTGCGGGGCACCGGCGGTCAGTGGTTGTGGTTTACCGGCCTTTTGCGCGGCGACTTTACGGGATTTTTGTTTACCCATCAGTTGAACTCCAGAATTGAGGCAGACTGCATGCCGCTTCCGGCGGCAAGCGGTTCATTTAACAGGGCGTGCATGGTCGCCCAGGCGATATCGGCGTGACTGGCTTCCTCGGTGCGGCTGGCCTCATAGGTGGCACTGCGCCCACTACTCGTCATGGTCTTGCGGATGGACATAAACGACTGCGTGACGTCGGTTGCGCCTGCGTCATATTCCAGGCACCCCCGGCGGATGGTGTCTTTTGCCTTGAGCACCATGGCGGTTTTCATTTCCGGGGTGTAGCGGATGCCGCGCGCCGCCGGGAAGAATGAACGCACCAACTGGAACACACCGAGCCCGAGGCCGGTGGCATCAATACCGATGTATTCGACGTTGTATTTTTCGGTGAGTTTGCGGATGCCCTCGGCCTGTGCGGCAAAGTCCATGCCTTACCCGTGCCTGAATGGACGCGTTGTTGATGAATCTTCTTGGCTAAAAATATTCTGCCGCCATTTTGTCGCCATTGGTACGAGATGTGATAGGTAACTTATTGATTTTAATTTGGATAAATCGCAGGCAATAAAAAACCCATCAATCTTGAACCAAAATGGCGTGATTGATGGGCTCCACAAATTTGGGGACATCAAAGAAAAGCAGTGGCACTAATTCAGACTGCACGCCCCAAAAAAAGTTCTCCGCTGACCTAAAAAAAATTTATTTTTTTCTGTGGTCAACGTCACATCCCCGGCCAGATAACAATAATCAATGTCCCGGCAAGGGTTAACAACACGTTAGCGATGGCATAAGTTCCGGCGTAACCCAGCGCCGGGATGTTGCTGCGGGAAGCATCACTGATAATTTCCATTGCGGGTGCACAGGTGCGCGCCCCCATGATTGCGCCAAACAGCAACGCCCGGTTCATACGCAGTACATAAGCCCCAAACAGAAAGCAAATTAATACTGGCACCAGGCTTACAACCAGCCCGGAAGCCAGCATTTGCCCGCCAATCGCCCCCAGGTTGTGACCAATACCGCCTCCGGCACTCAAGCCTACACCCGCCATAAACACCATCAGGCCAAACTCTTTCACCATGTTGAGTGCGCCCTGGGGAATATAACCAAAGGTGGGGTGGTTGGCTCGCAGGAAACCGAGCATAATCCCGGCAAACAGCAGCCCCGCGGCATTACCGATACCAAAACTGAACGAACTGAACTGAAAGGTAATCATCCCGATCATCAGGCCAATAATAAAGAAGGCGCAGAAAGCCAGCAGATCGGTGATTTGGCTGTGAATGGAAATAAAGCCGATGCGTTCTGCAACCGTTTTAACCCGACGTGCGTCACCACTCACCTGCAGTACATCGCCTTTGTTCAGGACAATGTTGTCGTCGATTGGCATCTCTATTTGGCTGCGAATAACACGGTTAAGGAAACACCCGTGGTCCGTGAGCTTAAGCTGCGCCAGGCGGCGGCCAACAGCGTTGTGGTTTTTTACCACTATCTCTTCGGTGACAATGCGCATATCGAGCAGGTCGCGGTCAAACACTTCTTTCCCGTTACGGAAACTGGGGTCCAGGCGCGCATGGGCATCCGGGTAGCCAACCAGGGCAATTTCATCCCCCATCTGTAAGACTGCATCGCCATCGGGGTTAGCCAGAATACCGTTACGGCGAATACGCTCAATGTAGCAACCTGTCTGGCGGTAAATACCGAGTTCTCGCAGGTTTTTACCATCGGCCCAGGCGACCAGCTCTGGCCCAACCCGGTAAGCGCGAATAACAGGCAAGTAAACTTTGCGGTTGGAATCGGTATCCAGACCACGCTCGCGGGCAATTTGCTGAGCGCTGGTTTGCAAATCCTGGTGCTGCAGTTTT
This sequence comes from Mangrovibacter sp. MFB070, assembly GCF_000705335.1. Taxonomy (NCBI): domain Bacteria; kingdom Pseudomonadati; phylum Pseudomonadota; class Gammaproteobacteria; order Enterobacterales; family Enterobacteriaceae; genus Mangrovibacter; species Mangrovibacter sp. MFB070. The sequence goes on from NZ_JJMI01000022.1 coordinate 42,856, forward strand.
GGCATATAACGGGCAGCAACAATCAGGCTGACCAGGCCAATAAGGTAAGTTAATGCGTAACCCAGGCTCAGGTGGTCAAGCGCGTTGACCAGTTCCGGGTGATTTATTCCTGAATGGCGCAAGGTATCGCCCGCACCAACCAGTACGGGTGTGGATGTCATAGAACCAGCCAGCATACCTGCTGTCAGGCCGATATCCCATCCGAAAAGTTTGCCCAGACCCAGTGCCAAAAATAATGCACTACCCACCATGACCAGTGCCAGCATCAGGTAATTTTTACCATCCCGGAAGAAAATGGAGAAAAAGTTCGGGCCCGCTTCCACGCCAACACAAAAGATGAACAACATGAAGCCCAAATTAAGTGCGTCTGTATTTATTGTGAAATGTTGTTGGCCTAATAATAAAGAAACAACCAGAACACCAATAGAATTACCAAGTTGGATTGAACCAAGGCGCAATTTACCCAAACACAGGCCAAGGGTGAGTACGACAAATAATAACAGGATGTAATTCCCGTTTAACAAATCTGCGACGTTTATGTTCACGGAAGCTAACTTCTTCTTTACTTGTAACTCGTTGAAAAAAATGATTGTTTTACACGCGTCTTTCGCATAAAAATAACACTATCGGCTGGCAAAAACTTCAGTGTTATATCGCCTGCAAAGAGTACGATGGGCGCTAGTGTAATCGTTATGGTTATCAACAGCCAGCAAGAAAAATGTAGTAAATGGCATCTCTGTTATATGTGGAATCATTCGCATTACCGGTAATGTGCCACGGAAGGAGGCTTCATATGAGGCGTTCGTGAAGCGAGCCGGTTGGAATACACAGAAATAAGCAGTGTGAAGGTGAGTGGGTAATACAGGTTTTGATAAGGACATTGGTAAAGTCAGCGCCCATTTGGGTTGCTCAACGTAATGGAAAAGCAAAGGAGGACGACTTTGTTATTCAAACGTTCATGGGGAGGCGGTTTATTCTGTTTTATCCTGTTCATTCTGGCATTTGTGATCCACAACCTCTTTTTAACTGACTCGGCACCCGCCAGCGGTAAGATGGATCCCGGAATGTTGTGTTTCATTGTTCCCGGCGTACTGGGCAGTTTGTGTTCGCGCCGTGCGCGCTTTTTTGCGCCTGTGGCCGGGTCATTAGTGGCTGTTCCGGTTTGCCTGTTGTTAATCAATGTGTGGGAACAGGACGATGCAGGCCTGTTGCAGGAGCTTGCCTGGCTGCTGAGTGCGGTATTCTGGAATGCCCTGGGTGCACTGTGTGTGCTGTTTCTCATTACGCTTGTCTGGCGGCAGGATGCCAGAAAACATCGGGTATAAAGCCCGGTAAGTCATTGCGGGTAAACAGAAAAGTGTTTTTAGTTTTCGGTGAAAAACTGGATAACAATCAACGGGTTGTGTTGATTGCGGTTTAACCCACCGGTTTGCTGTCAGCCTGTCACCGGGTCCGAAGACCCGGTGTTTGTTTTTTTGTGTTTTTTCAGTTTGCAGGTGAAAGAACAGGGTGTTGCTCAACCCAGGCAGCAAAGTCAGTAAAACCACCAATATGTTGTTTATCCACAAATATTTGCGGCACTGTGTCGACGGGTTTCCCGGCAGCTTGTTGCAGGTCTGCTTTAGTAATACCTTCTGCATGAATATCTACATAGCGAAACTCAAAGTCACTATGTGATGCACTGAGTTCTTCTGCCAGCGCCTTCGCACGTACACAATACGGGCAGCCGGGGCGTCCAAAAATTACAGTAAGCACAGTTGCTCCTTAGCTGAAGTTATCTTGCTAACTATTTTGCTGCTCTGCACCTGTTGGGGGAAGTTGAGTTTGCCTGTTGCTTTGATAACTGAAAACAATGAAAGCGTTCACCTGACGTCTGCCATCCTTTCATTATTGGCCTGACCGGGAGTGGTTTAGGGCTATACTAATGGGCCCACCACACAAGGAGACCGACCATGCGTTCACTGGGAGCATTACCTAAATCCGTGTTGCTGCTGGAAACCCTTGGCATTGTGCTGCTGTGTGTCGCCTGGCTGGTTGCCCATGGCGTGATATCAGTAACCGCTTTTCTTGCCACGGACATGGCTGTGATTTTGCTTATATTTAGCGGTATTGTACTGATGTTGCCTGCTGCAGTAGTGTTACTTGGCCAGATGGGGAAGAATTTGGCACCGTTATTATTTAACGGAGCTAACACACCAGCGGCAGATGACAAAAAAGCTGCCAATAAGGCTAAGGATAAAAATAATGACGCCAACCATTGATTTACTCTGTGCGCATCGCTCAATTCGCCAGTTCATTGATAAACCTGTCAGCGATGAACAACGTGCTGCGCTGTTTGCTGCTGCGCGCAGCACATCCACATCCAGCTTTTTACAGTGTAGTTCTATTATTCGGGTTACAGACCCGGCACTACGAGAGCAACTGGTTACGCTAAGTGGTGGCCAGGCACATGTTGCCAGTGCTGCTGAGTTCTGGGTGTTTTGTGCAGATTTTAACCGCCATTTGCAAATCTGCCCTGGTGCCCAGTTGGGTTATGCTGAACAGTTGTTGTTGGGAGCGGTGGACACCGCCATGATGGGCCAAAACACCATGGTTGCGGCTGAGTCTCTTGGCCTGGGTGGCGTTTACATTGGTGGGATCCGCAATAATATTGAAGCGGTAACCCGCTTGTTGAAGTTACCAAAATATGTTTTGCCACTGTTCGGGTTATGCCTGGGCTGGCCGGATGAAAACCCGGAAGTTAAACCTCGCCTGCCGGAAAGTTTGCTGGTACATGAAAACCAGTACCAGCCGGTAGATGCCGCCGAACTGGCGAATTATGATGCAACGCTTGCGGATTATTACCTCAACCGCACTACGCATAAACGCAAAGACACCTGGAGCGACCATATTCGCCGCAAAATAGTCACAGAAAGCCGCCCCTTTATCCTGGATTTTCTGCATAAGCAAGGCTGGGCAACCCGCTAATATTCTCTCTGCTTTCCCCCTTACAGGGGGAAACGGGTGGTGGTACTATACGCGGGTTTTAAGGCTGGTCAGTCTCTTGCAGAGGTGCAGGGTGAAAATTGCCATTCTTTCCCGTGATGGAACACTTTATTCTTGTAAACGTTTAAAGCAGGCAGCGCTCAATCGTGGGCATTTTGTCGATATTATCGATCCGTTGTCCTGTTATATGAATATCAACCCCGCCAGTTCGTCTGTGCATTATAAAGGGCGGCAGTTACCACATTATGATGCCGTCATTCCGCGTATTGGCTCCGCAATTACTTTTTATGGTACTGCGGTATTGCGCCAGTTCGAAATGTTGGGCAGCTACCCTCTTAATGAGTCGGTCGCAATAACTCGCGCCCGGGATAAACTGCGCTCCATGCAGCTGCTGGCCCGGCAAGGCATCGATTTACCGATGACCGGGATTGCGCACTCACCAGACGACACCCACGATCTTATTGAAATGGTTGGGGGCGCACCGCTGGTGGTAAAACTGGTTGAGGGTACCCAGGGCATTGGTGTGGTTCTGGCTGAAACACGCCAGGCTGCTGAAAGTGTGATTGACGCTTTCCGTGGCCTGAATGCCCATATTCTGGTGCAGGAGTTTATTAAAGAAGCGCAGGGGCGGGATATCCGTTGCCTGGTTGTCGGCGGGCGTGTTGTTGCCGCCATTGAGCGCCAGGCGAAAGACGGAGATTTCCGCTCTAATTTGCACCGGGGAGGCAAAGCAGTTGTCGCCAGTATTACGCCACAGGAGCGTGAAGTGGCGATACGTGCGGCTTCAACTATGGGGCTGGATGTTGCCGGGGTGGATATTTTGCGTGCCACCCGTGGGCCGCTGGTGATGGAAGTGAATGCCTCGCCAGGGCTTGAAGGTATCGAAAAAACAACTGGCATCGATATTGCTGCACAAATTATCGGCTGGGTGGAAAGCCAGGCCCGGCCCGGTTTCTGTCTCAAAATGGGCGGTTAAGTGCGTTGTGGCCATATGGCCGTGGTACAGGGCGCCATTTTTGCGTAAGCTATGGCGTCGATTTTCTATTGAAGAGGTTATACCCGTATGGATTCACTCGTCGTCCCTACCCTGGACACGCTACGCCACTGGCTTGATGACGCTGGCGTAAGCTTTTTCGAGTGTGATTCCTGCCAGGCGTTGCATCTCCCCCATATGCAGGAGTTTGCTGGTGTGTTTGATGCCAAGTTGGATCTGGTTGATAGTGTGCTGGTTTTTTCCGCCCTGGCTGAGGTCAAACCTTCCGCTTTGTTGGCACTGGCAGGGGATATTTCAGCAGTCAATGCCAGTTCACTTACTGTGAAAGCGTTCCTTGATGTTCAGGATGACAACCTGCCACGCCTGGTGGTTTGCCAGGCTTTTCCCGTTGCAGTAGGTATTAGCCGTGAGCAGTTTACGCATTTTTTGCGCCAGAGTGAGGAACAGATCTCCATGGTGATTCTGGAAGCCAGCGCCCAACAAATGTTGTGGAATGGGGATGAAGATGATGCTTCCCGCCGCTCGGTATCCAGCCATCTGTTACACTGATTTACCCGCCTGAGGCGCAGAAAGCTATCTGTGTACTGCGCCTGTTGTTTCTCTACTTGTACCGGCCCGCTGCTTATATCCATGTGTAAATAGTGGATATTGTGGCGCTTTGTTGCTCATTTCCTGATTGATGCCTAAAAAATTGAAAAAAGGCGTTTTTTAATCCCCACCCACGGCCAAAATCCTGGCTACATTTACACTGCGTTATCACTTGTTACTGGCCTGGCGCGAGTGTGAAATTTTTTTACGTCCGTATGACAAAATATGCATGAATATTGCATCAGGTTAATGGCCTGATTTTACTCGACGCCATGCTGAGCGCGAGTTTTACCCTTTATTCAGAAGGAATAAGATATGTCCCGCCAAAGTAAAAAATGGTTGTCTGGTTTGGTGGCTGGCGTTCTGATGGCTGCTTCTGCCTCAACGCTGGCTGCGGATGGAAAGACGCTGCATGTGTATAACTGGTCGGATTATATTGGGCCGGATACCGTAGCCAATTTTACCAAAGAAACCGGTATTAAAGTTGTTTACGACGTTTTTGATTCAAACGAAGTACTCGAAGGCAAACTGATGGCAGGCAGTACCGGGTTTGACCTGGTGGTTCCGTCGGCCAGCTTTCTTGAACGCCAACTGATGGCCGGTGTGTTTCAGCCCCTGGATAAAAGCAAACTCCCCAACTGGAAAAACCTCGATCCGGCGCTGTTAAAGCTGGTTGCCAAACATGATCCCGACAACAAATACGCTGTGCCTTATATGTGGGCGACTACCGGGATTGGCTACAACGTAGATAAAGTTAAAGCGGTACTGGGTAAAGATGCACCGGTTAATAGCTGGGATTTGGTACTGAAACCAGAAAACCTCGAAAAATTAAAAAGTTGTGGGGTTTCTTTCCTGGATGCGCCAGAAGAAATTTTTGCAACAGTGCTGAACTATCTTGGCAAGGATCCGAACAGCTCTAATGCATCTGACTACAGCGGTGCAGCAACCGACTTGTTACTGAAACTGCGTCCAAGTATCCGTTATTTCCATTCTTCTCAATATATTAATGATTTGGCAAATGGCGATATTTGCGTGGCGATTGGCTGGGCAGGGGATGTATGGCAGGCCGCTAACCGTGCGAAAGAAGCGAAAAACGGCGTGCATATCTCTTATTCAATCCCGAAAGAAGGTGCTCTGGCGTTTTTTGACGTCTTCGCGATGCCAGCTGATGCGAAGAATAAGGATGAAGCCTATCAGTTCCTTAATTACCTGATGCGCCCGGATGTGGTGGCCGATATCAGCAACCATATCTATTACGCTAACGCCAACAAAGCTGCAACGCCGCTGGTGAATGCTGAAGTGCGTGATAACCCGGGTATTTACCCGCCGCCAGATGTTATGGCAAAACTGTTTACCCTTAAAGTTCAGGACCCCAAATTGGATCGTGTAAGAACACGAGCCTGGACAAAAGTTAAAAGTGGTAAATAAGTCAGTAAGTTAATAGAACGAGGCAATGCACCTTTTTGGTGCGCTATAAGGTGCAATTGCCTCAAAATGATGCAAATAACGTTATGCATCGCAAGCCAGTAAATTGTACGCCTGTTAGCGTATAAGTTTTAGATTTGCCGGAGAGCACAATCAGTGAACGATGTCATTCCCCGCCCACAAGCGAAGAGTAGTAAGGCGTTAACGCCATTACTGGAAATTCGGAATCTGACAAAATCCTTCGACGGCCAGCATGCCGTTGATGATGTCAGTTTGACTATCTACAAAGGTGAGATTTTTGCACTGCTTGGTGCCTCAGGCTGCGGGAAATCTACGCTGTTACGTATGCTGGCCGGGTTTGAGCAACCAACAACAGGGCAAATCATGCTCGATGGTGTAGACCTGGCTCATGTACCGCCATATCAGCGCCCCATCAATATGATGTTCCAGTCTTATGCCCTGTTCCCACATATGACAGTGGAGCAGAATATTGCGTTTGGCCTCAAACAGGACAAGTTACCCAGAGCGGAAATTGCCAGCCGGGTGGAAGAAATGTTGAGCCTGGTGCACATGCAGGAGTTCGCCAAGCGTAAACCTCACCAGTTATCCGGCGGTCAGCGTCAGCGTGTTGCGCTGGCTCGTAGCCTGGCTAAACGCCCTAAATTATTACTGCTCGATGAACCAATGGGCGCTCTGGATAAAAAACTGCGTGACCGTATGCAACTGGAAGTGGTGGATATCCTGGAACGTGTTGGCGTGACCTGCGTGATGGTAACCCACGACCAGGAAGAAGCGATGACTATGGCCGGCCGCATTGCCATTATGAACCGTGGCAAGTTTGTGCAAATAGGCGAACCGGAAGAGATTTATGAACACCCGACCACAAGATATAGCGCGGAATTTATTGGTTCGGTGAATGTATTTGAGGGCATCCTGAAAGAGAGCCAGGAAGACGGCCTGGTTATCGATTCCCCTGGGTTGCGCCATCCGTTGAAAGTGGACCCGGATGCTTCTGTGGTAGAAGGCGTACCTGTCTGGGTGGCCCTGCGCCCGGAAAAGATCACCTTGTGCGAAGACCCGCCAGCAGACGGTTTTAACTTTGCGGTAGGGGAAGTTGTGCACATTGCTTATCTGGGTGACCTCTCTATTTACCATGTGCGGTTAAGCAGTGGGCAGATGATTAGTGCCCAGTTACAGAATGAGCACCGGTACCGGAAAGGAATGCCTACCTGGGGCGACGAAGTGAAGCTTTGCTGGGATGCGGATAGCTGTGTCGTCTTGACAGTTTAGGAGTTGTTCTATGAGTAGCTATACTGAGCCCACACCAACATCGTCGAGTACCTCCCAAACACCACCCGGTTCATTACGCCGCTGGTTAGGCAGGGTGCAAATGGCTCATGGGCGCAAACTGGTTATTGCCTTGCCATATCTGTGGCTGTGCCTGTTGTTCATGTTGCCATTTTTAATTGTTTTCAAGATTAGTCTTGCCGATATGGCGCGCGCTATTCCGCCTTATACTGACCTGGTCAGTTGGGCAGACCAGCAGCTTTCGGTGTCGATTAACCTTGGTAATTTCCTGCAGTTAACGGATGACCCACTGTATTACGAAGCCTACCTGCAATCGTTACAGGTTGCGGCGGTTTCAACCATTTGCTGCTTACTGTTGGGTTACCCACTCGCCTGGGCCGTAGCTCACAGCAAAACTTCTACACGTAATATTTTGCTGTTGCTGGTCATCTTACCTTCCTGGACATCATTCCTTATTCGTGTTTATGCATGGATGGGAATTTTGAAAGAAAATGGGGTGTTGAATAACGTGCTGTTGTGGTTGGGCGTGATTGACCATCCGCTGACTATTTTGCACACCAACCTGGCGGTGTATATCGGGATTGTTTATGCCTATTTGCCCTTTATGGTGCTGCCTATTTATACCGCGCTGACGCGAATTGATTACTCCCTGGTTGAGGCTTCGCTGGATCTCGGCGCTAAACCCTTGAAAACCTTTTTCAGCGTTGTGGTTCCGCTGACCAAAGGCGGCATTATTGCTGGTTCCATGCTGGTGTTTATTCCGGCCGTTGGGGAGTTTGTTATCCCTGAACTTCTGGGAGGCCCGGACAGCATTATGATTGGCCGTGTCCTCTGGCAGGAGTTTTTCAATAACCGTGACTGGCCGGTTGCTTCCGCTGTCGCGATTACAATGCTGGTGGTATTGATAGTGCCCATTATGTGGTTCCACAAGTATCAGAACAAAGGCATGGGAGGACATTAATGAATACGTTACCTGTTGTACGTTCTCCATGGCGGATTTTTATCCTGGTTGTCGGGTTTACCTTCCTGTATGCCCCGATGCTGATGCTGGTTATCTACTCATTTAACAGCTCGCAATTAGTAACCGTTTGGGCTGGCTGGTCCACCAAATGGTATGGCGAAGTGTTTCGTGACACCGCCATGATGAATGCTGTTGGGCTGAGTTTGTCTATTGCTGCGTTATCCGCCACGATGGCGGTTGTTCTGGGGACGATTGCCGCAGTGGTGATGGTGCGTTTTGGGCGTTTTCGTGGCTCGAATGGCTTTGCGTTTATGCTCACCGCACCACTGGTCATGCCGGATGTGATTACTGGGTTGTCATTACTGTTGCTGTTCGTGGCAATGGGTAGTTCACTGGGATGGCCGGGCGAACGTGGCATGATGACCATCTGGCTGGCACATGTCACATTCTGCACAGCGTATGTTTCGGTGGTGATAAGTTCTCGTTTGCGTGAGCTGGATCAGTCCATTGAAGAAGCGGCTATGGATCTGGGGGCCACACCACTCAAAGTGTTCTTTGTGATAACAGTTCCCATGATTTCGCCGGCTATTATTTCCGGCTGGCTGCTGGCCTTTACGCTGTCACTGGATGACCTGGTCATTGCCAGCTTTGTTTCCGGGCCGGGTGCAACCACGCTGCCAATGCTGGTGTTCTCCAGTGTGCGTATGGGGGTTAACCCGGAAATCAACGCGCTGGCATCAATTATTCTCGGGGTAGTGGGGGTTATCGGCCTGATTGCATGGTGGTTTATGGCAAGGGCTGAAAAACAGCGTATGCGTGATATCCAGCGTGCAAGGCAGCACTGAAAGGCCTAAAATCAGTGGGATATAGGCGTGCTGTTACAACAGCATGTACTGACAAGGAAACGAGGTTGTGGATATTTTGAGCAAATACCCCGCTGGTCAGGCAAAACTGAATGTGCCCACACTGGTTTATATTGCCGCTATTGGCATTATCACCACCCGCTGCCTGGATGTCCTGATGCTGTTTAACGCGCTGGGTGTCCAGGGGAGTATTGATTTTATACAGCGCAGCGTCCAGACCTGGGCGCTGACGCTGATTTTCTTTGCCAGCCTGGTTTTGCTCTTTATTGAAATACGTTGTGCTTTCGTTATTTTGCGGGGGCGCAATTGGGGGCGCTGGGTTTTTCTGGCAACTCAGGTAATCTCTTCTGTGTATCTGTGGTGCGCCTCACTGGGGTGGGGCTACCCGGAGTTATTCAGCATTCCTGGTGAAAGTAAAAGTGCCATTCTGCATGGGTTGTTCATGCAAAAACTACCCGACTTACTGGTTCTGGCCCTGTTGTTTGTGCCGCTGCGTAGTCGGCGTTTTTTTCGGGTTCACTAAGCAGCAGGCAGCGCCATGCCGTGGTAGAATCCCGTTCCGCGTTTTTTCAGGGCTTTTTTATGCAGTGCGAACTCTATGCTGAAGGGCGTTGCCACTCCTGCCAGTGGCTGACGCTTCCCCTTGCTCAACAACTTGAAAAGAAAATGGTGCATTTGCGCGAGCTGCTTGCGCAAATGCCTGTTGGTCAGTGGTGCCAGCCGGTTAGTGGTGCTGAGCAGGCGTTTCGCAATAAAGCTAAAATGGTGGTGAGCGGCAGTGTTGAACGCCCAATTCTTGGGGTCCGTAACCGTGACGGCAGTGTGGCGGAACTGACGGGTTGCCCGCTGTACCCGGCGGCTTTTGCCGGGGTGTTTGCGGCCATTAAGCCGTTTATAGCCCGGGTTGGTCTCACGCCCTATAACGTTGAACGGCAACGAGGTGAACTGAAGTACCTGTTGCTGACACAAAGCCAGCATGATGGCAGCCTGATGCTGCGTTTTGTGTTGCGCTCTGCAGCTAAAATTGCCCGCCTGAAACAGAAACTGCCCTGGCTGCAGGAACAGGTTCCCCAGTTACGTGTGATTACGGCCAATATCCAGCCGGTACATATGGCCATTATGGAAGGGGAAGAAGAGATTCTGTTAACCCCGGACACAGCTTTGCGGGAAGTATTCAATGGTGTGCCATTGTGGATCCGTCCGCAAAGTTTTTTCCAGACTAACCCGCAAGTTGCCAGTGCATTGTATGCCACTGCCCGAGACTGGGTGCGCGCATTGCCTGTGCAACATATGTGGGACTTGTTTTGTGGTGTGGGTGGGTTCGGCCTGCACTGTGCTACACCACAAATGCAACTGACCGGAATAGAAATTGCTCCGGAAGCCATCAATAGTGCCCAGCTGTCTGCACAAGAACTGGGGCTTAAGCATGTTGACTTTCAGGCACTGGATTCCACTTCCTGGGCTACAGGCCAGCAGGCGGTACCAGACCTGGTGCTGGTTAACCCCCCCAGGCGCGGGATTGGCCCTGAGCTGTGCCATTTTTTAACTGATATGGCTCCGGGTTTTATTGTCTATTCCAGTTGTAACGCAGTCACTATGGCTGAAGATATTCGTCGCCTTGCTGGTTACCGTATTGAGCAGGTTCAGTTGTTTGATATGTTCCCGCATACTGCGCATTATGAAGTGCTGGCATTGCTACGCCGCTGAAGGCAGGTGCGATAAACAAAAAAACCGCTGCACCGGAGTGACAGCGGTTTTTCTGGTGTTGCTACCGGTTTATTGCGGGAACCATTTATTACTGATTTTCTGGTAAGTCCCGTCTGCTTTGATGGCGTCCAGTGCTGTATTCAGTTGTTTCAGGAGCGCCGTATTTTGTGGGCGAACGGCAATACCTAAGCCGGTGCCAAAATATTGTGGATCAGTAACATGCTGGCCTACTGCGGCCAGTTCCGGGTTCGTTTTCAGCCACTCATTCACCACCGCTGTATCACCAAAGACACCATCCAGGCGGCCATTTTTCAGGTCGATGATGGCATTCTGGTAACTGTCATAAGCCACGGTTTTAATCTCAGGGTGTTTTTCCTGCAGATATTTTTGGTGAGTAGTCCCGTTTTCCATGCCAATCCGTTTGCCTTTTAAGTCTGCAAAGCTGGTGAACTGCCCTTTTTTGGCAATAACTACAGCAGAGTTAGCGTAATACGGCTGGGTGAATGTGACTTGTTTACTGCGTTCCGGGGTAATGTCCATGCCGGAAATAACGGCATCAAACTTACGGAACTTAAGTGACGGGATCAGGCTGTCGAATGCCTGGTTGGTAAAGGTGCAGTCTGCCGCCATTTTTTGGCACAAAGCATTGGCCAGATCGATATCAAAACCAACAATGTGGTTATTGGCATCTAAGGATTCAAAAGGAGGGTAGGTGGCAGAAAGCCCAAAGTTAATTTTTTCTGCTGCGCTAACCTGGAAAGCACTGGCCATCATGGCAACCAATAACCATTTTTTCATTGTGTGTTGCTCCTGTCTGTCACTGTTTTTTTATGTTCGTGATAGCGGGAGTATTATCCATAATGAATTTATATGCAATTAAAATGTATAATTAGTTATTTGTATGGGTAAAAAAAAGGCGACCCGGAGTCGCCTTTTGCACTGACTGATAATATTAAAAACTTAATTACGGCGTTCAAAAGCCAGCGCGCGGCGTTCGATTACACGCATCAGTAATGTAAGAATGCCATTTACTATCAAATAGATGACTCCGGCAGCACCAAACACCATGACGTCATAGGTGCGGCCATACAGCAACTGGCCATAGCCCATTACTTCCATCAGTGTGATGGTATAAGCAAGCGAGGTGCTTTTGAATACCAGAACCACTTCGTTGGAATACGAAGACAAGGCGCGTTTGAAGGCGAATGGCAACAGGATTGCCAACTGGTCTTTACGGCTCATCCCCAGTGACTGGCAGGATTGCCACTGCCCGGCAGGGATCGCGCGAATTGCACCATAAAATAACTGCGTGGTATAGGCCGCGCTGTTAAGTGACAATGCCAGCATTGCGCACAACCATGGCTCAGACAGCAAATGCCATAACACCGGGTAGTTTTGCAGCGAAGGAAACTGACCAGGCCCGTAGTAGATAAGGAAGATCTGCACCAGCAAAGGCGTACCGGTAAATAACGTGATATAGCCACGTACCAGCAACGCCACAACTGGCGTTTTCAGCGTTAAAATAACCGTGAAAACCAGTGACAGCGCGAGTGCCAGAATAATCGAAGCAACGGTCAGCGTCAGGCTGGTGTGCAGGCCTTTTAATAACTCAGGTAAATAAGCGAGCATTATTCCGGCCTCCGCTCAAAACGTGTCGCGCGCAGGTCAATACGTTTAAGAACATACTGGCTTATCAGCGTGATGACCAGGTAGATAGCGGCTGCGATAATGTACCAGGTAAAGGGCTCCTGAGTGCGCGTGGCAATACTGCGGGTTTGCAACATCAGGTCGTTAACACTTATCAGTGAAACTAAAGCGGTATCTTTCAGCAGAACCAGCCACTGGTTGCCTAAACCGGGAAGGGCATGGCGCCACATTTGCGGCATAACAATGCGGAAAAAGATGGCAGCTTTGCTCAGCCCCAGAGCCTGGCCTGATTCACGCTGGCCTTCCGGTACTGCTTTCAGTGCGCCACGTAACGTTTGTGAGGCGTAAGCTGCATACAGCATCGACAGCGCAATAACCCCACACAGGAACGGGCTGACATCAAAGTTCTCAATCTGTACCTGGATATGGAGTTGAGTGAAACCGAGCGGCAGGGTAAAACCATCTGAAAGCGTCAATAACAGCTGGGAAGCGCCAAAATAGACAAACAGAACCACCAGAATTTCCGGCAGGCCACGCAGCAGGGTAACTAACCCGGAGGCCAGCCACGAAACGGCGCGCAGGCGCGATGACTCCAGCACAGCAAACAGCATCGCCAGAGCAAGGCCAACAGCCAGTGCACAAACGGCAAGGCCGACGGTCATCCCGGCGGCGCTTGCTAAAGGAAACATTTCGTTCATTCAGTTGATTACTTCTGGAACCATTTGTTGTAGATGGCGGTGTATGTCCCGTCAGCTTTTACTTTGTCCAGCGCGGCGTTGAATTTCTGCTGCAACTCGGTGTTACCCATACGCACAGCAATACCCAGGCCAGTGCCAAAGTAGTCTTTATCTGTCACTTTATCGCCCACAGCCGCCAGTTTCGGGTCTGCCTTCAGCCATTCGGTAACTACTGCAGTATCACCGAATACTGCGTCGATACGGCCATTTTGCAGATCCAGTTTAGCGTTCTGGTAGCTGTCGTAGGGTACAACCGTGATTTCCGGGTGTTTATCCATAATAAATTTCTGATGCGTGGTACCGTTCTGCACACCCACTTTTTTGCCTTTCAGTTCAGCAATAGTGGTGTATTTACCTTTCTGGCCAACAAACAGTGCAGAGTTGTCGTAATAAGGTTTGCTGAACAGAACCTGTTTTTCACGCTCAGGAGTGATATCCATCCCGGCCATAACGGCATCAAAACGGCGGAATTTCAGGCTGGGGATCAGGCTGTCAAATGCCTGGTTAGTAAATGTGCAGGTTGCATCAATTTGTTTGCACAAAGCGTTAGCCAGATCAACGTCGAAACCAACGATTTTGTTGTTGGCATCCATAGATTCGAACGGAGGGTAGGAGGCTTCTGTTGCAAAACGGATTGTCTGTGCGGCAGTCGCAGAAAGGCTCAGGCTGGCAAGCAGCGTGGCAATAATTACTTTTTTCATTGTCATTTCCCAAACAACATCAGTGAGAGAGATACTGTTTAAACGCATCGGTTTGCGGCTCGCTAAAGCAGGACGCATCGCCTTGTTCAACAATGTGGCCATTTTCCATATACACAACACGGCTGGCCGTTTTACGTGCGACTTCCACTTCGTGGGTCACGATGACCTGAGTGATCCCCGTCTCTGAAAGCTCACGAATAATACTGACTATCTGCGCGGTAATTTCTGGATCCAGCGCGGCAGTCGGTTCGTCAAACAACAGAACCTGTGGTTCCATCATAAGTGCTCTGGCAATGGCAACACGCTGTTGCTGACCACCAGATAAATGCAATGGATAGCGGTCACTGTACGGGGTAAGGCGCAAGCGGTTAAGTAGCTTTTCCGCTCTGGCGCGGGCTTCATCTTTACTCAGGCCCAACACCCGGCAGGGGGCTTCAATTAAGTTGTGCATCACTGACAGATGCGGCCACAAATTATATTGCTGAAACACCATACCCACATTCTGGCGTAGCAGGCGAATCGCCATATCACCTGGGGTTTTGGTGAAATTAAACTGGTTGCCCGCGATGTTCAGCGTCCCGGAACGTGGCATTTCCAGCAGGTTAAGTACCCGCAGCAGCGAACTTTTGCCTGCACCACTTGGGCCAAGCAGCACCAGCGTTTCGCCCTGAGGGCAATCCAGGGTGATATCGAACAGCGCCTGATGCGCGCCGTAGAAGCAATTAATGCTGTTTAGTTGAATACTCATGCGAAGCAGTCGAATAGCTATTGAGGCCGCAAATAGTAACGTTCGCAGAATACTTATGCAATATTTATGGGTTAAAACTTAAATTCGACTGGGTAATCCAGTTAAATGCAGCATAAGATAACGGGGTCAGGGGGAGGTGAGTATAAATGTCGGTGATTTAACAAAATGCCAGACTATTTATACGGTTTACTTTTCCTGACCCGCAGAGATTGGCCGCCAGCTACAGTTAGTGGCGTTCAAGTGACTGGCGAAGTGTACCAGCGACAGCAGTGCTGGAAGGAGTCAGGTAACGAATGTCATCCACCACCCAGCACTGGCCTTCACGCACCATCAGCACTTCATCTTTCCCTTCGTTTGTCCCTTGCTTAATACTTACACGCAGTGGGATGTTTTGTGCATCGCTATTGGGAATGGTTGAAGCGCTGGCAACACTGGCGCTGTCCGGGGCAGGCGTGAAACTGGAGAATTTAAGGGTACTGCTTTGTTGCTGCTGAACCAGTTGCCACAGGTTGTCGCTCAAATAAGGGCGTAACCCGGCTACATCAGTTGCATTACGGTGGTTTGCCCGATAATCGTAAAATTGCTGTGCGACGCTGTCCGGGCCGCCATCTGCACATGGACCCACGCGAGTGCTGGTATCCTTAATGGCTGGGGTCACAGTGGTACAGGCGCTGAGAACCAGCGTACTGGCAAGAGAGAAACCGGCCAATGTTTTACGCATTATTATTTCCTTATGTATTTTGAAAACGGATGTGAACAAGCATACCTCTTACAGAGAATAGCTTGTTCCGTGTTATTCGGTTGGTGCAGTTGTGCTAAGCGCGTAAGATAGTTGGCCTTAACAGGATGTTTTTCCCCGGTATTCACTACTTTTGGGGAAACAAGAGTAAACAATGGCAGGAAGAATGCAGTCATGATCAAGGCATTTATTTATTTTTCGCTGGCGCTGTTACTGGTGAGTTGCCGTGGCAATAATGACATTGAAGACCGGGGTGCCTACCAGGTTAATACCAGCCAGCATGCTTATGCCGCATTTCCCCGTGTGCGCATACTGGTGATTCATTACACCGCAGGTGATTTCGATACCTCCCTGAGCACACTGGTTGGTAATAATGTCAGCGCACACTATTTAATTCCGCAGCTACAACCCAGACCGGGCGATAAACCGCTGGTGTGGCAACTGGTTCCTGAAAGTGATATCGCGTGGCATGCCGGGGTCAGTTACTGGCGCGGCACCACCCGGTTAAATGATGTCTCTGTTGGGATTGAGCTGGAGAATGCCGGTTGGGTGCGGGAACACGGCGTGAAACATTTTGCTCCGTTTCCGGTTACGCAGATTAATGCTTTGATCCCTCTGGCGCGCGATATTATTCAGCGCTACCACATCAAGCCGCAAAATGTAGTGGCCCACGCAGATATCGCACCGCAACGTAAACAAGACCCTGGCCCGTTATTTCCATGGGAAATGCTGGCACATGAAGGCATTGGCGCCTGGCCCGACACAGCTCGGGTTACGGCGTATCTTGCCGGGCGCCCTGCCTGGCAGCCAGTCCCTATGCCAGAAATGCTGGCGTTGCTTTCACGCTATGGCTATGAAGTGACGCCCGGAATGAGCGATGCAGAACAACACCGGGTAGTGGCAGCTTTCCAGATGCATTTCCGCCCGGCAAAGTATGATGGCAACCCAGATGCTCAAACCGAAGCAATAGCCCGTGCATTGCTGGAAAAATACCCACATCACTAATAATCAGCCTGGAGTGCGGTATTGGTAACCAACGCGCACAGCCATTATGGGGTGCGCTTTGGTTAATGAGGGAATAGCAAAAAAACGTTAACGCAACCGCCCATGGTCTTTTAACCACTCTGCAGTCAGGTGGATGCCTTCATCAAGAGAAATAACCGGCTGGTACCCCAGTTCTGTTTCCGCCCGCTGTGTATCCAGTGTGAAATCAAAATTGAGTTTGGATACGCCGTAGTGCGTGAGCGCGGGTTCACGCGATGCTTTATTGCCAAAACGTTCCATACCGCGGGCAAACATATCCAGCATGGGGTAAGGCACTGAACGAATGCGGCACTTTATACCCAGTTCATCAATCAGGCGTTGCACTATTAACCGTAATGGGCGAGCTTCCTGGTTAGTAATATTGTATGCCCGCCCGGATGGCAGCTTGTCGCAGGCTTCACTGCTTGCCAGCCACATGGCATGTACCGCGTTTTCCTGGTAAGTCATATCCACCAGAGCATTGCCACCGCGTGGCAGTAAAATACTGCCATAGTGGCGCATCATTTGTACCAGGCGCGGGAAAAACACTGTGTCATGGGGCCCAAACAGGCTTTGTGGGCGTAAAACAGTAAAGCGGGTTTGTGGGTTGGATTGCGCAAGGTGATGAATGACATCTTCTGCTGCTGCTTTACTGCGGGCAAACTCGTTGGCATAGCGCACAGGGCGAAAATCTTCGTGTACGTTATGGTGGTGGTGGTAATCGAAATAGAGTGAAGGTGAGGAGATATGGACAAAATTCCGCACGCCCCAGGCTACAGCCCACTCACCCAGGCGACGGGTTGCCCGGACATTCGCCAGATCAAAAGCATCCTGGGTTCCCCAGGGAGAGGTGAAACTGGAGCAATGCCACAGAGTATCGACCCCCGCAAGCATGGCTTTTGCCTGCGAAGAGACGAGGTCTGTCAGGTTGGCATGGATAAATTCTGCGCCCAGTTTTTCCAGCAGTTGCCCCATGGCTGCGTTGGTTCCTGTGGCACGCACACTGACACCTTTTTGGCGCAGGTATTCCACCGCATTTCTGCCCAGGCCACTGGTTGCACCTGTGATCAGTACCTTCATGTAAACTCAGCTTTCTTTTGAAATGACGTGCGCATTTTTCCGTGAAAAGCGCGTACATGCAATGGGCGACAGGTAAGAAAACAGGTTAATCCGAGGTTTTTTTACCAGATTGTTCGGCCAACTGGATTACTCGTCTGACCATGCCACGAAAAATAAACAAATGTGCGGGGAACATCACCAACCAGTAAAGTAACCCTGAGAAGCCATGAGGATGCCACCAGGCACGAATATCTACTTTCCGGTAATCTCCCTTATCCCGCAGGGTAAAACACAAGCGACCGAGCCCCGGTGCTTTCATGCCAAATAATAAACTTAACTGTTTCTCCGGGTCTGCTATCAGCACTTTCCAGCTATCCACCTTATCGCCTTTTTGCAACCAGAGCCTGTTGGGGCGGCCTTTGGGTAACCGGTTGCCCAATAACCGGTCTAACAGGGCGCGTGTCGCCCACAGTGGGCCTGCGAAGAAAAAGCCTTCTTTCCCCCCTACCTGGTTTATCACCTGCCATAAAGCGGCTGTTGAAGCCGTGGTGTTCTGGGTGTGGCCTGCCTGTTTGGGGAAATAGCCATATTCAGGTTGCCAGCGGGCATGGGCATGTTCATCAAACCCCCAGTCACTGGGGTGTGCGAGGTGTTGTTCTTCTTCCAGCGTCTTACGCACGGCGTCATCAAAAGTGGTGAGCTTACGCGGGAATAGTTGTTGCAACTGGCTGGCATCCGGGAGCAGGTCATGAGCTATTCCCTGAATCAGTGCCTGAGCGGTGGCAGGGGGCACTGAGGTTATCAGGTGCAAAAACCACACGGAGATCCAGCGTACCGGAAGAGGGATGGCAACCAGTGGGCGGTGAACGCCACTGATAGCCATAAAACGGTGAAATTGTTCCTGATAAGAGAGCACATCCGGGCCTGCTGCTTCGAAAACCTGGTGGTCTTTGGGGGAGTAAAATGCAAATTGCGCCAGGTAATAGAGCAAGTCATCAAGGGCGATGGGGCTGGTGCGCGAACGCACCCAGCGTGGCGGAGTCAGCAGCGGGAGGTTGTAAACCATATCGCGCATGACTTCGAACGCCGCTGAGCCGGCACCGACAATAATACCCGCCCGCAACTCGGTGAGCGGCACGCCAGATTCAGCCAGAATTTGTGCTGTCTGGTAACGGGAAAGCATATGGCCGGAACGGGCACTGGGTCCCCGGGATTGCAATGCGCTGAGAAAAACCAGGTGACGAACCGGGTATTGCTTCAGACCATCACGCAGGTGGCGGGCGCAACGGGCTTCTCGCTCAATAAAATCCGCGCCATCACCCATGCTGTGAACCAGGTAGTAGACAATGTCACACTGGTTTAGCAGTGGTTCCAGGCTGCCACTATCAAGGAGATCGACCTGGCGGCATTGCACATTTTCCCAATGCTGGTCTTCCAGCCAGCTAACATTGCGGGCTGCCGCAACAACCTGGTGCCCCTCATTCACCAGGCGGGGAACCAGGCACTGGCCGATATAGCCACTGGCCCCCAAAACCAGAATACGCAATGCGCTTTGAGCCATCAGTTGTGGAAAAACGCACGCCAGTGTTCAACCACGCTCTGTAACGCCTCACGGTCGACATCAAGGTGTGTGACAATGCGGGTTACCGGTGCAGCATTAAGCAAGATTTCTTTGCGGGAGAAGTATTCACTCAGTGCCTGAACTTTATCCTGGGGTACGCGTACAAACAGCATATTGGTGTCCTGGCGAGTGACATCTGCACCACAGTCACGCAGTTGCTGCGCCAGCCAGGCGGCGTTATCGTGGTCATCCTGCAGGCGTGCAACATTGTTTTTGAGTGCATACAGCCCGGCTGCGGCAAGGATACCCACCTGGCGCATGCCTCCGCCGCACATTTTGCGCCAGCGTAATGCACGTGAGATATAAGATTTGCTACCTACCAGAAGCGAGCCTGCGGGTGCGCCAAGGCCCTTTGACAGGCAAATAGTCAGCGAGTCGCAATATTGGGTGAGTTCACTCAGCTCACACTGGCTGGCGACGGCGGCATTGAGAATACGTGCCCCATCAATATGCAGGGCAAGCCCGTGTTCACGGGTGAAGGACCAGGCGCTGGCGAGATAATCTACGGGCAGCACTTTGCCATTATGGGTGTTTTCCAGGCTGAGCAGGCGGGTGCGGGCAAAATGCACATCGTCTGGTTTGATTTTCGCGGCCACCTTATCCAGTGGTAATGTGCCATCAGGTGCGGCATCTATTGGTTGGGGCTGAATACTGCCCAACACAGCGGCTCCACCGGCTTCGTATAAGTAATTATGGGCGCCCTGGCCCACAATATACTCTTCTCCGCGTTCACAGTGACTGAGTAGTGCAACCAGGTTTGCCTGCGTACCCGTTGGCAAAAACAGCGCAGCTTCTTTGTTGCACAACTGCGCTGCATAATCCTGCAGCGCATTGACTGTTGGGTCATCACCATAGACATCGTCCCCAACCGGGGCATTCATCATGGCTTCGCGCATAGCAAAACTGGGGCGGGTTACGGTGTCGCTGCGTAAATCAATCACGAGGCTTCCTTAGTTTTTGCGAAGAGAAGCCTCTGTTTTACCGGAACCGCCCGGTTTGTGCTACTACTAACAACCTGGCAACAATAGCTTTTTCCTGCTCATTGCCAGTGAGTCAGGCCAGTTCAAGGTCACTTTGTGGCTGGCAGGCACAGGCCAGCACATAACCTTCGGCAATCTCTTGCGCTGTCAGGGTTGCGGTGCTGCTGACCTGGTATTTACCTTTGGTAATGCGTGTTTTACAACAACCACATACACCCGCCCGGCAGGCACTGTTCACCGCGACCTGGTTTTGTTCCAGCACTTCCAGCAAACTCAGGCCTGCGAGAGCCTGAAAGTTCTTAAGTGGCGAGTGGGTTGTGAAAGTTAACTTACCACTGCCAGCCTGGTTAACCGGAGGAACAAAAAACACCTCTTTGTGTATTTCTGTTGCTCCGGCTTCCCGAGCCAGGGTTTCCACTTGTGCCATAAAAGGCGCCGGGCCACAGGTCATTACGGTACGCCCGGATACATTGGGTATACTGTTCACCACCTCAGCGGTAAGCCGCCCACTTAACATGCCTGCTCGCGCGCCCTGTTCCACAACCAGAGTGGCCGGGCGGGTTTCCCATTCCCGGGCAAAGATAATATCTTGCGCGGAACGGGCACAGTAAATCACCTGAACATCATCGCCCGGGCGTTTAGCCTGTAGCCAGCGGTACATCGACATAACAGGCGTTACGCCACAACCACCCGCGACCAGTAACCAGTGATGAGCCGGTTTATCTGCACAGGTGAATTCCCCCAGAGCTTCTGACAGCCACAGTTCATCACCAATATGAACCTCACGGGTCAGCCACTGTGACCCGGTGCCATTTTCAATACGGCGGATGGTCAGTGACAAAAAAGGGCTGATTCCCGGTGTGGATGACAGGCTGTAGGCACGCACTGTGTCCGGGCTGTTACCTATACTCACCAGAGCGTATTGCCCCGGCTTATAGGGGTAAAAATCATGGCAAATGAGTGCCAGCGTATATACATCTGGCGTCTCCTGAATAATGTGATGTACCTGCATACGGTGCGGGCAACGTGGATTGGGTATCGTCATCAGCCTTGCTCCTTATGCCTTTATGCACCAAGTAACTGCTGCATATCCTGCTCAACGGAAGTGATTTGGCGTAGTCCAAATTTTTCGTTCAGGACAGAAAGCAGGTTAGAGGTCAGGAATGCAGGCGCTGTTGGGCCTGTGACAATGTTGGTCACCCCCAGTGATAGCAGTGTCAGGAGTATCACAATGGCTTTTTGTTCAAACCAGGAAAGCACCAGACTGAGTGGCAAGTCATTTACACCACAGCCCAGTTTTTCAGCCAGAGTGACTGCCAGCATAATTGCGGAATAGGCATCGTTACACTGCCCTGCGTCAATCAGGCGTGGCAGACCTTCCAGCGTACCAAAATCCAGCTTGTTAAAGCGGTATTTACCACAGGCCAGAGTCAGCACTACGCAATCTTCCGGCACCTGAGTTGCGAAATCAGTAAAGTAGCTTCTCTCTCCACGGGCACCATCGCAACCGCCAACCAGGAATACATGGCGCAACACGCCCCGGCTGACCATATCAATTAATGTATCTGCTGCTCCCAGTAATGTCTGGCGGCCAAAGCCGACAGTAATTAAGTGCTCAATTTCACTGTACGGGAAGCCCTGCATCTGTTGTGCCTGAGCAATCACTGGTGCGAAATCATCACCTTCCAGGTGTTTAACGCCAGGCCAGCCAACAATGCTGCGGGTCCAGATCCGGTCATCATAGGCTTCACGCACAGGATCAATAATGCAGTTGGATGTCATTACGATGGGGCCAGGAAAGCGGGCGAATTCGCTTTGTTGGTTTTGCCAGCCACTGCCGTAGTTCCCTACCAGGTGGCTGTATTTACGCAGTTCCGGGTACCCATGAGCTGGCAGCATTTCACCGTGGGTGTAAATCTTGATGCCTGTGCCTTGTGTCTGTTGCAACAAATTCTGCAGGTCACGCAGGTCATGCCCGGAAATTAAAATACATTTACCGGCGACGGGTTTGACGTTTACCTGAGTCGGGGTTGGGTGCCCGTATGCCGTGGTTTCACCGGTATCCAGCATTTGCATGATTGCAAAGTTCATCTGGCCGATTTCCATCGCACACTCCAGCAGTGCAGACATATCAGCAGGCCAGGTGCCCAGCCACGCCATAATTTTATGGTAGCGAGCATAGATATCGTCGTCTTGCTGCCCCAGTACTCGCGCATGCTCCATATAGGCTGCGGCACCTTTAAGCCCGTACAGGCACAACAGGCGCAGACCGAGAATATCTTCACCAATTTCGGTTTTGTCATGGTTGGGGGCAAACTGTGCGGCCTGGCGCTGGAGTTCTCCCAGGTCATCGCTGGTAAGGGTAATGTCAGCCATTGGGTGTGTTACCACCAGGCCAGGGGAGACTGCCAGGCAGCGCTGGCGCAGGCTTTCCCGGTGTGCAATAGCTTCACGGGCATAGCCCACAATACGGGGGGAATCAAAGTTGACATTGGTCAGCGTGGCGAAAAATGCACGTGGAGCGAAACTGTCTGTGTCGTTATCGGTGATGCCTCTGGCGCGGGCTTCTGTCGCCCATAGTGAAAGCCCTTGCAGGCAGGCAATCAGCAGATCCTGTAAATCAGATGTCTGGGCTGTTTTCCCACAAACCCCTTGAGCCCATGCGCAACCGTTACCAGCTGGCGTCCGCATTGTTTGTTCACATTGCACACAAAACATAGTTGAACCCTTAAAGTTATATTTTAAATACATGTTTAAGGGTAGGATCAGGATGTGCTGGTGAAAAGGTATTTTAAATATAACTTCAGATTAGTTTGATTTACCGCAATTTTTGGCGGCAATGCTACCGCCAAAAACTGGATTAATGGGCAAAGAAAGCCATCAATACAGGGACTAACAGGCTCAGTACGAATCCGTGCACAATGGCGGGCGGTACAATCTCTATTCCGCCACTGCGTTGCAAAACTGGCAGAGTGAAATCCATGGAGGTTGCGCCGCAAATACCCAGTGCGGTGGAGCGGCTGCGGCGAATCAGACCGGGAATCAGCATGATAGCTATCAACTCACGGGCAAGATCATTAAAGAACGCAGCACTACCAATGACCGGCCCCCAGGACTCAGTCATTAAAATGCCTGACAACGAATACCAGCCAAACCCGGAAGACATGGCCAGCCCGGCCTTAAGGGGCAGGCCAAGTAAAAATGCATTAATCACTCCGCCGCACAATGAGCTGGCTATCACCACGCCACTGACCATCATGCCCCGCCGGTTCAGGACAATCTGTTTTAGTGTCATGCTGCTGTTACGTAACTGAATACCAATCAGAAACAGCAAAAATATTAAGGTGTACTCACTGGCTTGTGTAGCATGGCGTAGCAGGCTCAGCCCGCTCAGGCCAAGCACAAAACCGGCAACAACCACGCCGCAGAGTTTGAGTGATTCCAGTGCCATGGCAAGGCGCGATGGCAGCGCTTCTTGCTGATGCTGGTGGCGCCATGGGCGCAGTGATTCCAGCAGCCACAGTGCACCAATATTCAGGGTGAGAATGACAAAAACGCTGACAGCGGCATAGTGGAAAATTGCTACCAGGTTGCTACCCAGGTTATCCAAAAATGCCAGACTGATCCCCATGAAAAACAGAATGATATACACAATCCAGCTTAACATCCTGTTGATGAGTTTCAGCGCAGAACGGCTCTTGAACGGTAACAGATACCCCAGAATAAGGGGCAGAAGAATGATAAGCAGTCCCGCAAGCATTTAAGAAGACATCCATGAGAGAAATAACAAGAGATGTCACACTAGCGAAAAAAAGGCAGTGAGTAAAGAATGATAAATAGTTGTTAAGACAGTAATCTCAGCAGGCGTAAAAAAGCCCGGCTGAACCGGGCATAAAGGCAGGAAAATGTAACAACTGTATAATAAAGCATCTCACTTACGGGTAATTACTGGCGTTTCTCTAATAAAGTACGGTAAATAAGGCCACCCAGAATACCGCCGATAATTGGCATAACCCAGAAAAGCCACAGTTGTTGTAATGCCCAGCCTCCCTGGAAAATAGCTACGGCAGTGCTACGGGCCGGGTTAACCGATGTATTAGTTACCGGAATACTAATTAAATGAATCAGTGTTAGTGCCAGGCCAATGGCAATAGGAGCAAAGCCTGCTGGTGCGGCTTTATCTGTTGCGCCGTGAATAACTAACAAGAAACCGCAAGTCAGGACAATTTCAATAATAATCGCAGAGGCCATGGAATAATGGTCTGGTGAATGCTCACCATAGCCATTTGAAGCAAACCCACTGGCTGCTGCGTCAAAACCTGCTTTGCCACTGGCAATTAAATACAGAATAGCCGCGGCAACAATCCCGCCGATGACCTGGGCGACAATATAACCAACGACATCTTTGGCCGGGAAGCGCCCACCTGCCCACAACCCCAGAGTTACCGCCGGGTTGAAGTGCCCGCCAGAAATATGCCCAACAGCAAAAGCCATAGTTAAAACTGTTAATCCAAATGCCAGAGCCACGCCCACAAAACCAATACCTAATTCTGGATAAGCCGCTGCAAAGATTGCACTACCACAACCACCGAAGACCAACCAGAATGTCCCAAAAAATTCTGCTGCTAATTTTCTGGCCATATTCACCTCGTTAAAAATATAGATAAATTTTGTATTTAAAATACGGATTTGAATTAAGAAAAAGCCATGCGTTACCATGCAAATAAAATGATGGCGCATTAATAGAAATACCAGTCGCACCAGAAACAGGCTGGTGAGTTGATATGTAACTCATTCACTTTTTGTGGATATTATCACGAACAAAAAAAGTGTAGATGATTTTTACTAAGGTGGTGGAAAATTCTTACTTATGGGTGATTTCTGTTAAATTACTTTATTACTGCTACCAGGGTGAACAGATACACGCGATTATTTACCGGTTTTTACCCCGGTTGAGAGTTCAGGCATGTCTTCTGATTTCTTGCCCCGCTATACTGAGAAAACAATGCGTTGCGTTGTGCATCGCCAGAAGCAAACAGGAGTGGCTATGCTGCTTGAACGTGTCGAGATAGTCGGGTTTCGTGGTATCAACCGTTTGTCGTTAACGCTTGAGCAAAACAATGTTCTGATTGGCGAGAATGCCTGGGGTAAGTCCAGCCTGCTTGACGCCCTGACTTTATTACTTGCTCCGGGCCAGAAACTCTACCACTTTGTGAAAGATGACTTTTACTTTCCTCCTGGCGATGTCGCTGGCCGGGAGCATCATCTGCATATCATTCTGACCTTTCGCGAAACAGCTCCCGGGCATTATCTTGGGCGGCGTTACCGTTGCCTGGAGCCACTGTGGACTGAAAGCGGGGATGAGCACCGGCGTATTTTTTATCGCCTTGAAGGTGCGCTGGCGGATGATGACAGCGTCATTACACTCCGTTCATTTCTTGATCAACATGGGCAGCCTCTTGGTTTAGGTAATATTAATCACCTCGCGGAACAGATTTGCCGCCTGAACCCGGTCCTGCGCTTGCGGGATGCGCGTTTTTTGCGGCGTCGGCGCAGCGAAAAACTGGCTCAGCCGGTAGAAACAGAAATGACCGCCCAGCAATTGGATTTGCTGGCAAAAGAATTGGTACGGCGCCCGCAGAACCTTACTAATAACCAACTGCGCCAGGGGCTTTCCGCTATGGTGCAGCTACTGGAACATTATTTTTCTGAGCAGAGTAATGACAACGGGCAATACCGCCTGATGCGTAAACGTTCTTATGATGAGCAACGCAGCTGGCGTTACCTGGATGTAATTAACCAATTGATTGACCGGCCTGGTGGCCGCAATCATCGTATGATTCTACTCGGCATGTTTGCCACGCTGTTGCAGGCGAAAGGCGCAGTTCATCTCCACCGGGATGCCCGGCCACTGTTGCTGGTGGAAGACCCGGAAACTCGTTTGCATCCCATCATGCTGTCGGTCGCCTGGCAGTTGCTTAATTTGTTGCCATTACAACGTATCACCACCACTAATTCGGGTGAACTGCTCTCATTAACCCCGGTTAGCGAAGTATGCCGCCTGGTGCGTGAGTCATCCCGTGTGTCGTCATGGCGTCTGGGGCCGGGAGGGCTGAATGCCGAGGACAGCCGCCGCATTGCATTCCATATCCGGTTCAACCGGGCCTCTTCGTTATTTGCCCGTTGCTGGTTGCTGGTGGAAGGGGAAACCGAAGTCTGGATGATGAACGAGCTGGCTCGTCAGTGCGGTTACCATTTCGATGCAGAAGGGGTGCGGGTTATTGAATTTGCGCAGTGTGGGCTGAAGCCCTTGATTCGTTTTGCCCGCCGCATGGGGATTGAGTGGCATGTGCTGGTAGATGGTGATGAAGCCGGGAAGAAATATGCCGCCACAGTGCGTAGTTTACTGGAACATAACCGTGAGCTGGAGCGGGATCATCTGACACCGCTACCTGCCCCCGATATGGAACATTTTATGTACCGGGAAGGGTTCGATGATGTTTTTCATCGCGTTGCACAGTTGCCGGAAAATATACCGATGAATGCCCGGCGTATAATTACTAAAGCGATTCATCGTTCTTCAAAACCTGACCTGGCAATTGAAATCGCGGCTGTTTCGGCGCAACGGGGGCTGGAAGCCATTCCCCCATTATTCAAAAAAATGTTTTCGCGGGTTATCTGGCTGGCACGTGGGCGTGCTGATTAACAGCATCAGATTTTTATTACCCGGACTTGGGGTGCATCACATAATCGGTATCAAGGGATGTTTCTTGCTGCCGATACTTTGTGTAAGGCCGGTGAATAATTTTTGAACAAAATGGTTTGAATTTGGTGTGTGTGCCCCCATGTAGCCAGAATGGGGAATCGCATGCCGGGCGAGAAACCGCAAGTTTGGTTTAAAAATCAAGAAAAATGCCAGACAAGGCGACTGGCATTTTGACAGAGGTATGTTCACAATGAGAATGAAACATTAAGTGACTGGTTCAGCTTCAACAGGAACGATAACACTTGCATGGTTGCCTTTAGGGCCCTGATGTACATCGAACCTGACGACCTGCCCAGCCTTGAGAGTTCGGTAACCGTCCATCTGTATTGTAGAGTAGTGGGCGAAGATGTCCTCGCCGCCGCCTTCCGGGCAAATAAAACCGAACCCTTTGGCATTGTTGAACCATTTAACTGTACCCGTTTCCATGCTTCGACATCCTTTAGCTTTTTATTTAAGTAGAGATGGAACTGCCGGTAAGTGCACTTTTTGCTGGTTAAAACACCACCAATGCACGACAGTACAATTTAGATAAATCACGCACAGCGTCAAGAGATCTGGCTGCCGGAAACGTGAGAAATGCGCTAAAATTTGAAGCAGTTAACGCTATTTGCATAATTGTGAGCGAAGTCGCGAATGGCACTAATAGCTGATACTTATCTTGCATCTGAGTTAGATTCAGTATGTGTTTTATGAAACTCAAGGCTGGTTATTTTTTGCGGTCTGCTAACCTGAAATGATGAAGACTGGCGATGGGAAAGACGAACTCCTGGTTTGATTTTGAACAACTTGCGACAGATAAACTGGACGATGCTTTAAAACCACCATCCATGTACAAGGTCATTCTGATGAATGATGATTACACGCCGATGGAATTTGTTATTGACGTGCTGCAAAAGTTCTTTTCTTATGATGTAGAACGCGCAACGCAACTGATGCTTACTGTTCACTATCGGGGAAAAGCTATCTGCGGTGTTTTTACTGCCGAAGTAGCGGAGACCAAAGTTTCAATGGTGAACAAATATGCAAGGGAGAACGAGCATCCGTTGCTTTGTACGCTGGAAAAAGCCTGATTAAGGCAATCTATTGAGGGGGGTGCCTATGCTCAACCAAGAACTGGAACTCAGTTTAAACATGGCTTTCGCCAGAGCGCGTGAGCACCGACATGAGTTTATGACTGTCGAGCATCTGTTACTGGCTCTGCTCAGCAATCCTTCAGCCCGCGAGGCGCTGGAAGCTTGCACGGTAGATCTGGCAACACTGAGACAGGAACTTGAGTCCTTCATCGAACAAACCACACCGGTTCTGCCCGCGACAGAAGAAGAGCGTGATACACAGCCTACGCTGAGTTTTCAACGTGTGTTGCAACGGGCTGTTTTCCATGTTCAGTCTTCTGGCCGCAGTGAGGTTACTGGTGCGAATGTGCTGGTGGCAATTTTCAGCGAGCAGGAGTCGCAGGCAGCGTATTTGCTGCGTAAGCACGAAGTCAGCCGCCTGGATGTGGTGAATTTTATTTCACACGGCACGCGTAAAGACGAGTCAGGAAGTGCACCTTCCGGTGGTGCAGAAAATCCAGTCAATGAAGAGCAGGCAGGCGGGGAGGATCGTATGGAAAACTTCACCACCAACTTAAATCAGCTTGCCCGTGTTGGCGGGATAGACCCGCTGATTGGCCGCGATAAAGAACTGGAGCGGGCAATTCAGGTACTGTGCCGCCGTCGTAAGAATAACCCGCTGCTGGTGGGTGAATCAGGCGTGGGCAAAACGGCGATTGCCGAAGGGCTTGCCTGGCGCATTGTGAAAGGCGATGTGCCGGAAGTTATGGCCGACTGCACAATCTACTCGCTGGACATCGGTTCGCTGTTAGCCGGCACCAAATACCGTGGTGATTTCGAAAAACGCTTTAAATCACTGCTTAAACAACTTGAACAGGATACCAACAGCATCCTGTTTATTGACGAAATTCATACCATCATTGGTGCCGGTGCGGCATCTGGTGGCCAGGTGGATGCCGCTAACCTGATTAAACCGTTGCTGTCGAGCGGCAAGATTCGGGTAATAGGCTCCACCACTTATCAGGAGTTCAGTAATATTTTCGAAAAAGATCGTGCGTTAGCGCGTCGTTTCCAGAAAATCGATATTACTGAACCGAGTGTGGAAGAGACCGTTCAGATCCTTAACGGGCTGAAGAGCAAATACGAAGCCCACCATGATGTCCGTTACACAGCGAAAGCGGTACGTGCTGCGGTGGAACTGTCAGTTAAATATATCAACGACCGGCATTTGCCAGACAAAGCCATTGATGTCATTGACGAAGCGGGTGCGCGTAGCCGCCTGATGCCGGTTAGCCGCCGTAAGAAAACGGTCAATGTGAGTGATATTGAGTCTGTTGTCGCGCGCATTGCACGTATTCCGGAAAAAACCGTTTCTGCCAGTGACCGTGATACGCTGAAAAATCTTGGCGACCGTCTGAAGATGCTGGTCTTCGGCCAGGATAAAGCCATTGAGGCATTAACCGAAGCAATTAAGATGAGCCGCGCCGGGCTTGGTCATGAGCATAAGCCCGTTGGGTCGTTCTTGTTTGCTGGCCCTACTGGGGTAGGTAAAACGGAAGTCACCGTGCAACTGGCAAAAGCCATGGGCATTGAGTTACTCCGGTTCGATATGTCTGAATACATGGAACGCCATACGGTCAGCCGCCTGATTGGTGCGCCTCCCGGTTATGTCGGCTTCGACCAGGGTGGGTTACTGACTGATGCGGTCATTAAACATCCTCATGCGGTTGTGCTGCTCGATGAAATCGAAAAAGCGCATCCGGACGTGTTTAACCTGTTATTGCAGGTGATGGATAACGGTACGCTGACAGATAACAACGGTCGTAAAGCCGATTTCCGTAACGTAGTACTGGTTATGACGACTAACGCCGGTGTCCGTGAAACGGAACGTAAATCCATCGGGCTTATTCAGCAGGATAACAGCATCGATGCTCAGGAAGAGATCAAGAAAGTGTTTACGCCGGAATTCCGTAACCGCCTTGATAACATCATCTGGTTCAATCACCTCTCCACAGATGTGATTCACCAGGTTGTCGAGAAATTCATTGTGGAATTGCAGGTTCAACTGGATGCGAAAGGTGTGTCACTTGAAGTGAGCCAGGATGCTCGCAACTGGCTGGCAGATAAAGGCTATGACCGTGCGATGGGTGCACGTCCTATGTCTCGTGTGATTCAGGATAACCTGAAGAAACCACTGGCGAATGAATTGCTGTTTGGTTCACTGGTGGATGGCGGCCAGGTAACTGTGGAACTGGATACGGCGAAAGACAATCTGACGTATGATTTTCAGAGCGCTCAAAAACACAAGCCTGAAGCTGCTCACTGACAGGGTTGAGAATAACCGCCTGTATCAGTGAATAAGCCCCAGACAAAAGGCCAGGTTAATACCTGGCCTTTTTCATGAGATTAAGACCTGGCGCAGCTTAGGTACACCAGATAATGATTTTCAGTACGCGGGAGGGGAGGTCTTTACGGGTAACCTCAATTGAGCGACAAGCTGCAAAATCTGGTGAACCGCAATCGCTGTACCAGAGATCTTTCATCGAACATAAAAGCCAGCTCACTGGCCTTTATGTTGTGTAAAATACACACCGCAGATGCGATGATAAAAAATCACTTAACGACTACGGAAGACAATGCGGCCTTTGCTCAGGTCGTACGGGGTCAGCTCAACGGTAACTTTGTCGCCTGTCAGAATGCGGATATAGTTTTTGCGCATTTTACCGGAGATGTGAGCAGTTACAACGTGACCGTTTTCCAGCTCAACGCGGAACATGGTATTCGGCAACGTTTCCAGAACGGTGCCCTGCATTTCGATATTGTCTTCTTTGGCCATCTAATCCTCGGGGTATCACTACCATAGTTTTGAACCGGCAAGATAATGCCGAAGTTCTCGTATCATGTAAAGATTTCGTGTTTATTGTTCCATTACGCCACTTTTTCACGTGCTCGCCCAGGCCCAGCAAAGCTGTCCCCATCATCTGGCAAAAACACAAATGGAATACGCGCGGGGTACCTGAAAGGCAATTCCTCAACGGTGAAAAGGTGGTGCCGAAATCTGAGCGGCGATGATTATACCACCCTCAATAGAAATATGCGTAACACATTATTCAACCGGGGAAGGTTTCCAGCAAGGTCCGCTAAATATAACCTGGGGAACCCAGCATAAATGGGACAACGGCTGTTTACGCAAGCGTTCCAGTTTATCAAGATAAGTCCGACGGGGAATTTCCACCGCGCCAAGAGACTGGGTGTGAGGGTTGATAACCTGGCAGTCTATTAATTCTCCTCCCTGGCGGGAGAAATAATCGCAAAACACCAGCAGCGCAGTTTTAGAGGCATTTTCCTGGCGGCTGAACATGGATTCACCACAGAATAACCCTCCCTGTGTTACACCATAAATCCCGCCAACCAGTTGTTCACCCTGCCATACTTCAATCGAATGGGCATGCCCTAACTCATGCAAGCGTATCCAGGCACTTTTCACGTCAGGCGTAATCCATGTGCCTTCATCGCGGTCATCAGCACAACCGGTAATCACCTGTTCAAAACAATAATTCAGTGTGACGCGAAAAGGGGAACGCTGATGGAAGCGCCGCATACTTTTGCTGATATGAAACAGGGTAGGGTAGAGCACCGCACGGGGATCCGGCGACCACCAGAGAATAGGATCTCCTGGCGAATACCAGGGGAAAATACCGCGCTGGTAGGCCATCATTAACCGTGACGGGCTAAGGTCTCCCCCTAATGCCAGCAAACCATTTGGCTCGCGCAACGCAGCCTCTGGTGAAGGGAAAGCGATAGAGTGACGAGAAAGTTGCACAAGGCGCATACAACCGGACTCCACACGACAAAAAGTTGCAAGGAAACACGCATATTCACTCTTCTGCCTGGCGCTGCCTGCGGCGAAATCGTGAATAAGAGCCTGTCATCGTCACCATGTGCGTATAAACAGCAATACGCACCAATGATTATCGGCTGATACAGCCAGAATCTTCACCGGTAGCATGCAGATAGTGAACAGTTACCGGTGATGTTTCACCGTTGGCAAAACTGCGCATAGCGCCCCATTTGCGCCAGCAACTCTGCGTGAGTACCTTGCTCAATAATGTGCCCATTGTCCATCACAATTATTTTGTCAAAGCGCCCCAGCCCACTGAGCCGGTGTGTCACCATCAATACGGTTTTGCCCTGAGTAACACGGTGAATCAAGTCGAGTATATGGTGTTCTGTCTGCGCATCAAGCCCTTCTGTTGGCTCATCGAGCAATAAAATGGGGGCATCATGCAACAGCGCGCGGGCCAGGCCGATACGGCGTAATTCACCACCGGAGAGTTGGCGGCCACCTTCGCCCAGCCACTGGTTAAGGCCTTCACCTTCCAGTAATTTTTGCAACGCAACCTGCTCCAGAACCGCGCTGATTTGCTGGTCACTGGCTCCAGGTGACGCCAGTAGCAAATTATCACGCAACGTAGCACTGAATAAGTGAATACGTTGGGGAACAATACTCATGGATGCACGTAGTGCCGCTTCACCCAGATGGCAGAGTTGTGTATTGCCAATATGGATTTCGCCACGCTGTGGATCCCAGGCGCGTGTGAGAATTTGCAGTAAAGTAGATTTGCCGCAGCCAGTTTGCCCTAATAAAGCAATACGCTCCCCGGGGCTGATTTGCAGCGAAATATCAGTAAGGGCTTGCTGGTGCTGGCCCGGGTAGCTGAAGCTCACCTGGTTAATCAACAGCTCACCCTGAGCGGGTTGCGTAACACTGGCTGCGCTGAAGTTTACCACGGGCTGTTGTTCAGTAAGTTGGCCGATGCGCACGGCAGATGCGGTCACCTGCCCAAGGTGTTGGAATGCACCTGTTACTGGTGCCAGCGCCTCAAAAGCGGCTAACGCACAGAAAACAAACAAGGCAATGAGTGCACCGGGCGATGTATCACCCCCCACACCACCAGCGGCCAGCCATAACATCACGACGACAGCCACCGCACCGGCAAGTAACATCAGCGCCTGAGATAATGCTGTCAGCCCGGCCTGGCGGCGCTGTGCTTCGTGCCATGCATATTCTGTTTCATCCAGTTCTTCACGGTAACGGGCATTGGCGCCAAACAGGCTGAGCTCAGCCTGAGACTGCACCCAGGTTGTGAGGCGCTGGCGATAAAGGCTGCGCAGGGCAGTCAGTTGCTCACCATTTTGCTTACCGGCCCGGTAAAATGCGGGGGGCATAATCAGCAGGGTTAACAACATGATGCCACCCAGTGTCAGTGCCAGATGAAGATCAAGCCAGCTCAGCCCGTAAGTGACCACTAAAATAACAACCAGCGCACCAATCAGTGGTGAAATAACCCGCAGGTAAAGGTGATCCAGTGTGTCCACATCTGCCACAACGCGGTTAAGAACGTCACCCTGGCGAAATTGTTGTAACCCGGCAGGCGAGAGGGGGAGCAATTTGCTAAACGTGAATACGCGAAGATGTTCAAGTACGCGAAATGTCGCTTCATGGCTGACCAGCCGTTCGAAATAACGCCCTGCGGTACGAAGAATGGCTGCGGCACGAACACCTGCGGCAGGCAACATATAGTTAAAACTATACAGACCCGCGGTGCCGACTACAGCAGATGCAGAAAGGAACCAGCCAGACAGAGTTAACAACCCGATACTGGCAAGCAGGGTGATAATGGCCAGGATAACACCCAACAGCATCAGCCACTTATGGCGTTTCCACAGAGCCAGCCAGGGGAGTAAAGCTTTCATCAGATAGCCTCCTGACGATGTTGCAGCAAATCAGCAAACGGGCCGGTTTTACTACTTAATTCAGAGAAATTGCCTTGCTGAACGATTCTGCCATCCTGCATAACCCAGATTTGATCCCAGTTTTTTATATTACCAAGCTGGTGAGTCACCATCAGTGTACTTTGCTGTAAGGCTGCATCGTTAAGCGCCTGCATAACACGTTGCTCGCTTTGCGCATCCAGGCTGGCTGCGGGTTCATCCAGCAACAATAAGCGGCAGGGCTGTATCAGTGCTCGTGCAACGGCAACACGTTGTGCCTGGCCGACAGATAAGCGTGATGCTCCGTCGCCAGTGCGTGTATCAACCCCATTCGGTAACTGGCCGATAAACTCATGTACCCAGGCACGTTGCATGGCATCGGTGAATTGTTCTTCACTGGCTTGTGGCGCGCCAAGCAGAATATTGTCTCGCAGAGTGTCTGCTGGCAGGAGCGGGTTTTGCCCAACCCAACTCAGAAGATGGCGCCAGGTGGTAAGGTCAATTTCGCGGAACTCGGCACCGTTGACGGTGAGCGAACCTTCATAAGCGAGGAAACCGGAAAGCAAATTAACCAGGGAGCTCTTACCTGCACCACTCACGCCAACCAGGGCAATACGCTCACCTGGATTAATAGTGAAAGAGAGTGGCCCGGCAAGGGTATGCCCTTCATTGGAAAGGATAACCAGGTCTTTAGCTACCAGAGTAACTGGCCCATCTTCCAGTTGCTGTGTACCTTGTTGCGGGTATTGCAGCGGTGCTTCCATGAAGGTTTTCAAACTGTCTGCAGCGCCAATTGCCTGAGCTTTAGCGTGGTAAAAGGTACCCAAATCACGTAATGGCTGGAAGAATTCGGGAGCCATAATCAGTGCCAGAAAACCGGCAAACAGGGTAATACCGGTACCGTAATGGCCGAAATTGAATTCACCCAAATAGGAAAAGCCAAAATACACCGCAACCAGTGCGATAGACAGCGACGCGAAAAACTCCAGTACCCCGGAAGAGAGGAATGCCAGGCGTAACACTTCCATGGTTCGTTGGCGAAAATCGCGGGATACTTCACCCATCGCTTTAATTTCTGCTTCGCCACGGTTAAATATACGCAGCGTCTCCATCCCTCTTAGCCTGTCGAGAAAATGCGCGCTCAGGCGAGCCAGCGCCAGAAAGTTACGCCGGTTGGCATCTGCGGCCCCCATACCTACCATCGCCATAAATAATGGAATGAGTGGCGCAGTACACAGCAGAATCAGTGCAGCGGCCCAGTTGACCGGGAACAGCGTAATCACAATTAACAACGGCACAATGGCGGCAAGTGACATCTGTGGCAAATACCGCGCATAGAAGTCCTGCATATCTTCTATTTGTTCAAGAACCAGCGTTGCCCATGCGCCTGCGGGTTTGCCCTGAATCCAGGCCGGACCGGCTTGTTGCAGGCGCTCAAGTGCCTGTTTACGGATATGCTGGCGAATATGTTGCCCGGCATGGAAACCCGCTTTCTCACGCAACCAGACAACCCAGGCTCGTAGAATGAACACCAGAATCAGTAATGCGAAAGAGAGCAACAGGGCTTCCCGGGGGATCTTCGCCATTATCATCTGGTTAAGCAGCGATGCCAGTAACCAGGCCTGAGCGATAATCAGGATGCCACTTAACGTACCGAGGACACGGGAAATGCTGAGCCAGCGACGTGAGAGAATGCTTTGCTTTTTCAGCCAGAGAGTCAGTTCTTGTTGACGGGTTTTATTCATTGCGTTCGGTTTGCCGGGTTGATTAAGTGCGCCGACAGGCGGCGAGGCGTGGCAATGTTACAACGCGCAGAAAAGAAAGGCGACCTATTCAGTCGCCTTATGTGTTTGGATCAATTACTTTGTTTCAGACAAACCGTCCAAATACCGTTCTGCATCAAGTGCGGCCATGCAGCCAGTACCCGCGGAAGTGATAGCCTGGCGGTAGATGTGGTCCATGACATCGCCAGCAGCAAAGACACCGGGTACGCTGGTTTGCGTTGCGTTGCCGTTAATCCCTGACTGTACTTTGATATAACCATTTTCCAGTTCAAGCTGGCCTGCAAAAATGGCGGTATTAGGCGAATGGCCAATTGCGACAAACAGGCCCGCTACTTCGAGGTTTTCTACTTCACCTTCAGGCAGAGTGCTGGCAAGACGCAAACCGCTAACGCCCATTTGGTCGCCCGTTACTTCTTCAAGGGTGCGGTTGGTGTGCAGCACAATATTGCCGTTTGCCACTTTATCCATCAGGCGGTTAATCAGGATTTTTTCCGCGCGGAATGTGTCGCGGCGGTGGATAAGGTGTACTTCAGAAGCGATGTTAGACAGATACAGCGCTTCTTCAACAGCAGTATTACCCCCACCGATGACGGCAACTTTTTGGTTGCGGTAGAAGAAACCGTCACAAGTTGCACAGGCAGAAACCCCCCGGCCTTTAAATGCTTCCTCTGAAGGCAGGCCAAGGTAACGGGCAGAAGCGCCAGTTGCGATAATCAGCGCATCACAGGTGTATTCGCCGCTGTCACCGACCAGCAGGAAAGGCCGCTGAGACAAGTCAACGCGGCTGATATGGTCGAAAATAATTTCAGTATTAAACTTGGTCGCATGTTCGTGCATACGCTCCATCAACAGCGGACCTGTCAGGTCGTTCGGATCGCCCGGCCAGTTTTCGACTTCAGTTGTGGTCGTCAATTGACCACCTTTTTCCATTCCAGTAATTAACACCGGGTTCAGGTTAGCGCGCGCAGCGTAGACGGCGGCTGTATAACCGGCGGGACCGGAGCCCAGAATAAGAAGTTTGCTATGTTTAGCCGTGCCCATGAGATCCCCATTGTTGTTGGCAGACAGTGAGGGAGATTGTAGGAAATTTGTCACGCTAAAAAAAGAGTGCAGCGAAGTTGTTAACGAAATGTCTAATAGATGAAACCTATGGATCGCGCGAAATTCGCCAAAATGAATAAATAACAGACAAAAAAATGGTGTTATACAGACAGAAAGATGACGAATTATCACCTCTGGCAACTATAATCTGGCACGTTTCACTAAAAAATGATGTTTTACTTTGACAATACGCTGGGCTTTTGCGAAAACATTTGTTGAAGAAAAGCATACTTGTTATGTGGAATGTCTGTTCTGTATGAAAAGTTATGCATTTACCGTGCGATTGACATCCTCCCATGGTGTGGACAGACGCCATGTGGGATATCGATGGTGGCTTTCGGGCAAGCGGTCTTCTCAATCGAATCCTCGAACAGTGACGTAAAGGGGAAATGGCAGGAGTAGGGAAGGAATATAGAGAGACAATAATAATGGTAGATAGCAAGAAGCGCCCTGGTAAAGATCTCGACCGTATTGATCGTAACATTCTGAATGAGTTGCAAAAGGATGGGCGTATTTCTAACGTCGAACTCTCTAAACGCGTGGGTCTTTCCCCGACGCCGTGTTTAGAACGTGTTCGCCGTCTGGAAAGACAGGGCTTTATACAGGGCTACACAGCGCTGCTTAATCCACATTATCTGGATGCATCACTTCTCGTTTTCGTTGAGATTACTCTGAATCGTGGTGCGCCGGATGTGTTTGAACAGTTTAATGCTGCTGTACAGAAACTTGAGGAAATTCAAGAGTGTCATCTGGTTTCAGGGGATTTTGACTATTTGTTGAAAACCCGTGTGCCGGATATGTCTGCTTACCGTAAACTGCTGGGCGAAACCTTGCTGCGATTGCCGGGTGTGAACGACACCCGTACTTATGTCGTTATGGAAGAAGTCAAGCAGAGTAATCGTCTGGTTATTAAAACCCGTTAACACCAGACAGGTGCAAAATCGGCTGAGTTTGATTACACTCCTGTTAATCCATACAGCAACCGTATCGGGGAACCGGTACGGTTGTCGATTTTAGCATAACCCCCCTGGAGAGTTTTTCTTGAGCCAGGAATACACTGAAGAAAAAGACGTTGTACTCACTTCCCTCAGTAGCGGAAGGCGAGCACTGGAAGCCATGCTGATTGTGGTGGCCCTGTTCGCTGTCTGGCTGATGGTGGCGTTGTTGAGCTTTAACCCCTCAGATCCAAGTTGGTCGCAGACCGCATGGCATGAACCTATCCACAATTTGTGTGGTAAACCCGGCGCATGGCTTGCGGATACGCTGTTTTTCATCTTTGGCATCATGGCGTACATCATTCCTGTCATCATCATCGGCGCATGCTGGTTTGCGTGGCGGCACCGTGTGCAGGAAGAACTTGTAGACTATTTTGCCGTTTCACTGCGGTTGATTGGCGTGCTTGCGCTGGTTCTCACTTCATGCGGGCTGGCGGCTATAAATGCCGATGACATTTGGTATTTTGCCTCAGGCGGTGTGATAGGCAGCTTGCTGAGTACCGCAATGATGCCGCTGCTCAATAGCAGTGGTGGCACGCTGGCGTTGCTTTGTGTCTGGGCTGCTGGCCTGACGCTGTTTACCGGCTGGTCGTGGGTAACTATTGCGGAAAAACTCGGTGCAGTTGTACTGGGTGTTTTAACCTTCGCCAGTAATCGTACGCGCCGGGATGATACCTGGCAGGATGATGACGAAGAATATGATGATTATGAAGAGCACGACGAATATGAAGAGGAACAACGCGAGCCAGTTAAGGCGCAGCAACGGGAATCCCGCCGGGCGCGTATTCTTCGTGGTGCTTTAGCACGCAAACACCGGTTGAGTGAAAAATTTGCTAATCCTCTTGGTCGAAAAACAGACGAAGCGCTGTTTTCTGGCAAGAAGATGGACGATTCTGATTTTGACCCAACAATACCTGCCGCAACCACGTCTGATGACGTGCTGTTTTCCGGTAACCGGGTAACTGATTCGGCAAATGAAGCCGTTGAGAATGACCCACTACTGAGCGGTTACCGTATCACTCAGGAAAATGAATATCAGCACTATGCTCAGCCTGGCCAGGGTGCAGATCCGGGCATAGCAGGTGCAGAACCAGGCGGTGCCGGGCAAGCGGATGTTTTGTTGCAGGATTATTACTCCGGTATGGCGCCAGCAGCCCATCAGCCGCAGGGTTCGCCGCCAGAATATGTGCAGCAGGCCAGCACAGCTTATACTCCTGAGCCTTACGCTGAACCGGTGGGTTCTGCGCCAGCTCAGTATTCAACACCGGGCGGCTATGGTGAACCCTCCCAGTATCCAGGGGCTTCTGACTTACCTGTTGAGCCAGTACCAACAGCGCTGAGTCCTTATGCTGAAGAGCATTATAGTGATGCTGAACAGCCAGCTTACCCACAAGAGTCTTATCCTGCTTCTGAACCGGGTGGGGATATAACAGGCACAGAATCAGGGTATAACCCGTATCACAGCCAGAATGCCGGTACTGAACGCGACGAATTGCCGCCAACGGAGCCTGATAACTCTGAACACCAGGTGAACAAGGCTGTACGGCCGCCGCTTTATTACTTCGAAGAAGTGGAAGCGAAGCGAGCAAAAGAGCGTGAGCAGTTAGCTGCATGGTATGAGCCCGTGCCTGACCCGGAACAACTGGCGGCACAAGCACGTGCGCAGCAGTCCTCTCCGGCATCAACGGGTCTGTCGCATACAGCGAATGGTCTTTCAGTCAGTGCAACTGCGGCAGCCGTTGCTGCTGGTGCAGCGCAGGGTGCTCACCATGGCGATTCCGCCGTGAATATAGCCCCACCGGTATTTGGTGTTGCCGGTGATGCTCCGCGTCCGCAGGTGAAAGAGGGTATTGGCCCACAATTACCGCGGCCAAATCGTGTGCGTGTGCCTACCCGTCGTGAACTGGCTTCTTATGGTATTAAGCTACCTTCACAGCGTGAAGCTGAAGCCCGTAAGAAAGCGGAAGCGGAACGCCGCGAAGCACAGCACTATTCTCAACAACACCAGGCTCACCAGCACCAGGCAGGATCCTTGCCTGGTAATGAAGATGACGATTCACAATATCAGTCTGAACTGGCAGAGCAATTTGCGGCTTCTCAGCAGGCGCGTT
This sequence comes from Mangrovibacter sp. MFB070, assembly GCF_000705335.1. Taxonomy (NCBI): domain Bacteria; kingdom Pseudomonadati; phylum Pseudomonadota; class Gammaproteobacteria; order Enterobacterales; family Enterobacteriaceae; genus Mangrovibacter; species Mangrovibacter sp. MFB070. The sequence continues at coordinate 82,526 of NZ_JJMI01000022.1, forward strand.
TCGGCCAGCAATATGAGCATGACTATGCTGCTTCTGCTCAGGTTTCTGTACCTGACGGGCAGGAAGATGATGCAGAAGAACAGGCATTAGCTGCCCAGTTTGCGGCTACACAGCAAGCGCGCTTTGGGGAAGAGTATCAGCATGATTTCCATGCATCCTCTGCCCGCCATTCAGCTTCTGTGGATAATTTCCTGGCACCGGTCACACATCCGGTGGCTGAAGGGCCGTTTGAGCCGGTCTTTACGCCTGATGCGGCACAGGCTGCGGTTCCTTCGCAGCCCGTCGCCACTCCGGGGTACCAGCATGCACAACCGGTTCAGTCGGTTAATTCCGCACCACAAACCGAACAGCATGCTCAGGCCGCACACCCGCATGGGCATTCAGCAGCTCAATCATCACAACCGGGTCAGGACAGCCTTATTCATCCATTCCTGATGAGAAATGGCGACAGCCGCCCATTGCAGCGCCCAACGACGCCACTTCCTTCACTGGACCTGTTAACTCCGCCACCTTCAGAAGTGGAGCCGGTAGATACGTTTGCGCTGGAACAGATGGCGCGCCTGGTGGAAGCGCGGCTGGCAGATTTCCGCATTAAAGCTGAAGTGGTTCATTACTCACCTGGGCCGGTAATTACCCGGTTCGAACTGAACCTTGCTCCGGGAGTAAAAGCCGCCCGCATTTCAAACCTGTCACGCGACCTGGCCCGCTCACTGTCAACGGTTGCTGTGCGTGTGGTCGAGGTTATTCCTGGTAAACCATATGTTGGGCTGGAGTTGCCGAATAAGAAACGCCAGACGGTCTATCTGCGAGAAGTGCTGGATTGCCAGAAATTCCGCGATAACCCGTCACCGCTGACGGTTGTTCTGGGTAAAGATATTGGTGGCGAACCTGTTATAGCTGATCTCGCTAAAATGCCTCATTTACTGGTTGCCGGTACTACTGGCTCAGGTAAATCAGTGGGTGTGAACGCCATGATCCTCAGTATGCTATATAAAGCGACACCAGAAGATGTGCGCTTTATCATGATTGACCCGAAAATGCTTGAGTTGTCGGTGTATGAAGGGATCCCGCATTTGCTGACCGAAGTGGTCACCGATATGAAGGACGCCGCGAATGCGCTGCGCTGGAGTGTCAACGAGATGGAACGCCGTTACAAGTTGATGTCGGCACTGGGGGTTCGTAACCTTGCTGGCTACAACGAGCGTATTCTGGAAGCAGAAAACATGGGGCGGCCAATTCCTGACCCATTCTGGAAACCCGGCGACAGCATGGATGTTACGCATCCGGTACTGGAGAAATTACCAAACATCGTTGTGCTGGTGGATGAGTTTGCGGACTTGATGATGTCTGTTGGCAAAAAAGTGGAAGAGCTTATTGCTCGCCTGGCGCAAAAAGCGCGTGCTGCAGGTATTCATCTCGTGTTGGCAACTCAGCGCCCGTCAGTAGATGTGATTACCGGGTTGATTAAAGCCAACATCCCAACACGTATCGCGTTTACGGTATCAAGCAAGATTGACTCCCGCACTATCCTCGACCAGGGTGGGGCTGAGTCTTTGCTGGGTATGGGGGATATGCTTTATTCCGGGCCAAACTCAACCCTGCCTGTACGTGTGCATGGCGCGTTTGTGCGCGATCAGGAAGTGCATGCAGTGGTTCAGGACTGGAAAGCGCGTGGCCGCCCACAATACGTAGATGGCATTACTGCAGACAGCCAGTCTGAAGGTGGTGCCGGTGGTTTTGATGGCGGCGAAGAGCTGGATGCGTTGTTTGACCAGGCTGTTGCCTTTGTTGTGGAAAAACGTAAGGCTTCTATTTCTGGTGTTCAACGGCAGTTCCGTATTGGCTACAACCGGGCAGCGCGTATCATTGAGCAAATGGAAAACCAGGGCATTGTTAGTGAACAAGGCCATAATGGTAACCGTGAGGTGCTGGCCCCACCACCGTTTGAATAAGTTAACAAACCCCGGGAGCCGCTTTTGCGGCTCTTTTGCAAAGAAGCGTAAACAATTCAACTATCAGCTTTTTCTTCTGTTATTGCGACAGCTTTGCGGCCAGACTAGCCAGTTGAAAAACTTCACCTGGAATTGTGTTATTCGAGGATATGTAATGAAAAAGATCGCTATTGCCTGTGCGTTATTGTCAGTATTTACTGTCACTCAGGTGTGGGCGGATGCCGCTGGCTCTCTGAAAAGCCGTCTGGATAAAGTGAACAGTTTCCATGCCAGCTTCACGCAAAAAGTGACTGATGGCAGCGGCAATGAAATTCAGGATGGCCAGGGTGAACTGTGGGTTAAACGGCCAAATTTGTTCAACTGGCATATGATTCAGCCTGATGAAAGCGAACTTATCTCCGATGGTAAAACGCTTTGGTTTTATAACCCGTTCGTAGAGCAGGCCAGTGCCACATGGCTTAAAGATGCGACCAGTAACACCCCCTTTATGTTGATTGCCCGTAATCAGTCATCTGACTGGCAGCAATATAATGTTAAACAGCAAGGGGATGACTTTGTTCTGACCCCGAAAACCAGCAGTGGTAACCTTAAACAATTTACGATTAATGTCAGCCAAAGTGGGACTATCCACCAGTTCAGTGCAGTTGAGCAGGATGATCAGCGTAGTGTTTACCAGCTCACCGGCCAGCAAGATGGCGCGACAGATATGAGCAAGTTTACCTTTACCCCGCCGAAAGGAGTAACGGTAGACGATCAACGTCAGTGAGGCGGTTGTGAGTAATTTGCCACTCGATTTTTCCGACAATGTTTTCCTGCCTCTGGCCGCGCGTATGCGGCCAGAAAATCTTGCGCAGTATATTGGCCAGCAGCACTTGTTAGGGCCGGGTAAACCGCTACCTAAAGCGATTGAAGCAGGCCAGTTGCATTCGATGATCCTCTGGGGGCCTCCGGGAACAGGAAAAACGACACTGGCGGAAGTCATTGGGCGTTATGCTAACGCCAATGTCGAACGTATTTCTGCGGTTACCTCTGGTGTAAAAGAAATTCGCGAAGCCATTGAACGGGCAAGGCAAAACCGCCATGCAGGCCACCGTACTATCTTGTTTGTTGACGAAGTCCACCGCTTTAACAAAAGCCAGCAGGATGCATTCCTGCCGCATATTGAAGATGGCACGGTAACCTTTATTGGCGCGACAACGGAAAATCCTTCTTTTGAGCTAAATTCCGCACTGCTTTCCCGGGCCAGGGTGTATTTATTAAAATCGCTGACAGCTGCCGATATCGAGCAGGTACTGTTGCAGGCCATGAATGACAGTGAGCGGGGCTATGGCGGGCAAAATCTTGTTTTGCCCGATGATACCCGCCAGGCAATTGCTGAACTGGTGAATGGTGATGCACGTCGCGCACTGAATACGCTGGAAATGTTAGCGGATATGGCACAAACCGATGCCAGCGGTAAACGCATTTTGACAGCCAGTTTGTTACGCGAAGTTGCCGGTGAACGCAGCGCCCGTTTTGATAACAAAGGCGATCGTTTTTACGATTTGATTTCTGCATTGCATAAATCTGTCAGAGGTTCTGCGCCAGATGCCGCCCTGTACTGGTATGCGCGTATTATTTCAGCTGGTGGTGACCCACTGTATGTTGCACGCCGTTGCCTGGCTATTGCTTCAGAAGATGTTGGTAATGCTGACCCGCGAGCCATGCAGGTTGCGATTTCAGCGTGGGATTGCTTTACCCGGGTTGGCCCGGCAGAAGGTGAGCGGGCAATTGCTCAGGCGATTGTTTACCTTGCGTGTGCACCGAAAAGTAATGCGGTTTATACGGCGTTTAAGGCGGCAATGCATGATGCCCGGGAGCAACCTGATTACGACGTACCGGTACATTTGCGTAATGCGCCAACCCGCCTGATGAAAGACATGGGGTATGGTGAAGAGTACCGTTACGCACACGACGAAACAAATGCTTATGCTGCTGGCGAAAACTATTTCCCACCAGAAATGGCACAAACGCGCTATTATCGCCCTACCAACCGTGGGCTTGAAGGCAAAATTGGCGAAAAGCTCGCCTGGCTTGCTGAACAGGACAAAAATAGCCCTATAAAACGCTACCGCTAATGCGGTCGTTGCGGTAAGGTTATCAACACTGCCCGTGATGCGTTTCACGGGTTTTTTTCTCAAATTCAATTCGATAAAAAGCACAGGATAAGCATGCTCGATCCCAATCTGCTGCGTAATGAGCCAGACGCAGTCGCTGAAAAACTGGCACGCCGGGGCTTTAAGCTGGATGTTGATAAGCTGCGTGCGCTTGAAGAGCGCCGTAAAGTCTTGCAGGTAGAAACTGAAAATCTGCAGGCAGAACGTAACGCACGATCGAAATCCATCGGCCAGGCGAAAGCGCGTGGGGAAGATATTGAGCCATTACGCCAGGAAGTGAACAAGCTTGGTGAGGCACTGGATAAGGCCAAAGTTGAGCTGGAAACACTGCTGGCAGATATTCGTGAATACGCTCTGACCATTCCTAACCTGCCTGATGACTGTGTTCCTCAGGGTAAGGACGAGAACGACAACGTGGAAGTGTTCCGTTGGGGCGAGCCACGTCAGTTTGATTTTGAAGTTCGTGATCACGTTACTTTAGGTGAAGCGCTGGGTGGTCTGGATTTCGCTGCGGCAGTAAAACTGACCGGGTCACGCTTTGTGGTCATGAAAGGGCAGGTTGCCCGCATGCACCGTGCTCTGAGCCAGTTCATGCTTGACCTGCATACAGAGCAGCACGGCTATAGCGAAAATTATGTCCCTTACCTGGTTAACCACGACACGCTTTATGGTACCGGGCAGTTGCCAAAATTTGCCGGTGACTTATTTCATACCCGCCCGCTGGAAGAAGAAGCAGACAGCAGTAATTACGCACTGATCCCGACTGCCGAAGTGCCGTTGACTAATCTGGCGCGTGACGAAATTCTGGATGAAGAGTCTCTGCCTTTGAAAATGACGGCGCATACTCCGTGCTTCCGTTCAGAAGCAGGCTCTTATGGCCGTGATACGCGTGGTCTTATCCGTATGCACCAGTTTGATAAAGTCGAAATGGTGCAGATTGTTCGCCCGGAAGATTCAATGGACGCTCTGGAAGAAATGACAGGCCATGCAGAGAAAGTTCTGCAACTGTTGGGCCTGCCTTACCGGAAAGTATTGTTGTGCTCCGGGGATATGGGCTTCAGCGCCTGTAAGACTTATGATCTTGAAGTCTGGATCCCGGCACAGAATACCTACCGTGAAATCTCTTCCTGCTCTAACGTATGGGATTTCCAGGCGCGTCGCATGCAGGCTCGTTGCCGTAGCAAAACAGAGAAAAAACCACGCCTGGTACATACGCTGAATGGTTCTGGTCTGGCTGTTGGCCGTGCGCTGGTGGCCGTGCTGGAAAACTACCAGCAGGCAGATGGCCGTATTCAGGTACCGGAAGTATTACGCCCTTATATGCGTGGTCTGGAATATATTGGCTAATCAAGCCTGCACTATATTCTGATGCCAAACTCAGTAAAAAAGCGCCTGCGGGCGCTTTTTTTATGGGAAACGTAGCTGTTAGCAGTGCATTACAATGTGCAGTACATCCAGGTTGTTGAATGGGTACTCTTGCCATCGGTATCCAGTGCGAATCCGGGCGTCATTCCGGCAACCTTAAAACCGACTGAACGGTAAAGCGCTTCTCCGGCAGCACCAGTGCGGGTATCCAGTGTCATCAGCGTTTTTCCCTGCTCCCGCGCATATTGCATGATGTGGTGCATCATTGCACGCCCCAGCCCACAACGCCGGGCCCCTGGGTGCACAATCATTTTAGCGACTTCACACCGGTGTGGCTGGTTGGGCGGCATTCGGGTAATCAACTGAACTGTCCCCAGCAGGTTACCATCCAGCAAAGCGGCAAAAAGTGCCCGCCCACCTGATTCAACATCAGGTTTTACATTTTCAAGCCAGAATTGCCATGCATCCTGTTGGCTGAATGGGCTAATAAAACTGATGGATGCGCCTTGTGCCACGCTCTCAACCAGCAGGGAGGTCAGTGGTTCGAGGTGCTGTTCAAGCCCTGAACCATCAAGTCGTAATAAAGCGATTGTCACTACATGCTCCTTTTCGTCATGGCGATAATGTACCGTGCTGGTTGATTGTGCGTTTTGAATTGTGAACCGCCATACAGGCGATAGCGCAGGCAGTCGCCTTCATGCAGCAGATGTGGGGTATTTTCAATCGTCAGCTCCAGTGTGCCAGATAACATCACCAGGTGATGCTCGTGGCCTGCAAAGGCAGGGTGTGCGTAGTTAATACACTGGTTTGCCTGCAGGTTACCTTCGATAATTTCCATACCGAGTTCACCACCTGGTGGCGAAACAATACGGCGCAGAAAACCATTGTCAGTATCTTCCCAGGTTGTTTGGTTGGCGCGGCGGATAAGTGGCGTAAAAGTTTGCTCCAGCGGTGCAAGCAGTTGCGATATGGGCAGGGTGTAGGTGCTGGCAAGTCGCCCAAGGGTATCCGCTGTCGGGCTGACTTCCCCATTTTCTATACGTGATAAGCTCGCGCGGCTGACGCCACACTGCTCAGACAATTGTTGCAGAGTTAAACCGCGAGCGACACGCAAGTTTCGCAGCGCTATTGCCAGTGCCTGCCCTGAGGAGTTATCCATCGTTTTTCGTCTCATTATCTCTTTTGTGAGAAAATATCCCTTAAATGAGATTTTTGCAACGAGAAAAGTTAACTGCAGTGGTTATATATTTCGCTCCGGGTGGAAACGGTAGTGCTTGTTTGTCTGAGCAGAACATACTCTGGAGTGGGTAAAATCAGGGAAGAAGCAAGGGAAATAATTCCATGAAATTTTTGATATCATCCTTTCCGCTGTTTTCTGTTTTTTTTAAATAAAAACAGTAAGTTACTTTTAATTTAAAAAACTCATCATGTACTTATCATAAGTAATCTGAATTAATGGATTATTCTTGTGCATCCGCGGTTTTCAGTGATATTGACTTTGTTTTTTTCAGTGGCATGATGCGCTCACTTTGTGGCCTCCCTCACGGTTTTACTTTAATGCGTACCTATTCTCGCCCAGTGCAATTGTTGCTCTGTGGGCTACTTTTGTTGACTCTGGCGATTGCTGTTCTGAACACGCTTGTTCCGCTTTGGCTTGCTCATGATCAATTGCCTGTCTGGCAAGTTGGCGTTGTCAGTTCCTCCTATTTTTCCGGGAATTTACTGGGTACGGTACTGGCAGGATGGTTGATTAAACGCCTGGGATTTAACCGCAGCTACTATCTTGCCGCGATTATTTTTGCGATTGGCAGTGCGGGTCTCGGCCTTACAGTCGGCTTTTGGTCATGGTCTGTCTGGCGCTTTATCGCCGGCATTGGTTGCGCACTGTTGTGGGTGGTTGTTGAAAGTGCACTGATGTGCAGTGGGACTTCGGCTAATCGTGGCCGCCTGTTGGCCGCATACATGATGGTGTATTACGTTGGAACCGTAATCGGGCAATTACTGGTCAGTAAAGTGGATACGGCGTTGCTCAGTGTTCTGCCGTGGACTGTGGCTCTTGTATTATCCGGTATACTGCCACTGTTGTTTACCCGCATTACGGCGATGGAAAATATTAACCACCAAAGTACTCCGGTATTTAGCATGTTACGGCTGCGCCAGGCACGCCTGGGTGTTAACGGTTGTGTTATTTCTGGGGTGGTACTTGGTTCACTGTATGGCTTAATGCCACTGTGGTTGAACCACCAGAACTATACTGATTCGCAAACCGGTTTCTGGATGGCTCTGATGGTGAGCGCCGGTATTGTAGGGCAGTGGCCGGTTGGCCGCCTTGCCGACCGCTATGGGCGTTTGCTGGTTCTGCGCGTACAGGTGTTTATCGTTATTATTGCTTGTGTCGCCATGTTGTCTCAGGCTGCACTGGCTCCTGCTTTGTTTATCCTTGGCGCTGCCGGGTTCACCCTTTATCCGGTTGCTATGGCCTGGGCGTGTGAGCGTGTCGCTCCGCATCAGTTGGTTTCAATGAACCAGGCATTACTGCTCAGCTATACGGTTGGCAGCCTCCTTGGGCCGACATTGACTGCAATGCTGATGCAACGTTTCTCCGACAGCTTGCTGTTTATTACTATTGGTACTGTTGCGTTTATCTACTTGCTGATGTTGCTGCGTAAGGCAGGAAAACATCCAACGCCTGTTGCTCATGCGTGATCAACCCGCCCTCAAGACAAAAAAGCCTCTGCAATGCAGAGGCTTTTTTTATACCTACCGGAGTGATTCCGCTTGTGGCTTAAAAGCTGTTATCCGTGTTTGTGAAAGAGTGTGCGCCAATACGGGTTCAGTACATCACTTTGTGCCCGTATTGCTCCAGAATCCCTTTTACACGCTCCATGGTCTCTTTCTTGGGTGGCTTGATGCCATCAAGCTTATACTCTTCGCCCATCGCCACCCATTTATGTTTGCCTAACTCGTGGTAAGGCAGGAGTTCAATTTTCTCTACATTGCCCATATCGCGGGTGAATTCCCCCAGGCGGTGAGCAGAGTCATCGTCGTCTGACCAGCCAGGAACCACCACATAGCGAATCCAGGTGTTAATCTTACGTTTGGCAAGATAACGAGCGAACTCCATTGTCCGGTGGTTAGAAACACCAACCAGATTCTGGTGAATGTCGTCATTGATTTGTTTTAAATCAAGCATAACGAGGTCGGTGACATCCAGTAATTCGTCAATCACCGGGTCATAACGTCTTACAAAGCCATTGGTATCCAGACAGGTGTGAATGCCTTCTTTCCGGCATTCCCGGAACCAGTCGCGCACAAACTCTGCCTGGAGGATTGCTTCACCGCCAGAGGCTGTGACCCCACCGCCTGAAGCATTCATAAAATGGCGATAAGTGACGGCTTCCTTCATTAACTCTTCAACGGTGACTTCTTTACCGCCGTGGGTGTCCCAGGTATCACGGTTATGGCAGTAAAGGCAGCGCATCAGGCAGCCCTGGAAAAAGGTGATAAAGCGAATGCCCGGGCCGTCGACCGTACCACAGGATTCAAAGGAGTGAATGCGACCAGTTACTGACATTGCGATGTATTCTCCCGTTCGGGCCTGAAATGTTCAGGCGCGTTTAGCGTGGTCAATCCGTAGAACGCCACGTCGAGTCTGTTTTGCGAGCTGGCCTTAAGCAGAGTCAGCTTGCAAAACGGGCTCACAGAGGAGGTGCGGTTTACAAGAAAGGCCCCACCAGAGTGGAGCCTTTATTTTATACCCTTCATCTTCCAGGTTGTAGTACTGCTGTTACTTTATCCTTCCCGGCATTACCGGGAAGGGGAGCGACTGGCCTGGAAGGCGAAGCCTCAGCCATTACATGGACTGGGTGAAGGTACGGGTGATAACGTCCTGCTGCTGTTCTTTAGTCAGAGAGTTAAAGCGTACAGCGTAACCAGAAACACGGATGGTCAGTTGCGGATATTTTTCCGGATTTTCCATCGCATCAAGCAGCATTTCACGGTTCATAACGTTAACGTTGAGGTGCTGACCACCTTCAACAGACGATTCATGGTGGAAGTAACCATCCATCAGGCCTGCCAGGTTAGTTTTACGCACTTCATCATCTTTACCCAGAGCATTCGGAACGATAGAGAAGGTATAAGAGATACCATCTTTCGCGTAAGCGAACGGCAGTTTAGCAACGGAGGTCAGAGAGGCAACAGCACCTTTCTGGTCACGGCCGTGCATTGGGTTAGCACCAGGACCGAACGGAGCGCCTGCACGACGGCCATCCGGAGTGTTACCAGTTTTCTTACCATAAACAACGTTAGAAGTGATGGTAAGGATAGACTGAGTCGGAATAGCGTTGCGGTAGGTATTCAGTTTCTGAATTTTCTTCATGAAACGTTCAACCAGGTCAACAGCCATGTCATCAACACGCGGGTCGTTGTTACCGAACTGCGGGTATTCACCTTCGATTTCGAAGTCGACAGCCAGACCGTCTTCGTCACGGATAGGTTTAACTTTGGCGTATTTGATTGCAGACAGGGAGTCAGCTGCAACTGACAGACCAGCGATACCACAAGCCATGGTGCGGATAACGTCACGGTCATGCAGAGCCATCAGAGAGGCTTCGTAGCTGTATTTGTCATGCATGTAGTGGATTACGTTCAGAGCGGTGACATACTGTTTTGCCAGCCAGTCCATGAAGTGATCCATACGGTCCATAACTTCGTCGAATTTCAGAACGTCGCCTTTCAGCGGTTCAGTTTTCGGACCAACCTGCATTTTCAGTTTTTCATCAACACCGCCGTTGATGGTATACAGCAGAGTTTTAGCCAGGTTAGCACGAGCACCGAAGAACTGCATTTGTTTACCAACGATCATCGGGCTTACGCAGCAAGCGATAGCGTAATCATCGTTGTCAAAGTCAGGACGCATCAGGTCATCGTTTTCATACTGAACAGAAGACGTGTCGATGGAAACTTTTGCAGCGAATTTTTTGAAGTTCAGCGGCAGTTTTTCAGACCACAGGATGGTCATGTTCGGTTCCGGAGACGGCCCCATGGTGTACAGGGTGTTCAGGAAACGGAAGCTGGTTTTGGTAACCAGAGTACGGCCATCAAGACCCATACCGCCCAGAGATTCAGTTGCCCAAATCGGGTCGCCAGAGAACAGTTCATCATACTCAGGAGTACGCAGGAAACGAACCATACGCAGTTTCATCACCAGGTGGTCGATGATTTCCTGTGCTTCTTGTTCGTTCAGGCGGCCAGCTTTGATATCACGTTCGATGTAGATATCCAGGAAAGAGGATACGCGACCGAAGGACATTGCAGCACCGTTCTGTGATTTAACGGCAGCCAGGTAACCGAAGTAGGTCCACTGTGCAGCTTCACGAGCGTTTGCAGCCGGAACAGAGATATCGCAACCATATTTAGCTGCCATTTCTTTGATTTGGCCCAGGGCGCGATGCTGTTCAGCGATTTCTTCACGCAGACGAATGGTTGCTTCCAGGTCTTCGCCGTTTTCCAGTTTGGATTGCAGAGAAGTGAACTGAGCAAATTTGTCTTTCATCAGGTAGTCGATACCGTAAACGGCGATACGACGGTAGTCACCAATGATACGACCACGACCATAAGCATCAGGCAGACCAGTCAGGATGCCTGCTTTACGGCAACGCAGGATGTCCGGAGTGTAAACATCGAACACGCCCTGGTTGTGAGTTTTACGGTATTCAGTGAAGATTTGTTTCAGGCGAGGATCCAGCTGGCGGTCATACGCTTTGCAGGAGTTCTCGATCATTTTGATGCCGCCGAACGGAATCAGACCACGTTTCAGCGGAGCGTCAGTTTGCAGGCCAACAACTTTTTCCAGACTTTTGTTGATGTAACCAGCATCGTGAGAAGTGATGGTGGAAGCTACATTGGTATCAAAATCAACAGGCGCGTGAGTGCTGTTCTCGATTTTGATGCCTTCCATGACTTTGTCCCACAGCGCGGTAGTCGCGTCAGTCGCACCGGCCAGGAAAGCTTCGTCGCCTTCATACGGGGTGTAGTTTTTCTGGATGAAGTCACGTAAGTTGACCCCATTCTGCCAGTCACCTTTTGCAAAACCTTCCCAGGCTGTGGCTAATTTTTCATTAAGCTCGGACATGTAACACCTACCTTCTAATGTGGATTTCTTATTTACTGCTTAGCATTGACATTAATGCTTGTCGCCGCCACGCAGGTAAATTACCCAGTACGTCAATCCAACTAACAAGCCACCGCCAATAATGTTACCTATTGTTACCGGGATAAGATTATCAGTGATGAAATGCATCACAGTCAGATGAGGAAATTGTTCCGGAGTCAGGCCAACAGCAGACCAGAATTCCGGGCTGGCAAAGTTACGAACCACGATTCCCATCGGGATCATGAACATATTTGCAATACTGTGCTCGAAGCCACTTGCGACGAACATCGCTACCGGTAATACCATAATGAACGCTTTATCCATCAGGCTACGACCAGAATAGCTCATCCAAACAGCCAGACAGACCATCAGGTTTGCCAGGATGCCAAGGCAAACAGCCTCAACAAAAGTATGATGTAATTTATGGTCTGCGGTCTGGAGTACATTTAACCCCCAGGCACCATTAGCGGTCATGTATTCACCGGACAGCCACATCAGCAATACAAAGAGTAGTGCACCAACGAGGTTACCGACATAAACATTTAACCAGTTACGGGCCAGTTGACCCCAGGTGATGCGCCCGCTTGCCTTAGCAACAACAATTAACACGGTTGAAGTAAACAGATCCGCGCCGCAAATGACACACAGGATAAGCCCCAATGAGAAGCACACCCCGCCTATCAATTTTGCAACACCGAACGGCATACCTGCGGTGCCAGTGGTTGCGGTTATATAAAAGACAAACGCAATTGAGATAAAGACACCCGCAGTAATCGCTAAATAGAAAGTTGTTAGCGGATGTTTAGTTGCTTTATAAACACCTGCATCTTCGGCAACTTTTGCCATGGCAGGTGGAAGTAAAAGATCAAAAGGGTTGTCAGCTTTCACACTAACTCTCTCTTAATTAATTCGGCGAGATGATACTAACAAAGCATTATAGAGTAGAATTTGATATGGATCATAACCCGCCAGTGTAATAGACCCGAAAACCACATGGATTCTTGCGGAAAACGGCATAACGTTATGAATTCAATGATAAAAATTTTTTTTAAATTTTACAAATAGTTTTGAATTTTCTTTTAAAACCCCCTGGTCCGCGTTAAAGAATCTGCCATAAATAAGTCAGATTAGTTACATATTATTCTGTGAGAATATATTTTGGTTACTCAACATTAACCAATGCGCTACATATTAATAGGAATTAGCACAATAAAAAAGCGGGGCAAAAAAGTTGCCCCGTAATATAGCCTTTCGTTATCGCTGCGCCTACAGGCAAAAGCATTATTTATCCTGCTCACTCCACCAGCGCTGTTTAGCTTTTTGTAGCTTTTGGTAGGCTGCCAGTAATGACTGGTGTGCGGGCAAGGCTTCCAGGTCTTTATCTATCACAGGAAGGCCGTAGAAGGCTGATTCACCTGATAGTGCCGCCTGAGCATGAGCCAGTGCTTCTGCACCGTACATGCGAGTAAACGCGGACTGATATTGTGCCGGGTCACGCTCTTCTTCATGTGCAAGCAACAATAATGTCTGCAGGCAACGGTAGTAGTTAGCGCGCTCTGCGCTGAATATGGATGCGTTGAATTCCATTGTCCATTCAGTCCAGATTAACGCCTGCTCCAAAGACCCACCGGCCAGTGCCAGCATCGCTTTCAGCTCACCAATACGCAGGGTATACCAGCCATTTTTATTGCCAGTCGCCAGGCCTAACAACTCACGCACACGGGTGAAATCATCCAGACCCTCGTCGTCAAGTTGCTCAATCAGTGCCAGATATTCTTCCGGTTGCAGCCTGCTGCCAGGCAACGACATGATAGTTTCCCGTAAATGGCTGCCCATATTGTTGTTCGCCAGCCACAAATCTTCAGCCGGGTAGATATCAGACATCCCCGGAACCAAAATACGGCATCCATAAACCCCAAGGTGTTCATAATCGGCGATGTAGACTTCCTTGCCTTCAGTCTGGAATATAGCCATCAGCGTGGCGAATTCTTCGTCGGTGGTGCCTTTAAATGACCAGTCGACGAACGGGTAATCAGCATCATCTTTAAACAGATCCCAGGAGATCAAACCGCTGGAATCGATGAAGTGTGTTTCCAGGTTGGCGTGCTCACCCACTTCTTCATCATCAAATGTTGGCGGGGTGAAGACATCGAGATCTTTCAGGCTGCGGCCCTGGAGTAATTCAGTAACGGTACGTTCCAGTGCTACACCAAAGTCTGGGTGCGCACCGAATGAAGCAAAACAGGTGCCATTGGCCGGGTTAAACAGCACCACACAGATGACCGGGTATTTTCCACCCAGAGAGCCGTCATATGCAAAGATAGGGAAACCTTCCGCTTCCAGTTTGGCAATGGCTTCCACCACGCCCGGGTAGCGAGCCATTACCTCATCAGGGATAGCTGGCAGGCTAATAGACTCGGCAATGATACGGTTTTTAATATGGCGCTCAAATACTTCAGATAAACCCTGAACACGCGCTTCATACCGGGTGTTGCCTGCTGACATCCCATTAGAAACATACAGGTTGCCAACAATGTTCATTGGGATATAAATCGTCTGGTCGTCGGACTGACGGGTAAAAGGCAGAGCGCAGATTCCCCGGTCGCCATTACCGGATTGCAAGTCAACCAACTGGCTGGCAGTCAGTGCCTGATCCGGATCATAAAAGGCACGCAGGTGTGTATCGAGGATCCCTTCAGGTAATTCATCATCATCCGGCAGAGGAAACCACTTTTCGTTGGGATAATGAACGAAAGGCCCATTAGCGATGGTGTCGCCTAACCAAAAGTCAGCGAAAAAGTAGTTGGTGGAAAGGCGTTCAAAATATTCCCCCAGCGCAGAAGCGAGAGCCGCCTTGCGGGTTGCACCTTTCCCATTGGTAAAACACAGTGCACAGTCTTTGTCGCGAATATGCACAGACCAGACATGAGGAACAGGATTAAGCCATGAGGCTTCTTCAATATTGAACCCCAGATCGGTCAATTTTTGCTGGAAGCGGGAGATAGAGTCTTCCAGGGCGGCATCTTTGCCGGGAATATAAGTTTGAGTCATGGTGTCCACTTTGTTCGTACGAAAAGGGCGCAATGATACGTTTTTTCCTTTTCCTGTGCTACGGATATGCCACAGCGCAAGGAAATCATCTTGAGTATGAACACAAAAAGTTTACTCATCTATAACATGCTGATTGCGTCACGGGTGTGACAAATAAAAAGATAAAATTATCAGTCATACAGTATTTTCCCGAGTAATCTGCCGACCAGTGCTGGTCTGATGTTATCTGGCCTGCTGGAATAACCATTGCAGCATTGCCACGTGAGTGATAAAACCGGAGTCACAGGAAAAAACGATTGCTTTTATGTGGTGAGGGGAAATGACTCAGGTCTATAACTTTAGTTCTGGCCCGGCAATGTTGCCGGTAGATGTACTTCGTCATGCACAACAAGAATTGTGCGACTGGCAAGGGCTCGGCACGTCAGTAATGGAAGTCAGCCATCGTGGTAAACCATTTATTCAGGTGGCTGAAGAAGCAGAGAAGGATTTTCGCGACTTGTTGCAAATCCCCTCCAACTATAAGGTTCTCTTCTGTCACGGCGGTGGTCGTGGCCAGTTTGCAGGCGTACCGCTGAACATTCTGGGTGATAAATCCACTGCGGATTACGTCGATGGCGGTTACTGGGCCAGTAGCGCAGTAAAAGAAGCCAAAAAATACCTCACCCCCAATGTGATTGATGCGAAAGTCACTGTTGATGGCAAACGTGCGATTATCCCAATGCGTGACTGGCAATTGTCCGACAACGCGGCCTATCTGCACTATTGCCCAAATGAAACTATCGATGGTATTGCCATTGATGAAACGCCTGATTTTGGTCCGGATGTTGTGGTTGCAGCGGATTTCTCTTCAACCATTTTGTCTCGTCCTATTGATGTCAGCCGTTATGGCGTTATCTATGCCGGTGCGCAGAAAAATATCGGCCCGGCAGGCCTGACTCTGGTCGTCGTGCGTGAAGACTTGCTGGGTAAAGCCAGTAAAGCCTGCCCGTCTATTCTGGACTATTCCGTTCTGAACGAGAATGACTCCATGTTTAATACACCGCCTACTTTCGCCTGGTACCTTGCAGGCCTGGTCTTCAAATGGCTGAAAGAGCAGGGTGGCGTGGCTGCAATGGATAAAGCGAATCAGCAGAAGTCTGACTTACTCTACGGTGTGATTGATAACAGCGATTTCTACCGCAACGATGTCGCTGCTTCAAACCGTTCTCGTATGAATATTCCGTTCCAACTGGCGGACAGCAAACTGGATGCTTTGTTCCTTGAAGAATCCTTCGCAGCCGGGCTGCATGCGTTGAAAGGCCACCGTGTAGTGGGGGGCATGCGCGCTTCTATTTACAATGCAATGCCACTGGCTGGCGTACAGGCACTGACTGATTTTATGGTGGATTTTGAACGCCGCCACGGTTAATCATCGTGTTTAATTCCTTGCCCCGTACCGCCTGGTGCGGGGTTTCTGCTTATTTTGTTTTTTGTTGAGAGCTTTACCTCCATGCTGGAATCCCTGACGTTACAACCCATCGCCCGGGTAGACGGAACCATTAACCTGCCAGGTTCTAAAAGTGTCTCTAACCGTGCATTGTTGCTGGCTGCACTGGCGCAAGGCACCACGGCGCTGGCAAACCTGTTGGACAGCGATGATGTACGCCATATGCTCAATGCGCTTAGCGCACTGGGTGTGCAATATAAGTTGTCTGCTGACCGTACCCATTGTGAAGTGACTGGTTTGGGTGGCCCACTGAAATCCGCCGATGCTCTCGAACTTTTTCTGGGAAATGCGGGTACAGCAATGCGCCCATTAGCGGCAGCATTGTGCCTTGGCAACAATGACATTGTGCTGACAGGCGAACCACGCATGAAAGAGCGCCCGATTGGGCACCTGGTCGATGCCCTGCGCCAGGGCGGAGCCAAAATTTCCTACCTTGAGCAGGAAAATTACCCACCGCTGCATATTCAGGGTGGTTTTTCTGGGGGCCAGGTGGAAGTGGATGGCAGCGTTTCCAGCCAGTTCCTTACTGCGTTATTGATGACTGCTCCGCTGGCCGCTCAGGACACCGTCATTACTATTAAGGGTGAACTGGTTTCTAAGCCTTACATTGATATCACGCTGAACCTGATGCAGACTTTTGGTGTGATGGTCGAAAACCAGCAATATCAAACATTTGTTATTCGTGGCGGGCAAACTTACCAGTCTCCGGGTAAATACCTGGTCGAAGGGGATGCATCTTCGGCATCTTATTTCCTTGCTGCTGCTGCCATTAAAGGTGGAACTGTTAAAGTTACCGGTATTGGCCGCAACAGTGTTCAGGGGGATATCCGGTTTGCAGATGTGCTGGAAAAAATGGGGGCTGAAATAACCTGGGGCGATGATTTTATTGCCTGTACCCGTCGTGAACTCCATGCCATCGATATGGACATGAACCATATTCCCGATGCCGCGATGACGATTGCGACCGCCGCGTTATTTGCGCAGGGTACCACCACACTGCGCAATATTTACAACTGGCGTGTGAAGGAAACTGATCGCCTTACGGCTATGGCTACAGAATTACGTAAAGTAGGTGCTGAAGTGGAAGAAGGGCATGATTTTATTTCAATCACCCCACCAGCCCAACTGACCTTTGCGGAAATTGGGACATACAATGACCACCGTATGGCAATGTGTTTCTCACTGGTTGCGTTGTCTGATACGCCAGTGACTATCCTTGACCCCAAATGTACGGCGAAAACCTTCCCTGATTACTTCGAACGCCTGGCCAGTATCAGCGAATTAGCCTGATAATAATATGTGCCGCCAAAGTGGTGGCACATACTTCTTCTGGCTGGCCCATTCTCAAAAAAACGCGTTATTTTCTCCTGAGGGTAACAGTCTGCGGCGATGCGGCGTATAATGCGCGGCGTTTATGCTAACGGCCTGTCACTCGTTACGAAGGAGAATACTATGACGCCACACGTTCCCGTAATTACCATCGATGGCCCAAGTGGCGCGGGTAAAGGAACTCTGTGTAAAGCGATGGCTGAAGCATTGCAATGGCATTTACTGGATTCCGGTGCGATTTACCGTGTCCTCGCACTGGCCGCGTTACATCATCATGTCGATACTTCCAGTGAAGAAGCGCTGGTTCCGCTGGCTGCGCATCTGGATGTTCGCTTTTTGTCTGTCAACGGCAACCTTGAAGTGGTGCTGGAAGGCGAAGATGTCAGTGGTGAAATCCGTACTCAGGAAGTTGCCAGTGCGGCCTCTCAGGTTGCTGCGTTTCCCCGCGTGCGCGAAGCATTATTGCGCCGCCAGCGTGCATTTCGTGAAGCGCCAGGCCTGATTGCGGATGGCCGGGACATGGGAACAGTGGTATTTCCTGACGCACCTGTTAAAATTTTCCTTGATGCTTCGTCGGAAGAACGTGCTTTGCGCCGTATGCGGCAGTTGCAGGATAAAGGGTTTAGTGTTAACTTTGAACGCCTTTTGGCCGAGATAAAAGAACGCGATGACCGTGATCGCAACCGGCCTGTCGCGCCTTTGGTACCCGCTCAGGATGCATTATTACTGGATTCAACCCAGATGAGCATCGAGCAAGTGATTGAAAAGGCGCTGGAATATGCACGTGAAAAACTGGGGAGTATGTAAACTTCCTGTTTTTGCACAAGCATCAGAATTGTAGTACCTGCGGCAATGGAGTGTTCGCGGGCATGTTAAACAACCCCATCCGGCACGGAGCCAGGTGGACGTTAAATAGAAGATCCTGAAGATTATCAACATGACTGAATCTTTTGCTCAACTCTTTGAAGAGTCCCTGAAAGAAATCGAAACCCGCCCGGGTTCCATCGTTCGTGGCGTTGTTGTTGCTATCGACAAAGACGTAGTACTGGTTGACGCCGGTCTGAAATCTGAGTCTGCCATTCCGGCTGAGCAGTTCAAAAATGCCCAGGGCGAACTTGAAATCCAGGTTGGTGACGAAGTCGACGTTGCTCTGGATGCAGTAGAAGACGGCTTCGGCGAAACCCAACTGTCTCGTGAAAAAGCAAAACGTCACGAAGCATGGCTGATGCTGGAAAAAGCATACGAAGAAGCTGCCACTGTTACTGGTGTTATCAATGGCAAAGTCAAGGGCGGCTTCACTGTTGAGCTGAACGGCATTCGTGCGTTCCTGCCAGGTTCACTGGTTGACGTACGTCCTGTTCGCGACACTCTGCACCTCGAAGGCAAAGAGCTTGAATTCAAAGTGATCAAGCTGGATCAGAAACGCAACAACGTTGTTGTTTCTCGTCGTGCCGTTATCGAATCTGAAAACAGCGCTGAACGTGATCAACTGCTGGAAAACCTGCAGGAAGGCATGGAAGTTAAAGGTATCGTTAAGAACCTCACTGACTACGGTGCATTCGTTGATCTGGGCGGTGTAGATGGTCTGCTGCACATCACTGATATGGCATGGAAACGCGTTAAGCATCCGAGCGAAATCGTGAATGTTGGCGATGAAATCACTGTTAAAGTTCTGAAATTCGACCGTGAACGTACCCGTGTATCTCTGGGTCTGAAACAACTGGGCGAAGATCCGTGGGTTGCTATCGCTAAACGTTATCCGGAAGGTACTAAACTGACCGGTCGTGTAACCAACCTGACTGATTACGGCTGCTTCGTAGAAATCGAAGAAGGCGTTGAAGGCTTGGTACACGTTTCTGAAATGGACTGGACTAACAAAAACATCCATCCGTCTAAAGTTGTTAACGTTGGTGATGTTGTTGAAGTTATGGTTCTGGATATCGATGAAGAACGTCGTCGTATCTCCCTGGGCCTGAAACAGTGCAAAGCTAACCCGTGGCAGCAGTTCGCAGAAACCCACAACAAAGGCGATCGCGTTGAAGGTAAAATCAAGTCTATCACTGACTTTGGTATCTTCATCGGCCTGGACGGTGGCATCGACGGTCTGGTTCACCTGTCTGACATCTCCTGGAACGTTGCAGGCGAAGAAGCTGTACGTGAGTACAAAAAAGGTGACGAAATCGCCGCTGTTGTTCTGCAGGTTGACGCAGAACGTGAACGCATCTCCCTGGGTGTGAAACAACTGGCTGAAGATCCGTTCAACAACTACGTTGCTGTGAACAAGAAAGGCGCTATCGTGACTGGTAAAGTCACTGCAGTTGACGCAAAAGGTGCTACAGTTGAATTAGCTGATGGCGTAGAAGGCTATCTGCGTGCTTCTGAAGCTTCCCGTGACCGCGTTGAAGATGCTACTCTGGTTCTGAACGTTGGTGATGACGTTGAAGCGAAGTTCACTGGTGTTGACCGCAAAAACCGCGTAGTAAGCCTGTCTGTTCGTGCGAAAGACGAAGCTGACGAGAAAGATGCAATTGCTTCTGTTAACAAACAAGAAGACGGCAACTTCTCTAACGCAATGGCTGAAGCGTTTAAAGCAGCTAAAGGCGAGTAATCGACCTTTCTGCTTAATCAGGGCGGCTTCGGCCGCCCTTGTTCAATGTAGCTGTAAACATTTTTCCTGATGGAAACCGGAGGAAACATGACCAAGTCAGAATTGATAGAAAGACTTGCCGGCCAGCAATCTCATATTCCAGCCAAGGCTGTAGAAGATGCGGTTAAAGAAATGCTGGAACATATGGCTTCTACCCTCGCGCAGGGGGAGCGTATTGAAATCCGGGGGTTTGGCAGCTTCTCATTGCATTACCGCGCACCACGCACCGGGCGTAATCCTAAAACTGGCGATAAAGTGGATCTGGAAGGAAAATATGTTCCCCACTTCAAACCAGGCAAAGAGCTACGTGACCGCGCCAATATTTATGGCTGATTTGCCTTACAGGCTTAATTAGTTCGCACAGGCGGCACCTCAGGGTGCCGTTTGTTTTATCTGTTTGTTACCGCCATTGGTTCTGCCCGGCGTTGAGCCTGGGTTCTTCATGCTGTTTCTGCAGCGTGCCTCGCACCAAATCCCCCCTGTTACTGCAAGCACGAGTTTTTCCGGAAAGCGCCCCCAGGAAATTGCGACTGGCACTGGGTTTTTCTGCCAGCAGCGGCAAACTGGCAGCACAAGGAGAACATTGTGCTGCAACTACCCAAACTCAGTTTCTGGATCCTGGCAGGTATAAGCCCACTACTTTGGTTACCTGTCATCCCACCACTCTGGTTTGCTCTCATACTGATTTGCGCCGGTGGGTGGGTGCTTTGCCGCACTCGCCATATGGTGTGGCGTTATTGCGCCTGTGGTGCTTTGGCATTGAGTTGGGCGCTGGTTCATGCGCAATCTGCGTTAATTACCATGGCCGAAATGAGTGGGAAGCGGGAGAGTATGGTGGTCCAAATTACCAGCACACAAGGAGAACGCCATCACGGTAAAATAGTGCAGTGGAGGGGCAAAAAAAGGCAGTTTCCACCAGGCGTTATACTGTATGGCAAGTTACCTGAGTCACAACCTTGCTCCGGCCAGCTTTGGCAAGTCAGCAGCACATTAAGAGCTGTGCATGGGCAATATAATGCGGGTGGTTACTCCCGGCAACGGGCTGCAATGGCAAGTGGATTTGTGTTATCGGGCCGAATGGCAGACGTTCAGCTTATCAAAGCCTCTTGTTCACGGCGCGCAACGTTAATTCGCCGTGTAGAGCAACAGACTGCGCATTTAGCGTGGGGTGCTGTCATTCACGCACTGGCTTTTGGCGAGCGCGGAAACATGCAGGCAGGTGTCAGGCAAATATTGCGTGAGACTGGAACCGCACATCTGATGGCGATATCGGGGTTACATATTGCACAGGCGGGGGGTGCTGGCTGGTTGTTGGCGCGGCTAATTCAGTTTTTCTTGCCAGCCCACTGGATTCGCCCGTCTTTTCCCATTATTGCCAGTATCGCTTGTGCAGCAGGGTATACCTGGTTGAGTGGCGGCAACCCGCCCGCTGTACGCAGCCTTATTGCTCTGGGCACCTGGGGGGTAATTCGCTTATACCAGCGCCAGTGGGGCGCATGGGATGTTCTGGTGGTGTGTCTTGCCTGTGTCGTGTTATTCGACCCACTCACACTGCTTTCCGACAGTTTCTGGCTATCAGCCTTTGCTGTCAGTGCACTTATTTTTTGGTGCCAGTGGTTACCTTTCTACGGGGTAAAAAAATACCGGGCAGCGCATTTTTGTGCTGCTCTGGTTCACCTGCAACTTGGGGCATGCCTGCTGTTATTGCCACTACAGGTTCCCTTATTCCACGGGATATCATTCACTTCGCTTCCTGCTAATCTTATTGCTGTACCCATGGTGACATTTCTGGTTGTCCCACTGATTTTTCTTGGAGTTCTGGCTGATATTGTGCTGGCAAATAGTGTGCTGGCTCCAGGTTTGATATGGCAATGTGTGGATACATTGCTGGCTGCATTGTTCTGGGTATTGGCCGGGCTGCCAAAAGGCTGGTTACCCGTGGACTGGCGGATGAGCACAATGTCCTTTCTGCCCTGGTGCATGCTGGTCATTATGCGATTTCACTGGTTACGAACTTCCCCGTTTACCTGTGCTGCGCTGGTCGCGGTGTTATGCGCGCCCTGGTGGTTGCGTCACCACCATAATGGCTGGCGGGTACATATGCTGGATATCGGCCACGGGCTGGCAATGGTTATTGAGCGTAACGGCTATGCTTTTCTGTATGACACGGGTAACCGGTGGGAAGGGGGGAATACCGGGCAGCAGGTCATTTTACCCTGGCTTGCCTGGCATAACCTGGTACCAGAGGGTGTGGTTATCAGCCATGAGCATACGGACCATAATGGCGGGCTGGCGTCAATTCAGGCGCAATGGCCGGGGATAACCCAATGGCATAACACCCCGAGGGCCGGGGGGCGCCATTGTTATCAGGGCAAACAATGGCAATGGCAGGGGCTGTCTTTTGATGTTGTCTGGCCCCCATTACAATATCAGGGAAGCGAGAATAACCGCTCATGTGTTGTTCTTGTGAGTGATGGTATTCATCGGGTGTTGCTAACGGGAGACCTTGAGCTGCCAGCTGAGTTATTGCTGACCAAACACCCGGCGTCCATGAAAGCTGATGTCGTGCAGGTGCCACACCATGGCAGCAAAAGCTCTTCCGGGATACGTTTTGTCGGGCGGGCTGAAGGCTCTGTGGCACTGGCGTCAGTTGCACGTTATAACCCATGGAATATGCCATCTCCTGCGGTTATTGAACGTTACCAGCAGCATAGCTACCAGTGGTACGACACCGCTTTGCATGGCCAGGTTAGTGTGAGCTTCTCATCAACAGGCTGGCGGATTTCTGCGCATCGGGCCCGCTTTTTCACCCCCTGGTATCAACGCTGGTTTGGCGTGAGGCCAGATAACAGGTAGAATATGCGGCTATTTCAACAAGTGCTGGTTAATATTGAATGCATATCGATAAAGATCTCTCCACCTTACAGACCTTCCGGCGGCTTTGGCCGATTATTGCTCCGTTCAAATTAGGTCTGATTGTGGCGGGTGTTGCGTTGGTGGCCAACGCGGCCAGCGATACTTTCATGTTATCGCTACTGAAACCACTGCTGGACGATGGTTTTGGTAAGACAGACCGTTCCGTGTTGATGTGGATGCCGCTGGTGGTCATTGGCCTGATGCTGCTTCGTGGCATCAGCAGTTATGTGTCCAGTTATTGTATTTCATGGGTTTCCGGTAAAGTGGTAATGAACATGCGCCGTCGTCTGTTCAACCATATGATGGGGATGCCCGTTTCCTTTTTTGATAAACAATCTACGGGCACATTGTTGTCGCGCATTACTTATGATTCGGAGCAGGTTGCTTCTTCATCATCCAGCGCGCTTATTACAGTGGTTCGTGAAGGGGCCTCCATTATTGGCCTGTTTATCATGATGTTTTACTACAGCTGGCAGTTATCCCTGATCCTTATTGTGCTGGCCCCTATTGTCTCCATGGCTATTCGTGTCGTCTCTAAGCGCTTTCGCAGTATCAGTAAAAGCATGCAGAACACTATGGGGCAGGTCACGACCAGCGCGGAGCAGATGCTGAAAGGGCATAAAGAAGTGCTGATCTTTGGTGGGCAACAGGTTGAACGCGAACGGTTTAATAAAGTCAGTAACCGTATGCGCCAGCAAGGGATGAAAATGGTTTCAGCTTCGTCCATTTCAGACCCGTTGATTCAGCTAATCGCTTCCCTTGCTCTGGCATTCGTTCTGTATGCGGCGAGTTTCCCAAGTGTTATGCAAAACCTGACCGCCGGGACTATCACCGTTGTGTTCTCTTCAATGATTGCACTGATGCGTCCGCTGAAATCCCTGACAAACGTGAACTCGCAGTTCCAGCGTGGGATGGCAGCCTGCCAGACACTGTTTACCATTCTGGACAGTGAGCAGGAAAAAGACGACGGCACTAAAGTGATTGAGCGCTCAACAGGTGATATTGAATTCCGCAATGTGACCTTTACTTATCCAGGTCGTGATGTGCCTGCTTTGCGTGATATCAGCCTGACTATTCCATCTGGGAAAACGGTTGCACTGGTGGGGCGTTCTGGCTCTGGTAAGTCCACTATCGCCAGTTTAATCACACGCTTTTACGATATCGATGACGGGCAAATCATAATCGACGGGAACGACATCCGTGAATATACCCTGGCATCATTGCGTGACCAGGTTGCGCTGGTTTCGCAGAATGTACATTTATTCAACGATACCATCGCCAATAATATTGCCTATGCCCGTTCCGGGCAGTACACCCGTGAAGATATCGAACAGGCTGCAGAAATGGCTTACGCGATGGATTTCATCAATAAGATGGACAACGGGCTGGATACGGTGATTGGCGAGAATGGCGTGTTACTCTCTGGTGGTCAGCGTCAGCGTATTGCTATTGCCAGGGCGTTGCTGCGCAATAGCCCAATACTGATTCTGGATGAAGCCACCTCTGCACTGGACACTGAATCTGAGCGGGCTATCCAGTCTGCACTGGATGAACTGCAGAAAAACCGTACCTCGCTGGTGATAGCACATCGCTTGTCTACTATTGAACAGGCAGATGAAATTATTGTGGTAGAAGACGGGCGCATTGTAGAACGCGGTGCACACCGTGTCCTGATCGAAAAAGCGGGTGTTTATGCTCAACTTCACCGGATGCAATTTGGCGAATGATTTCCCGTATCTGGTCTGGTGAATCACCACTCTGGCGGTTGTTGTTGCCACTATCCTGGCTATATGGGCTGGTAAGCTATTGTATCCGGCTCAGTTACCGCATTGGGCTGCGCAAAGTCTGGAAGGCCCCAGTACCTGTTGTAGTGGTGGGTAACCTGACTGCCGGGGGAAACGGTAAAACCCCGGTAGTGATATGGCTGGTGGAGCAATTGCAGCAACAGGGGATTTGTGTTGGCGTGGTGTCCCGGGGGTATGGTGGTAAATCTGCCCATTATCCTCTGCTTGTCGGCCCGGAGACTGCAACAGCACAGGCGGGTGATGAACCGGTTCTGATTTATCAGCGCACCGGAGCGCCGGTTGCAGTAGCGCCACAGCGCAGTGAGGCAGTTAAATCTCTATTGGCCCGAAATCCGTCAGTCCAGGTTGTTGTGACCGATGACGGCCTGCAACATTATGCGCTGGGGCGCGATAAAGAGATTGTGGTTGTCGACGGTGTGCGCCGCTTTGGCAATGGCTGGTGGCTGCCCGCAGGCCCGATGCGCGAACGCTCTTCCCGCCTGAAAACAGTGGATGCCGTTATTGTTAATGGTGGCCAGCCAAAGCCCGGGGAAATTGCCATGCAACTCGCTCCGGGTTTAGCTGTTAACCTGGTTACCGGAGAAGAAACGCCGGTAGCCACACTGGAAGATTTAGTGGCAATGGCCGGGATTGGTCACCCACCTCGCTTTTTTACCACACTTGAACAGCAGGGGGCGGAACTGGTAAAACGTGTTTCACTCCCGGATCACCAGGCGCTTAACCGTGAGCAGGTCGAAAGTTTACAGGGTAGCCACCAGCATCTGATCATGACTGAAAAAGATGCCGTGAAATGCCGTCATTTTGCCCAGGGCAATTGGTGGTATTTGCCGGTGGATGCGCAAATGCACGGACCTGGTGCTGGCAAACTTCTGCAGGAGATAATTAAACTGGCATCCTGAAGGTAGTCGCCATCTTCTGACTAATAAGGAGCGATATGTCTCATGTCTGTCTTTCCCGTAAAGCAGCCCGCAATTTGCACCTTGCCGCTCAAGGGCTGCTGAAAAAGCCACGTAAGCGTGCAGTTCCAGCTGATATTCTCACAACCATTCGCCAAATGGCCTTGCTCCAGATAGATACGATTAATATTGTTGCCCGCAGTCCGTGGATTGTGCTGTTCAGCAGGTTAGGGAGTTTCCCATTCCCCTGGCTTGAGGAGTCACTGTCCCGCGGTGAGTTGATTGAATACTGGGCACATGAGGCCTGTTTCCTGCCGAAAGAAGACTTTGCACTGATACGTCACCGGATGCTTAACCCACATAAGATGGGCTGTAAGTATTCCGCAGAGTGGATGGCAACCCATGAGCAGGAGATTGCTGAGCTACTGGCGTGGATGGCTGAAAATGGTCCCGTCCGTGCTGCTGATTTTGCTCACCCCAGGCCCGGGCAAAGCGGGTGGTGGGAGTGGAAACCACACAAGCGGCACCTGGAAGGTTTATTCACTGCCGGGAAAGTGATGGTGGCGTCACGCCATAATTTCCAGCGGGTCTATAACCTGACACACAGAATCATGCCCGGGTGGGATGATGCGCAACATGGCTTAACCCAAAGTGAAGCCGAAAGTGTGATGCTGTCACGTAGTGCCCGGTGTCTCGGTATTTTTAAACCGGCCTGGCTTGCCGATTACTACCGGCTTAAAAATATTCAGGCAAACACAGTAACAGACCGCTGGCTGGGTGAGCAGGCGGTTACGCAAGTTGAAGTGGAAGACCTCGGAACCATGTGGCTTGATAACAGCCTGCTGCCCCTGTTGCCTCAGGCTGAACAGGATACCCTTAATGCCACTCACTCAACGGTATTATCTCCATTTGACCCGGTAGTGTGGGACCGGCGTCGGGCCTCACAGTTATTCCAGTTTGAATACCGGCTTGAGTGCTATACACCTGCACCAAAAAGACAGTACGGTTATTTCGTACTGCCTGTCTTGCACCGTGGGCAGATTGTCGGGCGCATGGATGCCAAAATGCACCGCAAAACTGGCGTGCTGGAAGTGATGGCTCTGTGGCTGGAAGAGGGGGTTCGCAGTAGCCAGCACCTGGAACAGGGTGTCTGGCAGGCATTGGTTGATTTTGCCAATTGGCAAGGAGCGACACAGATAACTCTTGGCCAGGTGCCGCCAGCGCTTGCCAGCCTTAAAACGCGGAACATGCAAACCAACTAACCTTCAAAGCCAATTATGGTATGCTGAGCGTAATTTTTCGGATCCATGACGGAGGAAATATGGATCACCGTTTGCTTGAAATCATTGCCTGCCCGGTTTGCCAGGGCAAACTCTATTTTAATCAGGAAAAGCATACCCTTATTTGTAAAGTGGATGGCCTGGTTTTCCCAATTGATGAAGGTATCCCTGTCTTGCTCGAAACAGCAGCGCATCCGTTGGAAAATGATGAGGCGGGTGTATGAGTTTTGTCGTGATTATCCCTGCGCGTTATGCTTCCAGCCGTTTGCCTGGCAAGCCGCTGGTTGATATTGCGGGCAAACCTATGGTGGTAAGGGTGCTGGAGCAGGCGCGGTTATCAGGTGCTGAACGGGTTATTGTTGCGACTGATCACGCGGATGTTGCCGCAGCTGTACAGGCGGCTGGTGGTGAAGTTTGCATGACCCGTGTTGATCACCACTCCGGAACTGAACGTCTGGCTGAAGTCATCGAGAAATGCGCATTTGCTGATGATACCGTTATTGTCAATGTGCAGGGCGATGAACCGCTGATCCCACCAGTGATTATCCGCCAGGTTGCGGATAACCTGGCCGCCAGTGGTGTAGGTATGGCGACACTCGCGGTACCTGTTGATTCAGCAGAGGAAGCCTTTAATCCCAATGCAGTGAAAGTGGTGATGGATGCCAAAGGGCATGCGCTCTATTTCTCTCGCGCGACGATTCCCTGGGATCGTGACCGTTTTGCTCAGTCTAAGGAGAGCATTGGCGACAGCTTTTTACGCCATATCGGTATTTATGCCTACCGTGCCGGGTTTATTCGCCGCTATGTAACCTGGGAACCATCGCAACTGGAAAATATCGAAATGCTCGAGCAACTACGGGTGCTGTGGTATGGCGAGAAAATTCATGTTGCGGTTGCTAAAGAAGTACCGGGAACGGGTGTTGATACACCAAAAGATTTAGAACATGTGCGGGCTGTATTCCGCCAGTGATTATTTCGTGGCGGTATTCGCCGCCACGCCACAATATAAATTCCCTATGCAATACAATCCTTTCAAATTTTCCCCTCTTTTCTGCGCGTAAATTGATCTGGAAAAGTGACATCCCTGTTTGTGGCGCTCATTATTACTACAGTGGTTTTTCAATGGGCAAGTCAATATGCAGCAATTACGTGCAGAATTAAGCCATCTGTTAGGTGAACGGTTAAGTCGCATTGAATGTATCAGTGAAAAGCCAGATACCGCTCTGTGGTCACTTTACGACAGCTCTGGCAATGCCTTGCCGTTGCTGGCGAAAAGTTACAGCTCGCCGGGGATGGCTGCGCAGATGGCAAGTAAAATCTCTTTGTTAGCCCGCACAGGTACGGTTCGCATGCCTGTGGTTTACGGTATCATTTCTCACGAAGAACAACCTGGCCCGGATGTTCTCCTGATGGAGCGGTTAAGGGGAATGCCAGTTGAAGCGCCTACCCGCACACCAGAGCGCTGGGCGCAGTTAAAAGACCAAATTGTTGAAGGACTACTGGCGTGGCACCGGCAGGACAGCCGGGGTTGTGTCGGTACGGTAGATAACACCCAGGAAAACCACTGGCCTTCCTGGTATCGCCAGCGTATTGAAGTGCTATGGAGCACACTGAATCAGTTTACCAATACCGGCCTGAGTATGCAGGACAAAGCAATTCTACTGCGCACCAAAGAAAATTTACCCGGGCTGTTTGCTGGCTTTACTGATAACTGTGTGCTGGTGCATGGCAATTTCACGTTGCGCAGTATGCTGAAAGATTCAAGAACGGACCAGCTACTGGCGATTCTTAATCCTGGCATCATGCTGTGGGCACCGCGTGAGTTTGAGTTATTCCGCCTCAATGAATCCGGGCTGTCGGAAAGTTTATTCTGGCATTACCAGCAAAAGGCCCCGGTGGACGAGGCCTTTCTGTGGCGCCGCTGGTTGTATGTTCTGTGGGATGAAGTCAGCCAGTTACTCAGCACTGGCCGTATGAACCGGGTAGCTTTTGATAAAGCCCGTAAAGAACTATTGCCCTGGGTGACCTGAAAACTTAAGCCATTGCCAGATGCGGCCTAAACTTTCATAGGCGGCACGATCGCTGTGCATCAACCATAATGGCGATGGAATGATTTTCTCCCACGGGTTCAGGTCTGCGCTGATAGCCATTTGGTTAGCTGGTGCGGGTTGTGGATTGAGCCCTTGCTGGTGAAAGAAAATCACGGCTCGTGGCAGGTGTGATGCCGAGCTTATCAAAATAAAAGGCTGTTGGCCGATAGCCTTTTTCACTGCCGCCGCTTCCTCTTGAGTATCTTTCGGTTGGCCCAGCGTCATAATATGGCTGCGTGGCACACCCAGGCTTTGGGCAACACGAGCGCCTGCTTCTGCTGTGCTCACCGGGTTTCCTTGCGCGGGCGCTCCGGTAAATATCAGCGTCGCCTGTGGGTTTTTTAACCACAACCTGACTCCTTCAGTTACCCTTGGCAGGCTGTTATTAATCAGATTCGAACTGGGTGCCCACTTCGGGTCCCAGGTATAACCCCCACCAAGCACCACAATGTACTGGACGTTTACCGGGCCTTGCCACGTCGGCCAGGTGGTTTCCAGAGGGCGCAATAACCGGTCTGCTACTGGTTGCAGGCTCAGTAACAATAACCCTGCCCAACCCACAGTCATGATGACCTTTCCTGCTTTTTGCCAACGGGTGAACCACAGCAAAATGAGTGACAGTGCCATTAAGCAAAGAACCAGCGGCAGGGGTAACAACATGCCGCCAATGAATTTTTTAAGGGTAAAAAGCATTATTCTGCATCCTTTTTGACCATATAACCGTTGATCAGGAATGATCTTACACCAGAGAGCTTCAATATCCTTGTAGCTGTGACAAAATAAGGGTTTTGCCATTTGCCCGTTTACCGGGAGGAAGTGAGTTCGTGTCAGATCGTAACTTCGATGACATCGCGGAGAAATTCTCACGCAACATCTACGGCACCAGTAAAGGCCGCTTGCGGCAGGCGATTCTTTGGCAGGATCTGGACTGCATTCTGCAAGGATTTGGCACGCGCAAATTGCGCATACTGGACGCGGGCGGTGGATTAGGGCAAACAGCCTGTAAACTGGCAGCAATGGGCCATGAAGTGCTGTTGTGCGACCTTTCCGGTGAAATGATTAGCCGGGCTCAGGCACTTGCTCTGGAGCAAGGTGTGAGCGGTAACATGCATTTTGTACAATCCGCGGTGCAACAGGTGCGCGAACATTTGGATTCCCCGGTTGATCTGATATTGTTTCATGCTGTTCTTGAATGGATAGATGAACCCGAACAGGTTCTGGCGAAACTGTGGGAATGCCTGGCTCCTGGCGGGGTGCTTTCGCTGATGTTTTATAACGCTAATGGTTTACTGATGCATAACATGGTCGCTGGTAATTTTGCCTATGTGGCGGCGGGTATGCCAAAACGTAAAAAGCGCACACTTTCGCCGGATCACCCATTAAAGCCAGAGAACGTTTACCTCTGGCTGGAGCAAATTGGCTGGAGAATTACCCGTAAAACCGGTGTGCGGGTATTTCATGATTACTTGCGGGAAAAACACCAGCAGCAAGACTGTTTTGAAGAACTGCTGGAGCTGGAAACTCGCTTTTGTCGTCAGGAGCCCTGGGTGAGCCTTGGGCGGTATATTCATGTGACGGCACAAAAGCTAGAAAGCCAAGGATAAACTATGAGTGAATTTTCCCAGACAGTACCTGAACTGGTTGCCTGGGCCAGAAAGAATGACTTTTCAATTTCACTGCCTGTCGACAGGCTGGCTTTTTTGCTGGCTGTCGCCACACTCAATGGCGAGCGGCTGGAAGGAGAAATGAGTGAAGGTGAGCTGGTTGATGCGTTTCGTTATGTGAGCGAAGCTTTTGAGCAGGCCAGTGAAACCGTCGTCATGCGCGCAAACAATGCCATTAATGATATGGTCCGCCAGCGCTTAATCAACCGCTTTACCAGCGAGCAGGCAGAAGGCAATGCCATCTACCGCCTGACGCCCCTGGGGATAGGCATTACCGATTATTATATCCGCCAGCGTGAGTTTTCTACGTTGCGGTTGTCTATGCAATTGTCCATTGTTGCCGGGGAGCTCAAACGTGCGGCTGATGCTGCAGATGAAGGTGGCGACGAGTTCCACTGGCACCGTAATGTGTTTGCGCCACTGAAATACTCTGTGGCGGAAATTTTCGACAGCATTGATTTAACCCAGCGCATTATGGATGAGCAACAACAGCAGGTGAAAGATGACATCGCTCAGTTGCTGAACAAGGACTGGCGCGCAGCAATTTCCAGTTGTGAGCTGCTGTTGTCTGAAACATCCGGTACGTTACGGGAATTGCAGGATACGCTGGAAGCTGCGGGCGATAAACTACAGGCGAATTTGCTGCAGATCCAGGATGCCATTCTTGGGCAGGATGACCTGGGTTTTATCGAACGCTTAATCTTCGATTTACAGAGCAAGCTGGACCGTATCGTCAGCTGGGGTCAACAGGCGATTGATTTATGGATAGGCTATGACCGTCATATCCATAAATTTATTCGTACAGCTATCGATATGGATAAAAACCGGGTGTTTGCCCAGCGTTTGCGCCAGTCGGTACAAAATTACTTCGATGCACCCTGGGCGCTGACTTACGCCAACGCAGACCGTTTATTCGATATGCGTGATGAGGAGATGTCCTTGCGGGATGACGAGGTCATGGGGGAATTACCCGTTGACCTTGAGTTTGAAGAGTTTAATGAAATACGTGAGCAACTGGCCGCGATGATTGAGCAGTCCCTGCAGGTCTACAAAACCAGAAATCTTCCACTGGATCTCGGCGTGGTGATGCGTGAATATTTGGCGCAATATCCGCGGGCGCGGCATTTTGATGTCGCCCGTATCGTGGTCGACCAGGCTGTACGGCTGGGTATAGCAGAAGCGGATTTCACTGGGCTTCCCGCTCAGTGGCAACTTATTAATGATTACGGAGCCAGGGTACAGGCGCATGTCATCAACAAATATTGAACAAACAATGCCGGTAAAACTGGCGCAGGCGATTGCCAACCCACTGTTCCCGGCCCTTGACAGCCAATTACGTTCTGGCCGTCATATTGGTCTTGATGAACTGGATAATCACGCCTTTTTAATGGATTTTCAGGAAGAACTTGAACTGTTCTACATTCGTTATAACGTAGAGCTTATTCGTGCCCCTGAAGGTTTCTTTTATCTCCGCCCCCGGTCAACAACCCTTATACCTCGCTCCGTGCTTTCCGAGCTGGACATGATGGTAGGGAAAATCCTCTGTTACCTTTATTTGAGCCCGGAGCGCCTGGCGAATGAAGGGATTTTTACCCAACAGGAACTGTACGACGAGCTTCTGTCACTGGCAGATGAAAGCAAATTACTGAAGCTGGTGAACAACCGTTCTACCGGCTCCGACCTGGATCGCCAGAAGCTGCAGGAAAAAGTGCGCTCCTCGCTCAACCGCCTGAGAAGGCTGGGAATGATTTGGTTCCTCGGCCATGACAGCAGCAAATTCCGTATATCTGAGTCTGTTTTCCGCTTTGGTGCCGATGTCCGTGCCGGCGATGATGCGCGCGAAGCACAATTGCGCATGATTCGCGACGGAGAGGCTATGCCAGTAGAGCAGAGCCTGCAGCTTAATGATGAACAGGAAGACAATAATAATCAGGATACAGCGGAGGATGAACAGGAATGATTGAACGCGGGAAGTTTCGTTCGCTAACACTGATTAACTGGAATGGTTTCTTTGCCAGAACCTTTGACCTGGATGAGCTGGTTACTACGCTTTCTGGGGGGAACGGTGCCGGGAAATCAACCACGATGGCAGCTTTTGTCACGGCGCTTATCCCTGACCTGACACTGCTGCATTTTCGTAATACAACCGAAGCTGGTGCGACATCAGGTTCTCGTGATAAAGGCCTGCACGGTAAACTCAAAGCTGGCGTCTGCTACTCCTTTCTGGATGTTGTCAACTCGCGTCATCAGCGTGTGCTGGTGGGGGTACGTTTGCAGCAGGTTGCCGGGCGCGATCGCAAAGTTGACATCAAACCTTTTGCCATTCAGGGCCTGCCAATGGCCGTTCAGCCAACTCAACTGGTGACTGAGGCGCTTAATGCCCGCCAGGCCAGGGTGCTGACTTTGCAGGAACTGAAAGAAAAAACCGAAGCCATGGAAGGGGTGCAGTTCAGGCAATTCAGCTCCATTACCGATTACCATGCACTCATGTTTGACTTGGGCGTTGTGGCGCGCCGCCTGCGCTCTGCCTCTGACCGTAGCAAATATTATCGCCTGATTGAGGCCTCACTCTACGGTGGGATCTCCAGCGCTATTACTCGTTCATTGCGTGATTACCTGTTGCCGGAAAACAGCGGGGTACGTAAAGCATTTCAGGATATGGAAGCCGCTTTGCGCGAAAACCGTATGACGCTGGAAGCTATTCGGGTAACGCAGTCTGACCGTGATTTGTTTAAGCACTTAATTTCCGAAGCGACAGATTACGTGGCTGCGGATTATATGCGCCATGCCAATGAGCGTCGCATTCACCTTGACCAGGCTTTAGCCACACGCCAGGAGTTATTCACCAGCCGTAAACAACTGGCAACCGAGCAGTATCGTCATGTAGAAATGGCACGTGAACTGGCAGAGCAGGCAGGGGCTGAAGGGGATCTGGAAGCAGATTACCAGGCGGCAAGTGATCACCTGAATCTGGTGCAGACCGCATTACGCCAGCAAGAGAAAATTGAGCGTTATGAGGCAGATCTCGAAGAGCTGCAAATTCGCCTGGAAGAACAAAACGAGGTGGTGGCCGAAGCTCAGGATCTGCATGAGGAGCACGAAGCGCGGGCCGAAGCAGCAGAGCTGGAGGTGGATGAACTCAAAAACCAGCTGGCCGATTACCAGCAAGCGCTTGATGTTCAGCAAACTCGTGCTTTGCAGTATCAACAGGCGTTGCAGGCCCTGAACCGTGCCCGTGAACTGTGCAGTCTGCCTGATTTAACCGTCGACAGCGCGGATGAATGGCTTGATACCTTCCAGGCTAAAGAGCAGGAAGGAACTGAAACGCTGCTCTCTCTGGAGCAGAAAATGCGCGTTTCACAAACGGCGCATGCGCAGTTTGAAGAAGCCTGGAAACTGGTTTGTGCTATTAGCGGGCCGGTGAGCCGTAGTGATGCCTGGCAGGTTGCCCGTGATTTATTGCGTGACGCTGCAGACCAGCGCCACCAGGCCGAGCAAGTTCCGGCACTGCGTATGCGGTTGTCTGAACTGGAACAGCGCCTGCGTGAACAGCAGGATGCTGAACGCCTGCTGGCAGAATTCAGCCGCCAGCAAGGGCGAGAGGTGTTACCGGAAGAACTGGAAACCTGGCAGGAAGAATTCGAAGCCAAAATTGCCAGTTTGTCTGAGCGTGTATCTCAGGCCAGTGAAGAGCGTTCTTCTCTGCGCCAGGAGCATGAACAACTCCAGCAGAAAATCCAGTTATTGACGCAGCGAGCGCCAGTGTGGCTCGCCGCACAAAGCAGCCTGAACCAGTTATCCGAACAAAGCGGGGAAGAATTTACTTCCGGCCAGGAGATAACTGAGCACCTTCAGCAACTGCTGGAACGTGAACGGGAAAACATCGTTGAACGTGATTCTGTTTCCGCTCGCAAACAGGCAGTAGATGACGAAATCGAACGTCTGAGCCAGCCAGGTGGTGCTGAAGACGCGCGCCTTAATGCTCTGGCTGAGCGTTTTGGCGGCGTATTGCTTTCAGAGATTTATGATGATGTAGGGCTGGACGACGCCCCTTACTTCTCTGCGCTTTACGGGCCTTCCCGTCATGCCATTGTGGTACCAGAATTATCGCGGGTACGTGAATATCTGGATGGCCTTGAAGACTGCCCGGAAGATTTGTACCTGATTGAAGGTGACCCACAGTCATTTGACGACAGCGTCTTCAGTGTCGAAGAGCTGGAAAAAGCGGTGGTGGTGAAAATTGCCGACCGCCAGTGGCGCTATTCTCGCTTTCCTTCTGTGCCGTTGTTTGGCCGCGCTGCACGTGAAAGCCGTATTGAAAGTCTGCATGCGGAACGTGAAGAACTGGCCGAAAAATTCGCCACACTCTCTTTTGATGTGCAGAAAACGCAGCGCCTGCATCAGGCATTCAGCCGGTTTATCGGCCAGCATTTATCGGTTGCGTTTGATGACGACCCGGAAGCCGCTATTCGCCAGTTGAATACGCGCCGCAGCGAAATTGAACGCACCCTGTCGCAGCATGAGAGTGACAACCAGCAGCAAAAAAACCAGTATGAACAGGCGCGCGAAGGTGTCGCACTGCTTAACCGCTTGTTACCCCGGGCTAACCTGTTAGGTGATGAAACCCTCGCTGACCGTGTTGAAGAGATTCAGGCGCAAGTTGACGAAGCACAGGAGGCCGCCCGCTATTTACAGCAACATGGCAGCCAACTGGCACGCCTGGAACCTGTTGCCAGCGTACTGCAAAGTGACCCTGAACAATTTGAGCAACTGAAGAGCGACTACGAGAACGCCAAACGCACTCAAACAGAAGCACGCCAGCAAGCCTTTGCTCTGGCAGAGGTGGTGCAACGTCGGGCTCACTTTAGTTACTCTGATGCCGTTGAAATCCTCAGTGGCAATTCCGACTTAAATGAAAAATTGCGCCAGCGCCTCGAGCAGGCAGAATCTGAACGCAGCCGTAGCCGTGAAGCGTTACGCAGCCATGGCGCACAGCTTAATCAGTACCACCAGGTTCTGGCGTCACTGAAAAGTTCATGGGAAACCAAAAATGAACTGCTGAGTGATCTCCATAAAGAACTTCAGGACATCGGTGTCAGGGCAGATGCCGGTGCAGAAGAGCGTGCCCGAACTCGCCGTGATGAATTGCATAACCAGTTGTCTGGCAACCGTTCACGCCGTAATCAGTTGGAAAAACAACTGACTTTCTGTGAAGCCGAAATGGATAACCTGACCCGGGCGTTACGCCGCCTGGAGCGCAGTTACCATGAGATTCGTGAACAGGTCGTGACTGCGAAAGCAGGCTGGTGTGCGGTGATGCGCTTGGTGAAAGAAAACGGTGTTGAACGCCGGTTACATCGTCGTGAACTGGCTTATTTGAGTGGTGACGAATTGCGTTCAATGTCGGATAAAGCACTGGGGGCATTGCGCCAGGCGGTAGCCGATAACGAACACCTGCGGGATGTGTTGCGCCTGTCAGAAGATCCGAAGCGCCCGGAACGCAAGATCCAGTTCTTTGTGGCGGTGTACCAGCACCTGCGTGAGCGTATCCGTCAGGATATTATTCGCACTGATGACCCGGTCGAAGCCATTGAACAAATGGAAATTGAGCTGAGCAGGCTGACAGAGGAACTGACCTCCCGTGAGCAGAAACTGGCAATCAGTTCTCGTAGTGTGGCTAACATTATTCGCAAGACGATTCAGCGTGAGCAGAACCGTATTCGTATGCTTAACCAGGGGCTGCAGAGTGTCTCTTTCGGTCAGGTTAACAGCGTTCGGCTTAATGTGAATATCCGTGAAGCACATGCCACACTGCTGGATGTGCTTTCCGAGCAGCATGAGCAACACCAGGATCTGTTTAACAGCCAGCGCCTGACCTTCTCTGAAGCTCTGGCAAAACTCTATCAGCGCCTTAACCCGCAAATAGACATGGGGCAACGCACACCGCAAACCATTGGTGAAGAGTTGCTGGATTACCGTAACTATCTCGATATGGAAGTGGAAGTTAACCGTGGCTCTGACGGCTGGCTGCGTGCGGAAAGTGGTGCACTGTCAACGGGTGAAGCAATTGGTACCGGGATGTCCATCCTTGTGATGGTGGTTCAGAGCTGGGAAGATGAGTCACGCCGCCTGCGTGGGAAAGATATT
Source organism: Mangrovibacter sp. MFB070 (assembly GCF_000705335.1). NCBI lineage: Bacteria > Pseudomonadati > Pseudomonadota > Gammaproteobacteria > Enterobacterales > Enterobacteriaceae > Mangrovibacter > Mangrovibacter sp. MFB070. The sequence goes on from NZ_JJMI01000022.1 coordinate 119,467, forward strand.
TCACCTTGCCGGTTGTTGTTCCTTGATGAAGCAGCACGTCTGGATGCGAAGTCAATTGCGACTCTGTTTGAATTGTGTGAACGCCTTGAAATGCAGCTTATTATTGCTGCACCGGAAAATATCAGCCCGGAAAAAGGCACCACCTATAAACTGATGCGTAAAGTGACTGCTCAGGGCGAACATGTGCATGTGGTTGGGCTGCGCGGTTTTGCTCCGCCATTACCGGAAGCCAGCCAGGATGCAGCTCCGGCAGCATCCGATGCCTCCTGATTAAATACCAAACAAACAACGGGCTGCGGCCCGTTTTTTGTTTCATATGCAGAACACCAGTACGGTATATCTGCCGACTGATATATTTTTGATTTATCTTAATGCATTAAAAAACGCTGCTATTAGGGCTCTGTTTAACTATCTTTACAAATCAGGGCGACAAGCCGCCTGTCTCTTTATATACTTGGGGCAAGTATCACCAGGAGTTGTTAATTGATTTACCTGATGAAATAGCATTAAAGGGGGCAGGGACGTGCAAAGTAAGACGAAGCAAATCTTTCGTTGGTCAGTATTAAGTGCATATTTTTTTGTGGGGCTGACAACGAGCGCGCAGTTATGGGCGGATGAACCGGCCATCATCCCCGATGATGCCAATGCGGTAGAAGTACCTCAGGTGGTAGGTGATGACTCTTCCGCCACTGATACGCAGGCAGTGTCTGTGTCTCCTGAGTCAGTCGCTCAGGCTAAATCAGCATTGCAACAACTGGCAGGCGGGTTCTCGCCAGCCTACCCTGATGAACTGGCACGGTTATATGCTTTGCACCAAATGCAGCCAGTATGGAATAACCGTGACGCGGTGAAAGCCTTTCAGCAACAACTGGCTGAAGTGGCAATGGCCGGGATCCAGCCACAGTTCACCCAGTGGGTGGAACGGCTAACAGATCCTGCGGTTACCGGAATGGCCAGGGATATCGTATTATCTGATGCCATGTTTGGTTACCTGCAGTATGTCGCTGGTGTGCCTAAAAACGGTAACGTGTGGCTGTACAGTTCAAAACCGTACAAACTGGCACCGCCTCCAGCAAAAGCTGTTGCGAAGTGGCAGGACGCGTTGCGTAATGGCGCTTTCGGTGAGTTCATTGATTCCCTTGCTCCGCAGCACCCCCAATATGCTGTGATGCACAAGTCATTGCTGAAACTACTCTCTTCTTCGGCCTCGGTAACCGAATGGCCTCAATTGACTACCAGCAAAACACTGCGGCCAGGTGACAGCAGCCCCGATGTAGCTGTGTTACGCCAGATTATCAGTGATGTTGACAAGCTTTACAGTGCGGCAGGTATTGTGGCGCCATTAGCATCAACGCCTGCAGAACCTGCCGTTGCCGCCAATGGCGTAGTCAGCCCGTCAGCAGCGCCTGTTGGTGTGGCTACTGAGCCTGCCAGCACGTCAGACGCAACGGGCGGTAAAGCAAGCGAAACCGTTGCCGCGCCCGCAAGTGAGATTTATGACAAAGCGCTGGTAGCCCAGGTTGAGCGTTTCCAAAAATGGCAGGGTCTGGCAGACGATGGTGTGGTTGGCCCGGCAACCCGTAACTGGCTGAACGTTTCACCCGCTCAGCGTGCAGCATTACTGGCACTGAATATCCAGCGTTTGCGTTTGCTGCCGGACAAAATGGAAACCGCCATTATGGTGAATATTCCTAACTTCTCACTGATTTACTATTCTGGTGGCAGTGAAGTGCTGGCATCTCGGGTTATCGTGGGGCGCCCGGACAGGAAAACACCGTTAATGAGCAGTGCGCTGAATAACGTGGTACTCAACCCGCCATGGAATGTGCCCGGTACACTGGCGCGTAAAGATATTCTGCCAAAAGTCTGGAATGATCCCGGGTATCTTGACCGCCACGGTTACACTGTTCTGAGTGGCTGGAGCCGCGATGCCGAGGTAATTGATCCGTTCATGGTAGACTGGGCGACAATTACCCCATCTAACCTGCCATTCCGTTTTCAGCAGAAACCTGGAGATCATAACTCCCTGGGGCGGTATAAATTTAATATGCCGAGTACCGATGCCATTTATTTGCATGACACGCCAAATCACAATCTGTTCAACAGAGATGTGCGTGCTTTGAGCTCAGGGTGTGTGCGCGTGAATAAAGCTTCCGAACTGGCAAATATGTTACTGCAGGATGCTGGCTGGAACGATGCACGTATATCCCAAACGTTAAAAGTAGGGGATACAAGGTATGTACCTGTGCGGCATAAAATCCCGGTACGGTTGTATTATCTGACCGCTTTTGTGGGTGATGATGGTCATACACAATATCGAACAGATATTTACAATTATGACAACACTGCTGTTCTGGGAGCCAAAATATTGCCAAAAGCGGAGCAGTTGATCCGCTAATTACCAGGCAAATAAGCAGTTTCTGGTTGTATGAAATGTAATGAAGCGTAAAAACGGCCTGTTTTTACGCTTACTCCCTCGATTACCCCGTCTTGACTGTTCGTTACATGCCAGTTAAGGTGCCTCAGTGCGCCTGAGATGGCTTTTTCTTACTTTTTTTACTTCAGAATACGACCAGATGAATAAATTAGATCATAACCGCCGCCGCTTACTGACGCTGGGCGGGATAGCGCTGGGCGCGGCCGTATTACCAGGCCAGGCATTTGCGACTTTATCCACTCCTCGCCCTCGTATCCTGATGTTGAATAATTTAAATACCGGAGAGTCCATTAAGGCTGAATTTTTTGATGGTTCCCGTTATATAAAAGATGAACTTTCCCGCCTGAACCATTTCTTCCGTGATTACCGTGCTAACCGCGTTCGCGATATTGACCCAAAACTTTTCGACCAGTTGTATCGTTTGCAAGGTTTGCTGGGCACGCGCAAGCCTGTACAGCTTATATCGGGCTATCGTAGCCTTGATACCAATAATGAATTACGGGCTCACAGTAAAGGTGTGGCTAAACAGAGCTATCATACCAAAGGGCAGGCCATGGATTTCCATATCGAAGGCCTCTCTCTGAGCAATGTGCGCAAAGCAGCCTTGTCGATGCGGGCAGGTGGTGTAGGATATTATCCTCGTAGCAACTTTGTTCATATTGATACCGGGCCGGTCAGGCACTGGTAAAAATCCGGCACAGCCGGGTGTGGAGAATTATGAATTATCACATTATTCCGGTGACCGCATTTGCGCAGAACTGTTCATTAATTTGGTGTGAAGAAACCCGGCAAGCCGCTCTGGTTGACCCGGGTGGTGATGCACAAGTCATTATTGATAATGTCACTCGTCAGGGTGTGAATGTAACAAAAATATTGCTGACTCACGGCCATCTTGACCATGTTGGCGCGGCTGCTGAAATGGCTGCTCATTACAATGTGCCCGTGATTGGGCCGCAGCAGGAAGATGCATTCTGGCTCGAAGGGTTGCCAGCACAAAGCCGCATGTTTGGTCTGGAAGACTGCCAGCCATTAACGCCAGACCAGTGGCTTGAAGAAGGCGATACCGTCACTGTTGGGAACGTGAGCCTGTCGGTACTGCATTGCCCCGGGCACACGCCAGGGCACGTGGTGTTTTATGACAAGCTCAGTGCTCTGCTTATTTCCGGCGATGTGCTATTTAAAGGTGGTGTAGGGCGCAGTGATTTTCCCCGTGGTGATCACAGCCAGCTTATTGCGGCAATCAAAAATAAGCTATTACCCCTGGGCGATGATGTCACTTTTATTCCCGGCCATGGTCCTCTTTCTACACTGGGTTATGAACGCCTGCACAACCCATTCCTGCAGGATCAACAGCCAGTCTGGTAAGTTATTCTTCAGATATAAAAATACCCGCTCTGCTGGCGGGTATTTTTGTTCTGAACGCTGCAATAACAGCAGGTACTGTTTGTTCAGGTGTTAAAGCACAGCCACAATAGCTTCACACAATGGCGCCATATTGTCAGGCGTCATGCCAGCAACATTGATACGCCCTGAAGCCACAGCGTAAATCCCGAACTCTTCACGCAGCCTCAGCACCTGTTCTTTACTCAGACCACTGAAAGAGAACATACCGTTTTGCTGAATGATAAAGCTGAAATCTTCCGCCGCGCCTTTTTCCTGTAGCGTATTAACAAACAACTGCCGCATACGCTGAATGCGCTGGCGCATATCAGTCAGCTCTTGCTCCCACAGTGTACGCAGTGCTTCATTGCTCAGGATAGTGGCAACAACCGATGCACCATGAGCTGGCGGGTTGGAATAGTTGGCACGGATACAAATTTTCATCTGGCTGAAAGCCCGGTCAGCGTTGTCGCTGTCTGCCGCAACCAGCGTACAGGCACCCACACGTTCATTGTACAAGCCAAAGTTTTTGGAGTACGAACTGGCAACCAACAGTTCTTTGTGCAGGGCTGCGAAAAGACGCAGGCCTTGAGCATCTTCTTCCAGACCACGGGCAAAACCCTGGTAAGCGAAGTCAAACAGAGGCAGCCAGCCTTTTTCAACCGACAGTTTTGCCAGCTCGGCCCATTGCTCTTCTGTCGGGTCAATCCCTGTTGGGTTATGGCAGCAACCATGGAACAGTACTACATCACCCGCCTGAGCTTGTTGCAGGCTGGCGACCATGCCACCAAAATCCAGGCAATGGTTTGCTGCATCGTAATACTGGTACTCACACACTTCCAGACCAGCGGCGCTAAAGACACTCTTATGGTTAGGCCAGCTCGGGTTGCTTACCCAAATACGTGGCGCAGAGGTGTTTTTAGCAATAAAGTCAGCAGCAACACGCAGTGCCCCTGTTCCACCAGGTGTTTGGGCTGTACGGGCACGTTTATCGGTAACGATGGCATTTCCCTGGCCAAACAATAATTCCTGAGTACAGCGGCCAAATTCCGGAATACCGTCAATGCCGAGGTAGTTCTTGGTGCTTTCATTTTCCAGCAAATAATGTTCTGCTTTCTTAACACTGGTCAGAACAGGGGTTTTACCGGTTTCATCTTTATAAACACCAATACCGAGGTTAATTTTCCCCGGGCGTTCATCAGCACGAAACAAATCGGCCAAACCAAGAATAGGATCAGCAGGCGCGGCAGTTATGTTCTCAAACATGACATTTTTCCATTGTGGTAACAGAAGGAAACTTCGCTATCAGGTTAACGGGAGTTAAGGCAATTGCCAACCGTTTGCCATAAAAAGAGTGACCAGCGGCTAAAGTCAGGCCGATGTGCTGGCAGGAATAAAAAAAACAGGGCCGAAGCCCTGTTTTTATATCCATAACAACAATGTTGTTCGGGATTAGAACTGGTAGGTTACGCCCACAGCAGCCATGTCGTCGTTACCGTTGATGCCACCAACAGCTTTGGTGTAAGCATCATTTTTGTCGAGCAGGTTGACGTAGTAGTCAGCGTACACGTTGAAGTTCTTGTTGAAGTAGTAGGTTGCGCCAACCTGGATAAACTCAGCCAGATCTGCATCGCCACCTTTGAAGTCGCCAGATGCTGCCAGGTCTTTCCCTTTAGTTTTCACGTAAGAGATTGCCGGGCGCAGACCGAAGTCGAACTGGTACTGAGCAGTAACTTCAAAGTTCGTTGCTTTGTTTACGAAATCTTTGTTAGCGTCCAGCAGGGTGTTACGATCTTCACCGTAGGTAGCAGCCAGGTAGATGTTGTTAGCATCGTATTTAGCACCAACACCCCAGGTTTCAGCTTTTTTACCTTCGCCGTCAGCTTGTTGAGTCAGAGTACGGTTGGAGTTGGTGTAAGAAGAGATCAGACCAATACCGTTACCGAAGTCATAACCCAGAGAGTAACCTACGCCATCACCGTTAGACTGGTAAGCGTTGGAGAACTCATTTTTACCCTGGTACTGAACACCAAAGTTCAGGCCATCAACCAGACCGAAGAAGTTGCTGTTACGGTAGGTCAGCAGGCCAGAAGCACGGGCGGTCATGAAGTTGTCCTGGTGGTTACCGTACACAGTCATACCAGAGTAGCTTGGCGCCATATCGGTGTAAGAACCAACATCATAAGCGATACCGTAGTTACGGCCGTAGTCCAGTGAGCCGTAGTCAGCTGCTTTCAGACCAGCGAATGCCAGACGAGTTTTGTTAGTCTGGCTGCCTTCCGGCGCGTTAGCGTAGGCACGGTATTCCCACTGGCCGTAACCAGTCAGCACGTCATTGATCTGAGTTTCGCCTTTAAAACCGATCTGAGCATAAGACTGGTCGCTGCTGCTGTCAGAACCACCCAGGTTACCAGTAGTGGTGAAGTCGTGTTCGCCAACAACTTTACCGTACAGATCCAGTTTATTGCCGTCTTTGTTGTAGATTTCAGCTGCGTTTGCAGCACCTGCTACGAGCAGAGCCGGGATTACCACTGCCAGAATATTGCGCTTCATCATTATTTATTACCCTCATTGGTTTTTTTGTAACACCTGTCATCTCTGCCAATAAACTCTGTAAAAAATTTACGGAACTTCTGCCATGAGTGTGGTGTCTTTCTGTGTCTGAGAGGCATCTTTCCATCCATGTAACCGTTTCGCCAGCCTGAAAGTGCTACAAATGTCGCAATACCGTTTCAGGAAGAAAAAATGTGTAACAATTTATGTATTTTGGGGAACTTTGTGAAGTGCTTCAAATTTCGCAATCCTTTGGCGAATGAGCACACGATAACCAACTTATATATATGAATTGCTTATGCATTATTACCATCGGTCTTTTTTGTGGGCGAAAAATAAACAATCGTGATGCAGACAGGCAGTAGATATGCAGGGGGATTTACATTGCACAATTATTGTGCGCAATGAAACAATTTGGTTAACGGTTACACGGCAGCACAGGTCCTTACGGGCGCTTTGGGGGTGGGTTTTTTAACAGTGAGTGCGAAAAAAAGACCGCAACTTGTGCGGTCTTTGTAGAAATATAACGAAGATTTTCGTCAGCCGTGCATCAGAAACTTGCGTTACGCGGTGTACGTGGGAACGGAATCACATCACGCACATTCTGCACGCCGGTTACGTAGGCAATCAGGCGCTCAAAGCCCAGGCCGAAGCCAGAGTGTGGTACGGTGCCGTAACGGCGCAGGTCGCGGTACCACCAGTAGTCTTCTTTATTCAGGCCCATTTCAGCCATACGGGCATCCAGCACATCCAGGCGCTCTTCACGCTGGGAACCACCAATAATTTCACCAATACCCGGTGCCAGTACATCCATGGCGGCCACGGTTTTACCGTCTTCATTAAGCCGCATATAGAATGCCTTGATGTCTTTCGGGTAGTTTTTCACTACCACCGGAGCTTTGAAATGCTGTTCAGCGAGGTAACGCTCATGTTCAGACGCCAGATCAACGCCCCAGTAAACCGGATTTTCAAACGGATGACCGCATTTTTCGAGGATGGCAACCGCATCGGTGTAATCAACCTGAGCAAAATCAGCTGCAACAAAGCGTTTCAGGCGTTCAACTGCGTCGCTGTCCACACGTTGTGCGAAGAATTCCATATCATCCATACGCTCTTCAAGCACCGCATTGAAGACATATTTCAACATCGCTTCAGCCAGCCCGGCGACATCATCAAGATTCGCAAAAGCAACTTCAGGTTCCAGCATCCAGAACTCTGCCAGGTGGCGGCTGGTGTTGGAGTTTTCTGCACGGAAAGTTGGGCCGAAGGTATACACTTTAGATAACGCGCAGGCGTAAGTTTCCGCATTAAGCTGCCCTGAAACGGTCAGGAAGGCTTCTTTGCCGAAAAAGTCCTGGTCGAAATCGATTTTGCCTTTGTCATCGCGCGGCAGGTTTTCCATATCCAGGGTAGATACCCGGAACATTTCACCCGCACCTTCGGTATCTGATGCCGTAATCAGCGGAGTGGATACCCAGAAAAAGCCCTGCTCATGGAAGAAGCGATGCAGTGCCTGAGCCAGAGTATGGCGAACACGTGCAACGGCACCAATCAGGTTGGTACGCGGGCGCAGGTGGGCAACTTCACGCAGGTATTCAATAGAGTGGCGTTTGGCAGCCATCGGGTAGGTATCCGGGTCGTCAACCCAGCCGGTTACTTCCACACTGGAAGCCTGCAGTTCGACTGACTGGCCCTGGCCGGCAGAAGCAACCACTTTCCCGGTAATTACAACAGAACAACCGGTGGTCAGGCGCAGCACTTCGTCATTGTAATTGGGCAGAGAATTATTAATGACGGCCTGTACCGGATCAAAGCAGGAGCCGTCATAAACGGCGAGGAAGGAAAAGCCAGCTTTTGAATCTCTTCGGGTACGTACCCAACCACGTACGGTGACTTCGCTGTCAACGTTTACGCGGCCCTGGAGTACGTCAGCTACAGGCACAACGCTCATAGTGTTCTCTCTGGTTAGTTATCAATAACGGTTAAATTGCATCCCGCAAAGGGGATATCTATGTTACCTGGCGGACGCCAGCAAACAAGCAGAATTAGAAGGTGTGAAGCAATAAAACTGCTCTGTTGAGCAAAAAGGCACCAAAAGGTGCCTTTCTGACTGAGGAAATCCACGGTTTAGCTGGCTTTTTTCACCTGTGGCAGGTCAAACGCTTTACGCAGGGCACTGACAAACGCTTTGTCATGGCAAATAGTCTTGCCCGGGCTGTCAGATAACTTCGCCACCGGCTTGCCATTACATTCCACCAGTTTAATCACGATATTCAGTGGTTTTACACCAGGAATATCGCAGGTCAGGCGCGTGCCAATACCAAAACCGAGTTTCACGCGCGCCATAAAATGGCGGTACAGCTCAACGGCCCTGGTTAAATCAAGGTTATCAGAGAAAATCAGCGTTTTGGTCAGTGGGTCAATCCCCATGCTCTCATAATGAGCGATGGCTTTTTCACCCCATTCAACCGGGTCCCCTGAATCATGGCGCAGCCCCTGGTAACGCTCTGCAAACTCCGGCCCAAAATCACGCAGAAAAGCATCCATGGTAATGCAATCGGTCAGGGCAATACCTAACTGATCAGGGTACTCTTCCAGCCAGGCTTCCAGTGCAGCTTTTTGGCTACTGGCGAGTTCCGGGCTGATTTGTTGATGTGCCTGGAACCATTCGTGTGCCTGGGTGCCCATTGGGGTCAGTGTGAGCCTGCGGGCAAGGTCGTAATTACTGGTGCCAATAAACCAGGGTTCATGGCTCAGCCGCTCAACAATACTTTGTTGGGTCAGGCGGGAAAAACGGCGCCGCGTGCCGAAATCCATCAGCTTAAAGCCAGACATATCAAGAGAGGCGGTAAGCGCGTTGAATTCCACCAGTTTCTGTTCAAGGTGCTCAAGTGCGAGCGACTGAGGGACATCCGGTGTGCGGAAGCGGTGAACAACCTCACTGATTACCGCCAATAGTGGGACTTCCCACATGATAACTTCACGCCAGGGCCCACGTAAGCGGATATCCAGCTTACCGTTGTTGTTGCTGATGAGAACTTGCCGCGCATCGTAACGGAAAGTGCGCAGCCAGGACAGGTAATCGTCTTTAAAGAAAGGCAAACTTGCCAGCCAGTGGTATTCATCATCGGTTAGCGCCAGGTCTTGCATTGACTCGACTTGTTCGCGAATCGCATCGGCATAGATCCCAAGCAGGTCATCACCGCGGCAACGAAACTCCGCAGCAACATCGACATCATAGTAATGATGAAATACTGCCTGCTGCATATGAAGCTTGTAGGCGTCAGTATCCAGCAGAGAGTGCAAAATTGGGGAAGCGAAATGTGTCATGGTGCGTTTCAGCATCCTCTCACAGGAGCGTTTCCATTAATGGCTAACAGCAGCTAAAGATGCAGGAGTATACCTGGATTATCCGTTTATTAAAGCAGGATCACACCACAACTCGTAATTCTGGTCGAGCGCATTTTGTGCCTCATGTTATGAGGATGTATATTTTCATGCCTTAAATGCTGAAAAGCTGACGATTCTGCATGGAAACAACCCTGCAACAGGAATAGACTGAACCATCATAACTGCAAACTGCCTTAAAGGTGTTTTATGACACAACAGCCACAAGCCAAATACCGCCATGATTATCGTGCGCCGGACTATACCATTACTGACATTGACTTAACGTTTGAATTAGATGCCGGGCAAACCCGGGTTACAGCGGTCAGCCAGGTACAACGGCAGGGGGAAGAAGGGGCGGTGTTACGCCTTGATGGTGAGGATTTGACTCTGGTTTCCCTGGATGTGGATGGGCAACCGTGGCCGGATTACCAACTGGAAAGTGGGGCGCTGGTTGTGAGTAATCTGCCTGCCCGGTTTACTCTGACTATCGTCAATGACATCCACCCGGCACAAAATACTGCGCTGGAAGGGTTGTACCAATCTGGTGAAGCGTTGTGTACACAGTGTGAGGCCGAAGGCTTTCGCCACATTACCTGGTATCTTGACAGGCCGGATGTTCTGGCACGTTTCAGTACCAAAATTATTGCCGACAAACAAACCTATCCTTTCCTGCTGTCCAATGGTAACCGCATGGGGCAGGGGGAGCTGGAAGGTGGGCGTCACTGGGTACAATGGCAGGATCCATTCCCGAAACCTTGCTACCTGTTTGCGCTGGTTGCCGGGGATTTTGATGTCCTGCGCGATACCTTTAAAACCCGCTCCGGGCGCGATGTGGCGCTTGAATTATATGTAGACCGCGGCAATCTTGATCGTGCTGACTGGGCGATGGAATCGCTTAAAAATAGCATGAAGTGGGATGAGCAGCGTTTTGGCCTGGAATACGACCTCGATATCTACATGGTTGTGGCTGTCGACTTCTTCAATATGGGCGCGATGGAGAATAAAGGCCTGAACGTCTTTAACTCCAAATATGTTCTGGCTCGCGCAGAGACAGCAACCGATAAAGACTATTTAAACATTGAGCGCGTTATCGGCCACGAATATTTCCATAACTGGACAGGCAACCGTGTGACTTGCCGCGACTGGTTCCAGTTAAGCCTCAAAGAAGGGCTCACTGTATTCCGCGATCAGGAGTTCAGTTCTGATTTGGGTTCCCGCGCAGTAAACCGTATCAGTAATGTTCGTACTATGCGGGCAATGCAATTTGCAGAAGACGCAAGCCCCATGTCACACCCCATTCGCCCGGATAAAGTTATTGAAATGAATAACTTCTATACCCTTACGGTGTATGAAAAAGGGGCGGAAGTCATTCGCATGATGCATACGCTTCTGGGTGAAGCCGCTTTCCAGAAAGGGATGCAGCTTTACTTTGAGCGCCATGATGGCAGTGCGGCAACCTGCGACGATTTTGTTCAGGCGATGGAAGATGCGTCCAATGTCGATTTGTCACATTTCCGCCGCTGGTACAGCCAGTCAGGAACACCGGTTCTGAGTGTGCAGGACGATTACGACCCGGCAACGGAGCGTTATACCCTGACCATCAGCCAGCAGACACCGCCAACTGCAGAGCAGGCAGAAAAACTACCATTGCATATCCCGTTTGATATCGAATTGTATGACAACGAAGGGAAAGTGATTCCGCTGCAATACCAGGGGAATCCGGTTCATCATGTACTGAACGTGACTCAGGAAAAACAGACATTTGTATTTGATAATGTCTGGTTCCAGCCGGTACCTTCCTTGCTGCGCGAATTCTCTGCGCCGGTCAAACTGGAATATAAATGGAGCGACCAGCAACTGACCTTCCTGATGCGCCATGCCCGCAATGATTTCTCACGTTGGGATGCCGCTCAGAGCTTGCTGTCTACTTACATTAAACTCAACGTGGCACGCCAGCAGGCTGCGCAGCCGTTGTCACTGCCATTGCATGTCGTGGACGCTTTCCGTGCCATATTACTTGATGAGTCAATTGACCCGGCTCTGGCTGCTGAAATTCTGACACTGCCTTCACAAAATGAAATTGCTGAACTGTTCCCGGTCATTGACCCGGGCGCAATCGCTGCGGTGCATGAGGCATTAACCCGTGCACTGGCAGTGGAACTGGCAGATGAATGCCTGGCTGTGTATAACGCAATGAAAGTTGATGCTTATCGTATCGATCATAGCGATATTGGCAAACGTGCCTTGCGTAATACCTGCCTGCATTTCCTGGCGTTCAGCGATCCTGACTTTGCCGATAAGCTGGTTAGCGCACAGTACCACCAGGCTGATAATATGACTGATGCGCTGGCGGCATTGTCTGCGGCAGTCAGTGCCCAACTGCCATGCCACGTATCACTGATGGCTGAGTACGATGAGAAATGGCACCAGGATGGCCTGGTAATGGACAAATGGTTCATTCTGCAGGCAACCAGCCCGGCGGATAATGTGCTGGAAAATGTCCGTGGGTTATTGCAACACCGCTCGTTCAGTATGAGTAACCCGAACCGTATACGTTCGCTGATTGGCGCATTCACCAGCGCTAACCCGGCAGCCTTCCATGCAACTGATGGCAGTGGCTATGCATTCCTGACGGAAATGCTTACGGAACTGAACAGCCGCAATCCACAAGTTGCTTCACGCCTGATTGAGCCGTTGATTCGCCTGAAACGCTATGATGCGTCCCGCCAGGCGTTGATGCGCCAGGCACTGGAAACACTGAAAGGGCTGGATAACCTTTCAGGCGATCTATTCGAGAAAATCACTAAAGCACTTGGGTGATCACCAGAACAGGCCTGTCGTCCGGCAGGCCTGCCACGGTACAAGAGGTTCCCGGGCGAGTAAAACGTTTGCTTGTCCGGCTATTTTTTGTTGCAAGTCAATTCCCTTTCCTGTGCAGATGAATAATAATACTGCCCCGGTTTGCACACCGGGAATCCAGGAGAGTTCATGTACTACCCCTTCGTTCGAAAAGCCCTTTTTCAGCTCGACCCTGAGCGCGCGCACGAATTTACCTTCCAGCAATTACGCCGGGTAACAGGTACACCGCTGGAGTGGCTGGTTCGTCAGTCTGTCCCGGCAAAGCCCGTGACCTGCATGGGGCTGACATTTAAAAACCCACTTGGTCTGGCGGCCGGGCTGGATAAGAATGGCGAATGCATTGACGCTCTGGGCGCAATGGGGTTCGGCGCAATTGAAATTGGTACTGTTACACCGCGAGCACAACCGGGCAACGACAAACCACGTCTCTTCCGCCTGGTCACCGCCGAGGGGTTAATCAACCGCATGGGCTTCAATAACCTGGGCGTTGATAACCTTGTCGAAAATGTCAAAAAGGCGCATTTCGATGGTGTCCTCGGGATTAATATTGGCAAAAATAAAGACACCCCGGTTGAGAATGGTAAAGATGACTACCTGATCTGTATGGATAAGATTTATCCTTATGCCGGGTATATTGCGATCAATATCTCATCACCTAACACCCCAGGTTTGCGGTCATTACAATATGGTGAAGCTCTTGATGATCTGTTGTCTGCGATAAAAAATAAACAGCAACAGTTAGCCGATATTCATCATAAATATGTTCCTGTGGCTGTGAAGATCGCGCCTGATCTTTCCGAAGAGGAATTGATCCAGGTTGCAGACAGTTTACTGCGTCATAATATTGATGGCGTAATTGCAACCAATACCACACTGAGCCGTGAATTAGTGCAGGGCATGCCGAACTGCGATGAAACCGGCGGGTTGAGTGGGCGCCCTTTACAACTAAAGAGCACTGAAATAATCCGTAGTCTGTCTGCCGAGCTAAAAGGGCAGATACCTATTATCGGTGTCGGCGGGATTGACTCTGTCATTGCTGCCCGCGAGAAAATGGCCGCAGGCGCATCTTTGATTCAAATATATTCCGGGTTTATTTTTAAAGGCCCACATCTGATTAAAGATATCGTTACTCATATTTGATACCCACCAATTAAGACAACCAGGGCTTTATTTTTAGCTCTGGTTGTTTTATATTCCTTTTTTGTTGCTTATTTGTGCTTTATAGTCTTTCCTTTAAGTGGTGATATTTAATCGAAAGACCTGCGGCGATACCCTTAAATAACATGGGCGGCAGGTGCAGTGGTTCAGCCATCTAATCTGCAAAGTTTGGTAAAGATATACACCAGCAGCCTGAAGTATGAAGAGGGCTTTTTGCTTACGCTGCAGAAGAAATTGCCTGAGAAATCGTATAAGAAATTGTGTTAATAATTGTGTGAATTACGGGGTCGATTAATGAATATAAAACCCAATGATGCCTGGCAATGGTATTACGATGAAGACCATGACCGCATGATGCTCGACCTGGCGAATGGTATGGTTTTCCGCTCCCGTTTTCCACGCAAAATGCTGACGCCTGATGCCTTTGAAACAAATGGTTTTTGTGTCGATGATGCAGCGCTCTGGTTTTCGTTTGAAGAAAACTGCCGCTGCTTTGATTTAAGCGCAGAACAACAGGCTGAACTGGTGCTCAATGCATTAGTTGCTATCCGTTACCTTAAACCTCAGATGCCAAAAAGCTGGCATTTTGTTGCTCATGGCGAAGAGTGGCAGCCTGCATTAGCTTCTCCCGCCAATGTCTGGCTTAGCGATGACCAGCAGTGTGTCCGCCTGCTGGTAGTCGAACCGGGTGAAAACGCGGCATTGTGCCTGTTGGCTCAACCTGCATTGACCCTGGCCGGGCGCACTATGCAGTTAGGGGATGCCATTAAAATAATGAATGACCGCTTACGGCCATTCACTGATGAGAATGCACAAAGCCTTGATCAGGCGGTTTGATTCTCAGCCACTTTTATATCCCCGCAAGGCACACAGCTACAGGCAAGAATTGTGTCACCGTTGATGGCATTTTTTTTCAACGGGGTGACTTGCCCTTCCACTAAACGCACCCGGCAGCATCCGCAAACCCCCGCGCGGCAAGAATAAGGCACTTTTATTCCCTGTTGCTCCAGTTGCTCCAGCAAAATTTGCTGGTTGTCGCCATGGAATGTCGTGCCTTGCCAGTCAATGCTAACCCCGGCAGCCTGTGCAACCACGCTAACAGTCTCATCCGCGGTTTCGCCAGCGATATAAACTTTTGCGGGTTTGGTAGACAGAATCTGTACTTCATCGCCCTGGCGAATGATGCCACTGGTACGGGCAACCAGGTTCTGGCCGAAATCAACATCACCATTGTCCTGAGCAGTACGAAAACTTTGCAGGGTTTTCAGCGGTTCACCAGAAGGGTGTTTGCGCCCTCTTTCGGGGCTGACGGTGGTCAGAATGCAGCGGCTACAAGGTTTCACGACATCAAATACGACACTGCCAATACGAATAACCTGCCAGGTATCTTCTTCCCAGGCTGCAGCACCGGAAACCACCAGGTTTGGGCGGAACTGGTTCATACTGACACTGGCGGGGCAACGTTGTTGTAAGTCGCGCAGTGAACTCTCACTGGTCAGCAGGAAAGGGTAACCGTCGGCAAACCCCAGCGGAACGTCATCCCGCTTTTTAACCCGGCGGGTCAGTGTTGGCCCTACCCAGCGTAGCTCTACCGGGTGAGGGAAAAACGTGCTTAACCAGCGGTTGACGTCATCAGGTGCAATCAGTGCAGTAAAATGATTCCCCCAGACTTCTGTAGGGGCTGGCGTGGGCTGAAAATCGTCAAACAGAACGGTGGCACTGGTGCCATCAGGTGCCTGAAGAAACAGGCCATTGTTCAGAAGACCCGGTGTAAACAGCACCATTTCCGGGTACTGGCGTGCCGTGACAAAGGTACCGTCGGTTTTCGTAATCATGAAGATGCGGTCAAATGCCGGTCCCTGAATATCGACCTGGCTGTGGGATACTTGTATCCCCCGCATCGACTTGACTGGATGGATAAACAAACGAGATAAGGTAACCACATTGTCTCCCTGCACGAATAAATAAAAGGGCAACTTTATGACATGTGTGCCGGATTAGCTATAATGCGCAACAATTTTAATGAAAGACAAAGTGAAACTATGAACTCTCTGTTTGCCAGCACGGCGCGTGGGCTTGAAGAACTATTAAAGACCGAACTGGAAAACCTTGGCGCACAGCATTGCCGTGTTGTTCAGGGGGGTGTCCATTTTGATGCGGACACGCAGTTGGTGTATCAAAGCCTGATGTGGAGCCGGCTGGCTTCGCGCATTCTGCTGCCTCTGGGCGAATGCAAAGTCTACAGCGATTTGGACCTCTACCTTGGGGTTATGGCTATCAACTGGCCATCTCTGTTTGTGGAAAATGCTACTTTCGCAGTGCATTTTAACGGCCTGAACGATGTCATTCGCAACAGCCAGTATGGTGCGTTGAAGGTAAAAGATGCCATTGTTGACAGCTTTACCCGCAAAAATTTGGCGCGCCCAAATGTAGACCGGGAACAACCAGATATCCGCATCCAGGTGAGGTTGGAAAAAGAGGTTGCCAGTATTTCGCTCGACTTGAGTGGCGATGGCCTGCACCAGCGTGGTTACCGTGACAGCACTGGCCTTGCGCCAATAAAAGAAAACCTGGCCGCTGCAATCATCTTGCGTTCTGGCTGGAAGCCGGGCACGCCTTTGCTGGACCCAATGTGTGGTTCTGGCACCTTACTGATAGAAGCCGCCATGATGGCGACGGACCGTGCGCCCGGGCTTTACCGCCAGCATTGGGGGTTTACCGGATGGGCCGCGCACGATGAAGAGGCCTGGAAAGCCGTTCGTACTGAAGCACAGGTACGTGCGCGCCGGGGCCTTACTGAGTATACCTCGCGCTTTTATGGCAGTGATATTGACGGCCGGGTTATCGAACGGGCTAAAACGAATGCCCGGAGAGCAGGGCTTGGCGAAATTATTCGTTTTACCGTAGGGGATGTGGCGCAACTTACCTGCCCACAGGATGTGCAGGAAACCGGGACTATTATCAGTAACCCGCCTTATGGCGAGCGGCTGGACAGCGAACCGGAGTTAATTGCACTGCACCATGTACTGGGCCGCGTTGTGAAACAGCAGTTCCCGGGGTGGGCACTCTCTTTGTTCAGCGCCTCTGCGGAATTACTCAGTTGTTTACAACTACGTTCCGAGCGCCAGTTTAAAGCGAAAAACGGCCCACTGGATTGCGTACAAAAAAACTACCAATTGTCTGCCACTGTACCAGAGCAGGCTGGCCAGTTTGCGCAGGATTTTGCTAACCGCCTGCGCAAGAATGCCAAAAAACTGGATAAGTGGGCGAAGCAGGAGGGTATTGAATGCTACCGTCTGTATGATGCCGACTTACCGGAATACAACGTTGCCGTAGATCGTTACGCTGACAACATTGTTATTCAGGAATATGCACCACCTAAAACAGTAGACCCGGTGAAAGCGCGCCAGCGCCTGTTCGATATTATCGCAGCCACGATTGATGTGCTCTCTCTGGCTCCAGGCCAGCTTATCCTGAAAACTCGTGAACGCCAGAAAGGGAAAAACCAGTACCAGAAGCTCAGTGAAAAAGGGCAATACAAAGAAGTGCGCGAATATAATGCCCGCTTCCTGGTTAACCTGACTGACTACCTGGACACCGGGTTATTCCTTGATCACCGCCTCGCGCGGCGTATGCTTGGGCAAATGAGCAAGGGGAAAGATTTCCTCAATCTGTTCTCATATACCGGTAGTGCGAGTGTGCATGCCGGTTTGGGGGGCGCCAGAAGTACCACAACAGTTGATATGTCGCGCACCTATCTCGAATGGGCAGAACGCAACCTGCGGCTTAATGGCCTGAGTGGGCGTGCGCATCGCCTTATTCAGGCGGATTGCCTGGGCTGGCTGGCCGAATCGAATGAGCACTATGATCTGATTTTTATCGATCCGCCCACATTTTCTAACTCAAAACGCATGGACAACACATTTGATGTCCAGCGAGATCATATTGCTGTAATGCGTGATCTCAACCGGTTGCTGCGTGATGGCGGCACCATCGTTTTTTCCAATAATAAACGCGGTTTCAGAATGGACCACGAAGGGCTGGCTGCTCTGGGCCTGGAAGCACAGGATATTACTGCAAAAACCCAGTCACAGGACTTTGCCCGCAATCGTCAGATCCATAACTGCTGGCTTATTCGCCGCGTAACCAGGAAATCATAATGTCGTTAATTAGTATGCATGGTGCGTGGCTGTCTTTCAGCGATGCGCCACTTCTTGATAATGCTGAATTACATATCGAGAATAACGAGCGTGTTTGTCTTGTCGGGCGCAATGGTGCCGGCAAATCAACGCTGATGAAAATTCTGAACAAAGAGATCCCGCTTGATGATGGCCGCCTGATTTATGAACAGGATCTGGTGGTTGCCAGGCTGCAACAGGATCCACCACGGGATGTGGGTGGCACTGTATATGACTTTGTTGCCCAGGGTGTGGAAGAGCAGGCGGTATATCTCAAGGAGTACCATGAAATCTCTCGCCTGGTTATGCAGGACCCGAGTGAGAAGAACCTGAATGCCATGGCCCGGGTTCAGGAACAACTTGACCACCACGGTTTGTGGCAACTGGAAAACCGCATTAATGATGTTCTGAGCCAACTGGAACTGGACCCAAATACGGAACTGGCTGCGTTATCTGGCGGCTGGTTACGTAAAGCAGCATTAGGGCGCGCGCTGGTTAGTGCCCCGCATGTTTTGCTGCTTGATGAACCCACTAACCACCTGGACATCGAAACTATCGACTGGCTGGAAACTTTCCTGAAAAGTTACCAGGGCAGCATCGTCTTTATTTCCCATGACCGTTCTTTCATTCGCAATATGTCCACGCGGATTGTCGACCTGGATCGTGGCAAACTGGTTTCTTACCCGGGCGATTATGACAAATACCTGGTTGCACGCGAAGAAGCGTTACGCGTTGAAGAGTTACAGAATGCGGAGTTTGACCGCAAACTGGCTCAGGAAGAAGTGTGGATCCGCCAGGGTATCAAAGCACGTCGTACCCGTAATGAAGGGCGGGTGAGAGCACTGAAAGCTATGCGCCGGGAACGCGGTGAACGCCGGGAAGTGATGGGCCGTGCCCAAATGCAAGTTGAAGAAGCCAGCCGTTCCGGCAAAATTGTGTTTGAAATTGAAAACCTGCATTACGCCATTGAAGATAAAGTGCTGGTGGATAATTTCTCTTCACAAGTACAGCGCGGCGATAAAATTGCCCTCGTTGGCCCGAATGGCTGCGGCAAAACCACACTGCTTAAGTTGATGCTGGGGCAGTTGCAGGCTCAGTCCGGGCGTGTGCATGTGGGAACTAAGCTGGAAGTGGCCTATTTTGACCAGCACCGTGCCGAGCTCGATCCTGACCGTACCGTCATGGATAACCTTGCTGAAGGTAAACAGGAAGTGATGGTCAATGGCCGTTCGCGCCATGTCCTTGGTTATCTTCAGGACTTTTTGTTCCACCCCAAACGCGCCATGACACCCGTGAGTGCGTTATCTGGTGGTGAGCGTAACCGCCTGTTGCTGGCCAGGCTATTCCTGAAACCCAGTAACTTATTAATTCTCGATGAACCCACGAACGACCTGGATGTCGAAACGCTGGAATTGCTTGAAGAACTGATCGACAGCTACCAGGGAACCGTATTACTGGTTAGCCATGACCGGCAATTTGTTGATAACACCGTAACAGAGTGTTGGATCTTTGAAGGTGAAGGGCGTATTGGTCAGTATGTTGGCGGCTATTTTGATGCCAAAGGGCAGCAGGCTTCTGCACAACCGTTGAAAACAACGGTTAATAATGCGCCGGTTGAACAACAAAAAGTGCCAAAAGCAGAAACAGTCAAACGGCAGGCCAATAAGTTAAGTTATAAACTTCAACGTGAACTGGAACAATTACCTGCTCAACTTGAACAGCTTGAAGCCGACATTGGTGTGCTGCAAAGCCAGGTTAGCGATGGTGGTTTTTTCAACCAGCCTCATGATGTTACCCAACGGGTTCTGGATCAACTCTCTGCCGCTGAGCAGGCGCTTGAAACAGCTTTTGAGCGTTGGGAATACCTGGAAGGTTTGAAAAACGGCGATTAACACAAAGAGGCAGGATATGTGCACTAACCACCTGACACAGCAGGCCATTTTGTGCGGCCATTGCGATATGCTGGTTGCTCTTCCTGCCCTTGGCACAGGCGAAAAGGCCTGTTGCCCACGTTGTGGAAATACGCTGACTACTCGCTGGGATGAACCCCGGAAGCGGCCAACTGCTTATGCACTGGCCGCATTATTTATGTTGTTACTGGCAAACTTATTTCCGTTCGTGAATATGAGTGTTGCTGGTGTGAACAGTGAAATTTCACTGTTATCCATCCCTGGTGTGATGTTTTCTGAAGATTACGCAAGCCTTGGGTCATTGTTTATGATTTTGGTCCAGGCTGTGCCTGCTCTGTCGTTGGTAGCCATTCTGCTGCTGGTTAACCGTGTCCGGCTCAGCCCGGTATCAAAAAGGCGTTTCGCCTGGCTATTATTTCACCTGAAAAGCTGGGGGATGGCGGAAATATTCCTTGCCGGCGTTCTGGTTAGCTTCGTGAAACTGATGGCTTATGGTGATATTGGTATTGGCCTGAGTTTTATTCCATGGTGCCTGTTCTGTGTACTGCAACTTCGCGCCGTTCAGTGTGTGGATCGCCGCTGGTTATGGAATGATATTGCCCCTGCTCCTGCTATTCCCCTGGCATTTCAACCCGGCAAAACGGGCATGAAACAAGGGCTACGGTCATGTTCATGCTGTACTGCAATACTGCCGCAGGGTGTTGAGAAATGCCCGCGTTGCCACAGCCATGGGCATGTCCGCCGCCGCCACAGCCTCCAGTGGACGATGGCACTGCTGTTTACCTCGGTGATGTTGTATTTCCCTGCCAACATACTGCCCATCATGATTACCGACCTGCTGGGAAGTAAGCTTCCTTCCACCATCATCGCAGGGGTGGTGTTGCTGTGGAGTGAAGGTTCTTACCCAGTGGCACTGGTCATCTTTATTGCCAGTATTATGGTGCCAACCCTTAAAATGATCGCTATTGGCTGGCTTTGCCTTGATGCCAAAGGTTTTATACAGCGTGACAGCGAAAGAATGCATTTGGTTTATGAAGTTGTCGAGTTTGTTGGGCGTTGGTCAATGATTGATGTTTTTGTAATCGCTGTATTGTCAGCGCTGGTCCGCATGGGTTCGTTAATGAATATTTACCCGGCGATGGGTGCGCTTATGTTCGCGCTGGTGGTCATACTTACAATGTTTGCTGCAATGACATTTGACCCGCGTCTCATCTGGGACCGCAAGCCAGAATCAAGCCAAGAGGAGTTGTCGTAACATGGATTCAAACCGTGGGGAAGCGAAGGTGCATAAAGTGAAAAACTGGTCTCCGGTTTGGATCTTCCCGATAGTCACCGCCCTGATTGGTGCGTGGATCTTATTCTATCACTATAGCCACCAGGGGCCGGAGGTGACACTTATCACCACCAATGCAGAAGGCATTGTTGGCGGAAAAACGGCAATTAAAAGCCGCAGTGTGGATGTCGGGGTCGTGGAAAGTGCGGTGCTGACAGATGATTTACACCATGTGGAAATCAAAGCTCGCCTGAATACCGGCATGGAAAAACTCTTGCGCAAAGATTCTGTCTTCTGGGTGGTGAAACCGCAGATTGGCCGTGAGGGGGTCAGTGGGCTGAGCACTCTGTTGTCAGGGGCGTATATTGAGTTGCAGCCTGGAAAACAGGGCGAAGCACCAGAGCGCTATGATTTGCTGGATTCCCCTCCTCTGGCACCACCTGATGCCAAAGGGATTCGCGTCATCCTTGACAGCAACCGGGCAGGGCAGCTTAACCCGGGTGACCCGGTATTATTCAGAGGGTACCGGGTCGGTTCTGTTGAAACCAGCTCGTTTGATGCCCAGAAACGGACCATGCAGTATCAGTTATTCATCAGTGCACCCAATGATCGTCTGGTTACCACTAATGTCCGCTTCTGGAAAGACAGCGGTATTGCCGTTGACCTGACTTCAGCCGGGATGCGTGTCGAAATGGGCTCCTTGTCTACGCTGTTCAGCGGTGGGGTAAGTTTTGATGTGCCGGATGGGCAATTAACTGGTGAGCCAGTGGCTGACCACAGCGAGTTTCAACTGTTTGATGACCAAAAAAGCATTCAGGATTCGTTCTATACCGAGCATGTTGATTACCTGATGTTCTTTAAAGACTCCATTCGTGGCCTGCAACCGGGCGCGCCTGTTGAGTTCCGTGGTATTCGTCTGGGCACGGTACAGAAAGTGCCTTACCTGGTGCCACAACTGCAGCAAAAAATTAATGAAGATTACCGGATTCCGGTACTGGTACGCATTGAGCCACAGCGTATTGAGAATGAGCTGGGTGAAGCACCTGAAGTTCAGGGGCACCTGAAAATGCTGCTCTCCCGTGGGCTCAGGGCATCCCTGAAAACCGGTAACCTGGTAACCGGGGCATTGTATATAGACCTGGACTTTTATCCTAAAGAAGGTGCTTATAAAGGCCCTCTGGAAGTTGGTGCGTACCAGGTTATTCCAACGGTCAGCGGCGGGTTGTCGCAGATCCAACAGAAGCTGACGGATGCGCTGGATAAAATCAACGCGCTGCCACTTAACCCGATGTTAAGCCAGGCAACCAGTACGCTGAAAGAAACGCAAAATACCATGAAATCGCTGCAGTCCACGCTGAACAACCTGAATAAGATAACAGGTAGTGAATCCATGCAGGGACTCCCGGCAGACATGCAAAAAACGTTACGTGAACTGAACCGGAGTATGCAGGGCTTCCAGCCAGGCTCCGCCGCATATAATAAAATGGTTGCCGATATGCAGCGTCTCGACCAGGTATTACGTGAGTTACAGCCGGTTCTGCAAACCCTGAATAATAAGAGTAATGCGTTGATCTTCGAAGCGAAAAGCAAAAAAGATCCGCAGCCGAAGGGGGCTAAATAATGAAGCAATGGATGATGTTCGTCGTGGCACTGGCGCTTTCGGCATGCAGCAGTACCACCGCCACTAAAATGTACCAATTACCGGTGGATCACACCCCGGTAGCATCAGTCAGCGCCAGCAGTGGCGCGGCTCAAAAACTGTTGTGGGTTTCGCAGATTAACGTGCCGGATTTTCTGGCTGGAAGCGGTGTGGTTTACCAGACTTCGGATGTAAATTACGTGGTTGCCAAACAAAACTTATGGGCCAGCCCGCTGGACCAGCAACTGCGTGATACCCTGGTGGCAAACCTTTCTACGGCTTTACCCGGTTGGGTAGTATCGTCACAACCTCTGGGTAATGACCAGGACAGCCTGAGTGTGGTCATCAGTGGCTTTCAGGGGCGCTATGACGGGCAGGTTGTGGTGAGTGGTGAGTGGTTGCTTAAC
The DNA here is from genome assembly GCF_000705335.1 of Mangrovibacter sp. MFB070. Classification (NCBI taxonomy): domain Bacteria; kingdom Pseudomonadati; phylum Pseudomonadota; class Gammaproteobacteria; order Enterobacterales; family Enterobacteriaceae; genus Mangrovibacter; species Mangrovibacter sp. MFB070. Next base: position 142,651 of record NZ_JJMI01000022.1, read on the forward strand.
CACCAGGGGCAGTACACGCGCCGCCCATTCTCTGTCACTTTGCCGCAACACGGCGACGGCTATGACGCCATGGTCAAAGCATTGGCTGCCGCCTGGCAACAGGAAGCGCGCAGTATCGCGGCGCAGTTGCAGTCACAACACTAATTTACATTTCTTTTATTCAGCACCTGTCTGGCATTTTTGTCGGCAGGTGCTTTTTTTTGCATCAGAGACTTATCTGCCCGAAGGCTAATTTGAGGTGAAAGATTATGTCAATTATGCCTCATGAATATGACATTGGCGTGAATTTTGCGCATTGACGCTGCCCTGAAATGAGCGTATTCGTTATTAGTGATTGCACAGATTGTAATCACTGTTTTCTTTTCCACCAGACAACAAATGAATGAGGGAAACGAGGCATGAAGAGACAAAAACGAGATCGCCTGGAAAGGGCTCACCAGAGAGGCTATCAGGCTGGTATTACTGGCCACTCAAAAGAGATGTGTCCTTATCAGACGTTAAATCAGAGGTCTCATTGGCTGGGAGGCTGGCGAAAAGCCATTGAGGACAAGGTGTCATTCGCTTGACCCTGTCTCTTTAGAGCAAAAAAAGAAACCTCCGCATGCGGAGGTTTCGCGTTTTAGCCAGGATATGGCTGAAATCAGAATGCAGATGTGTCTTTAAACAAACCTACTTTGAGGTCTGTGGCAGTATAAATAACGCGGCCATCAACCAGAACCTCACCATCTGCAAGGCCCATAATCAGGCGGCGGTTTACCACACGTTTAAAGTGAATACGGTAGGTAACTTTCTTCGCGGTGGGCAGCACCTGTCCGGTGAATTTAACTTCGCCAACACCCAACGCACGGCCTTTACCTTCACCGCCGAGCCAGCCCAGATAAAAGCCAACTAACTGCCACATTGCATCCAGCCCAAGGCAGCCAGGCATTACGGGGTCACCGATAAAGTGGCAGCCAAAGAACCATAAGTCAGGATTAATATCGAGTTCGGCTTCAACATATCCTTTGTCGAAATTGCCACCGGTTTCAGTCATTTTGACAACCCGGTCCATCATCAGCATGTTAGGTGCTGGCAGTTGTGGACCTTCGGCGCCAAATAATTCGCCACGACCAGAAGCAAGTAGATCTTCTTTTGAATAAGATTCGCGTTTATCAACCATGTCTACAATAAGCCTTATTTTAGTGAAGCACGCAGGTTAGCGAACACGTGTACGCTCAACAAGTCCGATCAGTTGTGGTTAAACCAGTTTAACCAGCGTAATGGCCATGGCAGGCGATGCCTGGCATCCTGTTGGCTTGCCTGAGCGATGCGTTCCTGTACTAACTGCATAAGATTGTTACGCCCCTGGATTTCATCACTCCAGGGTAAACCTGTTAATAAAGGTAGAGCATCGAACACATCATCGATAGCCCAGATATAAAACTGCTCTTGTTCCACAGCGCTGCGTAACGGTTCACACAGGCTGAGATGACGCACATTTGCCAGAGGAATAATGACCCCCTGGTTACCAGTAAGACCGCGGGCTGCACAGAGAGTAAAGAAGCTTTCAATTTTCTCGTTAAGCCCACCAACTGGCTGTGCACAGCCAAATTGGTCAACAGAACCAGTAATGGCAATGTTCTGGTAAACAGGCACATCAGCCAGTGCGCTAATAAAGGCGCAGAGTTCAGCCATTGACGCACTGTCGCCATCAACCTCGCTATAAGACTGCTCAAAGGTTAACGATGCAGAGAAGGGCAACTGTTGGTCCAGATCCAGCTCAGCCATCAGGAAGGCCTGCATAATCATCATGCCTTTGGCATGAATATTCCCACCAAGTTCCGCTTTACGCTCAATATCTGTCAGTTCGCCATCACCAGCATGCACCACACAACTAATGCGAGACGGTTCACCAACAGGGCGGGGGTGACCAGGAAATTCAATTACTGACAGCGCGTTAATTTGCCCGACTTGTTCACCCTGGGTGTCCACACGTACCTGGTCGTCGAGAATGTCATCCAGAATACGCTCTGCGAGATACCCTTCACGCCAGGCCTGCTGTTCCAGTAACTGTTGGAAAGCTTCGCCACTGAAAGTCTCAGTGCCTGTGATGGTAGCAATGGATGTGAAAAGGCGCTCAAACCACAAAGGGTTAACGGGCAGAGAGCACTGGTCTTCAGTATAGCGAGTTGCGAGCTCCAGCAACCGTGGCCAGGCATCACTTGCTGGTCTGGGAAGACCTTTGTTCTGTGCCCGGTTATCAATCCAGTTTCGCCAACGAATAACGTCCTGTTCGTCATTAATCAGAATTTCATCTTCGTATTCGCTGTAAACCGCTATTTCCGTCATTTCTGGCGTGAGAGCTTCTAACTCTGCCAGTTCATCGCGGTCTCCAACCAGAATCAGGCGAATATCCAAAGGAATTGCGGGCATCGTTACTGGCAGCGGTTTTGTTTCATCCGGCGCAAACCAGGTGAACACCTGGCGTGTGACCCACTGCTTCACCCGTAACCACATTAAGGGTTGTTCAAGCAGTAAACGCAGGCTGAGTATAAGCACGCCACCATTGGCCCGGTGGAGAAGCCCGGGTTGTGCGGAAAGCTCACCATTGAACTGGCGAATACAGCCACACAGCTGTTCAGTTTCCGCCCAGGCTGTGCTGAGCACATTTGGACGGGTGCAGAACAGCGCATCTTCGGTTTCTGGTTTGCCAAATGTGACATCTGTAGTGGAGAAACGATAATGGCCACCATACAGTGAATCGCTGCCAGTAAACTGTTGAGAAACCAGTTCATGGAGCGTATCAAGGTAAGGCTGTGTGCCGGGGGCTTTGATCACCATAAACCGTGACGGCACAGAAGGGTGCAGGAAGTGTGTCAGTGTATCAGTAAGGCGTGGCTGTATGCTCTGTAACGCCTGGGAAACAGCATCGTTATCGCCTGGTTGTGCAAACAGCGAGTCATAGGGCGTTGCATCCAGGGTAAGTGCTTGTGATGTCAGTCGATTAATGGTCAATGTGATATTTATAAGTTAGTTGCCAAAACAGCGATTATACAATAAGCCACTTCGTGGCACACCTGAAACAAGACTTGCTTTCCTTGCAGGCAAACAACTTATCATTTCAGGTGCGCGAACAGGCAGAAAAGCTGATATTCTGTAACGGGTTAAACGGTTACGCCGAGATCATAATGAAATATCAACAACTCGAAAATCTCGAAAGCGGCTGGAAATGGAAATATCTGGTAAAAAAACACCGCGAAGGTGAGGCCATTACTCGCCATATTGAAGCCAGCATGGCGCAGGAAGCCGTTTCAACGTTGCTGGAACTGGAAAGTAATCCTGTGCGTGTTCTTAGCTGGATTGACCAGCATATGAACCCGGCTCTTGCCAACAGGATGAAACAGACTATTCGCGCACGCCGCAAGCGGCACTTTAATGCGGAGCATCAGCATACCCGCAAAAAGTCTATCGACCTGGAGTTTGCGGTATGGCAACGTTTGGCATCTCTGGCACGGCGCCGCAACAGCACATTATCAGAAACAATTGTTCAGTTAATTGAAGATGCCGAGCGTAAAGAAAAATACGCATCCAAAATGACTACACTTAAAGACGACCTCAGGGCGTTGCTGGGCGATAAGAAATAGCCTGCCCCTGAGCGCATTTTTCGCAATACTAAAAAACAAAAAACCCACCGAAGTGGGTTTTTTGTTGCGTGGTAACTTAAGCCTGAGGCTGAGTTACAACGTCTTTAACGCCTTTAACTTCGATCTCAACACGACGATCTGGCGCCAGGCAATCGATCAGCGCTGCACGTGCTTTCACGTTGTTGCAGGTGCTGCCGGTAACCGGGTTGGATTCACCCATGCCACGTGCAGAGATTTTGTTAGACGGGATACCTTTAGAAACCAGGTAATCAACAACGCTCTGTGCGCGCTGTTCAGACAGTTTCTGGTTGTAGGAATCAGAACCGATACGGTCAGTGAAGCCCAGAACAACAACAGAACCATCTTTAGGATCCAGGTTGCTCAGCTGAGTGTACAGCTGGTCAAGAGCCTGGCGGCCTTCAGGTTTCAGGCTGGATTTACCGAAAGTAAACAGCACGTCAGATTTCAGAGTGAAATGTTTGGTGCTTACTTCAGGAGCCGGAGCCGGAGCAGGAGCCGGAGCTACTACCGGAGCTGGTTCGCTCTGACCGAAACGGTAGGAAACACCAACACTCAGCATTCCGTTATCAGGACGGGCACCTACGGTACCTGCATCACCGATATTGTTAACCCACTGGTATTCCAGACGGGTTGCGATTTCCGGAGTGAATGCATATTCAACACCGCCAGCGAATACTGGAGAAACGCCAGTATCGTGATCTTTCAGGCCAGTGTTTTCTTTAGAATCAGCACGCCATACCATGCCACCCAGACGAGTATAAACATCCAGATCGTCCATTACCGGGTAGCTCAGTTTAGCAGTCAGCTGAACGCCTTGAGCTTTAAATGCACCGTTAGTTACGCTGCCTTTGTAAGGCATACGACCTAACCAGTCATAACCCATTTCGAAACCAACATACGGGTTAACCTGGTAACCGCCGTAAGCACCAGCACCCAGTTGGCTTTCATGAGTCGGGCCATTGTTAGCAGAATAGCCGTTGCCATAGAAGCCGGTATCGTGGTACTGGGACCAACCCAGTTTACCACCTGCATACCAGGTGTTATCCATCGGTGCTGCCTGTGCTACGGTAGCGAAACCAGCCAGTGCCACTGCAATTGCGATAGCTGTCTTTTTCATTTTTTGCGCCTCGTTATCATCCAAAAGGCCATAGGTCTTTAAATCAATCAAAACCCACGGTTAAATCCTTCACCCGGGTTATAGCTCAATTGCCACTCTACCGATAAGCTCGGTTTATAATGAGCAACCCTGGCGAGTTAAAGTCTACAACTTAGTTAGAAACTTACAAGTGTGAACTCAGTCAGACATATGAAAAAAATCTGACTACAGATTAAATTTTTACGGCAGAATGAAGGCAACGTACTGCGCACAAAAAGTGAATCTTTTTGCGGAAATCCCGCCAGACAGGGCTTCTCTGATGCTGATTATTTCCAGTTATTCAGACGAATCGCTGCTCCCAGGAATTATCCTAAATTTACTTAGTGATACAAATTTGATTGAATTTTTATCCCGAAATTTTGTCTGTCGCTCAAATTAACCCGGGAAACAGGGCGCATGATAAACCCAATTGCCTGTCCTTCTTCAGCAGATTGCTGTAATAATAGCCGTTCCTGATCGCTCAATTCTTCTGGTAACCAGCCAATAACGACACTGTAGTTACCTGATTTTAAGGCTCTGGCCATTGCTGAAACTGTAGTGGGTTGTTGTTCCTGCCGGGCCTGAACATGCATAACTTTTGACAGAGGCAAACCCGCAGAAACCAGCCACTGGCGGTTTAATTTCTGCCCGGGCGTGATCCACAACTGCCAGCGTGCTTGCTGGCTTAACTGGCGCAGCAAGGGCAAGAGAATCAACTGGGACATCCAGGGTTGGTCTTCACGGAACACCATTTCACTGACAATACCTTGCGTGATAACCGGTTGTTCTTCTAAACCGGCCTGGTAATGCCCATTAATATGATGAGTGACACTTCGGTTTTGGTAAGCCAATGCGTTCATAATGAATTCCGCCTCTGTTACTGTATGAATATACAGTAATGCGCAATGACTGAAAGATCAACAAAAAATTTTGGAAATTCCCTCGCAAAACAGATAACAAATAACCTAAACCCGTAATGGATTCTTGCTCTGAAGAAATAACTTTCTTATGGTTTAACAAAGGCGTCCCGGGATAGGGATTATTCGTTATTACATAATGAAATGTAAGGATTTTTATGGGAAAGGTTTCCACTCCACGCATCAAGGCGTCATTAGAAAAACTCTCTTCTCTGGGCCACATTTCTTCCCGGACTTTGTTCGGCGGGTACAGCATTATGGCCGACAATGTTGCTTTTGCCATGGTAAGTAAAGGGCAGCTCTACTTACGTGCCTGTGAAGAAAATGCAGCCTACTTTACCTCGCGTAATTTGCCACTATTGGTCACACATAAGCGTGGCCGTCCTTTGTCACTGAACTATTACTGTGTTGATGAAGCGTTGTGGAACGATGACGCTCAGCTCATCACCCTTGCGGGGCATGCGCTTGATGCCGCTAAAAAAGAAAAGCTGGAAAAACAGGCTGTCCGGAGAATTAAAGATTTGCCGAACGTAACTTTCGGCCTGGAGATGATGCTATGGGAAGCGGGTATCCGCGATATTGAAACCCTGAAAAACAAAGGGGCGAAGGCATGCTGGATAATGCTGCGCCGGCGGTGCAATACCCTGGGAGCCAAAGTGCTTCTCTCTTTGGAGGGAGCAATAACGGGTTCCCATAGCGAAGCGCTCCCACGGCAAAGGCAGTGGGAGCTTAACGAGTGGGCAAAGCAACAACTCGAGCAGGAAGCCAGAGACAAAGCGCGGCGCAAACCTAACTAATCTGGGTGCGCAGTTTTGAAAGCTCGGGCAGTATAGAAACCAGTAAACCAATTTGTTGAAGAACCAGTGGCTCTTTGCCATCAGCCTTTTGGTCCTGGTTGCCAATGCGTTGCACCAGCCCTGCAAGGGCTTGCTGAACTTTATCTTCATCGGCGGGTTCGTGGTGCAACGCATCGTCTACATAACAAACGGCATCATCAAGAATTGCCAGTATCTGGTTGTTACTGAGCTTCTCGCGATGAGCGCCCAGTGCAGAGATATAACTATTAAATGTGTGGTTCAGGCACAACAGGCGGAACGCTGCTTCACGAACTTCAGGCGTCATATGTGGCTCGGAAGACATGTTTGAGACAACGGATGCCAGTTCTGCATCCCGGTTGTAGGCATCGCGGCGGGCAATACGGTAAGCCAGGCGGTTATCTCTGCCCTGGTGGTATTGCTCAAGAATAGCGTCCAGGTAGCGGCAGTTGGCATTAATGGCGCGGTCAGCTACCTGCGGTAAACGCCTGAAACGCCAGTCAGGCCAAATAAAGGAAACTGCAGCCCATGCAATTGCGCAACCCAGTAATGTGTCAATTATTCGTGGCAGCGCAACTTCAAAGCCTTCGCCCAGCAGGTTAAAACACAGTAACACCAACAAGGTGATAAACATTGTCGCATGGGCATACTGCACATTACGGAATGCGAAAAACAACACGCCAGTAATAACGATTAACACCAGTTGGCCTTCCAGTGAGGGAACAAACCACAACACTGGAATACCAATGGCAACCCCAACCAGAGTACCAATGACTCGCAGGGTCAGGCGGTGCCGGGTGGCGTTATAGTTGGGCTGGCAAACAAACAGGCTGGTGAGCAAAATCCAGTAGCCATGGTTCATTCCGGTAAATTGTATGAAGGCATAGCCAATGCATAATACAACAGACATCCGAATAGCATGGCGGAAGAGAGCAGATTCAGGTGTAAGGTTGCGGCTTAAGCGCAGCCAGATGTCACTGAACCCGGTTATCCCGTCATCGGCCAGGCGGTTGTCTGTATCCTGCTTGATTCCGGCTTCTGTCTGCTCCGACTCAATTGTTGCCAGTTGCGCATCAATAGCGCGTAAATTGTTTATCAGATAATCCAGCGCGGTTAACTCAGGCATTAACGGCTGGCTGGCTTTAATGCGCGCCATTGCGGTGTCCAGGTGAGTGAACGCATTGTCAAAGCGAGTATCGTGTGAATAAGGTGTGCGGGACAAAATGCATCGTGCAAGTTGGTTGCAGGCCTGAGATTGCATAAACAATATGCGCTGGAAACGGAACATAATGTCGCTGTGGCGAAATTTATCTCGCAGGCTCTGGTACTGAATGTGCGACGAATTCGCTCTTTCATGGATATCCTGAGCCACAAAATAATAGTGCAGGGTGCGGCGCGTATTTTTTTGCCCGCGGTCACCCCGCAAGCGGGTCAGTAGCGAGGCCTTGGTTTGGTTCAGGGTATTAACCACATCACTGTTGGCCATTGCCAGTTCATAGAGTGGCGCCTGTGCATCGCTTTCAATATCAGGGTCAAACAACCGTGATTTTATCTCTAAAAAATGCGCCAGTTGTTTGTAGCAGCGAGACAGGTTGTCCTGCAGCGGGCGTACCGGGAAGATCAAATGACCAGACAGTGTCAGCAGGTTGTACCATATTGCGCCAGCGAGCAGGAACAGAGGCTGCTGGTACCAGTGTTCGTACAGCGAAACACCAAGCATGGTATAGATGGCAATCAGTAGTGCCCCAAAGGCAATGGTGGCATAACGCTGCCCAAGCCCGCCAAGCAGAATAAAACCGCAGGTGGAACTCATCAGGCCGAGGGTGAACAACCAGGGCCAGGGGAACAACAACTCAACAGATGCCGATGCGATAAAAAAACACAGCAGTGTGATAAGCAGATTTTTGAGCCGGCCAGCCAGCCTGTCGTCCAGGTCGGTAAGAGCTGCGGCCACCACACCTAAAGTTAATGGAATGGTGAGGCGAACTTCACCGAGCCACCAGGGAAACGCAGCCGCACCCAGCAGAGCAACAAAAATGCGCAAGTTATAAAGCCAGCTACTTTTCCATGTATAACGGCGCAGCCATTGGGAAATGAACATTGCAGACATAGCCCCGTTTAGCGGAAACGACCACGGGCATTGGCTTCCCGGGCTGCCTGAGCTACCTCAACAGAAACCACTCGGCGGCCAACAGGCCATAAAGCGATTGCCGCCAGTTTAAAATTGGCAATACCCACCGGAATGCCAATGATACTCAGGCATTGTATTATCCCGGTGCTGATATGCAGCAGGCACAACCACCAGCCGAACACTACAAACCAGAAGACATTAAGCAGCGTTCCACCCGCATTCATCAGCTCATTTTTGCGTTCCGGGTACAACACATCAACATGTACCGCTTCATTACCAAATGGGAAAAGCGAAAGGCGTGTAATTTCCCAGCATGAGCGGGTTAATGGCAACGTGAAGATCAACACAATGCTAACCAGTGTTGCCAGGAGCCAACTGAGAGTGGTCAGGAAACCACCCAGAACAAAGTTAAGAATGTTTAATACGGTTCTCATAATATCTCATAGCTATGTGACATGGCGGAGAATAACCCTGGTAATTGTATCGTGTTTTTACTCTGGAGCACGATTTCTCTCGCAGGTACACTGACATAAAAACCGGATAATCAGGCCTGATAATGGAACTAAAAGCAACCGCACTGGGGAAACACCTGGCCCAGCACCCTTATAATCGGGTCACATTACTCAATGCTGGCGTAAATGTGGCTGGCGATAAGCATGAATATCTTATCCCGTTTAACCAATTGATAGCTATTAACTGCAAACGGGGTCTGGTATGGGGCGAGCTGGAGTTTGTCCTGCCCGATAATAAAGTTGTTCGCCTGCATGGAACGGAATGGAGCGAAACTCAACGTTTCTGGCATCACCTCAATGAACGCTGGGAACAGTGGGGTGAGGAAATGAGCCAGGTTGCAGCAGAAGCTTTGAATAACCTGGTCGCCTGGTACCAGGAAGCAGCGCCTGAAGATAAATGGCTCAGCCTGGATAAAGTGGATGAAATTTGCCAGCGTACCCGGCAAGTGTTGCAGGCATTACCTCTTCCTGACCAGCGTATCCCAGCCTTTGATGCGTGCCGTGACACCTGGTTATCCTGTAAAAACTGGCTGGATGATGCCCGGGCTAAGCGCCTTGCGCATAATCAGCACTACACGGATGTGATGCTGGAGCGCCATGCGGATTTCTTCGCTCAGGTAGAAAGCGCGCCGTTAAATGCCTCTCAGGCCCGGGCTGTGGTGAATGGCGAAAAAAATATGTTGGTGCTGGCGGGAGCAGGTAGCGGAAAAACCTCCGTTCTGGTTGCTCGTGCTGGCTGGCTTCTTACGCGCAACCTGGCGAGTGCAGACCAAATTTTGCTGCTGGCATTCGGCCGTAAGGCCGCACAAGAAATGGACCAGCGCATCCAGGCCCGGCTACACACGGGTGATATTACTGCCCGCACATTCCATTCTCTTGCCCGTTATATTATTGAGCAGGGTGGCCGTAAGGCACCGCAAATTAGTGAGCTGGAGAGTAACACTGCCATGAGGCACCAGTTACTCCTTGATACCTGGTCAACACAATGCCAGGAAAAGAAAGCACAGGCGAAAGGCTGGCGGCAGTGGCTTGAAGAGGAACTGGAATGGACCTTGCCTGAAGGGGATTTTTGGCAGGATAACAGTGTTAAAAAACGCCTTGCTCCCCGCCTGGAAAGCTGGTTGGGGTTGATTCGTATGCATGGTGGCTCCCAGGCAGATATGATTTCCAGCGCGCCTGAAGCTATTCGGGACACTTTCCAGAAGCGTATTCGCCTGATGGCACCATTAGTAAAAGCGTGGAAAAAGTCACTAAAAGATGACAATGCGCTCGATTTTTCGGGCCTGATTCATCAGGCGGTGAATGTACTGGAAAAAGGGCGTTTTATCAGCCCGTGGAAGTATATTCTGGTTGATGAATTTCAGGATATTTCACCACAGCGCGCAGCTTTACTTGGTGCTCTACAGCAGCAAAACTCACAGACTTCACTGTATGCCGTGGGCGACGACTGGCAGGCTATTTACCGTTTTAGTGGTGCAGCAATTGATTTAACTACTTCATTCAATGAGCATTTCGGCCAGGGGGATGAATGTGCTCTTGATACCACTTACCGTTTCCATTCCCGTATTGGCGAAATCGCCAACGCTTTCATCCAACAAAACCCAAACCAACGTGAAAAGCCGTTGAACAGCGTGCGCAAAGGGGACAAAAAAGCGGTTAACCTGCTGGAAGACACGCAACTTCATGCACTGCTCGACAAAATGAGTGGTTATGTTAAACCCGATGAAACCATTCTGGTGCTGGCCCGTTACCATTATCTGCGCCCTGAACTTCTTCAACAGGCTGCTACACGCTGGCCCAAATTGCAGATAACTTTTATGACGGTTCATGCCAGCAAAGGGCAGGAAGCAGACTACGTGATTATTTGCGCCTTGCAGGAAGGGAAAGATGGTTTCCCGGCACCTGCACGTGAAACCATTCTTGAACAAGGGCTGCTGCCAATAGCTGAAGAGTTTCCCGATGCCGAAGAGCGGCGTTTACTCTATGTGGCAATGACCCGGGCAAGGCAAAAAGTGTGGCTGCTGTATAACAAAGAGCAGCCTTCCCGTTTTGTGGATACTCTCAAAGCGCTCGGTGTGCCTGTATTGAAAAAGCCCTGAAGATTACTTCAGGCGTTCAGCCAGGTAGCGTTGATAATCCGGGATCTGGATATCAACCGGCTGGCTGAACTCAGGCGATTCAATAATAAAGTTTGCGGTAGAAGCGTTGGTCGCTACCGGTATATTCCACACGGTGGCAAGGCGCAGTAACGCTTTGACATCCGGGTCATGTGGAACGGCATTGAGTGGATCCCAGAAAAAGATCAGTACATCAATTTTCCCTTCAGAGATCATCGCACCGACTTGCTGGTCACCACCCATTGGGCCACTGAGCATAGCGTGCACATTCAGCCCTGTTTCTCTCTGAATCAGGTTACCAGTAGTTCCCGTTGCATACAGTGTGTGTTTTTCAAGGACGGACTGATGCTTCCGGGTCCAGTTAAGAAGAAGTGTTTTACAGTGATCGTGAGCAACCAGCGCAATATGTTTGCTTGCGCTCAGTGTACGAGTTGTCAGTTCCATAAAGAGTTCACCAGCCTGATTAAAGTCCCTACAGATTACTGGATGTTGCTCCAGCTTCAATACGCCAGCGCAAAAAAAGTGATGTTGTTCAAGTGGCTGACAGGTTTTTCCCGGTTAGTACCAGGCCAGGCAGGTAATGATATAGTAGACTCATAACTGGTTATGATAAGGAAAACGTGATGACAGATAATGAAATAGCACGCATTCTGCAACAGGCTCACACTATTGCGCTGGTGGGTGCCAGTGATAAGGCGGACAGGCCGAGTTATCGGGTCATGGCCTTTTTGCTGGAACAGGGCTATCACGTTATTCCTGTTTCCCCAAAAGTGGCAGGCAAAACGTTGATGGGGCAGCAAGGTTATGCACGCTTACAGGATATCCCTGAGCCAGTGGATATGGTGGATGTGTTTCGTAATTCAGAAGCTGCGTATGAAGTGACGCAAGACGCAATTGCTGTTGGGGCGAAAACAGTGTGGATGCAACTGGGCGTAATCAATGAACAGGCTGCAGTACTGGCTAAAGATGCCGGGCTGAGCGTTGTTATGGACCGCTGCCCGGCTATTGAAATTCCCCGCCTTGGGCTGAATAAGCAGTAATTACTCATACGGCATTACCTTTAACCCGTGTTTGGCACCGGAAGAATTGCAGGCATTGGAATACTTGCCAGCCAGATATGTGGCCCGAAAAGCGCTCATACCTGGCTTATGCAAGTTAGTTACGAAGTACCGGAGATGCCAGTTTACGCTGTATGGTGGCAGCCAGTTCATCCATTGATGGCTGCTCAGGGTGTTCGTCAGCGATTTCACCACTCAATTGCGCCTCAGCCAGGTACGTATGAACCGGCTGGCCTTCGTCATCTTCCATCACAACATGGTACCAGGGCGCTTTGCGTAGTGAATAATCTGCACCCAGCTCATCTTCCGCGGGTTCGTCCAGCGAATATTCTGCATCGATATCCACTACCACACCGAGGTAACCCAGCAAGGAGTGGCGCACTTGCTGACCAATACCGAATTTGCTGGCAATCATATATACCTCCCCGGAGTCTTGCCTCTTCTGTTACTACTATAGATGAGGGCAAGACCATTGGGTTTCAAGTTACATGATGCGGCAGGCAAACCCTTTCAGGTATAACCCTTCCGGGTATGTTGCGATAACCGGGTGGTCCGCTGCCTGACGGAACTGCTCTATAAATTGTATATCACGCCCGGCATCAATGGCGGCGTCGGCAACAATTTTCTGGAATAAATCACTGGTCATCAGCCCGGAGCATGAGAAAGTAAGCAAGACACCGCCCGGGTTGAGCAACTGAATCGCCAGCATATTGATATCTTTGTAACCACGGCAAGCACCCGCCAACTGGTTCTTATTTTCCACAAACTTGGGTGGGTCCATTACGATAACATCGAATTTTTCCCCCTGGTCACGGTATTTGCGCAACAGTTTGAAAACATCGTCGCGAACAAACTGAGCCTTGCTCACATCCAGTTTATTCAGCACAACGTTCTGGCGTGCGACATCCAGCGCTTCCTGTGAGGTATCAACGCTGACAACTTCTTTACAGCCACCGATTAATGCAGAGACAGCGAATCCACCTGTGTAAGAAAAACAGTTCAGTACCCGTTTGTTTTCAACATAGCGCCGGGTAGCCAGCCTGCTGTCTCGTTGATCGAGGTAATAGCCAGTTTTGTGGCCCTGGCGGATATCCACCAGTAATTGCATTTCATGCTCTTTAATCGGCAGCAGTTCCGGGGGCATCTCACCACTGATAAGCCCCTGGGCAAGTGGCAGCCCTTCTTTTTTGCGTACGGCCACATCAGAACGTTCGTATAACGAACTTTCCGGGTAACAGGTTTGTAATGCCGTAATCAGCGCTTCTCGTTGATGTTCGGCACCCGCTGAGAGCAGCTGTAACACTAAAAAAGAACCAAACCTGTCAATAGTAATCCCCGGGAGCCCGTCAGATTCACCGGCAACCAGGCGGTAACTGTCCAGACCGTCTTTTTCTGCCAGCCAGTCTCGCCAGAGTTGTGCCTGGCGTAACTTGCGGATAAAGAAATCAACGTCAATGTGCTCTTCGGCATCGAATGTCCACACGCGGGCACGGATTTGTGATGCCGGTGACAGAGCGCCTCTGGCAATCCAGTTCCCCTGATGGTCAACAATATCAACCGTTTCTCCGCTACCGGCTTTCCCTTCAATACGAGAAACTGCACCAGAAAATACCCAGGGATGGCGGCGCAGGAGTGATTTTTCACGGCCTTTAGCCAGCACCACACGGGGCAGAGAACCAGACAATGAAGTGGAAATTGAGGGTTTACTCATCAGGGTTACCTTAAACGCGAGACAGCATAGAATTAATATCGGAAAGGCGCGTAGCGTAGCACATTGCGTGCCAGGCAGCATTACCGAACCACTTACTGTTGCGTTTTGCTTCTGGGAGGTACCAGAAAAGCAACTCTTGTATACTTAACGCATACAGGTTTTTGCCAGGAGACGGGGAAATGGCTGCATATTGCGTAATGGCCTGGGTTCATGGCCGGGTTCAGGGGGTGGGGTTTCGTTACAGCACCCAGTTTGAAGCGAAAAGATTGGGGGTGACAGGGTATGCCCGTAATCTGGATGATGGCAGCGTTGAAGTACTGGCCTGCGGGGAGCAGGATGCAGTAGAAGCTTTAATCACCTGGCTGAAAGCGGGCGGCCCACGCAGTGCAAGAGTAGAGAGCGTTCTCACAGAGCCTCACCACCCTCAGCGCGAGTGGACCAACTTTGGTATCCGCTATTAGATACATTTTACAGGCTTGGGCAAACCGGCAATTTTAGTCGCCTGTTTTGCCGGGCCTTTAGGAAACAAGCGGTAAAGGTAGCGGCTATTTCCTTTTTCTTCCCCAAAAGTTTTTGCCATTGCTTTGACCAGCATGCGAATGGCAGGGGAGGTATTAAATTCCAGGTAAAAATCGCGGACAAACATAACCACTTCCCAGTGTTCTGCGCTCAGGGAAATACCTTCATTTTGCGCAATAGCTTCTGCCAGCGGTTTACTCCACAGCCCGGTGTCTTTCAGGTAGCCTTCGGTGTCTGTCTCAATTTCGGTGCCGTTAAACATCAACATACTATTTTGTTCACTAAATTCGGTTATCAACTAATAACAATGGCGCTCAGTGTAGCACTTTCTTTGCCGGCACCAAAAAATCGCCCCGCACAATGGCGGGGCGATTCAGTAAAAGGCTGGCAGGGCGACAGGATCAGTCGCGGCTGGCAAAGCCCAGAATACTCAGCAGGCTAACGAAGATGTTGTACAACGACACATACAGGCTTACGGTTGCACGAATGTAGTTCGTTTCACCACCATGAATGATATTACTGGTTTCATACAGGATGGCCCCTGAGGAAATCAGAATAAACACGGCGCTGATAGCCAGGTGCAGGGCAGGCAGTTGCAGGAAAATGTTGGCAACCATGCCAATCAGAACCACAACGATCCCGGCCATTAACATACCGCCCAGGAAAGACATATCTTTGCGGGTTGTCAGCACATAAGCGGAGCAGCAGAAAAATACCAGCGCGGTGCCACCCAGCGCCATACCAATGACATCACCCATTCCGGCCGACAGGTAAGCATTTAAAATAGGGCCGAGGATATAACCTAAGAAGCCGGTAAATGCGAACGCAGCAATAATGCCGGTGGGTTTATTGGCCAGGCGGTAAGTCAGGAACATTAAGCCATACATGCCAACCAGGGTGAGGATCAGGCCTGGAGAAGGCAGAGCAAGTACTGTACTGGCTGTTGCAGTAATAGCAGAAAATGCCAGTGTCAGGCTTAACAGGAAATAGGTGTTGCGCAGCACCTTGTGGGTACTGAGTAGCGATGAGCGATCGCGGGCAGAGGTAACTATACGATCCATTTTTACTCTCTCTATAGATATACAGGTGTCATAGCATTCAGAATAGGTAAGGCTTTTTCACGAGAAAAGCGCGTTTACCCATCTTTACCTGCTTGCCTGGTGGTTGTGCCCACATGTTGCTTACCGTATGGTGTTCTGAAAATAAAAAGCCCCCGAGGTTAGCGGGGGCGGGGTAGAAACAGATACCGCAGGTACTCAGACCTGAAGCCCTGCCATGTAGCCTTCTTCAATGGCTTCCATCGCCTTTCTGACCTTCTGGGCATCACCAATCGTAATGACGTTTTTCACACGTTCAGTGAGTTGTTCAGCCAGCAGGTTAACCGGGCGGGAACCAATAGCCATCACCACTGAATCAATGTGTTGCAGTATCTGTTGTTCGCCTTGTCTGGTTTCAACGATCACTGAATTTTCGCGTATTTCTTTCACCGTGCATTCTGTCATGATAGTGACAGCATGTTGCTGTAAATCTTGCAGCAAATATTTTTTGGTTGAAGAGGGTGTACCAACAAAAATATCAGCGTTCAGTTCGATGATAGAAACGGTGTGGCCATGCCCGGCCAAATGCGCAGCGGTTTCTGAACCAACCAGACCACCTCCTATAACGACAACATTCTTCCCTGGCTGCACTTTACCCTGCAGAACATCATTGGCAGTAATTACATGGTGCAAATCTTTGCCTGGAATGCTTGGGATAAATGGCCGTGCACCAGTGGCAATAATGACGGTATCGGGGTGAAGAGCCTGAATACCTTCCAGCGTAATTTCAGCATTGAGATGAACCTTCACCCCTGACGTGCGTAGTTGGTGAATTTGCCACGCAGTAAATGAACCTAACTCTTCCTTTGTAGGGGGAACCGAGGCCAGTGCCCACTGGCCGCCCAGCCGGTTATCTTTTTCATAGACATCAACATCATGACCACGCCGTGCGGCAATAATGGCGGCTTCCATCCCTGCGACACCACCACCAATAACGACAACTTTTTTCTTAACATCCTGAGCGGTCACCTGCCTTTCAGATTCATGCCCTGTCAGTGGATTCACTAAGCATTTTATTGGCAGTTGTTGTGCATTGCGTTGAATGCAACCCTGTAAGCAGCCAATACAGCGAATGATCGTGTCAAATTGACCCGCTTTCGCTTTATTGGGTAAATGCGGGTCAGCGAGTGATGCCCTGCCCATTGCAATCAAATCCGCCTGTTTGGCACGAAGCACTGACTCTGCAATTAATGGGTCATTAATTCGCCCCACAGCAATAACAGGAACAGAAACGACTTTTTTTATCTCTTCACTTATTGAAGCGCTCCATGCATGTCCGACAGCAGTAGGAGGAATAATTTTGTCGCTTGATGCATAAACCCCGTTAGAAGCATGAATAACATTTATCCCCGCATCCTCCAGTAGCATTGCGATAACCTTGCTGTCCTGGGTAGTCAGGCCTCCCTCGACAAATTCATTCACTGACATACGGTAAATTAACGGAAATTCTGCGCCTACTTTTGAGCGGATATTGGCAATAATTTCCAGTGCAAATCGTGCACGGTTAAGAATAGTGCCTCCGTATTGATCCGTACGCTTGTTCGAGAATGGAGACATGAACTGGTTGATCAGGTAACCATGTGCACCATGTATTTCAACGGCATCAAACCCGGCAATTTGGGCACGTAACGCGGTATCACCAAATTGTTCAACCAGAAGTTCAATCTCTTCCACGCTAAGCTCTCGCGGCATCTCATTGACTACCGGGTCGGGAATGGCTGATGGGGCAACAGGTTGAACGCCAGAGATCCCTGCTGAGGTTTCGCGGCCAGCATGGTAGATTTGCGCCGCAATTTTCGCACCATGCTTATGGACACGTTCAGTAAGTTCTTTGTGGCTTTTTATCTGCCCGTCATGCCAGAGGCCTGGTAATCTGTTAAAACCACCTGATTCTGGGTTTATTTTATAGTCTTCTACAATAATTAACCCCCATCCTCCTTGTGCTTTTTCTTCGTGGTAGGCAATAAACTGTTCGCTACAGGTACCATCTTCATTAGCATAATTTGACACCATTGGGGGCACCACAAAGCGATTTTTTAATACCATGTTGCCAATGGTCAAAGGTTCAAACATTTTATTTAGCATGCTGGGCTTCTTATATTTGATTAAATTAATAAAGAGTGAGTTTTTGTTGTTGATGGCTAATTTATATAAAATAACATTACTCAGCTATATTAAAAAATATGGCATGCTATGTTGTTGTCGTTATTTGTTTGTTGTTTTTTGTATTTACATAATGATTCTTTGTCTTTTGTTTCAGTTGGTTATGGCTTTTTTCTTCTTTGTCTTTTTTAACATAAAACATGTTTTTCCGTCGATTCAGGAGAAATATTCCATTCTGATTTTCCTGAGCTTCTTTTATATCGAGGTTTTATGATGAGGTTCTGTGGTGTACTTGAGAATCAGGCCTGATTGTGGAATTTGGTTCCATTCTCTATGGAATCCAAACGCCTTTATAAATTTGATTCTGTTGCCCATAGTCAATCGAATAAGTCTGTTTCTGGTCATTTTCAAATATCAAAAAGGATGAAAGATGAAGCAAGTAGCGATGGTGACGGGTGGCACGCGTGGAATTGGGTTGGAAACGGCAAAGAAGTTTCTGGTTAAGGGATATCAGGTTGCCATTGCCAGTATTGATTCAGAAGACGTGATTAAACAGGCTATGGACGAGCTCACCGCATTAGGTGATGCTGTATTTATTTCATGCAATGTGGCTGATGCAGAACAGTGCCGTAATGCGGTCAGTAAAGCGGTTGAACATTTTGGCACCATTGATGTGTTAGCCCATGTCGCTGGTGTCGTCGGGCAGCGCGTTCCACTGATAGACGCTGATTTAGCCGATTTATCAAATACTATTCAAATTAACCTGATGGGAACCATTCAGATTTGCCAGTCAGTGGGGCAGGTTATGGTGAAGAACCGAACGGGTGTCATTATTAATGTCGGTTCTATCTGTGGCGCGATGGCCAACACAGAAAGTATCGGTTACCACGCCAGTAAAGGTGGGGTTCGTATGGCAACGCAGGCTATGGCACGGGAATTGTCACCCTATGGTATTCGTGTGTTATCCGTAGCCCCTGGCTGGGTAAAAACGGCCATGATAGACAAACCAATCGAGGAGATTGGCAGCAAACTCCATATGAAAGGGAGGATCATTAATCCTCAGGAAATTGCTGATGCTATTTACCTGCTATCTTTGCCAGAAGCCAGTGCCATTAATGGTTCAACTGTAATGGTTGATGATGGCTATGCATCTTTTAAAGGTGTCGATGGTTACAGCGCCTGATATTTTCTTTTATAAGCAGTTGCCTGAACAGCGGGCAACTGATTTCACTCCTGACATTTTCTCTTTAGTTGCCTTAGCCATAGGTTCATTATGGATTTATTTTCCATATTCATGAGCATGGTAAATGCTTTATCATTTTTACTGACTGCGTAATGATTAAGCCTTCTTTTAAAGCATAGCGAGCTGCCAGCAATAAGTAGCGGTTATGCCAAACCTATTGAAAGCAAGGTAGAGTAAAATGCATTATACTGGCCCGGTTATTCGCCCACCGCACGAAGCTAATAGTATTTTATTGGAAGTCACTGTGGGTTGTACTCATAACGGATGTCGATTTTGTACTTTTTACCATGACACGCCTTATCGTATTGCACCCAGAAATCAAATAGTAAATGATTTAGAAGAGGCAAAATTAAATAATCCCAACGCCACGCGAATCTATGCTGTGGGTGGGGATCCATTTACGTTGAGAACTGCAAAGTTGGTCGATATGGCTCAGCTTATTCGCCAGTATTTTCCCGACATAAATATCGGTATGTATGCCCGTGTTGACAGTATGTATAATAAAAGCGTTGCAGACTTAAAGCAGCTAAAAAAAGAAGGTATTAATGACCTGCTTATTGGTATCGAAAGTGGTGATGACAACGTTCTCACTCAAATGGAAAAAGGTTACACTTCCCAGGATATCGTTCGGGAGTGTAAAAAACTTGAGCTGGCTGGAATAGCCTATCGTGTTATTTTTCTTGGTGGGCTCGCGGGTAAAGGAAATGGAGAGCGAAACGCCAGAAATACGGCAGCAATCCTCAATCAACTCCACCCCAGCCATATGTATATGACCTCAGTGGCGGTACAACCTGAATCCTTATTGTACCAGGATGTCCTGGCTGGTCGCTTTGTCGAAGCCAGTGAGTATGAGCGTATCGAAGAAACGTTACTGTTAATTCAGCAGTTGAAAAACCCGCTGGTTTTACTTGGGCAAAGTGTTGCTAATCCGGTTAACTTTATTGCCAGATTACCCGAGGATTACGAAGCTCTGGTATCTATGTTAGAGAAGACAT
Organism: Mangrovibacter sp. MFB070; assembly: GCF_000705335.1. Taxonomy (NCBI): domain Bacteria; kingdom Pseudomonadati; phylum Pseudomonadota; class Gammaproteobacteria; order Enterobacterales; family Enterobacteriaceae; genus Mangrovibacter; species Mangrovibacter sp. MFB070. The sequence continues at coordinate 162,648 of NZ_JJMI01000022.1, forward strand.
TAACGCAATTTACGCAAAGGGATGAAAATGCGTTGCGAACCTATCGGGAAGGATTAATTAATATTTAACAAGGTATCGTGGTAAGAAAACACTATTTATGCATCACTGAAACAGGTCAAAAACAGAGTCACACGGAGGTGACTCTGTTTTTTCAGGCAGTTACTGGGGAAATAAAAAGGCGACATTTTTCTATTGTACCTGGCTACATTTTATAGCTGTACATTTCCGATATCGAATTCTGGAAGTTCATCAGCATAAAACCATCCCGGGCGGTAATCACTCCAGCAGATACGCCACTGTGCGTCTTCTTCCATACGTACACGTAACTGATAGTGTGCACCGTAAATTTTATTTCCATTCTGATCTACAGGGTACTGCGGAATAATTCGTGCAACTATCATTCTTGCATACTGGGGGTCATTTTCGCGCTCAACTTTCACAACGTCAGCAAAATGTTGCCAGAAGGGTGCAAGGTGGCGAAAGCTTTTCAACATACCAATCACTGCTTCACGCCCATTCAGGTACCCCATAGGCGCAAAACCACCATGAACATCCTCGGTATAGGTTGTTGCCAATAGCGCTATGTCATTTTGGTCAACAGCAAAGGCATAGCGGTTGTATAGATCCTGTAATGCCACTGTTAACTCATCAGGCGGTGATGCTGCAGGTAAACGCTGCCAGGGCGAGTGCAACTCACTCACTATAACCGGAGGCCTGTCACCAAATTGCCAACCCTGTTGTTGGGGAAGTTTCCCCCAGTATTTTAATTCATCCGGTGCGGGGCCCGATGTCCAGTTAATAGCAAGGCGTATTATTTCAAAGCACCAGTCTGAGAGTGACGTTTTTTTTAGCTCAAATAATAGTGTGGTACCAAACTGGAATGGTTCATTATTTGGCTCATTTAGTGAACCAAAAAGATAAAGGCTGCATGCAGCCCGATTTTTATCAATGGCAACAAATGAATTTGAGGTACGGCCGGTAATCTGGCCAGCAGCTGTATCCTTAGAGAGTGCTGCGGTTATATCAGCACAGCCCCGTTGCATTCCATGCTGGTGGCTGACTAATGTTGTGCTGGCATTCAGGGCTGGAGCGATGGCTGCAAATTGCCCCGTCATCCATGCATGGCTAAACGATGCTATCAATTGAGCAACGTTGTGTTTATCGGAAATTACCAAAGCATTACTCCTCCCTTAGTGCAGGAAGAACATATTCACCCATTTCAGCGATGACTTCTTCGGCTGGCCTGCGTGAGGGCTTAAGGTTAAGTGCTATATGGCGTACGCCTATCTCTTTATGTTTCCTTAAACGCTCAATCAGGGCGTTGCGCCCGATCCTTACCACATTGTAAAAACGTTGATAAGGGGCATTTGGGTTAGCATCAAGGTCAAAGAAAGTTGCGTAACCATATTTCGGTGCCGGGCTGTCTCCGGCAGCTATTGCCAGCGTAGAAATAATCTCTTTGATGGCCTGTTCGTCATCAACAGACCATATCCAGGCGTTAACATTTTTCGCCAACCATTCCATGGGCTGGCGCGAGCGACCTACGGCCATCATGGGTATAGAACCATTAACTGGTTTGGGGTGGAGATCAAGGTCGCCCTGTAAGGTACCGTAATATTCCGTCTGGATATTCGGGAAGTGCTCTGTATGCAACCGGTTAATGATATTAACTGATTCACGGTACATTTCAGCACGGCTTTCAAAATCCACGCCAAATGCAGGATATTCAACGGGTCTGTCTCCAGTCGACATACCGAGAATGAAACGCCCACCAGTAAGGAAATCTACAGACGCTGCCTGCTTTGCAACCGAAATTGGATCGCGTAGTGGAAGAACTATCCCGGCAGTACCCAGCGTGATTTCACTAGTAATAGCTGAGAGATATCCAGCGTAAGTAAAGGGGTCGATAATTTGCGCGGCATCACCAAAATTGGGGTCGTAAAAGGGAACGTCGCGGACCCAAATACTGGCAAACCCGGCAAGCTCAGCTTGTTGAGCAATGCGTTGATGATCCTTGAGTGTTGGAAATGGGCTCCCGGGATAAGCTTCCAGTGGTGTTAATAAACCAACGGTCAATTTATTATCCTGGAACACACGTTGAAAACTTTCAGGTAATTGTTTATTCATATTGCCTCTTATTTTATTAGTCTACGTATGTGTCTGTTTTATTTGGTATTTGTGGGCCATAAAACATCTAATTCACTGTGTGAAATGCGCCATTCACCGTTAACACGAACGTATTGATCAACATAATGGCCAAGCAACAAAAAAGGGTGCTCAGCAGCGTCTCTACCCGTAACAAAATCCAGAAGATAGCAACGCCCACTCGCATGGTTTTCATCGATTAATTGGATATCGTGATTGGCGATAGCGTGTATGAAAGGAAAGTGACCACGTTGTTGAGTATCAAATGTTTGATAGGCTTCTTTTAGTGTTTGCTTAATTTCTGCCAGCCCATTCATTGAGCCAACAGTAACGGTTACCTGAGCATCTTCCGTGAAAACTTCGCCCATTCTTTCTGCAAGCCCGCCATCCAGTAGCTGGCTGTAACGTAACCTCAGGGCACGAATCTCTTCGCGGTCGAAAAGGGTGTGGATGCGGGCGTTAATTGTGGTGTCGTCGCTCATAGTGAATCTCCTGTTTATGATTTGGATCAGTCAAATTTTCTTAACAGGAGATAGTGTATTGAATTGTTATAAAATAATAATACAGTTTAAATTCCATTTATTTCATCCTGTGGTTCCATAATGAAAATTAACGAGACGCAATTCTCTGGTGTCATCGAATACATTGAAACGCTCAGAACCGGGTCATTTACTGCAGCCGGAGAGCATCTGGGACTGACGGGATCAGCTGTTGGGAAAAGTGTTACCCGGCTGGAAAAAAAACTTGGGACAAAACTGTTACACCGCACCACCCGAAGTTTAACGCCGACACCAGAAGGCCAGCGCTATTTTGATGGCTGGATTGCCATTCTGGATGAAATAGAAAGTCTGGAGCATGGGGTTGTTGCTGGCAGCTTTCAGGTTTCTGGAAATCTGAATGTTCACTTACCCGCTGCTTTCGGAAGAAGGCACGTGATGCCTGTGTTGTTGGAATTAACAAGGAAATATCCAAAACTGAGCCTTGCGGTTGCATTCAGTGAGAAGCGCATCAATTTGGTTGATGAGGGTGTCGACCTCGTTGTGCGTATTGGAACGCTGGAAGATGACGCCGACCTAATCGCTCGTTGTCTGGGACGTCAGCGTCTGGTCGTATGTGCGAGTCCGCATTATCTCAAACGGAAAAGTGCGCCCAGGCTGGTTACTGAACTGGCCGGGCACGATTGCATTGTTGGAGGGCAGCGGAGTAATCAACCTACCTGGCTATTCAAACGTGCCAATGGAGAAGGTTTTACCCAGGCGATACATGGGCGGTACTGTTTTAGCGATGGTGATGCCATGTTGTCAGCCGTACTTGACGGAATGGGGGTATCTCAATTACCAACCTGGCTTATTAATGAACATTTAGCTACAGGGGCACTGGTAACCGTGCTGGATGAGTACGCAGGGGCTGAAATGCCAATTCACGCAGTTTGGCCTCGTTCTCGTTATTTAAAACCCAGACAAAGGGTTGTGATTGATGCGCTGGTTGAAGATGCGGCTAAACCAACGTCTGTCTACAAGCTTTAGTACGCCTGAAAACGGTAACCAGGGTCTCCGTCTCAGGAAATAAAAGTGTGGCAGGGGGCTTAATCAATAACTGCTGCGGGTATTATTCAGGCAGTTAAATTGAGCGGGTCAGGGGCATCGACGTTATATGCCGATTAATCCGGTTAAGAGAAAAGTTCGGGATAGCGCTTTGTTACTGATTTTATTGCTGAATAACTAACCATAATGCCGTATTTTCACGCAAATAACTGTGTTTTGTTGATTTTTAAAGCAAACGAACAAATTGGTGCTTTACATGACGCAAGGGGACGTTTATAGTGCGCCTCATTCCGGAAGTGTGGCCGAGCGGTTGAAGGCACCGGTCTTGAAAACCGGCGACTCGAAAGGGTCCCAGAGTTCGAATCTCTGCGCTTCCGCCATATAAAAAGAGGGGTTACCGAAAGGTAACCCCTTTTTGCTTTGGTTACTGGAATATGTCACTTAGCCTCTTTTATGCATTTCTAAATGTGTTACTTACTTGTTTCTGCAAGATATAACTCTCATGAAATTACAGGTATCCCGGCGAAACGACCCACTCACTTTTAGAAATCTTCCAGCATTTTGATTAAAAATGACGTTTAACCATACAGCGCTGCCTTACCGATTGAGGAAAATAAGTCACATCTTGTGAATCACAATCTCTTTTGCCGCTTCCATTGGCTTGATATATAAAGCGTTAGGTTCGTGACTTCCTGATTTCAGTTCTTCTTCCAGTGCAACATAGAACGCCTTCTTCATATCGCTGGAAATATTGATTTTCCCAACACCGTACTGGATAGATTCAGCGACTTCAGTATCCTTGTTGCCGGAACCACCGTGCAAGACTAAAGGAATACTCAGGCGTTGCTTAATGGCTTTCAGCCTCTCAATATCCAGTTTTGGCTGTTTGCCTGCCGGGTATAAACCGTGTGAGGTTCCAATTGCAACGGCTAATGAATCGACCCCAGTTTCTCTGACAAAGTGTTCTGCTTGCTGTGGGTCGGTATAAAGGATTTCGGCGTGCCCACCTTCGTTACTTCCTTCGGCCACACCAATGGTGCCAAGCTCAGCCTCAACAGACACGCCAGCAGCGTGAGCTACTTCGGTCACATGACGGGTGATAGCCACATTTTCTTCGAATGGAAGGGCAGAGGCATCGATCATAACTGATGTGTAGCCAGTACGTATGGCTCGCATCACCTGCTCCAGTGTCTGACCATGATCCAGGTGAATAACAACAGGTACTGTTGCTTTAATAGCAAGCTCACGAAGATAGTAAATAAAATCATCACCGGTAAATTCATGCTCATCCGGATGGACTTCAAGAATAACAGGGGAGTGAAGTCTCTCTGCTACCTGAATAACGAGCCTTGCAAATTCTGCAGAAGCTATATTAAACGCCCCAACGCCAAATTTATTTTGCTGAGCTACAGTTAAAACATCTCTCATATTCATAAGCATGATTAGATCTCCTGGACAGTTTCGGGGCTGTCTTTCTTAATAAAACGAAGGATCAGGGCAGTCAGTAACGCTCCAGCAGCAATGGCGATGATATAGCCCAACACGTTGGTAATCACATTCGGTATAAACATGACAAATACACCGCCGTGTGGTGCCCGTGAAGCACACCCCAGAGCCATAGAAAGGGCACCAGCCAGCCCAGACCCTGCTACGATGGCGGGGATGACACGGAGTGGGTCCGCCACAGCATAAGGAATAGCCCCCTCAGTAATAAAAGACAGTCCAAGGACATAGGTGACTTTGCCGGTATCTCTTTCCTGACGAGAAAATTTACGACCAAACAGCGTGGTGGCAAGCGCAATACCTAATGGCGGTACCATTCCGGCTGCCATACATGCGGCAATAGGTTCATAGATGCCAGTCGACATCAGGCCAATGGCAAACATACAGACTGTCTTATTCAAGGGGCCACCCATATCAAAGGCCACCATCATACCTATCAAAAGTCCCATAATAGCTGCGTTAGTGTTCCCCTGGTTTTGAAGGAATGAGGTTAGTGAGTCGAGAAGAAACTTAATGGGCTCACCAATCACCAGCACCATAAGTGCACCAGTAATAAAAACGCTGAGTAATGGAACGATCAAAATTGGCTTCAGACCTGCCACTGATTTGGGAAGATTGATATATTTCACGATGAGTAGCGTAATATATCCGGCAATAAATCCAGCCAGTAGTGCACCGAGAAATCCTGAACCCGTCTGTATTGCCATCATTCCGCCAACGGCTCCAGAAACCATCCCCATATTGCCGCTAATCGACTTACTGATACCAAGTGAAAGGATGGGAAGCATCAGAGCAAAAGCTGCTCCGCCCCCAATATCAGAAAGCATTTTTGCAACAGGACTGAAATTTGGCTCTCCAGGCGTTGCAGCGGTTATGCCAAATGAAAAACTGAGGGCAATCAGAATACCACCGGCGACCACAAACGGGATCATTAAATTTACACCAGTAATAAGATGAATATAAATCTGAGAAACAAATGACTTATCTTTATCTTGCTTAGGCTGATCTTCCACTATATCTGATTCAGTATGCTTTTCAGGTGACAACTTGCCAGTAATAATATCATCCAACAGGCCAGATGCATCTTTTGCCGCACGTGTCACCGAAACACGAATGATTTGTTTATTATGAAAGCGTGAAAGATCAATAATCTTATCTGCAGCAATTAATACTATATCAGCCTGACTGACATCATTATCCGTAAAGGTATACTCACTTTCAACCGCACCATGAGTTTCTACAAGTAAAGGAATACCCTTTTTACCGGCACTCTTTTTAAGGTTTGCTTCTGCAAGGTAAGTGTGTGCAACGCCTGTTGGACAGGCGGTAATTGCTATAATTTTCATTTTATTCTCCTTGTGAAGATTTTACTCCCCGGTGTTGTTTATTATTAACCGGTACAGTTCCTCTTGCGAATTGGCATTAAGTAATCGTTCAACGACATCATCATCTCCTAATGCTATTGATATTCTGGCCAGTAATTTTATATGACCAACTCCGCTATCAGTTTCTTTTACTGCAAAAAGGATCACCAGCCTTACATCGGAGCTGTCCATGGTTTCCCAGTCGACGGTCTCTTTTAGCCTGGCTACAGCTATTTTTGTTTCTTTAACCCATCGGGATTTTCCATGTGGGATGGCAATCTGATTTTCGAAACCAGTGGATCCTAGGGCCTCTCTGGTAAGCACATCAGCAATAAAGCCTTTTTTGTTATCAATTGCTCCTTGCTCAAATAGTGATTGTGTCAACTGCTCGATAACATCAATTTTACTGTTCGCCTGCATATCAGTTATCACACAGGCTTTGCTTAAAATATCACTTAGAATAACTTTACCTAACATACGGTTTCTCCTTAGCATTGTGCTCGGCGAACAGAGTTTCCGTTACGCGAGTAATATCTTTTGCTGAAAAAAGAGCAGATACATAGGCCACGGGTATCATCATTTCTTCTATCCGTATAGTTGAAATGATTAAGTCACATTTTTTTTCAGATAATGTCTCTTTAAGCCTGCTTCCAGGCACAATAGCGACAATCTCCCAGTCAGGAAATGCTTTGGTTATTCTGCTGGAAAGAAGTTGCGATGTACCTACACCACTTGAGCATACAAGGATGATTTTTTTGTGTTCTTTCTGCTCTTCTATCGCAGCCTGAATATAAACAGCCAGGTAGGCCACTTCATCTTCGGATGGTGGATCATGTTTGCAGTAATTATTTATTTGCATTGTTGCATTACGTACAGCATTGAATACTTCTATGAGTTCTTTTTTTATCTCATCAAGGAGTGGGTTATGAATAATTATCCGATAAGTCAGCCTGTTTAGCATCGGTTTGATATGCACGATCAGGGAGTTCAACAGCACTTTGTCTGAAATTAAATCATATTTAAGCAACTGAGAAAGAGCACTGGTCAGGCTTATGGCATAACTTACAGCTTCTTTATCTTGTAACGCTATCTCTGGAAGGCCGGGATGGGTCGGGTTTTTGCCTGATGAAATCAGATACTGGTAAATATAACCAGTTTCAATTTCTGGAAAGGAAAAAGTATACTTTCCCTCAAGCCAGGATATTGCTTTCATGGCAACCTGCCATTCCTTATTGGTATGAACAGGTATACTTTCATTTCCAGTATGATGATGACCTTTTTCCATACGCCTGATTGTAACCAGAAAATGTGAAAAAAGGTTGGTATAGTACGGTTCACTTATTGCACATGATAGTTCATTTTCAATAAAACTAATAAGACTGATACAGTTCGCGACGTTCTCTTTCCCGAACTCCTTTATTAACTGGACTCGGGAAAACCTGTCTATTCGACTATCAGTCATTTGATAATTACATAAAATGCTATTCGCTATGATCTCCTTAAGAGCCATGCGAATGTCGTAATCCTTACCTTTTATATGTGTTCCTGTGTGGTCTCTGAGCATCACCAGCGAAAACCCACGTAGCCATTTATCAATCTTATTTAGGTCTTCAACAATAGAAGAGCGACTGATGAAATATTTCTCTGAAAAGAAACTGATGGATAATGGTGTTGGCGAATGTGTCAGTAAATCACTGGTGATACCAATAAGTCTTTTACTTTTTAGTAGGTTAGCAATATGCTCGTCTGGGGATACTATTGGTAAAGACACTATTCCTTTAGCATCCAACCTCAGCCCCAACCCAGGTTTGCAGAGTATGTAATTGCCTTTATCTGCAAAAAAATAGTTCACTGCATTAATGTCTCTTCTGAGTGTACTCACTGAAATCCCGAGAAACTCCGCAGCCTGAGCTGTGCTTAACCAGCTTTGCTCCTGAGCCAAACGGTTTACCAGTGATATTTGCCTTTTATTTAGCACTTTCATTATCCGCTCCTTCGAAGATATGTTGGCGCCTTAATGATGTTAGTTATAGCTATTCACATTACAGAGGGGAATACCATGAAATGAACGTATGTATGCCATCATAATGAACATCTTACTATTTGATGGCTGCGTCATTATACGCAGTGGTTTGTAAGTTAATGTACTTAAGGGAAAAGAAGCACAGTGAGAGGTGATTTAATAGAAGGCATATATTGTGAGAATGATCTTAATGTTAATTAAGATTTAAAAAAACATGAAAAATTAGAGGGAAACATAAATGAACATAAAACAAGGTAACTAATCATATGGTTGGTGCGCAGTCTGTGTTGAAAGTTAACCAATAAAAAAATTAAACTTCAAAAGTCGATTAAGTTTTAAGTAATAAAAATAGCTGCTGTTGGACCTTTTTATAAACAAAGCATATTTAAGGCATGGCGCTGAAAAATAAGTAAATTTCACTATTACTCAGCTTTCAGTATGTAGCATCAGGAACGAATTGGTAATTTCAACACGGTTGTCCAGACAAAATGACACTCAACACTCTGTCATTGGGCTCAACAGCAAATCTGTTACCACTATTGTATTTTGTGAATGTGCACCCAGTGAAAAAATTTATCCAGTGATAGGATTTGGTGTGCCATAGAAAGAGGCTGAGCCAGTTCGGCGGTACAATCTAATGATTGTACTAGTATGTATTTGGCGTTTGGTCAGTTTCAGCGTAACTGTTAAAAATTGCCTGGCAGACCAGCCAAACGAATAGCCAACTCTCTGCTTAGCAAAAGATTTCTCAATTTTTCAGTGGAGTCAGATTTCTGTCAAGGAAGGTATTGAATGACAAAATTTCAAGGCGGATGTTTGTGCGGGGCTGTTCGCTACGAAACAACAGCAGAGCCATTGAACCAGCGAGTATGCCACTGCCATGAATGCCAGAAAGCAATTGGTGCCGCTTTTAACGCTCGTGTGCTAATGCGCCTTGAAGATGTTTCTGTCACTGGGCCGGTAAGCACGTTTTACTCGTCCGAAACTCTTGAGAGGGGTTATTGTTCTCGTTGCGGTTCAAGTATATTTTCCCGGCGGGTAACTGCTGGGGTCATTGGGTTAACGGTAGGTAGCCTTGATGATGCATCACTTTTCAATCCTGATATGCATTTTTGGGTTTCATCCAGGCAACCATGGCTGGAAATAGCCGATGGTCTGCCTCAGTATCTGGAAGGTCCGCCATCTAAAGGTTATTAAAACCGTTAAGGGGGTACTTGCTGGTATATTTTTAAGTTATTACAAAGTTATATCTCAGGCAGGTAATTGTACTCCCTGGTTAGTATTGTGTAAGACAAATTAATATTTTTAAATCAGGAGGTTTCAATGAAAGGAAATGACACGCTGGATCTAATTTCTATTGCTAACTCACTTGAAGAATTTATTCAAACCTGTGTGCCAGACAGTACTAAAGTCAGTAAATATGGCGGGGCACTTTTCACGCTCAAGCCAGAGGAAAAAGAGGGGCAGTTCTGCGGTGTGTTTATTTACTCTGCACATGTTCAATTGTCATTCAGCAACGGCCCACAATTGAAGGATGAGCGCCGTGTACTGAGTGGTTCAGGTAAATCAAGAAGGCATATCAATTTTAAGGACATAGATACAATCGACTACGACTATCTTAAAGATCTAATATGCCAGGCCGCATTGTTATAAGCATGTTGGTTCCGGGGGGGATCCTCATTTTACTAATACATGATTCGTGATTATAGCGCTCCACTACTGTTAGTTTTCATTAGTAGAGCGCGTAATTATTGCTTGTCTTAATAATGGGATTACATAAATGAAAGCAAGAATATTTTCTCTGGGAGATGATTTAGAAAAAATCATATCAGATATAAACAATGCTTCCTGGGACGCCTCAAATCAGATTCACGGATACTCTGAGAGTGCGTTAAGAAATTATTTATCTATGGAAGGGGTAATATTTCTTTCCTGCTATTCATCAGGGGGTAATGACGAAAAGCTACTAGGGATTTCCTCATCGAGAATAGAAATGAAGCCTTATAACAACGACTGCTGGCTTTACATAGACGAGATTGATGTTTGCATGGATCAAAGGCAAAAAGGTGTGGGTAAATTCATTATGCAGAAATTACTGCAACTGGCGAGAGAACACAATTGCAAAGAAGTTTGGCTTGGTGCTGAATCAGAAAATCATGCTGCGAATATGCTTTACAACTCCATGAACCCTGATGAGGTTTCGGAGATTATTGGTTACTCGTACAGGATTAAAATTTAATTATATTATGCTGACAAAGTCACCTGTCACTGGGGTGGACGTAAGGTACGTAAAATAGCGTTTGAAAAACCTCACCACTGAAATGTACCGCAAGCAGCCAGAAAGCTTTGGGCTGGTTTGTCTCCGGTAACGGGGAGTGGGTTATTTCTTCATCATTCAGGCATTATCCACGCCGAAGTAAAATCAAACCACCCGAGGTTATTCAGGTGCAGTCCCTGTACCCCCGCAGGGCCTTTCAGCCTCATCCAGTGGTGAAAAAGCGGTTGTAACCAGCCTGATTCAGTCACTTCCCCAATTAACTGCCTGGCACTTACAGCACCTGTTCGCCAGTTTGAGAGCTGAGCATTAACCCTGTCCGTTTCGCCCCCGAAAGCACAGCGCCGCAATAATGGTGAACCCAGCAACCATGCAGCTACATGCCAGTTTTCAGGTACAGTGAAGTTAACAGTGCCCAGCCAGATATCGGCACAGTATTCCCCGGCGGCCCAGGTTGTGTAGGGCAACGCTTCGCTTTGCAACTCCACGCCATGTTCGGCCAGTAACCCGGCCATAATATTAAATAACATGGCGAATTCAGGGTGTGTTTGCGGGTATGCCAGGCGCAATACTGGGTGTGGCTCCTTGCCAGAAAAAGGGGAAACACTTGGGCCATCTTCCAGTGTATGGAACCAGTCTGGCAGTACACTTCCACCTGGTACCCAAAGTGGGCGGATCTCTGCCTGTAACCGGGGCTGTATATTCCATGGATTAAGAATGCTTCTCAGCCAGCGCCGCTGGCTGTCTGTGTGCCAGTGTACTGAGCGGTTGTCACACAGTAAAAAATAACCACCGCGCTCCAGGAACATCTCCGGGTTTTCATCTGTGGGTTTCCCGGTCAGCTTTCGGGCAAGCCCGGCAATATAAGCTTCATCGCTCAGGCTGGAGCTGAGCCAGGCAGAGGTTTTAATATCCAGTGGTGGAGCACCTGCATCAGTGGATGTTAAATCCGGCCAGGTAAAGACTTCTATTTCATCCAGCAGGCCACGCAGCCCGTAGTAGTTATCAAAAGCCTTAAACCTCAGGAGCCAGTCGCTGTTTTCATCCACCCGATAAGGCCCGGAACCCACCGGTGTTGCCACAGACAGGTGGTCTGTACGCACAATCAAAGCATCAACATGCGCCAGAAGCTGTGGTAACTGGTCGTCTGGCTGAGATAATGCGATTTCCAGGCTGAGTGGGCCAGTTGCCCTGATGGTGTTGAGGTGGGAAAACAACGGCAGTTCGGCACTGCGCACCAGTGATTTCACTACATCGCTGCTTGTCACTTGTTTCCCGTCATGCCATTGCACACAGGGGCGCAGGAAAAAACGCCAGCAAAGAGGAGTCGCCTGGTGCCAGCGGTGAGCCAGGTCGGGCTCCACTTCACCTTTTTCCTCATTTATGCGGGTCAGCCCACTAAAAACTTGCCTGACCAGGTGCTGTTCCGAGCGGCGTAAGGCTGTGCCAGGTAGTAAACAAGGCATGGTGCGGTAATAAGGGATACGTAAGCGCTGGTAATCTGCCTGCACGCTGTAGCCAAGTTTCGAGCGCAACAGTTGGGTTACCTGCTGTTTATCCTGCCCCAGCAGTGCAATCGCTTCGTCCAGCCGGCCCGCATCCAGCAACTGTTCGGCTTCGGCCTGGCTGAGTTGCGTGGGGGTACGCAATAAATGCAATTGTGCCCGCAGGCCACGCCCGGGGCGGGATTGCCAGTCAAGCCAGCCGTTATCCTGCATTTGTTGCAGCAGCGTGCGCATATGGCGGCGGGTACAAAACAGCCGGTCTGCCAGTTCTTGTAAGGTTACACTGGCTGGCGTATTGCCATAAACCGCCAGTAGCTTGAGGTATTTCTGTTCAGTGAGCCGGTTAGCCATAAAAGGGGAAATTTTTCTCGCTAAAGTGGACAATTTTTTAGGTCATCTTTTTATTCAATACTCCACTGCAGAGAAAACTGCAACTCAGGAAACCAGCATGGCAAAAAAACTGAACAAAGATACCCAGGTCTGTATGTCATTGGCGGCTCGCCCCAGTAATTTTGGTACCAGGTTCCATAACTACCTGTACGATGCGCTGGACCTGGATTATCTGTACAAAGCCTTCACTACTCAAAACCTGGAAGGTGCTATACAGGGAATACGGGCACTGGGAATCCGTGGGTGTGCTATTTCCATGCCTTTCAAAGAGGCCTGTATTCCACTGGTGGATGAAATGGATGACTCGGCGCAGGGTATTCAGGCAGTGAATACGATTGTTAACACCAATGGCCACCTTAAGGCTTATAACACGGACTATATTGCTATCCGGCAATTACTGGCAGATTACGCCCTCGATCCGAACAGGGTGTTTGCCCTGAAAGGCAGTGGCGGAATGGCAAAAGCGGCTGCCTGTGCACTGAAAGATGCCGGGTTCAGTAAGGGCTATATTGTTGCCCGTAATGCCGTGGCAGGCCAGGCGCTGGCGAAATTATATGGTTACCAGTGGTGTGCAACAGAAGCGCAGTGCGCGGCAGATATATTGATCAACGCGACACCCCTGGGCATGGAGGGGGCACAGGCAAGCCAACTTTCGTGGGCAGAGGATAAAATCCAGGCAGCAAGCACGGTGTTTGACATGGTGGCACTACCCGCTGTTACGCCATTGATTCACTACGCTCAGGAACTGGGGAAAACAGTGATAACGGGTTCTGAAGTTTTTGCCATTCAGGCCGTTGAGCAGTTTGTACTGTATACCGGTATTCGCCCCTCCGCCGAACTTTTCAGTCAGGCCGCAGCCTGGTCACGCCAGTAAAGCGTAAATCTGTTGGCAGCCACGTCCTTGTGGCTGCCGGGGATTACCAGCTAAAAAAGGTTATTTCACTGGGGCCAGCGCAGTGCTGTCTACATAGGGTTTCATGATGGTGTCAGCCTGCTCTTGTGCTGCCCGGGCGGCACTTTCCGGTGTCACTTTAGGGTCGTTAACCACAGCAGCTAACTGGTTCTCCATTGCCTTACGTACCGCAACCGTTTCATAGGTGGCATACCAGGGGTGAGCGTACTGCAACTGTTTAAGAGCAATTGCGGCTCGTGGGTCGTTTGCCAGGTATGTTTTCATTTCTGGGGTGTCATAGGTTGCTTTACGTGGCGAAAAGTAACCGGTAAAGCGGCTCCATTCACCATTGATTTTCGGGCTGACCAGGTAATTCAGAAACTCCCAGGCTGCTTTTTTCTGAGCTTCGGAAATGCCTTTAAAGCTGACCAGGCTGGCACCGCCAATTGGCACCGCACGTTGCTCTTTAGCTGGCAGCATGGCAACCCCTAACTCAAAATCTTTACTGTTGTCACGCATAAAGCCCAGCGCTCCGGTACTGAGCATCGCCATACCCAATTTCCCGGAAAAAAATGCCGCGCTGATTTGTTTGGCGTTCAGCACACCAGAGGGCATCACATGGTCCTGGTAAATCAGGTTTTGCCAGAAACGCAGGGCACCAATGGTGGTGGGGGAGTTGTAATACACTTCGCCCGGCCACGTGTCGTTAAAGTAGTTGCCGCCATTGGCGCGAACTAATGCTGAGAGGATCCAGCCGCCGTAATCATCATTGGTAGAGGGCATCATGATTCCCCATTGGCCCTGGTCTTTGTTGGTCAGTTTAAGCGCGTCGGCGCGTAATTCTGCCCAGGTTTGAGGGGGCTGGGTTATACCGGCTTTCGCAAACAGCGTTTTGTTGTAATAGAGAATTGGCGTGGAGTTGTGGAACGGAATGGCATAAGTTTCACCCATCACCTGGGCATTTTTCCACATGGCAGGCCAGAAATTTTGCTCCAGGAAATCATTCGCTTTCAGGTTGCCGTATTTCAGGATCTCGTCCATGGGCAGTATTTCTTTTTTCAGTGCCAGGTCGGTGGTGAAGTTGGCGGACATAATCACCAGCGCTGGTGGTTGCCCGGCTTTCTGAGCTGATTCTGCTTTAATTTTAGTGGTGTCGTAATTGCCGGTAAAAATCCCGCGCACCTCAACATCCTGTTGTGAATCATTAAAGGTTTTAATGATACGGTTCATTTCCATGGTCAGCTTGCCGTCGACCGGGGCCGGAAACATAAAATCTATCTTTTCTTTTGCCAGTGCGCTGGCAGTGAACGCCAGGGTTAAACTGCATACCAGAGCCGGTAACCGGAAAGGCGTGGCCTTAAACATGAATAGTCTCCTGATGTAATAAATTGAGCTGTGTGTCAGCATCAAAAAAGTGCAAGTCTTCGTGGGAAAAGCCGGGCTGAAGAATGTCGCCACATTCGGGAATGATTCCCCGGTGGCGGCGGCAATAGCGCATATCCCCAAACGGGGTGGTCAGGTGGAGCAAATAGTCGGCCCCCATCAGTTCTCGCTGGCGAAGGGTGGCGGCGAAGGTAAACTGGCCGGGTTGTGGGGTATCGGTAATATGTTCCGGGCGAATCCCCACCCATACCTGGTGTGCCTGCCCGGCACTTACCGGCAGCGGGATTGCCTGTTCCCCCAAGAAAACCTGGCCGTTTTTGCAGGGTAACAGCAGCAGGTTCATGGCGGGCGAGCCAATAAACCCGGCAACAAAGACATTGGCCGGATGGTGGTAAATGTCGGCGGGGCGGCCGGTTTGCTGAATCACGCCATCTTTCATAACCACAATCCTGTCCGCCATTGACATCGCTTCGGTCTGGTCGTGGGTGACATAGATGGTGCTGATGCGCAGCGTTTGGTGCAGCGCCATAATGCTGTCGCGCACCTCGGTACGCAACTGCGCATCCAGGTTGGAAAGCGGTTCATCCATTAAGAACAACTGCGGATCACGGACAATCGCACGGGCCATCGCTACACGCTGGCGTTGCCCACCAGAGAGTTTGCCCGGTTTACTGTCTAATAAGGGTTCCAGGTGCAGCATTTGCGCGGCTTTTTCAAGGCGCGGCTGCCACCCGGATTTTGCCTCTTTGCGCACTTTCATGCCGAAGGTAATGTTGTCCCGCACCGATAAATGCGGAAACAGCGCATAGTTCTGGAAAATCATGGCAAAGTTGCGCTCCCCGGCTGGCAACGTATTGATTTGCTCGTCATCCAGCCAGATATCGCCGGTGGTGGTGTCCTCCAGCCCGGCAATCAGGCGCAGCAGGGTGCTTTTCCCGCATCCCGATGGCCCAACCAGTACCACAAACTCGCCATCATGAATATCCAGTGCCAGTGGGTGTAGCGCTGTTTTCCCGTCAAAGGTTTTACTCAGGTTTCGCAACTTCAGCATGGCGATGACGGCTCCTCTGTGGGGCAACTGGCCTGCGGGTCATACAGCCACGGGCCGGCAAAGTGCGCCAGAGAGTGCTGGTAACTCACCCATTGCTCACCCACCTGGCGGTGCATGGTGCATGCTGCGGGCGACATGTCGTAATACGGGCGGTTATCTTCATGGTGGTATGGCACCTGGTGTACGGTGCCGGGCACGGTGGCAATAATGGCCTGGCGGTATTGCGTCATACACAGGTTATGGTTGTGCCCACAGAACACCCGAACAAGGTTGGGGTGGCGGGTGATCAGTTCCAGCAGTAAATGGCCATTTTCACAGGCGATAGGGTCCATTTGCGCATTGCCCAGCGGCAAAGGCGGGTGGTGCATAAAGACTGTCGCGGGTTTATCGGGGTTGTCCCCCAGTTGCTTATCGAGCCATGCCAGTGTTTCCGGAGTCAGCCAGCCACTTGATGTCCCTGTTCGGCTGGTATCAATAAACAAAAGCCGGGTGGCAAAGTGGTCAACCGCATAGCGAATGTTGTCCGGGTCAGTTCCCAACTGGGGGCATAACGGGCGCAGAAATTCCAGAAAATGGGCTTTATCATCGTGATTACCTGGTATCACCAGTAGTGGGTAACGCAATGCGCCGAGTACCTGGCGGGCAACCTGGTACTCCTCCGGGCGGCCGCAATTCACAATATCACCACTGACAATTACGGCATCAGGGGCTTCGCGCAGTGCATTCAGTTGAGCCACAACATCTGCGTTGCCGGCATTCACATCAATAAACCCGTACAGTTTCTGGTTGTGGCTGCGAAAATGGGTATCAGAAATTTGTGCTAACAGCATAAAAACACCTCGTTATTTAATACCCGAAAAACCAAAGCTTCTCAGGAACTGCTTTTGAAACAGAATGAAGGCCAGCATTAAAGGCAGGCATACCATCAGCGTACCGGCACTGATCATGCCCCACTGCCCGCCAGACTCGGCGCCCATGGCAAAGGACACCAGGCCAACAGTAAGTACTTGTTTATCCGGGTCATTGAGAATCATCAGTGGCCACAAATATTCATTCCAGTGGTAGGTGATACTGACGGTGGCAAAGGCGAGAACGGAAGGCCACGAACCCGGCAACATGACGTGATACAACACCTGCCACCAACTACAGCCTTCCATCAGTGCCGCCTCTTCAATCTCTTTGGGGATAGCCATAAAGGCCTGGCGCATCACAAATACGCCGAAGGCAGAAGTAAAGTAGGGCATCATGACCCCGGTGAGTGTGTTGAGCAGGCCCAGGCTTTTCAGTGTGAGCATGTTGGGCACCATCATGACGACGGGCATCACCATCAGTTGCACCAGAAACAGTGCGAACAGCGTTTGCTTGCCACGGAACTGGTGGCAGGCAAACACATAACCTGCTGTGGTGGCGGTCACCAGTTGCACCACAAAGGTTCCGCCAGCAAAAAACAGTGTGTTGGTATACAGACTCAGCCAGTTGGCGCTCTGCCACGCATCACGGAAGTTATCCAGCGTGAGTGGCCCACGGGGGAGCAGCGATGCCATATCGTCGCCAAATGTGGTGGCACTGAATGCTGAAGAGAGCATCCAAAGGAACGGGCTTATCCATAACAAAGCCAGGCACAGCAACAGGAGCGTTAATGTGATTGCAGGCACAGGCGTGGTGCGGGCACGCGCCAGGGTGCGGGGCCGTGTTGCCAACGTTACCGGGGATATATCAGCGCTCATAGTGGGCTCCTTTCTCCAGCCACTTCAGGTTGAATAGCGAGAAAGCGAACAACCCGGCCAGTGTCAGGAAGGTTGCTGCAGATGCTTTACCCAAGTCATGGGTTTCCCAGGTAAGGTTCTGGATGTAATAGAGCAGCACGGTGGTGGCGTTATCCGGGCCGCCCTGGGTCATTACGGCAACGTGGTCGATTTGAGTAATGCCGTAAATCAATGCAGTGGTCAGGACAAAGCTAAGCGTTGGGCGCAACAAGGGCAGGGTTACCAGAAAGAAACGCTGTGTGGCTGAGGCACCTTCCATGCGCGCTGCTTCATGTGTTGAGGCGGGTATGCCTTGCAGCCCGGCCAGGAAAAACAGCATGTAATACCCGGCAAACTTCCAGACGCCAATCAGCGCTAACGCAAACAGCGCGGTATTGCTGCGCCCCAGCCAGTTATTATTTTGTGGGCCAAACCACAGAGCCAGGTAATGGTCCAGTAACCCAAGCCCCGGCATAAAAATAAACAACCATAGTGCTGCAGCGCTCACCATGGGCACAATCATGGGGAAGAAAAACGCAGTGCGCAGCCAGCGGTTAAGCCGGTGGTTTTCCCAGAGCGCGACGGCCAGCAATAATGCCAGGGCAATGCCCGGTACTACAGTCAGTACGATATACACCAGGTTATTGGTCAGCGCGCGCCAGAAAACCGGGTCTGCCAGCAGACGGGCAAAATTATTCAGGCCAACAAAAACCGGGGCTTCGCTGGATAGCCGGGTATCAAACAGGCTGTCATAAACTGACCGCACCAGGGGAAACCAGGTAAACAGCACTAAAAAAAACAGCGATGGGGCAAGGATTAACCAAATTTGCCAGGTTCTGCGCATAACAGCATTTGCCTTATTACCACTCTCAGAAGGCAAACAGTCTGGTAAGAGAACACTGCAACAGCATGGCGCTCAGATGACGGTTTAATGAAAGGAGCACAGCATTCAGGCAAGGAGCGGTACCCCGCTCCTTGCGACAACAGCAATTAAACGTTTTGCCGCTCTATGGCTTGCTCTCCCCAGAACAGGGTTTGTTTATCTGTACTGGCGAAGGCCTTAATCAGGGCTGTATCGTTGCCTTCTTCCCACATTTTCTCGGCCAGTTGTTCGTCGTAATTCACCAGTTCGAAAATCGCTTCGGCAATTTCCGGTGAGGTATTGCGCAAGGCAGCCCATTCACCAACGTGATGTAATTTACTTGCCTGGTTTGTCATAACGCCTCCTGTAACAGGGTATTTAGCCAAACATGTTTACTGTGAACCCGGTGGACGGTTGTGGTTTTCCGTACCGCTTTCCTGTCTATTAAAGATATGTGCCATGGCGCAGAGTGCAAATTTGCTGGCAATTTTTTAGCCAGCGCCATTCATGCTGGTGGTATGCCAGAGATATTTTGAGCGCCCTCTTGAAGCGCAGGCATCCCGGGCGCACACTGAGCATCTTTTTTCCGGATAACAGGTTCTTCTGGTTGTGCAATCCCTGATGAAATTCTCCATTAAACCCCAGGAAGCGATTCTGATGCTTATCACCATGTTCTGGGGGGGAACATTCCTTGCTGTGCAGTATGCAACGGCAGACAGCGGCCCATTTTTCTTCGTTGGGTTACGTTTTGCTGCGGCGGCTGTAGCAGTAGGCCTGCTTTCGCTTCGCTCATTGCGTGGTTTGACCATGCTGGAGTTAAAAGCCGGGGTTGCTATTGGTATTTCGATTGCTTTCGGTTACAGCCTGCAAACCTGGGGGCTGCATTTTATTCCCAGCAGTAAGTCTGCGTTTATTACCGCGATGTATGTGCCGCTGGTGCCATTGTTGCAATGGGTTTGCCTGGGCAAAATGCCCGGGGTAATGGCCTGGGTAGGCATAGCACTGGCCTTTGTCGGGCTGGTATTGCTGGCCGGGCCGCAAGGCTCACTACTGGCGCCAGGCCATGGTGAAGTGATAACGCTGGTCAGTGCGCTGGCGATTGCGGCGGAAATTATCCTGATCAGTGCCTGGGCCGGGAAAGTGGATGTGAAGCGTGTAACGGTGGTGCAACTGGCTACAGCATCGTTAGTGGCATTTGCCACCATGCTGCCAGCTGGTGAATCTGTACCGGTAATGACGCCCCGGTTGTGGGTTGTGGGCATTGGGCTGGGGATTTTTAGCGCCATTATTCAGGTGACAATGAACTGGGCCCAGCGCAGTGTTTCCCCTACACGAGCGACGGTTATCTACACGGGGGAACCGGTCTGGGCCGGTGTCTTTGGGCGGTTTGCCGGTGAACGCCTGCCGTTGCTGGCTCTGGTTGGGGGCGTATTCATTGTGCTGGGTGTCCTGGTGAGTGAAATGCGCCTGAAGCACAGAAAAAAAGCGAAAGATGAGCCTGATGACAAACCTCATGCCCGCACAGAACGAGAGGGTGCCACTCAATAAAAAACCAGGAAAATCAATTTATTGATTTTCGGCTACTAACTAAAAAGAAGGAAAAACCACGTTTTTTCCTTCTTTTTCATCAATCTGAAGATGCAGTTGTCCCTGCTTCTCAGGCACCAGATAACTGAAGGCTCAGGCGGCGCTAATCAATGGGTGGTAGCGCCGGTCAAACCAGACCAGGCCATGTGGCGCGCCTGCGCTCACTACATCCTGCAGTTGGCAAAACAGAATATCGTGTGTGCCAACACTCACCACCTGGCTTATTTGGCAGTCGAAACTGACCAGCGCACCTTCGAGTAGTGGGCAACCTGTGGTTCCAGTGCGCCACTGTGCGGCAGCGAAACGTGCTTCCATTGGGGTTTTGCCGCCAAACAATGTAGACAGTTCGGACTGGTCAGCTGCCAGCGTATTTACACACAAATGGCGGTTTTCATTAAATACCGGCCACACTGAAGCCTGGCGGTTAAGGCACACTAGCAGCGTTGGCGGGTCGTCTGTGACGCTGCATACAGCAGATGCGGTGAACCCGGCACGCCCGGCCGGGCCATCGGTGGTGATGATATTCACTGCCGCACCGAGGCGCGACATTGCATCACGAAATAAGGTTTTCTCCAGCATGTTGCCTCCTACTCCAGCCCGCAGGCCACGTCGAAATCCAGCCTCGGCAGGCGCGCATGTACTTTGCTGCTATCGCCATAACCGATATTAATCAGCAGGTTACTTTTCCAGCCAGAATCCGCGAAGAAAGTGTCGTTAACTTTCTGTTGGTCAAACCCGGACATCGGGCCGGTATCCAGCCCCAGCGCCCGGCAGGCCATTATCAGGTACGCGGCCTGCAGGCTGCTGTTACGAAAGGCGGTTTCTTCTGCCAGCGCCGGGCTTGATGTGAACCAGGCGCGAGCGTCAGCATGAGGAAACAGTGCGGGCAATTGCTCATAGAATGCCGGGTCCCAGGCCACAATGGCAGTAACCGGCGCCAGCATGGTTTTCTCCAGGTTTCCGCTGGACAAAGCTGGCTTCAGGCGTTCTTTCCCTTCCGGGCTTCGAACAAATAAAAAGCGGGCAGGGGAACAGTTGGCAGACGTTGGCCCCATTTTCACCAGGTCATACAGTTGAACCAGTAACGCGTCCGGAACAGGTTTTTCCAGCCAGTGGCTGTGCGTGTGCGCCCCAGTATACAGTGTCGCCAGCGCATCCGGCGTCAGAGCTTCTTGCATAACATCTCCTTTTATTTCGCTTCACTCATGGCGGGGAGTAATTCAGCCAGGCCATCAAGTAACAGACTGTTAAATGTGTCACTGGCTGTGACGTTACAGGCATGTGCTCCCCAGGGCATCACACACAGGCGGCTTGCCGGAAGGCACTCATGCAACAGTTGTGAGCAGTGCCAGGGAACCAGTAAGTCGTCTCTGGCGCAAATTAACAGTACCGGCTGGGTTATCTGGCCTGCCGTGTGGGCAAAATTGGCCTGTTTCAGGGCACCCAGGCGTGCACGCAAATTAGCTTCTCCCTGAAAGTGGGCATTATGCAACGCTTCTTCGGCTTCCAGCCGTGGCTGTTGTTCACCCAGCCACTCAGCCGGGTAGAGAAACAGCGGTTGTGCGTGGTTCCAGGCTGCTGCACCACCGTTGCTTAGTAGTTGCTCGCGGGTGGCAAAGCAGCGTGCAGTTTGCGGGTTCAGGCTTAACCAGCCGTTAATAATCACCAGTGCGGTAATGGCTTGTGGGTAGCTCAGGGCTAATTGCATGCCAATCAACCCGCCGAGTGCATGCCCGGTAACCGCGTAACGGGTTACACCCAGGTGTGCCAGGGCGTGGTGTAACTCATCGGCCATCATTGCCATGGTGTAGTCAGCCGGGAGTTCAGCCTGGTTTTCCCCGGTACCGCGCTGGTCATAAGTGATGACCTGGTATTGGCTTTTGAGGGCGCTGATTTGCGCCACCCAGTAGCTACCGCTTCCACCCAGTCCGGCACTAAGCACCATTACTGGTGCGCCGGGGTATGGCGCATCATGGACGTGCAGTTTCATGCAGAAGCTCCGTTGCCAATATGGGCGGTGGTGGCTATCTCCACCAGTGCTTCAGGTTTAACCAGACCACACTGGATGCAAAACCGTGCCGGTTTATCGCCCGGGAAAAACTCTGCGTAAACTTCATTAATCGCGGCGTAGTGATTCCAGTCGGTGATAAAAATAGCGTTGAAGGTCACATCCTCCATCGTCCCGCCCGCTGTCTCGATAACGGTTTTGATTGTTTCCAGAACGTGGCGGGTTTGTGCCTTTGGGTCGCCGGGGTACACCACATTGTTTTGTTTATCAAATGGCAGTGTGCCGGAAACATAAACCACGCCGTCTGCCAGTGTGCCAGGAACAAAAGGCGCGATAGGCGTTGTGGTACCAGCAGGGATAATCACTTGTTTTGGCATGGTATGTTCCTTATGCAATACGGGCTAATGGTTTGGTATCAAGGGTGTCGCAGAATGTTTGTACATCGCTAACCCAGCCAAAGAAGGTTTCAATATTGAATAGCGCGGCCTGTTGAGCGAATGCCGGTCCTGCCTGATGTGTGGCGTCTTCCAGCACAATGCCGAAATATTCCAAAAAGAACCCATCACGCAGTGTGGATTCCACGCAGACATTGGTGGCGATGCCGGTAAAGAACAACTGGCGAATTCCCCGGCTGCGCAAAATGCTGTCGAGCGGGGTATTGAAAAAGCCACTGTAGCGGGGTTTGGGAAGTAAAATGTCACCAGGTTCTGGTTTAAGCGCATCCACCAGTTGGTAATCCCAGCCGCCTTTGGCCAGTAATTTGCCTTCCAGTTCCGGGCGCTGGCGCATGGTTTTCAGCGCGTTGGATTTGTGCCAGTTAGGTGAGCCCGGGCCACCTGCCTCAACATACTGTTCATCCCAGCCATTCTGGAACCAGATAACCGGGATCCCGGCGGCCCGTGCAGCACTGACGGCAATGTTGATTTTTTCAATCACCGGACCGGTAGCTGAAACATCAAACCCGGCAAGGTCGAGATAACCGCCTTTGCTGGCATAGGCGTTTTGCATATCCACAACAATTAATGCGCTTTGTTCGGGGGAAAACGAAATCGCTTCCGGGCGGGCTTCAAGTGTCAGATCTTTCATCAGGCAACCTCCTGTTGAGCGGGAAGAACAGCTTTGCGGCAGGTCATTAATGGCTGGATGTGTTTGCCAAAGTTTTCAATGCCTGTCAGGAAATCGTCAAAGGTCAGCAGTACGCCTTCACAGCCAGAGACTGTCGCCACTTCATCGAGCATGTGGGCGACGGTTGACCATGAGCCAACCAGAGTACCCATATTGATATTGACGGCAGAAGTCGGGTCTGCCATCTGGCGTACATTGGTATCGCTCCCCGAGCGGGTATCTTTCTGGCTCTGTTCTGTAAGCCAGGACAGCGCTCCTTCATCAGCACCGGCTTTGTAGTGTTCCCATTTAGCGCGGGCGGCTTCGTCTGTTTCATCGGCTATCACCATGAACAACACGTAGGAGCCAACATCACGCCCGGCTTGCTCTGCCGCTGCTTTCATACGTGCGGCCGTGGGAGCGAAGGCTCCTGGGGTATTAACACCTTTCCCAAAACAGAAGTTGTAATCGGCGTATTGTGCTGAGAACGCCATTCCGGCATCACTTTGCCCGGCGCAAATAACTTTCACCGGTTGCTCCGGGCGCGGGCTGAGGCGGCAGTCGTTCATCGTGAAAAATTCACCTTTGAAGTCGCTCTGGCCTTTACCCCACAGGTCCCGCAAAACTTGCACGTACTCAGTCAGGTAATCGTAACGGCGGGAAAAGTATTCATCCCCCGGCCACATGCCCATTTGTTCGTATTCAGGTTTTTGCCAGCCGGTAACCAGGTTTACCCCAAAGCGCCCACCGGAAATGGAATCTATGGTGGATGCCATACGGGCGACAATAGCCGGAGGCAGAGTCAGTGTTGCGGCTGTTGCGTAAATCTGAATTTTTGATGTTACGGCAGCCAGGCCTGCCATCAGGGTGAACGATTCCAGGTTGTGATCCCAAAATTCGGTTTTACCGCCGAAACCACGCAACTTGATCATCGAAAGGGCAAAGTCAAAGTGGTAATGCTCTGCTTTTTGCACAATCGCTTTATTCAGCTCAAACGTTGGCATGTACTGTGGCGCATTGGTTGAAATCAGCCAGCCGTTGTTACCGATAGGAATGAATACACCGATTTTCATCACGAACCTCGCACGTCTTGGTTGAGTAAATGCATGGGCCTGGCATCCTGCCGGCATTTCCTGTCACCACGCTGTAGCGAAAATGTTGCAATTGTGATGCCAAAAATAAAAATCATTTATTATTAAATAGTTAATAAATAACGCAAAAAAAGTAAGGTTAATAAAGTGGACTATTTGGTCAAAAATGGTGCACAAAAAAGCACCATCAGAGCGCAGGCTCGTGAAGCTTGTCGAGAGGTGAAGCGGATTTTGTTATGCTGTCTGCATCCATGCAGGGAGAGTAGATATGGCCGGTGAAACGGTAAAAACGACAGGGCGGCGCTCCCGGGCGGTCGCCGCAAAAAAACAGGCAATTCTGGCCGCCGGGTTAGCCCTTTTTTCTCAATATGGTATCCACGGCACCAGCCTTGACCAGGTGGCAGAACAGGCCGGTGTTTCCAAGACGAATATGCTCTATTACTACCCGTCTAAAGAAGCGCTGTATGTGGCCGTGCTTAAAGAAATTCTGGAAATTTGGCTGGCGCCTTTCAAGTCCTTCAGCGCCGATCAGGAGCCGCTGGTGGCGATTGGTGATTACATTCGCAGAAAACTTGAGGTCTCCCGCGATTACCCTCAGGCATCCCGCTTGTTTTGCCTGGAAATGCTGCAGGGTGCGCCATTATTAATGGCCGAGTTGTCGGGTGATTTAAAACAGCTGGTGGATGAAAAATCCGCGATTATTGCCGACTGGGTCGCCAGTGGCAAACTTGCACCTGTTGACCCACAACACCTGGTCTTTATGATTTGGGCCACTACCCAACACTATGCCGATTTTGCCACGCAAATAGAGGCGGTAACCGGAAAAAACCTCAGTGACCCGCAATTTTTTGCCGAGACTGTGGCTGGTGTCCAACGCATGATTACCGAAGGCATTCGGGTGCGTTAACAGAACGGCCATGGCTGGTAAGCCCGTGGTCACCGGGCTTACCAGGGAACGATTTCAATATAGTTTGCGCCCGTTCCCCCGTTATACTGAGTATGCAGTTGTAATTCGCCGGAACGGCGGTTGATGCGCCACAGCGTGATGCGGGGCGTTTTTTCCGAACAACTGAGTAGCCAGGTGCCACAGGGCGTTAACTGAATGCTGCGGGGCTGGGGATCGGTCTCTACCCAAAATATGTTGGTTAATTCGCCATTATCTTGCTTCTTCCACACCAGGATCCTGCCTGATGTCCTCTCTGCTGTGTAGATGAATGCACCATCAGCAGAGACCTGAATTTCCGATGCCCAACACAAGGTTGCCAGCACTGCCGGGTTGGGTTGCACCTTGTCGGTTACTCCCGGGCGAGGGAAACCCGTGTGCAAATGTGACAAGGCTGCCGGGCGTTCAGGCAGGGCCGCCAGCGCCAGCCCACCACTCTGGGTATCAATAGTAAACGCAGCAATGTTCCCCTGAAACTCGCTGATGGCATACAGCATGCCCGAGGCAGGGTGAATTCGCAGATGGCGTGGGCCAAAATCTTTAGCAATAAACAGGCTGCCTGACGGCACCAGTGTTGCGCCTTCCCAACGCAGTATTTCAATACACCCGCGCGAAAGTGAAGAAACATAAACAAACCGCCCGTCGGGTGACAGCGCCACACAATGGGCATGCGCAATGCCATCAGCCGTTGTAACCAGGCGGCACTCTCCACGCTTAAGTGCGTGAAGGTCATAAACAATCACCTGATTCGTTACATATGAAACACCATACAGATAGCGTTCATCGGGCGAGACGGCAATGTACACCAGGTCGTTATCAACGGGGACTATGCCAGGTGGCTGTGTATAACCGGACTGGGGGCGGCGGCTAAAATGGCAAATTGTTCTTTGCCCGCCACGCGTATGAACAAACAATGAACCTCCGGCACCGGATGCCAACGGCATTGGTGTGTTACCTGCGGGCAGGCATTGTTCAGGGGTAAGCCCTGCGCCATCAATATGCCAGGTGCGCAACGTTCCGTCGCTGGCATTAGCAATAACTGCCAGCCAGGACTGGTCATTAAGTGACTGCATTTTGTTCCCAACAGAATAAGTAGAAGAAGGGGGGCTGACTGTGAAGTTTCATCATGCACCTGTTATGTACCAGGCGCAACACACGGTAAAAACTGCTCCAGTACCGGGTGCTTCCATCATTTTTACACCTCTGTAATGGTGTTTGTTTGTTTTTTCTCCTGTTATTAATCATGTGGACTATCTTTAGTTTTATTACCGCGGGATAGCCAAAGACTGTGAAGCATTGTCTAAAGTAACAGCAGTTAGTGCCGATACTTCCAATACCTTTCGGTGCATCCCTCTTGAGCCGTAAATCCAGGTTGCAGCAATGGGTGAATAAAAACCGATGATAACAGTCCGGGTGAAGGACGGTTTTGCTTCAAGACGAAAGGGCTGATGCCATGTACGAAAAAATACACAATGCCGGAACGAGTGGGCAGGGTGTTACGCCAGCATTGAGCCAGCTACAAGCGCTTGATGACGTACTTGCCATTGCTGAGTTCGATGGCAATGGATGCGTGCGCCAGGTAAATGATAATTTATTACATCTGTTTGGCTACCAGGCCGCAGAGGTAATAGGGCGTCACCATAGCGAATTCTGCCTGCCTGATTTTGCCAGCCACCCACGCTACCTTGTGCTGTGGCAGGATTTAATGCGCGGTATTTCAGGCTCCGGCGTGATTATTGCGTTGCACAAAACAGGCCGTCTTATCTGGGTTGATGTCACCTGGGTACCAGTCGCGGACATGAGTGGCAAGATAACAGGCGTACTGGCGCTTGTTCGCCCGGCAACCGACCAGACCCGCCACGATTTTGAACAACCCGCTCTGATGTACCAACAATTCCAGGTGACTGAAGTCATCCACACTGCTGTGATGGTGAGTGATGGTGACGGCCATATTCGCTATGTCAGCAAAGGCTTCACACAGTTGCTGGGCTGGGAACTTAACGGGCTCAATGGGATGAACCCGGTTGAATTGTTGTTGGGCGGGATTGATGAGTCTGCCCGCCAGGCGGTTATCCGTGAGCTTAGCGCCGGAGAGCCTCTGGAAGGCGAATACCTGATTCAGGACAAAAACCAGCATCAGCATTGGGTAAGGCTGGTTTGCTACCCAATAGTTAATACCCAGACCCGGCAAGTGTCGCACCAGGTGTGGATGGTGCACAGTGTCACACACAGTAAAATCTATGAAACTCTGCAGCAACAGGTGCTGGAAGCGCTGGTGCAGGAACGCCCACTGGTCGATGTGCTGGAGTTGATTTGTAATGAAGTTGAGCGCATCGCCCCGGATATCACAGCCACCATTCTTGAACTGGATAACCAGGGGCGTCTGTTCCCTCTGGCAGGCCCAGGAATGGCAAAATCCTTCTCACGCCAGCTTGAAGGGTTACGGATTGGCCCTGACGTGGGTTCCTGTGGCTCGGCCGCATGGTATAACCAGCCCGTGATGGTTACTGATATCGCAACCGATCCTCGCTGGGAGCCCTTCCGTGACCAAATCTTGCCGCTGGGCTATATCGGTTGCTGGTCAACACCGGTGCGTAACAATCAGGGCAAAGTGATTGGCACTTTTGCTTTCTATTTCCGCCAGCCGCTAACCGAACGCATCTCACTGCTGCACCAGTATCTGATTGATGTCTCAACCCACTTATGTTCACTGGCGCTGACCCGTGAGCATGCGCGCCAGCGTATTAGCCAACTGGCGTTTTACGACAGCCTGACTGGGCTGCCAAACCGCAGTTTGTTACAGGCTAAACTGGACCAGGAAATTGAAGCGGCAGCACATCGCAACGAAGCCGTTGCCGTGCTCTTTATTGACCTGGACCGCTTTAAGCAGATTAATGACTCATACAGCCACCAGTTAGGCGATGATGTCCTGGTACAGGTTGCGCAGCGACTGCAATGTGCATTACGCGTAACGGACATTGCAGGCCGCCTTTCCGGGGACGAATTCCTGGTGGTGATGCCACAGTGCGACAAAGACCAGGTTCAGGAAGCGGTATCCCGCTTGCAGGCGGTACTCCATGAGCCGCTGGAGTTGTCCGGCACGCCGCTGTCAGTCACGGCAACTATTGGTATCGCCATGTTCCCGAACGATGGCAAAACCGTGGATGAGCTGATTCAGCATGCTGACCTTGCGATGTCTCAGGCTAAAAGTAGTGGCCGTGGGCAGTGGGCCTTTTTCAGCAACGATATGGGGCAAACAGCCCAGGAGCGTATGCGGCTGGAGAGCGCTCTGCGCCAGGCCGTGAAGCAAGGCGGGTTGCAGCTCTATTACCAGCCACAAATTACACTCAGTGATAACAGTATTTATGGCGTTGAAGCGCTGGCTCGCTGGTATCACCCTGAGTTTGGTATGGTGCCGCCTTCGCGTTTTATTCCCCTGGCGCAGGAGTGCGGGCTGATTGCCGCGTTAGGTCTCTGGGCGATGGATGCTGCCTGTGCACAGCTTGCTGAGTGGCAGGCTCAGGGCATTCCGGTCCCGGCGGTCTCGGTTAATCTCTCTTCCACCAGTTTTCATGACCTGTCATTGCCAGATACCGTGGCAAGGATCCTCGAAAAACATGGGCTGGAGCCTCATCACCTCACACTGGAACTGACAGAAAGTGTTCTGCTGGACAGCAACGTTAATACCGTGACATGCCTGAATGAGGTCAATGCGCTGGGAGTCCGCTTATCAATGGATGATTTTGGTACGGGTTATTCCAGCCTGAGTTATTTGCGCCGGTTACCGTTTAGTGAGCTGAAACTGGACCGCAGCTTTGTGGCTGACCTGGAAAACGATGAAATCGCCTGCTCCCTCAGTAAAGCAATTATGGGCATTGGGGAAAGCCTCAGGCTCACAGTGGTGGCAGAAGGGGTGGAAACTTGCGAGCAATTTAACCGCCTGCGTGACCAGGGGTACCCGGTAGTACAAGGGTATTTGCTTGCCCGGCCAATGACACCACAGGCATTGCTTGCCTGGCTGGATGAACGCCAGATGATAGCCAGCTTACAGGGTAATTAATCTTTGCCAGTATCGGGCGCTTTTGCGCTCTGAAAGAAATAAAGCGAGCCTGGTGACAAACCTCATTTCCGCACAGAGCGAGAGGGTGTCACCCAATAAAAACCAGGAAAATCAATTCATTGATTTTCGGCTGCTCACTAAAAAGAAGGGAAAACCACGCTTTTCCCTTCTTTTTCATCAATCTGAGAGCCAGGTGACAGGCTCTCTTGCTATAAAAAGTGCGGTGAACGCTAACAGGAAATGGCACCATCCTGTGCCATTCAGGCAGGTTATACTGGTGCCGGCAGGGCAGATACCTGCACAGTCCTCATCTGAACCACTGGTGTTTCCTGTACCTGCTCACTAACACGGAACACGGCTATTTCGCTGGCGAGCTCCTGCGCTTCCTGGCGCAACAATGCGGTGTTATGAGCGGTCTGGTTAATTGTGGTGAGGTTTTCTGCTACGGTCTGTTCCATCTGGCTGACCGCCCGGGTGACTTCATCAATCCCTTTGCTTTGCTCATCACCGGCAACACGTATTTCCGCCATAATATTTTTCACCTGGTCCACATCATTGACCAGTTGCGCCAGTTGTTTTCCTGCATTGTCGATAAACTGGCTTCCGGCCAACACATGGTTGTTAGAATCATCAATCAGAGCCTTTATTTCATGAGATGCTGTGGCACTGCGTTGTGCCAGTAACCTCACCTCTCCCGCCACAACAGCAAAGCCGCGCCCTTGTTCCCCCGCACGGGCGGCTTCTACCGAGGCGTTCAGTGCCAGAATATTAGTCTGGAAGGTAATGTCATCAATAACACGCAGGATCTCACCCACCCGGCCGGAAGCCTGGCGGATATTATTCATGGAACTGATAACCTGCTTCATTACCTGGTCATTTTGTTGTGCGGTACCCGCTGTTTTTTCGGCCAGTTGGTCGGCAATACGCACGTTGTCGGCATTTTGGCGCACGGTGGCATTCAGTTGCTCCATTGCTGCCGCACTTTCTTCCAGAGCAGCAGCCTGGCCGGCGATTTTATCCGCCAGCCCACTGTTGTTGTCTGCCAGCGAGGTTGCCCCCCGGGCGACAATTTCACTGGTGCTTTGGGCGCTACGCACCACACCGGCAATTTTATCGGCAAACTGGTTAAAGGAGTGTGCAATCCCCGCTAATTCATCTTCACCGCTATCGTCGAGCCGCCGGGTCAGGTCGCCATCGCCATGGGCAATTTCATGCAGTGCCTGCTGTGTGGCATTCAGCCTGCGTGTAATAGTTTTACTGATTACCCAGAAACCCAGCATCAGTACAGCCAGAACGGGAACCAGAATCAACAAAATACCGTGGGTAATGGTTGCGGCCAGGCCCGATACTCTGGCATCCGGGGTAACCAGGCCGATGACCCAGCCAGTCCCTTTCATGCGGAACAGGCTGACCTGCGCATGCTCACCCAGTAACGGGTCTTTCAGGTTAGCCACGGCGGTAACACTGGCTTCATCGTGAAACTGGTTAACGGCGTTATTGACCGGTGCGAGCCAGGGCTGTTTTTCCGCCAGTTGTGCCAGCGACATCAACTGTTTTTCATGTGAGGCAGGAGAAAAAATAAGTTGTTTGGTGGCATCCAGTACAAAGGTATAGCCGCCTGTCACCGTACCGCTTTTTTGCAGGTAGGCGCCGAGATTATCAAGCTGGACATCAATGGTGGCGACCCCGGCAAACTGGCCTGCTGCATTGTGGTAAGGCACACTGCAGGTAACCATATTCACGCCAGAGACCGGGTCCTGGTAAACTTCAGACCAGGTACACTGGTTTCCCGGTGCGCTTTTCACTGCGGTGTACCAGCTTTCGTTATGGTAATCCGCAGTGGACGGGTCGTTATAGCCATTGGAAAAGGTCAACTTACCGTCACTTCCCCGGGCCCAGAAAAAGCTGTGCCGGGCCTCACCTTCGCTGAAGGCATTTGGCTCTGGCCAGATACCGCCGCCCGCAATGGTGTCGTTTTGCTGGGCATCTATCATGCCCGGTAATGCGTCTTTGTAGAGCGCATCCTGGTGAGGAAGTTGTTCCGCCAGGCGGGCCATACTGATGGCCTGGCCTTCAATCTTTTTCAGTTGCTGGTCAATATTGGCGGTCAGGTTATTTCCCGCCTGGAGAATCAGTTCGTTGCTGGCATCAATGATTCGCGGCCGGGCGAACCACTGCATGGTGAAATACACAATCAGCACTGTGACGGCCAGAATGATGACACCACCGGAAAGCAACTTCCCGGATAAACGCGCCGGAATTAATCGCATACAGACTCCTTAACACTCAAATAGAACACTTGCGCACAGCGGCCAGGGGCCAGAAACGGCTAATGCGCTTCTGTGCCGGTGGGAGCCAGAAAGTTATGCAGGGTAGTGATGCAGGTTTTTTTTATTGAATCCTGAAAGTGCTATCGGCAATGGCACAATAAACCTGAGGGTAATATGTAAAGTATAAGCATTTGCTATGGAAGTGGTTCGGGGCTAATAGATAACGGGTGGTTTGTCGCCCGGGAGTCACCGGGCTTTTGGGCTTAGCTTAGTCATAGTAGAATTTCAGCTGTCTGAATAATTGTCTTTGGTACCTGAGCTCGTTGAATAAAATTACCACCAATATGATGATATAGAGCGCTAACACACTAAAAATCAAGGCATCAGATATATTTCCCTCCGCGGTTCCTGTTAAAAAGATGAAGCTCAATAAGTTACTGGCGAGAATGGTACATAACCCCATTGAAAGCGAGGCGAACAGGGTATATTTAAAGCTTTGAGCTTCCCATGTCTCATAGTCAGTTTCCTGGTAAGGCACATAGCTGCTCAGGTGGGTGACATTGATTTCACTGAGTGAAGGCGCTGCCGCCAGTAGCTGCCCTTGTTGGCCATGGCGAACCGCACTGGCGGCCCATTCCAACATAAGCCAGGAATACCCCGTACTCCATTGGTCAGTAGGTTGCAGGGTATGCCACTTTTGGCTACTGGGGGGAAGCCCTGCGGCATTTATGGCCTCCTCCAGTAAATATTTGCCTTCTCCATTGATGTTGGTGCGCCACAAACGGCGTAACTCAGTGCCAGGTACCCGTTCAGTGGTAAACAGTGTTTGTACTGTTTTTGTTAACGTATTTAATGGGCTGGTGACACTGCTAAAGTACCAGACCGGGACATGCTGTGATGCCACTTGCTCATTCCAGCAGAACAAGAAGGCTGTACCGTGCTCACAAAATGCATCTTCTGGTTCAGTGTGGAGCTCCAGCGTAATCAGTAGCCTGAAACCCTTGAAACCATCTGTTATCCACTTATCCAGCATGTTTCTGTCTGGAGTGGTCGCCTGGGTGTGGAAAGTCACCTTGTGAAACTGTGGGTAATATTGGCTGAACAGTGTGATGGCATCCTGAAATACCTGTTCATTGCCATGGCGAATAAATAACCATACTTCACTTAGCGCTTCAGGCTGTTGTACTGCAGAAAACGACAGTTTTTTCAGGAGTAAAGACAATGCCTGCTGGAGGCGGCTAAGACCATCATGTTCATCTGGCGTGACAGGTAGTTTTCGGGGAATATCTTTACTGGCGGGCATGTCTCCCTCCAGATTCAGTATTTTTAGTGTTGCATTATCTACCGGGAAGAGAGAAGCGTGCTCAGCGATTTGTATCGTCTCAGATGTTTTGTCTTTCCACCATATACGATGCTGTTCATAAAGCGAGTCACGGTTCCAGTGCCGTAGTTTTCTGAATAAATAGGCACAGAGAAACAGGCTTATAACCAGAGCCCCGGAAAGAAACGGGAGTAGCACGGTTTTTTGCACCAACCTGGATAAGGTAAGCGTGGTTTCATCCAGTGTTGTTAAACCGAGTACCAGCACAACGATGGTGGTGCACAGTACCGTAATCCAGGCTGTTTTGTGAGGGAAATGAAGCGTATCCGCACTGGGATAAGGGTTTTCGGGTAAAGGATGACGTAAGTATATCATTCAGCATACCCCGGCATCGGCTAAGGAAGAGATGAGTGAACAACCACATTGTGTATGGCATTGTTCAACGGCGACAAGGCGGCCATTCATTATCCATCCCGGGTAACCTTCTGTAACTACGGTTGGGCCGTGAATGGCGCATAGTGCCTGATCGCCCGCCAGTACAACAGGTATGCCTCCAAAGAGCGCACCACTGGCCTGGGTAACTGAACCGCCTCTGCTGAGTTTATCGCCAAGGCGAATAACACGTTGTCGAATCATCTGAAAATCCCTTTATAAGTGTATTGGTTAATGATTTGAAAGAAATCTGGTTTTGTTGAAAAGCGTTAAGGTACTATTTCAGCCCGGCACCCAAATCGCAGCGCATATGTGTCCAGCCGCGGTAATCTTTCACTTCCGGAATGGCTTCCGGCAGGTTCTGGAAGTTGGTTTGATGTTTATGAACCAGCTTGTTAAGCACCCTTGGCGGGTCGATATATTCAAGACCCCACCCTGGTCCCGGGAATTGTGGTGAAATATGGTACTGACGGGGCCTGCCACGGAACATAATGGTGTAATCAATGCCGGGTCCGCCGGGAGCCAGCCTGGGGTCATCAAAGGGGTGGGAGGACATATAAATCCGGCCCTGTCTGGTCAGCAGGAAGCCCTGATCATTCACCACGGTCAGTGAGACAATGTCATCATAAGCGGGCCTTGTGGTACCGTCATCTTCATCGCCTGTGACGGATGAATTTTGCCATGTACGCCCGTAGTCTTTAGATATATTCATCACACCGCTCGTGCGCCAGGAGGGAATGGCGATATAGCGTTCAGAGGCATTGATATAGGGTTTGGTAAAAATACGGTAAAACTGGGACTGGACCTCGCTGCGAATGCCCCGCTGCTGGTCAACAAACCACAGCTCGCCTTCACAGTGCCAGCCTTTAAGCTCCAGCCAGCGGTGCTCATCAAAACGGTACACCACCTGTACCGGTGGCTGGCGCGGGTGGCAGGCAGTGAGTAACCCGCAGGCCAGTAACAGGCAGATCCGTAAGTGGAATGGCACGCCTTTGCACATAATATTTCCTTCTGGTGTTGTCCGTGTCCGTGGCAAACGGGCCGTTACAGCCCGGCACCCAAATCGCAGCGCATATGTGTCCAGCCGCGGTAATCCTTCACTTCGGGAATGGTTTCCGGCAGGTTCTGGAAGTTGGTTTTATATTGGATAACCAGCTTGTTAAGCACCCTTGGCGGGTCGATATATTCAAGGCCCCACCCTGGTCCCGGGAATTGCGGTGAGGTATGGCGCTGACGGGGTTGGCCACGAAACATAATGGTGTAATCAATACCGGGGCCGCCGGGCGCCAGCCTGGGGTCATCAAAGGGGTGGGAGGACATATAAATCCGGCCCTGTCTGGTCAGCAGGAAGCCCTGATCATTAACCACGGTAACTGAGACGATGTCATCGTAAGAGGGAGTTTCCGTACCGTCATCTTCATCGCCTTTGAACTTAACGCCTTGCCATGTTTTTCCATAGTCTTTGGAAACTCGCATACCGGCCTCACCCCAAATAGGCACAGCCATATACCGCTCCGATGTGTTAATCAGTTTACGAGTGAATATCCGATAAGACTGGTAATAAATTTGGCTGCGGATATCATTTTTTTGGTCAACAAACCACAGTTCACCTTCACAGTGCCAGCCTTTAAGCTCCAGCCAGCGGTGCTCATCGAAGCGATACACCACCTGCACCGGTGGCTGGCGCGGGTGGCAGGCAGTGAGTAACCCGCAGGCCAGTAACAGGCAGATCCGTAAGTGGAATGGCACGCCTTTGCACATAATGTTTCCTTATGGTGTTATCCGTATTTACGCCGTGGCAAACGGGCCGTTACAGCCCGGCACCCAAATCGCAGCGCATATGTGTCCAGCCACGGTAATCTTTCACTTCGGGAATGGTTTCCGGTAGGTTCTGGAAGTTGGTGTAATGTTTATAAACCAGCTGGTTGAGCACCCTTGGCGGGTCGATATATTCAAGGCCCCACCCTCTCCCGGGGGAACGGGGTGAAATATGGTACTGACGGGGTTTGCCACGAAACATAATGGTGTAATCGATACCGGGGCCACCGGGCGCCAGCCTAGGGTCATCAAAGGGGTGGGAGGACATATAAATCCGGCCCTGCCTGGTCAGCAGGAAGCCCTGATCATTAACCACGGTAAGTGAGACGATGTCATCGTAAGAGGGGCTTGTGGTACCGTCATCTTCATCGCCTGTGACGGATGAATTTTGCCATGTACGCCCGTAGTCTTTAGAAATACTCATCACACCGTTCATGCCCCAGGAGGGAATGGCGATATAGCGTTCAGAGGCATTGATATAGGGTTTGGTAAAAATACGGTAAAACTGGAACCAGACCTGGCTGCGAATACCCCGTTGCTGGTCAACAAACCACAGCTCCCCTCTGCAGTGCCAGCCTTTAAGCTCCAGCCAGCGGTGCTCATCGAAGCGGTACACCACCTGCACCGGTGGCTGGCGTGGGTGGCAGGCAGTGAGTAACCCGCAGGCCAGTAGCGCTAACAGGCTACGCCGAAATACTCTTTTTTTAACCGGGTTCATGGTTTGCTCCATCTGTGGCTGGCATTGGGCAACGGGGTACCCGCCGGGGCGGGCATATCCCACTGGGGCAGGGGGGTAACTTGTGGGTGCGGGTCTCGTGGGTGGCGCGGGGGTTCTGTGCGCTCTGCAGGTGCATATTCATTAACAACACCAAACTCTCCACTGGGTAAAATATCATTGGGCTTATTCATAAAGTCTTTTGTGTTTTTCTCTGGTAATTCACCCGTTTTGTAATACTTTTTGGTAAATTCATCCGGGTTATTCCAGTGTCGCCAGTCGGCCTGGCGAATCAGGCGTTGCCAGAAATCCGGGTTTTCAAAGGCCATGCAGTTGCCTATGGCCAGATCCCAGGCCATTACTTTCTCGGGCACATCCGGGCTCATCACGATTGATGAGTGCTGGCTCAGTTTTACCGGGTCGCCATATTTCTCCATCTGGTCAATCTCTTCATCCGTCTTGTTGCGAAACAATACATACTCCCTATGCTGCGGGTTGCCACCCACATAACCCGAGGTAAAGGTGGTTTTGTAATGAGTGTTAATGCCCGCAATCTCTTTATCGGTCAGTTTCTGCCCAGGGCGGGGTGGGTTGCCATACAGGTTGATGACCTTGCGGGTTTCCTTCACCTGCCACACCAGGCTCTTTGACCGGGCAGAATAGTCAATGTAGCGGTCTTCGCCCCCAATACCGCTGTGGTACCGTTGCTTGCCTTCATCCGGGGTATGGCCCATCAGGGTAAAGGTAAACACTTCAGGCAGGGCTTCACCGTTAACGGTGACCTCACTGTTCCATGGGTAACTGGCATTGGTGGGCCAACTGTCGTAGATAAAATCGCCAGGCTGTTCAGGGAGTTTTTCAAACGGTGCCTGAGCCGGGTTCCCGCCCACTGGGTAGCGCTGGCTGAAGACGCGCTGGAACAGATTGGGGTGCCTGCGGGCAAGGGCGTCCGGAATGCCACGCCAGCCCATGCCCTGCACATTGATAAGCGAAACAGTACCGTCGTCCGGGCAAAAGTAGTTGTATACCCGGCCATAATTATTACGGCTGTAGCGTGGGTCACTGTGCCAGCGGTGGTTCAGCCCCAGCGTGCCGTCGTCCACCATAGCCTGGAGAAAACCAGGGGGATAACGCCCGTCCGGGGCATATTTCGGGTTAGTGGCCATCATGTTGCAGAAGTTGACGAAGGTTTGCTGGCGGGCGCGGGTGGTCTGCTGGCGGCCGGGCAGGCGGTTTTCCATAAAGCGTTGTTCAAGGGAGTAGGGCGAATGGCACAGAATCACACAGTCGGCAGGGTCAATTTCTGCCTGTTTAACCAGCATATTGGCCAGCATCGTCAGCAGGGTGCCCTGGCTGTGGGCCACAATATTAATGGTGTCGTAACGTGTGCTTTCATTTTCGCGAATTGCCAGGATTAAATCCGCCAGGCGCTGGGCGGCAAAAAACTGGTAAATGCGGTGCGGGTTTTGGTAAATCGGGTGGGTGAAATCATTATGGTTGAATTTTGGGTGGCGGCTGTAAGCACCGGCAAGCCAGGTGGCAGCGCCACTGGCACCTGGCCCCAGCATGTCGGGCAGGCAGGTAGTGGCGTTGGCAAAGGTGCCGCCATCTTTTGCCCCGGCCAGATTAAGAACATTGCCAAAGTTGTCGTTAAGAAAACCGCGCCCTTCAGGGTTCAGTTTTTTCAGGCGTTTGGCATCATTTTCCAGCCAGGCATCATAAGGCAGCATGGCGTCCGGCCCCAGTTTACGCACTTCTTCCCGGTAGCGCTGCTGGTCTTCAACCCAGGTGGCGTGGTCTACCGGGCGGTAGCCCCAGTGGAAGGGTATTACCGGTGAGCGGCCACTGGCAGTAATACGTTGCGGCGGGTTGCTCAAATCGGTCTGCCCGTCAAGGTCGCCCCACTGGTGGCTATGCAGATCACTACGTGCAAGGCGGGTGTTCAGCCCGGCAATAATGCCTTTTTCCTGGTGCTGGTAGGCTTCACCCGTGTCGTTTACCCCATGAACCAGAATCACAATACAGGGCAGTGGCCGGCCCGCTGTAAATTGTTGCACCAGCATGGCACCGCTGGTTTCAACCGGCACACCAATAAAGTTCCCCAGTTCGGGGTTGTTGTAAACCGGGCTGGCATTATCCTTATGCGTACTCATTGTTTGGCTTCCCGTTTGAGTGAAACAACGCAGGCTTCTGTTTCGGTCAAAGAAAGGAGTGGCGAGTGCCCGTTGGCATCGGTTTTGCCTTCAACCACCGAGCCGTCGGCTCTTTTTATTCTGAACGCCTGGTTTACCAGCACTTGCTCTGGTTCCCCGGCACAACACAGTTGCACCTTGCGCCCCAACGCTCCCGGGCTAAAAGCAGGCGCGACCAGTTTGGCGGTATCGCCCGGGTGCCACGC
This sequence comes from Mangrovibacter sp. MFB070, assembly GCF_000705335.1. Classification (NCBI taxonomy): domain Bacteria; kingdom Pseudomonadati; phylum Pseudomonadota; class Gammaproteobacteria; order Enterobacterales; family Enterobacteriaceae; genus Mangrovibacter; species Mangrovibacter sp. MFB070. The sequence continues at coordinate 201,077 of NZ_JJMI01000022.1, forward strand.
CAGTGTGGGGGATTTCTGGTCTATGCTGACAGGTGAAAATATTTCAACGCTGCCGTTAGGGTGAATACGTATCCCGCCCCCACCACTGTGGAGGAATATGCCATGTTTGGCGCTGAGTTGGAGTTCGCCCTTGCTGCTGGTGAGTTGCATATTCTGCTCGGACAGCGCAGATAACGCGCCATGCTGCGCCTGGAAATTAAGATTACCGCTGGCCGCGATAAGCTTAATCCCGGCTTTACGCACGAAAGCAGAGATCCCCTGGCCTGCGGCAACAGAAAGTGTTTTCAGAATATTGATACTACCATGGTTCCCGGCGGTTACCACGGCATCTTTACCGGCAGAGAGTTGCAAATTCTGGCGGGTAACCTGGCTAATTCCCGCATCGCCCCAGGTGATAACCCCCGGCTGATTCAGGTGGCTCAGGGCCTGGTTTGCCTCTTGTTGCGAACGGGTGTCTACCGTATCGCTGCCCGCCTGCTGGGCGCTCCCCTGGAGGCTGCGCGCCAGAACCAGCGCCTGCTCCAGTTGCTGAATGGCCTCAGCCATATCCAGTTGTTTGCCCAGTGCGCCAGGCTGGGGGGACGTAGTAAGCAAAATACCCTTTGCGGAGCGAATCGCCAGATGGTTATCGGTACGTAACTCGGCACCTTCGCCCCGCAGTTTGCGCTCAGCATCCACCATATGCCCCAGGTTGAGCTGCGATTTACCCGGTTCAGTGGCCAGTTTGATATGCTGCTCGCCTTGTTTATCTTCCATGCGCAATTTGTTCTTGCCATGGGTGCGAATAACATTGCGAGTGCTGTTGGTGTCGTTAACGACATCAGGATTAAAAGCGTCATGAAGCACATGGGCGATATACGGGCGTTCAGGGTCGCCACCTTCAAAAGCAACCGCAACCTCCATGTTATCAAGCAGCGGGAAGTGAACCCCAAACTGGTCTCCGGCGTAAATCCGGGCGAGGCGCACGGGCATACTTTCCTCACCTTTATGCCATTCATCACGGTCAAAACTAAATTTCACTTTATAACGGCCAAATTTATCCGGCCGGGCAAGCCGATCGTTGCGGTTTTTGCCTGAAACCCGCGCCGGAACAGTCCCCGCAATGACCGGACGGGGGCGGTGCGGAGGCCGCCACACCACCAGGTCGTTTCTTGGCATACCAGATAATTTCGCCAGAAAACCGTGCCCGCGGCCACCCTGGCTGGTTAGTGATGTAACCAGAAAACCTGGCTGAAACGCCAGTGGTGTATCACCGGTTATTCTGACCAGCATTCCTGGCAAAATTGCCGGGTCGTCTGCTGTGGCACGCAACTGCACACGCGCACATAAATGGCGCTCATGGCGAATACGGGCATAAAACCATGCGCTCTCGGCCATTTCACCTGGTGCCACTGCATAGCGGTTACCTATGAATTGGGTGTTGTCGCCATACTGGTAATCGCAGCCCACTGTAAAAGGGGCTTCACGCCCCCTGTCTGCGGTTGATTCCGGGAAGGGTTCTTCTTTATCGTGGTAGTAATAATTACGGCTGTGGCTGGAGCGAGGGGTTACCTGTGCATGGCTTACCATATCGCGAATAGTTAAGGTGTTGCCCACCAACCCGGCTTCAGGAAGCGCCTGAATGGTATGGCCTCTGATATACATTTTCAGACTGTCGCTGAAGACAATAACTGTCACATTTTCAACTTTTTCATGAGGCTCAAACCGGAACCAGATACCGTTTTCTGATAATAACCGCAGCACAAAGTCGTAGTCTGTTTCTCCCCACTGGACAATCATTTCCCGCTGTGGATAACGCCATAGCAGGTTATCCATGTTAATTTCATAACCGTGAAGGCCATGGGATTTTAAAATACGGGTGACAACCTCTGGTACTGAAACCTGTTGATAAATAGCGTAGCGGCGGGAATGGCGTAGTAATACCAGTGGGTGCTCAATTGTGGCTTCATAACAGGATTCATCTTTATTGGTTGCCAGGCGTGAAAAAGTGGTAATAATGCCATGTATTTCCCGCAAACATTCCCATTTGGGTAGGTTTGGCAGGTAGCGTGAATAATCCGGGTTAGGGCGGCGTATAACAAATATGGCTGGCTGCATCATGATGTTATCTGCAGGAATATCTTTTTCAGGCGAGGTAAAACGGACTGTATAACGAAACGGTTCGCTAAGCGCCTCCTGCCCGGTAAACGACTCGATGTCCGTTTCAATGGTGGTTCGTTTAAACAGCAGTAAATAACGGTTAAGCTTGTCTGACTGAATTTGTAAGTGTTTTGGGGATATGTGCGCCATCTGTTCTTTCCCTGATAATTGCGCTCATGAATGTTGGGAAGAGTAGGGCAGGAAGAAAATGGGGTAAACACGCTATTTCTATAGTTGTTTATCAGGAAAAATAATAAGTTTGCCCGCAAACCTGCAAGGAGGTGTGCTGCCAGGGTGGCGTATTTTTAATACCAAAAGCTGTCGGTGAATAATTATAGCGGCGCATTTTAGTGATTATTATGTTGTTAACAGTATGATTAACACCAACACTTGGGTTCAGTACGTTTTTTGCTGCGCGGTGTATTAAGCCAAATAAAACGCCACAGTTGCGGCGTTTTATTGTGCATGGAAAACAGCAGAGATTATTTATGCCGTGATTTCAGGTTATCAATCACGGTGCCTAAATCCAGCTCCTGATCCTGCAACAGAACCAGCAAGTGGTACATCAGGTCAGATGCCTCATTCGTCAGTTCATGTTTATCATGCACGGTGGCGGCCAGTGCGGTTTCCACACCTTCTTCACCCACTTTCTGGGCAATGCGTTTGGTGCCGCTGGCATAAAGTTTTGCCGTGTAAGAACTGGCCGGGTCCGCGTGTTTGCGCTCTGCCAGCAGGCTTTCCAGTTCGTACAGGAAATGCCACTGATGGTGAGTATCACCGAAACAACTGGACGTCCCTTTGTGGCAGGTGGGGCCGATGGGGTTAGCCATTACCAACAGGGTGTCGTTGTCGCAGTCAGCGGTAATACTTACCACATTGAGAAAATGGCCGGAGGTTTCGCCTTTGGTCCACAGGCGTTGTTTAGTGCGTGACCAGAAAGTCACTTTGCCATTTTGCTCTGTTTGCGCCAGCGCTTCCTGGTTCATATAACCCAGCATCAGGACTTCACCGGATACGGCGTGCTGCACGATAACCGGTAACAGGCCATCGGTTTTTTCCCAGTCCAGTTGCGCACGTTGTTGTTCTGTTAACACACTCGAATCTCCACACCTTGCTGCGCCAGATACGCTTTCAGTTCACCAATATTGATTAACTGCTTATGAAACACGGAGGCGGCGAGCGCACCATCCACGTTAGCGTCACGAAATGCTTCGAGGAAATGTTCCATTGTGCCGGCACCGCCAGAAGCAATCAGCGGAACATGGCAGACCTCGCGCACTTTTTTCAACTGAACCAGGTCGTAGCCATTACGCACACCGTCCTGGTTCATCATATTCAGGACAATTTCGCCCGCGCCGAGTTTTTGCACTTCCTGCACCCAGTCCAGTGTTTCCCATTGGGTGACGCGGGTACGGCTTTCATCGCCAGTATACTGGTTAACATGGTATTTCCCGGTTTCACTGTCAAACCAGGTGTCCACACCCACCACAATACACTGAACGCCAAAGCGGTCTGCCAGGCGAGTAATCAGCGCCGGGTCTGCCAGTGCCGGGGAGTTAATTGAAATTTTATCTGCCCCGAACGACAGAATCCGTGCCGCGTCTTCCAGCGACTTAATGCCGCCAGCCACACAAAATGGAATGTCGATGACTTCTGCAACTTTGGCTACCCAGCTTTTATCGACCACACGGCCATCACTGGACGCGGTGATATCATAAAAAACCAGTTCATCTGCGCCTTCGGCTGCATAGCGCTGGGCCAGGGGGACAATATCGCCAATAATTTCATGGTTGCGGAACTGCACACCTTTTACCACCTGGCCGTCTCGTACATCCAGGCAGGGTATTATCCGTTTTGCCAGCATTCGATTGCCTCCGTTACGGTAAATTTACCTTCCAGCAGGGCGCGGCCAACAATCACACCTTCCACACCACTGCCGCGCAAAGCGGCGATATCTGCCAGGCCGCCAATGCCGCCAGAGGCCTGAAAGGCCACTTGCGGGTAATGTGCGCACACATCGCGGTACAGGCCGACATTAGAGCCTGCCAGGGTACCGTCACGGGAAATATCGGTGCACAGGACATGTTTCAGGCCAAAAGGCAGAAAGCGCTCAACAACATTCTCCAGAGACTGGCCGGAGGTTTCCTGCCAGCCACTGACCGCAACCTGCTTGTTACCCTGGCCGTCAATGCGCACATCCAGAGCCAGCACCAGCGCATCAGCGCCGAATTTAGTGAACCATTGCTCAACCGTTTCTGGGGATTTCACGGCGGTTGAGCCTACCACTACCCGGGTTGCGCCAGCGTCCAGCAGGGCGGCTACATCATCTTCGCTGCGCACACCACCACCAACCTGAACCGGAACATCAACACCCGCCAGCAGGTTTTGCAGTAAAGGAATCTGGCGTTTCGCCGGGTCTTTCGCGCCGGTTAAATCAACCAGGTGCAACACTTGCGCACCCATACCCGCGTAGGCCTGCAGGCGGGGCAGTGGATCGCTGCCGTAGTCGCGCTGCTGACCATAATCGCCCTGATGCAGGCGAACCACTTTGCCATCAATTAAATCCAGTGCGGGAATAATCATCTCGCTTACATCTCCAGAAAGTTTTTCAGCAACTGCGCACCGGCGGAACCAGAACGTTCGGGGTGAAACTGCACGCCGAAGAAGTTGTCTTTTTGCACGGCGGCGGTGAAGGCTTCGCCGTAACTGCATTGTGCAATGGTGTTGGCGCATACGGGCATCGCATAACTGTGGACAAAGTAAAACCAGGCACCCGGTTCGATGCCACGAAACAGACGGTCACCGGCTTTAGGGTAAACCTTGTTCCAGCCCATGTGAGGCAAGGGCAAGCCAGCATCCTTCATTTTAAGTACCGGCTGGTCAACCAGCCCCAGAGTTTCCACGCCGTTATTTTCATCACTGGCGGTGCCGAGCAACTGCATGCCCAGGCAAACTCCCAGTAAGGGTTGAGTGGCAGTTTTCACCAGCTCTACCAGGTCGCGTTCACGCAACTGGTCCATGGCGGCCTGAGCAGTGCCCACGCCGGGCAGGATCAGTTTATCTGCCTGGCGGATAACATCTGCATCTTTACTGATGGCTGGCTCATAGCCCAGGCGTTGTACTGCAGAGCGTACAGACGACAGGTTGGCACACCCGGTATCAATAATGACGACATTCATTACAACACTCCTTTTGACGAAGGCAGTGTATCCCCTTCCACGCGAATGGCCTGGCGCAGCGTGCGGCCAAAGGCCTTGAACAGGCTTTCAACGCGGTGGTGATCATTTTTACCTTTGGTTTTCAGGTGCAATGTCACGCCCATGGTATAAGAGAGCGAACGGAAGAAGTGCTCAACCATTTCGGTGCTCAGGTCGCCCACGCGCTGGTAATTGAACTCGGCTTTATATTCCAGGTGCGGGCGGCCAGAGATATCCATTGCACAGCGGGCCAGGCATTCATCCATCGGCAGCACGAAACCAAAGCGCGCAATACCACGTTTGTCGCCCAGTGCCACACGCAGTGCTTCACCTAAGGCCAGGCCGGTATCTTCAACGGTATGGTGGTCGTCAATGTGCAGGTCACCATGGACTTTTACGGATAAACGGAACCCGCCGTGGGTGGCAATTTGGTCCAGCATATGGTCGAAGAAACCCACGCCAGTATTGATGGTGCTTTCACCTTCGCGGTCCAGCCACACTTGTACGTCAATTTGGGTTTCCCGGGTATTACGCTCAACCCGCGCGTAGCGGTCGCGCTGGGTAAGTTTGGTGCAGATATCGGCCCAGTTGAGGTTATCTGGCGCATATTGCAGCCCCTGAATGCCCATATTGTTCGCCAGTGCGATATCGGTTGCGCGGTCACCAATTACATAGCTGTTGGCGGCATCCATTACCCCGCGAGCCAGGTATTTTTCGACCAGCCCGGTTTTAGGTTTACGGCAGGCGCAGTTGTCCTGCTGGAAATGCGGGCAGATAAGAACTTCTTCGAATTTTACGCCCTGTGAGCTAAGAACCTGCATCATCAGGTTGTGTGGGCCATCGAAGTCTGCCTGTGGGTAGCTGCTGGTACCAAGGCCATCCTGGTTGGTGACCATCACTAACTGCCAGCCTGCTTTTTGCAGTTGCAACAGCGCGGGAATAACACCGGGCTCAAAGGCGAGTTTGGCATAGCTGTCCACCTGGAAATCTTCCGGCGGTTCGGTAATCAGGGTGCCGTCCCGGTCAATAAAAAGATACTTCTGGCTCATACTTACTCCGCTGTGATGCTGGCTGACAATGCGTTCAGGGCGGTAACAACACGCTGGCATTCGGCTTCAGTGCCAATAGTGATACGCAGGCAACCGCCAAGACCAGGTTGTTTACTTTGGTCACGTAAAATAATGCCTTGATCCCACAGGGATTTAAAGACAACACTGCACTCACTTAACTTGAATAACACATAGTTAGTGTCTGATGGGTAGACCTGCTCCACGCCAGGCAGTGCCTGTAATGCACTAACCAGTTCACGCCGGTTGCGTAAAATTTCTGCCACCCGGCCACGCATGGCGGTTAAACCCGCTTCACTTAATGCCTGGGCTGCAATATCTGCAACCGGTGTGCTCAGCGGATAAGGCGCAATAACTTTTAACAGCAGGTCGATAACGGGTTTGTTGGCGAGTGTAAAGCCACAACGTAACCCGGCCAGAGCAAACGCTTTTGACAGGGTGCGCAGCACAACCAGGTGCGGGTAATCCTGCAACCAGGTGGTCAGTGTGGCTTGTGGGCAAAACTCAATATAGGCTTCGTCGGCAACCACAATGGCGCGGTCACGGGTCATTTCCAGCAGCGATTTCAGGTCTTCCGGGTTAATCACCTGGCCGGTCGGGTTGTTCGGGCTGCACACAAACACCACTTTCACGCCATCCAGTTGTGCCTGCATGGCGGGCAGGTCAAGCTGCCAGTTGGCGAGAGTCGGAACTTTGCGGCATTCCACACCAATGGTTTCTGCACTCACACTGTACATGCCATAGGTGGGCGGGCAAATCATAATGGCGTCCTGGCCTGGCTCACAAAATGCCCGCACTACCAGTTCAATACCTTCATCGGCTCCGCGGTTAACCAGAACCTGGTCTTTATTCAGCCCGGCGTAAGCGGCATAGCGGGTGATAACCGCTTCAGGCTGGCATTCCGGGTAACGGTTCAGGGTTTGCTGAGTCAGTTCGAAAGGTACCGCTGTAGGGTATTCGTTGGCATTCAGCCAGACATCACCTTTGCCGCCTAACCGGCGGGCTGACTGGTAAGGTGTTAACTGGCGAACATTTTCCCGTGCCAGTGCTTCAATAGACTTGCTGCTCATTGTGTTTCCCTCAACCCTGTTTGTTGTTTTGCGCCAGTGCGGCAACACGCAATGTCACGGCATTTTTGTGTGCGGTTAATTGTTCCGCTGCAGCCAGTGTTTCAATGGTTTGTGCCAGGCTGGCAAACCCTTGCGGCGACAGTTCCTGTACCGTCATACGTTTTTGAAAATCTGCCAGGCCAAGGCTTGAGCAGGTGGCGGTATAGCCGTATGTGGGCAACACATGGTTGGTTCCGGAAGCATAATCACCGGCAGATTCTGGTGACCAGTCGCCCAGGAACACTGAACCGGCGCTGGTGATGTCATCAACCAGGCTGCGTGCTTCACGGGTTTGAATAATTAAGTGTTCCGGGCCATATAAATTGGATATTTCTACGCACTGGGCAAGGTCGCGCGCCACAATCAGGCGGCTTGCTGACAACGCCTGGCGTGCAGTTTCTGCCCGAGGCAATTCAGCCAACTGGCGCTCAACAGCTTGTGCCACACGGCTGGCGATATCACTGTCGGGTGTCAGCAAAATAACTTGTGAATCCGGGCCGTGCTCTGCCTGAGAAAGCAGGTCAGAGGCAACAAAATCCGGGTTGGCACCACTGTCGGCAATGACCAGCACTTCTGAAGGCCCGGCAGGCATATCAATGGCTGCACCATCAAGCCGTTGGCTGACCTGGCGTTTGGCTTCGGTAACAAACGCGTTGCCCGGGCCAAAGATTTTATCCACCGCAGGTACAGTTTCGGTACCGAATGCCAGTGCGGCAATGGCCTGCGCTCCACCGGCCTGGAAAACTTCTTTTACACCGCACAGGCGCGCTGCATAGAGTATTTCATCAGCAATGGGAGGTGGGGAACACAACACCACCCGGCGGCAACCGGCAATACGTGCCGGGGTTGCCAGCATTAATACTGTTGAAAACAAAGGCGCTGAACCACCAGGAATGTAGAGGCCAACCGCCGCAACCGGGCGGGTGACTTGCTGGCAACGCACGCCTGGCAATGTTTCGATATCAACCGTTGCCAGTTGCTGGGCACGGTGGAAGGTTTCAATGTTTTTGACCGCTACAGCCATTGCCTGTTTAACGTCATCACCCAGGCGTGCCACTGCAGCATCAATCTCAGCTTCGCTGACGCGCAATTCACTGACGGCGGTTTTATCAAAGCGGGCGCTGTATTCGCGTAAGGCATCATCACCACGATTTTTAACGTTATCGAGGATTTCGCTCACGGTGCGGGTGATGCTGTCAGAGGCAGAAATTGCCGGGCGCATCAACAGTGCGCGCTGTTGTTCAGCATCGCACGTATTCCAGTCAATCAGGGTATCGAAGCGGCTCATGGTCATTACTCCATCATTTTTTCAATGGGCAGGACAAGAATGGAGCTGGCACCCAGCACTTTCAGTTTTTCCATGGTTTCCCAGAACAGGGTTTCGCTGCTGACCATGTGCATGGCAACACGCTGTTTGTCGCCAGCCAGCGGCAGAATGGTGGGGCGCTCAGCACCTGGCAGCAGGGCAATCACTTCTTCCAGGCGGTCGCTTGGCGCGTGCATCATGATGTATTTGGATTCACGGGCCTGAATCACACCCTGAATACGGGTCATCAGGCGGTCAATTAACTGTTGTTTGGCGCTATCCATTTCGCCATCACGCTGAATCAGGCAGGCTTTGGAGCGGTAAATCACTTCCACTTCACGCAGGCCGTTTGCTTCAAGCGTTGCCCCGGTAGATACCAGGTCACAAATGGCATCGGCAAGGCCGGCACGGGGAGCAACCTCAACGGAACCATTCAATAAGCAGGATTTGAACTGAACATTTTTTTGGTCGAGATAACGTTTGAGCAGGTGCGGGTAAGACGTGGCGATACGTTTGTTATTCAGGGCAGCCGGGCCATCCCAGGTTTCATCAACCGGCAGAGCCAGGGATAGGCGGCAACCGCCGAAATCGAGGCGGCGCAGTGTGAAGTAACGCGGGTCTTCACCTTGTGCCCGGCGAGTCAGCAATTCTTCTTCCAGCACATTTTCACCAATAATCCCCAGGTCAACAACGCCATCCATAATCAGGCCCGGGATATCGTCATCGCGTACACGCAGAATATCGATAGGCATATTCTCAGCCAGTGCGATCAAGCGCTGTGTGTGCAGGTTCACCTTAATGCCGCAACGGGCGAGCAGTTCGCGTGAATCATCACTTAAACGGCCTGATTTTTGAATAGCTATGCGTAAACGTGAATTATCTAACATTATGTTGTTACCTCTTAACCTGTTTAACTCTGCCCGAAAAACGTAATAAAAAAGCCCCCGGAAGTGTGACCTTCCGGGGGCTTTTCATTGCGTTCATGCACCACTGGAAGATCTGAATGTCTTCCAGCACACATCGCCTGAAAGACTAGTCAGGATGATGGTGATGATGGTGGTGTTTAAATTGAACGCTTTTCATAAAATTCTCTGTATGAATGACTATTCATTAAGTGGTACTTACCGTAAACCAGGTTAAGGGCCGAACGCAAGCCCTTTTTTTACAAGATTAAGAACTTTCATTTTCATCCTGACATTGTTGGTAACCCGCGACAGGCGTAGCGTAGTACTATGATTATGTTATCAGGGCTGGATTACGCTATCAGGGCAATCCGGGCAGGTTTAATCCATAATGCCAGGATTAAGCTGGTAAGGGATTAAGTAATATGCGCCGGGTCACTGGCACAGCGCTAACACTGCACAATAAGCTGATAGCGTACCAGGAAAACCCTGATTAATACCCAAGATGTGAACACCGTTAAGGAGAGCAGGTATGAAAAAGGTCGCCATTGTCGGTCTGGGCTGGCTGGGAATGCCTTTGGCATTGTCCCTTATGGCGCAAGGGTGGGAAGTGAAGGGCAGTAAAACGTCACAGGATGGCGTGGAAGCGGCGCGCATGTGTGGTGTCAGTTGCTGCCAGCTCCAACTTGAGCCTGGATTAACCTGCGATAACGATGCGCTGGATGAACTGCTGGATGTCGATGCGCTGGTTATTACGTTACCCGCCCGGCGAACAGGGCCGGGGGATAACTTCTACCTTACTGCAGTTCAGGAACTGGTAGACAGTGCCCTGGCACGCCATGTACCCCGTATTTTGTTTACCAGCTCAACCTCGGTATATGGTGATGTTGACGGCATCGTTAAAGAAACCACACCGTTAAATCCATCTACGGCAAGTGGCAGGGCGTTACAGGAGCTTGAACGCTGGTTGCATAATTTGCCCGGAACGTCGGTAGATATTTTACGCCTGGCAGGCCTGGTGGGGCCACAACGCCACCCGGGGCGTTTCCTGGCCGGGAAAACGGTATCAGGTGGCAATAATGTGGTAAATCTGGTGCATCTGGAAGATGTAGTGGCAGCAATCAGCCTGCTGCTGCGAGCCCCAAAAGGTGGGCATGTCTATAACCTGTGCGCACCTTCACACCCCACCAAACGCGAGTATTACCCCATGATGGCTGAAAAGCTGGGTGTGGTTGGGCCACTATTTACTGATGAACCAGGGCAACCTGGCGGCAAGAAAGTGGATGGTAACCGAATCTGTAATGAACTGGGGTTCGAATACATTTGGGCGGACCCGTTTGTTATGCCAGTAGAGTAATTTTATGTGGCATTTAAAATCATTTATTAACATGGTGTTACGGTAATATAGCCAGCGGGCCAGTTGCCCGCTAAACACCCCCCTGAACCGAAAGTGCGTTTTCACCTATTGTCAGTGCTTTGTCAGCTTGATTTTACACTCCGCAATGTGCAGAATACGCGCCCTGTAAAAATGATGATTAGCCGACGTTTATTTCACGTCGGTTATTTTTTTGCATAAAAAACACTTCGTTTAAATAAGAGGCCGGGCTTCGTTCCGGATAGATAGTCACTTTCAGATTTCGACCGTCGTGTCGCTCAAGGATACCAATATGGGGCAATTTATTGCTTTTGCGATGGCTCACGCCGTAAGAGGTAACGCTCATGTCGCATAACGTCACTCCAGGTGCAACCCCTCGTGTGGGCTTGCGTAAAACGCTTACCCTGATCCCTGTAATTATGATGGGTCTGGCGTATATGCAGCCTATGACCCTGTTTGATACGTTTGGTATCGTATCGGCGAAAACCGATGGTCACGTCGCTACGGCTTATGCCTTTGCATTAATTGCTATTCTGTTTACCGCGCTGAGCTACGGCAAACTGGTGCGCCGCTTCCCGTCTGCGGGCAGCGCCTATACTTATGCGCAAAAGTCTATCAGCCCGGTTGTTGGGTTTATGGTGGGCTGGTCTTCACTGCTGGATTATCTGTTTATGCCGATGATCAACATCCTGCTGGCGAAGATCTATTTTGAAGCGCTGGTGCCCAGTATTCCTTCCTGGATTTTCGTTGTGCTGTTGGTAGGTTTCATGACTATCTCCAACCTGCGCAGCATCAAGGCAGTGGCTAACTTTAATACCGTGATTGTTGCGCTTCAGCTGTCGCTGATGGCTGTAATCACCGGGGTATTAATTTATGGTGTATTCCACGGCCAGGGCGCAGCTACACTAACCAGCAGCCAGCCGTTCTGGAACAGCAATGCACACGTAGCGCCGATGATTACTGGTGCGACAATTCTGTGTTTCTCTTTCCTGGGCTTCGACGGTATCAGTTCACTGTCTGAAGAAACCAAAGATGCTGACCGCGTCATTCCGAAAGCGATTTTCCTGACTGCACTGATTGGTGGTGTGGTGTTTATCGTGGTGTCTTACTTCCTGCAACTGTGGTTCCCGCGTATTGCAGAAGAAGCGACCCAGCCAGACATCATGCTGGCGGTTGCCGGTAAAGGCTTCCAGTTTGGTGTGGTGGTATTCTCTACTGTTACCGTGCTGGCATCTGGGATGGCGGCGCATGCCGGTGTTTCCCGCCTGATGTACGTGATGGGGCGTGATGGCGCATTCCCGTCGCGTTTCTTCGGTTACTTGCACCCGGTATGGCGCACACCGGCAATGAACGTTCTGTTAGTGGGCGCCATTGCACTTTTAGCGATTAAATTTGACCTGGAAACAGCAACTGCATTGATTAACTTTGGTGCGCTGGTGGCGTTTACCTTTGTTAACCTGTCGGTGATTTCACAGTTCTGGATCCGTGAAAAACGTAACAAGACACTGAAAGACCACTTCCAGTACCTGCTTCTGCCAGTACTGGGTGCTCTTACTGTTGGGGCGTTGTGGGTAAATCTGGAAGAAAGCTCCATGATCCTCGGCCTGATTTGGGCGGCTGCCGGTCTGATTTACCTGGCCTGCGTGACCCGTGTTTTCCGTAATCCAGTGCCCCAATACGAAGATATTGCCTGAGATTAACCTGGCTCACCTGCAATAATAAACGGCCCCAGTGTTGCTGCACTGGGGCCGTTATTGTTTATGGCTTACCCTGCCTGAGCTATCAGTTCACCAGTTCCTGCACATATTGGTAGAGTGCTTTCAGCAGTTGCTGTTTGTCTGCCTGGCCTTCGTACTGTTGCCAGAGTTGCGCCAGCTCACTGGCATAGTGCTCCAGGTTTTCTGGAGAGAACACCTCGCGGCGATGTGCCAGCCAGCGCTGTTGTTCGGCTTCATCCAGGGTGCCGGGGAAGTTGCGCGCGCGGTAGTTAAACAACAGTTTTTCAATTCTTGGGTCGCCAAAAGTAATATCCAGCGCCGGTAAATTTTTCGGCTCGGTTTCCTGAATAATCTTCATACCATTGCGGTCTGCATCGCTGAAAAAGCCGTTGTAGAGTTGGGCATCGACATTTTCTGGTGGGGTAAAAGGCTCTGCACCGGCAAACAGTGCCACCACTTTCTCCCGCACGTCCGGGTTGGCCTGAAGCAGGCGCAGGTTTGCCAGACACAGCTCCCGGTCAATATTCAGCCGTTGCGCATCTTCCGGGCGTAATGTCCGCGCCTGCGCCAAAACCGGGCATTTATTCAGGTGTACCAGTTTAACCGGCACGGGCAGGTTAGCGCCCAGTTCTGCTTTCGGGGTATATAACCGCTCACGCAGGGTATCTGCATCCAGCTCCAGTAACGGCGAAATATCCGCAGCCAGGTCCACCATAACCACTGCATTACGGTTGTCCGGGTGCCATGCCAGTGGCGCAACCCAACTGGTATTGCCACGGCTGGCACCGAACATGCCAGAAACATGTACCAGGGGTGACATTTTGGGAATATCAATCAGCGTCATCAGCTTTTGTTTGCTGCGGTACTGCCACAGGTAATCAAACAACCGTGGCTGATGTTTTTTCACCAGTTGCGCCATGGCGATGGTTGCCCAGACATCGGCCATGGCATCGTGCGCATTACTGTGTTCAATGCCATTGGCGGCAGTCAGGTGCTCCAGACGGAAACTGGGCAGCCCGTCCTCATTTTCTGGCCAGTTAATGCCTTCCGGGCGTAGGGCATAGCAGGCGCGCATAACATCCAGCAAATCCCAGCGTGAATTGCCGTTTTGCCAGCTCCATGCATATGGGTCATAGAAGTTACGGTAGAAAATATTGCGGGTGACTTCGTCATCAAAACGGACGTTGTTGTAGCCCACGATACAGGTTTTTGGCACGGTGAAAATGTCGTGAATACGCCGGGCAAACAGTGCCTCATTTTCACCCTGTTCCCGCGCCTGCTGTGGTGTAATTCCGGTAACCATTACTGCTCCGGGTTGAGGCAGGTAGTCATCAGCCGGCTGGCAGAAGAACACTTCCGGTTCACCAATGGGGTTGAAATCGCTGTCTGTGCGTATTGCTGCGAACTGCGCTGGCTTGTCCAGCGCCGGGTGCGTGCCGAAGGTTTCGTAATCATGGAACAGGAAGGTTGGTTGAGCGGCGTCAGTCATTGCAGGTAGTGTCCATCTTCGGTCAATACAGTTAACCATGAATTATGGCGAGTTAACGCCGTGATGACCACCGCTATCCGGCAGACAGCCTGTTTTTTGTGCTGAGAGCCGGGGCTTTTCAACTGCATGGAACATAACAAGACGAACTGCAACCGGCTTCTGTCACATTTTCTTGCAATTTCAACAGGAAACGACACGTCAGTTTCCGTAAAAAGAGCGGCGAGAGAAATAATTGACGTTGAATGAGGAAATTGCGTTGAAGCTCCGTTTTTTAACTATTGCCACTTTACTGGCTACGTCCGTCGGCACAGCATGCGCGGCAACGGCCCAGGTACCAGATTTTTTCTCTGGTCCGCCAGCGCCGCCCGCTATTCAGGCGGCTTCATGGGTGTTAATGGATTACACCACAGGCCAGGTGCTGACTGCGCACAACGAGCATCAACAACGTGATCCGGCCAGCCTGACCAAACTGATGACGGGCTATGTCGTTGACCGGGCTATCGACAGTAAGCGCATCACTGCTGATGACATGGTCACCGTGGGCAAAGATGCCTGGGCGAAAGGCAACCCGGTGTTTGATGGTTCTTCGCTGATGTTCCTCAAGCCTGGCGACCGCCTGTCGGTTCACCAGTTAAGCCTCGGGTTGATTGTTGATTCGGGTAACGACGCATGTGTGGCACTTGCCGATTATGTGGCAGGCGGCCAGCCTCAGTTTGTGTCGCTGATGAACCAGTATGTTCAGAAATTACACCTGACAGACACACATTTTGAAACCGTCCATGGCCTGGACGCACCCGGGCAGCACAGTTCAGCCTATGACCTGGCGGTGCTCTCACGAGCCATTATTCATGGCGAACCCTCGTTCTACCAGATGTACAGTGTGAAAACACTGAGCTGGAACGGTATCACTCAGAATAACCGTAACGGCCTGCTGTGGGATAAATCCCTGAATGTCGATGGGCTGAAAACCGGGCACACTTCGGGTGCGGGTTTTAACCTGATTGCCTCCAGTGTTAATGGCAACCAGCGCCTGATTGCGGTAGTTATGGGGGCTGACAGCGCCAAAGGGCGCGAAGACCAGGCCCGCAAACTGCTCACCTGGGGACAGCAAAACTTCCAGACAGTGGAAGTAATGCACAAGGGCCAGAAAGTGGGTGATGAACGTGTCTGGTACGGGGATAAATCATCGGTACAGGTAGGCACGGACCAGGATCACTGGATGGTGTTACCCAAAGATGAACTGCAGAACATCAAGGCGAAATACAGTGTTACTCAGCCAACTCTCGAAGCGCCATTACAGGCAGGTTCGGCAATTGGCCAGATAACTTTGTACGATAAAGATAAAGTGCTGGATCAGTGGCCGCTGGTGGCGCTTGATTCAGTAGAAAAAGGCGGCATGTTCTCGCGCCTGAGCGACTGGGTTCACCTGAAACTGTAACCCGGCTGGGTTCAGCCAGCAGGCCGGTATATACCTGCTGGTTGTGCCTTCTCTTCAATTTTTGCATATTGACTGAGGGGAATTATCAATACTGGGTTTTCCCTCGGCTGACAGTATTTGTTTAATGATATTTTTTATTTCACTTACTCTTTGCTTGAGTGAAATAAAAAATATCTGACAGGATTCATACAAGTAGTGTAACACGTTCAGGTCAGACTGGTTTTCATAAAATAATATAACGTAGTCATTCAGTGAAATAGTGTTTGCATTAAACGTAAGTGAATGGCTGTCAACAATATAATAGTTTCTGGTGGAATGTTTATTTTGTATGGGAAGGCCGGAAATGATTGAATCAATACCGGATTTCAGTGTGTCATTGTTTGTCATTACTACAATAGCCATTGTTCAGCACTCAAGATTATGCGTAATTGCGAATCATTACCACTTCATGTATCAACAAGAAAAATTGATCGTCAGTGAATGGGATGGCTTTAATCTTAAGTGATAGTAACGGTTCGGTATATTTATTAAAAATTATTAAAAAACTTATAAGTGCTTATTTTTCAATTAATTAATTTCTTTTAGAATATATGCTATAATTCCGCGATGAAGAATGGCTTGCTGGCTAAAGGAAATGCAGCATATCAAGTGGCACTTTGGTGACTTTATTTTTGCACCACATTTACAACTGTTGTTAAGAAAACATGCGCATACCGAATATCGTCAGCGCCTGTCTGCGGCTGAAGCAGCAATCCTTGACCAGTTACTGGCTCATTGCGGCCAATTATGTGATAAGGACAACCTGACAACTATTGCGTGGCAAGGGCGCCCGGTAAGTGCTCAGTCATTACCTGTCGCAATTGCAACACTTAGAAAATATCTTGATTCAGGTGAACATGGGCTGGAAATAAAAAACATTCCCCGTAAAGGGTATCTGATTGAAATTGATAGTGAACTTCGTGAAGAATTAATACCAGAAACACAAACTTCACCTGCTGAAATGGCACCACAAGATAACCCGCTACCAGTGCCTGTCACTTTTGGGGTGGCGAAATGGGTAAAATATTTGGCTGCTAATAATATCGCTAATAATATATTTGTCGCCGGATGTGCATTATTGCTGTTGTTGACGGTTTACTTTTTTTATTCCGTGTGGATACCGGTATCTTGCCAGCAGGCCGGGGAAGGCTACATCTGTTCTGTTTCCGATAAGCAAACACATACCGGGGCAAAACCTTTGCCAGGCAATAATCAGGTAATATTTATTTCTGGTGAAAGCTCAGTGACTGTGAATATTCAAGAGAAAACGAAATGAAGAAAAGAACAGTTGCTGCATTATCCATGATGGGAGTCGCCTGCATAATGTTTGCTGTGCCTTATTTTAATGGTATGGGCTGCAACTATGAAATGACCCTTAATGCGGGGAGTGCTCACTATGAAGGGGTGTGCCGCTGGGGTGTATTACATATGGTAGAGACGGATACCCAGACAGGTAGCCGTTGGGTGGTAAGTGCACGGCAACTGAGTTTTATGAACCAAATTATTTACCTGGTACATACACGCCATCAACTAAATACAGGCGATAAACAAAGCAGTCTGAATACTTATAATCAGCAACAACGTGGTTTTACTGTTTTTAACTACAGTTGGCGTGCGGTAAGCGGGAACGAAATAGTTATTTTCCAGACATCGCCGCACCATGAAGTACTTAAGGCAAAGGTGGATGGCTATATTGATAGCTGGGATAGCCTGTTTGACAATAAAAAAAACTATATGGGTAACCATCAATAGCCAGAATCTTACAGGCCTGCGCAAGCCAGCCGCACCTGTAATGAAAAGCGATGCCCTTCATGGTTTTCACCCTGAACGGTGGTGTTTTGCTCAGCATTTGCTTAACTCAGTGGCAAGTGTGTCGGGTTTAACAGGAGAATAGCATGTACCAGATTCGTGATGTGCCTGTGCGCCATGTTGCCGGCTTTCATCTGGTTGGCCCCTGGGATGTTACGGTAAAGCAAGGGTTTGATCAGCTCATGTTATGGGTGCGTACCCAGCAACTGGACCCGGAAGAGTGGGTTGCCGCTTATTACGATAACCCCGATGTGGTTCCGCCAGAAAAACTGCGTTGTTCAACTTTTATTCGGGTGAATGCTGATTTTGTTGTTCCACCAGCAAGTGAAGGGGTAATTTGTACCGCGCTGGCAGGGGGAACTTATGCCGTGGCTTCTGTACAGGTCGAGAATAACGACTTCGAAACACCATGGCGGGCGTTTTTTACGCAACTCTTGCAGGACAACCATTACCAAATGGATGCCAAACCCTGCTATGAAGTTTACCAGAGCGATGGCTCTCAAACAGGAACCTGGATGATTGATATGTATGTCCCGGTGACGAGTAAATCAGAACCCGTATAACGTTGGGTGTTCAACACCCGGTAACAGCTATTGCACTGTTGCCGGGTGAAAAACTTCACCAGCGATGCCCCTGAAGTCTGTTTTTTCATAAACCTGCCTTTTTTTAACTACAAAACCCCTTCGCCCGGTCAATTTCGGTTGCAAAAAATATGCTGCTGTTTGTAACAATGGGGATGAGCATTGAGAAAAAGAGAGTACAATTGCGCTTTTTGTATTCTGGAGAGCGGGTGTGCGTCCCGACAAGTCATTAACACCATTTGAGATTCGTATCTACCGCCATTACCGGCTGGTGCACGGCATTCGTATTGCTGTCGCTTTTGTGCTGGCTTTTATTCTGGTACGAATGCTGAATATTCCCGAAGGCACCTGGCCTCTGATTACGCTGGTTGTCGTTATGGGGCCAATCTCTTTTTGGGGAAATGTGGTACCACGCGCTTTTCAACGTATTGGCGGTACTATTTTTGGTGCCACACTCGGCCTGGTTGCCCTGAAGCTGGAGCTGTATTCACTACCGCTGATGTTTCTGTGGTGTGGTATGGCGATGTTTATCTGTGGTTATCTTGCTCTGGGTAAACGGCCATACCAGGCACTGCTAATCGGCATTACGCTTTCGGTTGTGGTAGGGGCACCACCGGGTGATATGGCAACGGCGCTGTGGCGCAGTGGCGATGTCATCTTTGGTTCACTGCTGGCTATGCTGTTCACCAGCTTGTACCCGCAGCGGGCATTTATTCACTGGCGTATACAAATGGCTGAATACATTCATACCTTCAGTAATCTGTATCAGACCAGTGTTTCGCCAAACCTGGTTGAGCGCCCCCGGCTTGAACGCCACCTTAACCGGATGCTGAATAATGTTGTGAAGTTCCGCGCACTGATAACCCCCGCCAGCAAAGAAACCCATATACAGAAAAGTATTTTCGAAGCGATTCAGACTATCAGCCGCAATATGATCTGCACGCTGGAGTTACAAACAAATGCGCACTGGGCCTCCCGGGAAAGCCACTTTTTAATGATTAATTCACGCAAGCTGCGCGATGCCCAGGCGCTGACCCATACCACGCTTACTTCAATTTCACAGGCGTTATATGAGGGCAACCCTTTGCCGGTCAAAGCCAACAGTGAACGTCTTACGGAAATCATTGCTGAACTGCGTGAGCTGATGCAGCAACAACCACCCGGCGCACTACAGGAAACATCCATTCATGGCTATGTCTGGCTTAACCTGGAACTGGCGCGCCAACTGGAGTTGCTGTCGCAATTAATCTGTAAAGCATTGCGCAAATAACCCGCAACCAGTCGCAAAATAGTGGTAGCTTGTTTCGATTCAGCACTATTTACGGTTATGATGGCTGAAAGAGGGTGAACCCGTAAAAGCATTGTCATCGACGGCCTCAGTCAGTATTTTAAAGGCAAGGCGGTCGTTCTGAACGAATCCGAGACTTAATTATTAGGGGTGTGAAAATGGAAAATACCAAACCTTCATTCCAGGATGTGCTGGAGTTTGTGCGTCTGAATCGTCGTAAAAACAAACTGCAACGTGAAATCCAGGACGTTGAGAAGAAAATCCGCGACAACCAAAAACGTGTTTTGTTGCTTGATAACCTGAGCGATTACATCAAACCAGGTATGAGTGTTGAAGCTATTCAGGGCATTATCGCCAGCATGAAAAGCGACTATGAAGACCGTGTTGATGACTACATCATCAAAAATGCGGAAATTTCGAAAGAACGCCGTGATATCTCTAAAAAACTCAAAGTGATGGGTGAGCTGAAAGAAGCTGAACCTAAAGCCTGAGTCTGAGAGCCGTAAGCCAGGCTTACGTACAACAGATAAATAAAAACGCCCTCAGAACTTGAGGGCGTTTTCTTATTATACGTGATACGCGAGCTGGCTATTTTTGAACCCTGGCGGCAGCACTATGCCGCTCAGGGTTCACGGGTAACCCGCTGTTTAGCCAATCGTCATCAGACTGGCATTACCACCGGCCGCCGCAGTGTTGACACTCAATGAGCGTTCTACATACAGGCGTTCCAGCAGAATGTTGGTTTCCCCGCGGGCAAAACCCTGTACCGAAACAATCGCCCCGGCACGGTTGGCAACGGTGACACAGAGGTCACGCAGTTGGTCCGAGTCACCGTGGAAAATTACCGCATCATACTGCGCATCTGCCAGCGTATCTGTACCTGTAAAGGTGATGTGCGCTGCAACTTCTTTGGGCAACTGTTTGACCAGTTGCTGGTGCAATACATCATCCGGCCACAACACCTGGCAACCCACACTGGTAACTGCTGCCAGTTGCACCAGTGCATCCTGTTCATTATCTGCCATACACAACACAGTATCCCGCGGCAACAGTAAGTATGCATTGCGCTCACCAGTCGGTCCGGGCAACAGGCGGCGGGTACCACTCTGAGCCTGTTCACCAAATTGCGCACAGAGTGCCGCCAGTTCAGGCTTGCCTGCAGCCCACTCAGTGAGTGCAGTATGTGCCGCCTGGACAGCTTGTTTGGTGCCTGCTTCGGTGGCCAGTTGTGTGTCATCACGCGAAAGGGTTGCCAGTACGGCTGTTTCCGGGCGGTGAGACAGCAACCGGTACAGATACAATGGGCCACCTGCTTTGGGGCCGGTGCCGGACAACCCTTCACCACCAAACGGCTGAACACCAACCACAGCCCCTACCATATTGCGGTTAACATACATGTTCCCGACATGGGCAGAGCCCGTTACCTGAGCAATAGTTTCGTCAATACGGGTATGCACCCCGAGTGTCAGGCCATAACCGGCAGCATTAATTTGCTCAACCAGGCTGCTAAGGCTGTTACGGTTATAGCGCACCACGTGCAGAACCGGCCCGAAGATCTCACGTTGCAGTTCATCAAAACTGTTGAGTTCAATCAGAGTCGGCGGAACAAATGCGCCACTTTGCCATTCACGGGCATCATCGCTGTTGCTACGCACGGCCTGGAACACGGTATGGCCTTTACTGCGCATTGCCTGAATATGCTGTTCAATATTGGCTTTGGCCTCGGCATCAATCACCGGCCCAATATCGGTAGTCAGGCGGCCCGGGTTACCCATCCGGCATTCAGCCATGGCGCCTTTGAGCATGGTCAGTGTGTGTTCAGCAACATCTTCCTGCACACACAACACGCGCAGCGCTGAACAGCGCTGGCCTGCACTGTCAAAAGCGGAAGCAACCACATCCATCACGACTTGTTCAGTCAGGGCCGATGAGTCAACAATCATGGCATTCAGGCCACCGGTTTCGGCTATCAGTGGTGTTGGGCGGCCCTGTGGGTCGAGCCGGGTGGCAATGTTGCGTTGCAACAGGCTGGCGACTTCGGTTGAGCCCGTAAACATGACAGCGCGTACGCGGTTATCTGCCGTAAGCTGTGCGCCAACACGTTCACCACTGCCTGGCAACAACTGCACCACGCCGGCAGGCACACCTGCCTGCAACAGAATTTGAATGGCCTGGGCGGCAATCAACGGTGTCTGTTCAGCAGGTTTCGCCAGAACACTGTTACCGGCCGCCAGTGCGGCAGCAATTTGCCCGGTAAAAATGGCCAGCGGGAAGTTCCACGGGCTGATACACACCACCGGGCCTAGCGGGCGGTGGGTTTCATTATCGAAATCATGCTTCACCTGGTCTGCGTAATAGCGCAGGAAGTCCACGGCTTCACGCACTTCAGCAATTGCGTTGGCGAATGTTTTACCGGCTTCGCGTACCAGAACCCCCAGCAGAGGCTGTAGCTGGTCTTCCATCAGCACTGCGGCACGCTCAAGAATGGCAGCACGCTCAGCAGGCGGGGTGGCAAACCAGATAGGCGCATTATTGACGGCGTTATTCAGTGCCAACTCTACTTCTTCTGTGCTGGCCTCACGAACATAACCCACGGTATCGGCAGGCTCTGCCGGGTTAATTACCGGCTGGAGTTCGCCTTCTGTTACATCACCTTCCAGTATTGGCAGCGCGCGCCATTTTTCACCGGCGGTGCTCAGCAGGGCAGAAGAGAGGGATGCCAGACGGTGTTCGTTTGCCAGATCCAGCCCGTTCGAGTTATGGCGGTTTTTACCGTAGAGGTCTCGCGGCAATGGAATTTTAGGGTGAGGTAAGCCGGGTAACCCTTCCTGATGTGCCAGTTTCTCAACGGCTTCTACCGGGTCGGCTACCAGTTCATCAATTGGCAGTGCGGTGTCGGCAATGCGGTTGACAAAGGAGGTATTGGCCCCGTTTTCCAGCAGGCGGCGTACCAGGTAGGCCAGCAGTGTTTCATGGGTGCCAACGGGTGCATAAATACGGCATGGGCGGTAAAGTTTGCCTTCGGCAATTTTGCCCACCACCTGGTCATACAGTGGCTCACCCATACCGTGCAGGCACTGGAACTCATATTGCCCGGGGTAGTAGTTCTGCCCGGCCAGGTGATAAATGGCCGAAAGCGTATGGGCATTGTGGGTGGCGAACTGCGGGTAAATCAGGTTCGGCACCGAGAGTAGTTTGCGGGCGCAGGCCAGGTAAGAAACGTCGGTGTACACTTTGCGGGTATAAACCGGGTAACCTTCCAGCCCGTCGAGCTGTGCACGTTTAATTTCGCTGTCCCAGTAAGCCCCTTTCACCAGGCGGATCATCAGGCGGCGACGGCTGCGGGTTGCCAGGTCAATCAGGTAGTCAATAACAAACGGGCAGCGTTTCTGGTAGGCCTGAATAACGAAGCCAATGCCGTTCCAGCCAGCCAGTTCCGGTTCAAAACAGAGTTTTTCCAGCAAATCGAGTGATATTTCCAGACGGTCTGCTTCTTCGGCATCAATATTAATGCCGATGTCATACTGGCGTGCCAGCAGGGTGAGGGACTTCAGGCGCGGGTAGAGTTCCTCCATCATCCGGTCATACTGCGCACGGCTGTAACGCGGATGCAGGGCAGACAGTTTGATTGAAATCCCCGGGCCTTCATAAATACCGCGGCCATTGGAAGCTTTACCAATTGCGTGAATCGCCTGCTGGTAGGAAACCATATAGGCCTGCGCATCGGCTTCGGTCAGTGCAGCTTCACCCAGCATGTCGTAGGAATAACGGAACCCTTTCTCTTCCAGTTTCCGGGCATTGGCCAGTGCTTCAGCAATGGTTTCGCCAGTAACAAACTGTTCGCCCATCAGGCGCATCGCCATGTCCACACCTTTACGCACCAGCGGCTCACCACTTTTACTGATAATGCGGTTAAGGGAGTGGGAAAGATTCGCTTCGTTATGGGTGGCAACCAGGCGGCCAGTGAACAGTAACCCCCAGGTGGCAGCATTAACAAACAGAGACGGGCTGCGGCCCAGGTGAGAATGCCAGTTACCATTGCTGATTTTATCGCGGATCAGCGCATCACGAGTGGCTTTGTCCGGAATACGTAATAACGCTTCAGCAAGGCACATTAATGCCACGCCTTCCTGTGATGAAAGTGAGAACTCCTGGAGCAGGCCTTGCACCATTCCGGCGCGTCCGCTTGCACTCTTTTGGTTCCGAAGTTTGTCTGCAAGCTGCCAGGCAAGCCTATGTACCTGGCCGGAAATTTCACCTGATAACCGTGCCTGTTCCAAAATCATTGGTACGGCATCGGTTTCCGGACGCCGCCATGCAGCAGTAATTGCGGCTCGCGTCACAGATTGTGGTAATATTTGCTCGGCAAATTCGAGGAAGGGTTGATGCTGGTCATCACCACTTGCGGACGGTTCTTCGCTTTCGTTCGCAGCACCCGCCAGTAAAGCCGGCAGTTCAGGCAACTCATCGTTGTTCTCCAGCCGTTCAAGGTAATTAAAAATTGCCTGCTTAATGAGCCAGTGAGGTGTGCGATCAATACGTGACGCAGCGGTCTTGATGCGTTCGCGGGTTGCTTCGTCCAGCTTCACCCCCATAGTGGTGGTTCCCATACCCTCAACTCCTGTGTTTGCATTGTTCGGTTATTGTTAGTTATCAGGCAATATCCTCTATGTTGCAACTTTGTGCAACCTTGTTAAATGTGATTTCGGTTGCAAGCTTAAGAAATGCTGATTTGTTAAAACTAAAAAACAGGTATGTTTATTGCTTAAGATCACTGTGAAGTCTGTTTTATGTGGTTTGTGTGGCAGTTTTGTAAGGTGCAACTCGTGAAAGTGTGAGCGAGTGCAACCAGGTGGCAAAAAATCACCTGGGCAGGGGTGAAATAATTGTAATCACCGTGTTAAATCAATTGTGAACACAACAATGGCTGCTGCGTTAACAATGTTGCAGAGTGATAACAAGGGTTGCGACCACGTTCCGGCGCAACCATCCGGGGTGTAACCCGGCATAATAATCAGGAGAACTTTAATGTCTATGAGTACACCAATGGTGGTGACTTTCCTTATCTACATTGGCGCGATGCTGTTGATAGGGTTTATTGCCTGGCGTTCGACGAAAAACTTCGACGATTACATTCTGGGCGGCCGTAGTCTGGGAAGCCTGGTTACTGCGTTGTCTGCAGGCGCTTCAGATATGAGTGGCTGGTTACTGATGGGGCTGCCGGGGGCGATTTTCCTGTCCGGGATTTCAGAAAGCTGGATTGCCATTGGCCTGGTTATTGGTGCCTGGGTTAACTGGAAACTGGTGGCGGGGCGCTTACGTGTCCATACCGAGCACAATAATAACGCGCTGACTTTGCCAGATTATTTCACGGCACGCTTTGAAGATAACAGCCGCGCTCTGCGCATTATCTCTGCACTGGTTATCCTGCTGTTTTTCACCATCTATTGTGCCTCTGGTATTGTCGCCGGCGCGCGTTTGTTCGAAAGCACTTTCGGGATGAGCTATGAAACCGCCTTGTGGGCGGGGGCTGCAGCAACCATTCTCTACACCCTGATTGGGGGCTTCCTGGCAGTAAGCTGGACTGACACCGTTCAGGCCTCTTTGATGATTTTTGCTTTGATAATCACGCCGGTGATTGTGGTGGCCTCTGTTGGTGGACTGGGTGATTCACTGGAAGTGATTCGCCAGAAGAGCATAGAAAACGTCAACATGCTTAAAGGGCTCAACTTTGTTGCCATTATTTCCCTGATGGGCTGGGGGCTTGGTTATTTCGGCCAGCCACATATCCTGGCGCGTTTTATGGCCGCCGATTCGCATCACACCATTGTTAAAGCACGTCGCATTGGTATGGCATGGATGATCTTGTGCCTGGCAGGTGCGGTTGCAGTTGGCTTCTTCGGTATTGCTTACTTCCAGAACAACCCAGCTCAGGCAGGGGACGTTAACCAGAATGGTGAGCGCATCTTCATTGCATTGACGCAAATATTGTTCAACCCCTGGGTTGCCGGGGTGCTGCTCTCAGCCATTCTGGCTGCGGTGATGTCGACATTAAGTTGCCAGTTACTGGTGTGCTCCAGTGCGATTACCGAAGACCTGTATAAAGCATTCCTGCGCAAAGGGGCTTCACAGCGTGAGCTGGTGTGGGTCGGGCGCCTGATGGTGCTGGTGGTGGCGCTGGTGGCTATTGCTCTGGCGGCGAACCCGGAAAACCGTGTGCTTGGGCTGGTGAGCTATGCCTGGGCTGGTTTCGGCGCGGCATTTGGCCCGGTCGTTCTGTTCTCTGTTATGTGGAACCGTATGACACGTAACGGCGCACTGGCCGGGATGATTATTGGTGCCATTACCGTTGTGGTGTGGAAACAGAACGCCTGGCTTGATCTGTACGAAATTATTCCCGGCTTCATCTTTGCAAGTATTGGGATTGTGGTGTTCAGCCTGCTGGGTAAAGCACCGTCCAGCGCCATGGCAAAACGTTTTGCTGAAGCAGATGCGCATTACAAAGGTGATGCACCTGTTTCTCTGCAAACGGACAGCTAATTCACTCTGCAGTTTTAGCACCTGAAAACAGGCCCGGCAGCATTTTGCCGGGCCTGTTTTTTTCTGGCTCAGTTCCCTGGTTTGCCTGTCTCTTATAGCACTTTAGTTGTAGCTGGCTACGTAGCCACGGCAGTTTGTTGTCAAATGACAAAATTTTTCTGGTTTCAGTCGATTTTAATTAACATTCGCTCTTGTTTTTCGATTAAGACTAATGATAATCACTATCAGTGCCATTTACTTTTCTTTACTGCAAAGATTCGTTTCTTCACACCGGGAGTGATTCATGTTTGTCCCCTTTTTGATCATGTTGCGTGAAGGGCTGGAAGCCGCCTTGATCGTGAGCCTGATTGCCAGTTATCTGAAGCGTACCCAACGCGGAAATTTGATAGGTGTTATGTGGGTAGGGGTACTGCTGGCGGCCGGGTTGTGCCTGGGGCTGGGTATCGTTATTAACGAAACCACCGGTGAATTTCCGCAGAAACAACAGGAGCTGTTCGAAGCAATTGTTGCGGTTATTGCGGTGATCATCCTCACCTGGATGGTGTTCTGGATGCGCAAAGTTGCCCGTAACGTAAAAGTTCAGCTTGAGCAGGCCGTTGAAGTGGCGCTGAAAAAGCACAATGGCCAGAGCTGGGCACTAATACTGATGGTGTTTTTCGCTGTGGCTCGCGAAGGGCTGGAATCGGTGTTTTTCCTGTTAGCTGCATTCCAGCAGGACCTGGGAATATGGCCGCCTTTAGGCGCCATGCTTGGTCTGGCAACCGCGGTGATACTGGGCTTTATGATTTACTGGGGCGGTGTTCGCCTGAACCTGGCTGCGTTCTTTAAATGGACCAGCCTGTTTATTTTACTGGTTGCTGCCGGGCTGGCTGCAGGCGCTATTCGCGCTTTCCACGAGGCGGGCATTTGGAACTACTTCCAGGACATCGCATTTGATATGAGCGGCGTGCTCTCCACGCACTCACTATTTGGCACTTTGCTGGAAGGCATGCTTGGTTACCAGGAAACACCCAGCGTGAGTGAGGTGGCGGTGTACTTCCTCTACCTGATACCCGCACTGTTTTTCTATTTTCTCCCTGCGCGCCCGGCAGTACAGCCTGCCCGGAGCACTCGTTAATTTTCTTGTTTGCACTCTGACTTTGATAGGGATGGGTTTGATGAAACATTTTCGACACAGCACTCTGACACTTTCTTTAGCCGCGCTGTTTTATTCCGCAACTTCCCTGGCGGCAGATATTCCCCAGGTTAAGGTGACCGTTAATGACAAACAGTGTGAGCCAATGAGCATCACTGTAGATGCGGGTAAAACGCAATTTCTTATTCAGAACCACAGCCAGAAAGCGCTGGAGTGGGAAATTCTGAAAGGAGTGATGGTAGTCGAAGAGCGGGAAAACATTGCTCCGGGCTTCAGCCAGAAAATGACGGCCAACCTGCAGCCCGGCGAATATGAAATGACCTGTGGCTTGCTGACCAACCCGAAAGGTAAGCTGATTGTGCGGGCGAACGGCACAGCAGAACCCGTCGCGAAAGACAATATCCTGGCGCTGGGCAATGCTATTACTCAGTACAAAGCCTGGGTGACGTCTGAAACTGCTGCGCTGGTTACTGGCACTAAAGCCTTTACCGATGCAGTAAAAGCCGGTGATATCGAGAAAGCGCAGGCACTGTATGCGCCAACCCGCCAGCATTATGAACGTATTGAGCCGATTGCTGAATTGTTCTCTGACCTGGATGGCAGCATTGACGCCCGTGAAGATGATTATGAGAAAAAAGCGGAAGACCCGAAATTCAGTGGCTTCCACCGCCTGGAAAAAGCGCTGTTTGGCGACCATTCCACCAAAGGTATGACTCCGTACGCAGACCAGTTGTATAAAGACGTGCTGGATCTGCAAACCCGCATTTCCGAACTGGCATTCCCGCCAGGCAAAGTTGTCGGTGGTGCGGCAGACCTGATTGAAGAAGTGGCCTCCAGCAAAATCAGTGGTGAAGAAGACCGTTACAGCCGCACCGATTTGTGGGATTTCCAGGCCAACGTAGATGGCTCCCAGAAAATTGTCGACCTGCTGCGCCCACAACTGAGCAAAGCCAACCCGGAACTGCTGGCAAAAGTGGACGATAACTTTAAACGTGTGGATACCATTCTGGCGAAATACCGCACCAAAGATGGCTTTGAAAGTTATGAAAAACTGACTGATGCCGACCGCAAAGCCCTGAAAGGCCCGATTACCGCCCTGGCGGAAGACCTTGCACTGCTGCGTGGCGTGCTTGGGCTGGATTAATCATGGCTGATAAACATTTAGCCGCTGGCGCCGAACCCGGGCGTCGGCGCTTATTGAAAGGGCTGGGGATGCTGGGTGGCGCGCTGGCGATGGGCGGTTGCCCGGTGGCTCACGCGGCACCGGCTGCGCAACGTGCAGAAAAAACCTTTGATGATGAAGATGCCCGTAAACAGGCGGTGGATTTTTATGGTGAACACCAGGCCGGTATTCTGACGCCACAACAGTCTTCCATCATGCTGGTGGCTTTTGACGTGCTGGCGGCAAACAAAGACGACCTGGTGCGCCTGTTTAAGCTGCTGACCAAACGAATTGCTTTTCTGACCCATGGCGGGTTAGCACCAGCCACGCCAAACCCGCAAATGCCACCGCTGGATTCCGGTATTTTAGGGGAGCATATCTGGCCGGATAACCTGACCATTACCGTTTCAGTTGGCAGCGCGTTGTTTGATGAACGCTTTGGCCTGGCGGCACAGAAGCCTGACAAGCTGCAGGTTATGACTCGTTTCCCCAATGACTCCCTGGATGCGTCTTTATGCCATGGCGACCTGCTGCTGCAGATTTGCGCCAACTCAGTAGATACCGTGGTGCATGCCGTGCGTGACATTATCAAGCACACGCCTGATTTGCTAAGTGTCCGCTGGCGGCGTGACGGCTTTATTGGCGAGCATGCCGCACTGAGCAAAGGGAAGGTGACGCCGGTTAACTTACTGGGCTTTAAAGATGGTACTGGTAACCCGGACAGCAAGAACCAGCCGCTGATGAATGAAGTGATTTGGGTGACACCCGGCCAGCAGGAACCGGCCTGGACCCATGGCGGCAGCTACCAGGCCGTGCGCATCATTCAGTTTCATGTTGAGTTCTGGGACAGAACCCCGCTGCGTGAACAGGAGAATATCTTTGGCCGGGATAAAATCACCGGTGCGCCGCTGGGGATGAAGCATGAGCATGATGTGCCGGATTACGCCAGCGACCCGGATGGCAAGGTTATCCCGCTGGATGCGCATATGCGCCTTGCCAACCCGCGTACAGCTGAAACCCAGGACAGCCTGATGATGCGCCGGGGGTACAGCTATTCCCAGGGGATCACCGGTTCCGGGCAACTGGATATGGGCCTGCTGTTTGTCTGCTACCAGCATGATCTGGAAAAAGGGTTTATCGGGGTACAAAAACGCCTGAATGGTGAGCCGCTGGAAGAGTATATTCGCCCGATTGGCGGCGGTTACTTTTTTGCCCTGCCAGGTGTGGCAGATGCACAGCACTACCTGGCACAGCAACTGCTTGAAGCCTGACCAGTCCGTGATGTGACGCTCCCTGCCGGACCGGGGGAGCGTCAGTATTTTCCCGCACTTATTAATGCCTTACTGCCCGCCGTTTTTTGCCATTAGGTCATCAGAATTTACTATGAGTTTTTTACTGTTATAAAACGGTAATATTTCTGTGCAATAACATTCACAGTGATTGGATGTGATGCAATAAGTACAACGTAAAATAAATGTTGCATTTGTAATAGTTTTTGGTGTACTTAGAGCATAGCGTAACTCAACGAAGTGCGTTTTTACGCCGGAGATCGCGAATGGTTGTAGCGTCCTGTTATGGACTAAGTTGTAGAAAACACAGCCTTCTTCACAGGCCCGGGGCTTCCGACCCCGTAAAAGCCGTCACCCCTGAATACTCCCTGATTTTCAACTCTGAACCTGTTTTCACCGGTCTGCCTTGTGCAACCCATCGCACAGCAGTACCTGCTCTTCAGGCAATCTATGGCTTACAAGGAAGCCAACAACAAACCTCAACGTTAGTTAAAATCGTGTCTGTGCGCCAGATACGGGAATTGAAACCAACAGAAGGTGCCATCCATGGGAAGACAAAAAGCAGTGATCAAAGCTCGTCGTGAAGCCAAACGTGTGCTCAGACGGGATTCACGCAGCCATAAGCAACGTGAAGAAGAATCGGTCACCTCGCTTGTGCAAATGAGTGGTGTTGAAGCAATTGGCATGGCGCGGGACAGCCGGGACAGTTCGCCAATTGTTGCGCGTAACGACGCTCAGGCGCAGTACCTGCATGCTATCGACAACAAACAGCTGATTTTTGCCACCGGTGAAGCCGGTTGCGGAAAAACCTGGATTAGTGCCGCTAAAGCTGCAGAGGCCCTGGTTCACAAAGAAGTGGACAGGATAATTGTCACCCGCCCGGTATTGCAGGCCGATGAAGACCTCGGCTTCTTACCAGGGGATATATCAGAGAAGTTCGCACCCTATTTCAGGCCGGTTTACGATGTCCTCGTCCGGCGTCTGGGGGCCTCATTCATGCAGTATTGTTTGCGGCCAGAGATTGGTAAGGTGGAGATTGCGCCCTTCGCCTATATGCGCGGGCGGACGTTTGAAAATGCGTTCGTCATCCTTGATGAAGCGCAGAATGTTACAGCAGCGCAGATGAAAATGTTCCTGACCCGCCTGGGGGAAAATGTCACGGTTATCGTTAACGGGGATGTCACCCAGTGCGATTTACCCCGTGGCGTAGCTTCCGGGTTAAGTGATGCGCTGGCGCGCTTTGCTAACGACGATATGATTGGCGTTGTGCGGTTTGGTAAAGATGACTGTGTGCGTTCTGAGTTGTGCCAACGCACACTGCAGGCTTATGACTAACCCGGAATAACACCGCGCTCGTAAGCCTGGTAAAACCTCTCCCTCAGGGGAGAGGTTTTTTATACTCTGCGCTGCGCCATTAAGCGCCGCTAAGCTCCAGGTGCTGCAAATCTGCCAGTAACCCAGGTCCTTCAGGTAACCAGCCTGATTGTTGTTGCGTCCAGCTGGCGCTTGCCGTCAGGTTCATACCAACAAACATCGCGAACCAGCCAAAATGGGCTTGTGCCTGCTCAGGTGCCAGCGAAGTCAGCGGTAACGCCAGGCGGGTGGCAATAGCTGCCGCCAGCGCATGCATCGCCACACCTTCCTCAGCAACCGCATGGTAGCGTTTACCTGCTTCCCCATGCTCCAGTACCAGGCGGTATAACCGCGCAGCATCTGTCACATGGCAGGCTGAAAAACGGTTAGTGCCATCGCCGGTATACGCCACCGTGCCTTTTTCCAGCGCTAATTGAATATACGCTGTCAGCAGGCCCTGTTTGCGGGTGTCATGTACCTGGGGCAGGCGCATCACCCGCACATCGATACCCTGTTCCAGTAACTGGTTACCGGCTTGTTCAGAAATAATGCGCGGGTTTGGGTGGCTGAAATTCTGCACAGCTTCCGTTGCGGGCAGGCCATCTCCTGCATCACCCAGGCCCACGCCAGAAGTAATTAGCAGCGGGCGATGGGTGCCCCTGAGCGCGCTTCCCAGTGCTTCAATTACCCGCCGGTCTTTCTCACAATTGGCGGCAAAATGGGTGAAATCATGGTCAAACGCGGTGTGAATCACTGCATCTGCCCGGGCGACACCGGGTAACAGGCTGGCCGGGTCTTCTAAATTTCCCCGCACCACATCCACCCCTTTGGCGCGCAAAACCTGCTCGCCACTGTCTGAGCGGGCAAGTCCAGTTACCTGGTGGCCCGCAGCCAGTAGTTCAGTAACAATATGGGAACCAATAAACCCCGTGGCACCGGTAAGGAATACACGCATAGTCAGTCTCCTTTATGTCAGGACACTGAGTGTGGCGTGAAATGGCAGGTGCGAACAGCCGTGAGGTTATCAGGGTATAAGGACTAACAGGTTAAGTGACAGAAAAATATCTCATTAGATATTGCAGTGGTTTTACGTACTGAATTCCATTTAGGCAACCGGCCCGATATTTACCGGGCAAAGGGCTTGCGGCAAAGAACTATTCCCAGTATCTTGCCCCGGCACCTGCAAAATCAGGTGCCGGGATTGGAACCCTGAAATCGTTACAGGCGACATACGACGCGCCAGCGGGTTCTTGATCTTGAGTGCACTACTTCATTTCAATGGTGGAGTGGGGCACTGTAAAGTGAGCCGGTACTGTGACCAATCCGGTACGCCAACCCCGTTCAGCTCACCACTCGTGAGACTGGAACCTCTGCTGGTGGTATAAATTTACTCATCAGAGGCTTCCATTATGGCTACAACCCTTACCCAGACACACCCATTACTTACCCAGCCTTTCAGTGCCGCTACGGATTTCACATTACTGGCCGACTACTGTGAACAGTTTGTTGAAACGGCGCTGGAAAGTGATGACCCTGCGTTAAAAATGGCACTGTGCGCCAGGCTAAACACTTGTTTGCGCGTGTTAGAGCCCGGGCTTCTTGAGCCTATTCCGGATCACCTGAAAGACAGCTTTACGGCAGATACCTTGCCTGTTGATACACCCCGTTTTGAACCGGGCTGCATTGAATTATGTGGCTACTGCCTGGCCCTCACACGGACCCTGGCAAGACACGGTGTAATGGGGGAAACAGAGCAGCAACTTACCCGGCTATTGTTTGACCTGGTGAACTACTTCACGGCAGAAATGAAGGCACCACGCTGGGTGCGCACGGCCCAGGGGGTACAGAGTATTGATGACGTCCCGGTCTGAATAACGGCGTAGTGAAAGAGCCAAAGCCTGCAAATGAATGCAGGCTTTTTTGTCTGTGCAATGCGCTACTTATTAAGCCTGGTATGGCGAGTCAGTTAGCATGGATTCCCCATCCATCCCACAAGGCTGGTTGAACGTGCCGTGCCAGCCAACCAGTATGCGACCAAAAGAATCAGTAAAGCAGGCAGCACCTGCAGGAATACGCACCAGCCCACCGCCATAAGCAACCAACAGCCCGGTGCTGGCCTGTATCTGCGTTGCTTCTTTATATAACGGGCTGGCTGGTAACACATCCGGGTCACCTGGCGCCTTCCAGAGTGAATCCGTGCCTTTAGCGGCGTGCTGCAATAAAGCTGCCAGTGCCTGGTGGCCCTGTTGGTGGGCAATATCTGCCGGGGTACATGAATCATGAGTGAGCGCGGTTAATGGTGCACCCAGGCTTATTAACAGGCGGCAGGCCGGTTCATGCCCAAACCAGGCTGCCTGGTGAAGAAACCCCCAACCCGACCCGGGTTTACTGTAACGGCTACAACGCCGTGCCAGTACCGGGTAACATTCCCAGCCAGATAAAACCTCCACCCAGTCGCCTGCTTTCACCTGTTCATAGTTCTGTTCGATAATGGCGGTTAACTCGCTCATGCTGTTTATCCCTGCATAGTTAAATCATTGTGTGACGCTACCCGGTGCGCTGGGGAAAATCAATCAGTGGGGAGTGGGCAGGGTATTAGTCGAACAGGTGAGTGGGGTTATTGTTCAGGCCTTAACACTTTCAACAAAACGCCTGGTTATAAGCCGCATTGAGTGATGGATTCCCCAAAATAATTCGCCGAGCAGGAAGGCGGCAGCGCAGAGAGTTGCCGGGAGCTTACTGGAGTAAGTGACCGGTGCGAACGAGCACAGCCAACGCACCTGCACGGCGAAGTATGCAGGGGAATGGTGAGGGAGGGATTGATTCGCTACGCTCACCCCTGCGGGGCAACCTGTTGCACAGGTTGTCCTGATACCTGCGGTATCAGTCGAACCCTGGCGAGGGTTCTCACCCTCCCTTAATGAATCACGGGCAATAAAAAAGCCCGTACATAAGTACGAGCTTCTCTAAGAATATGGCGGTGAGGGAGGGATTCGAACCCTCGATACGTTGCCGTATACACACTTTCCAGGCGTGCTCCTTCAGCCTCTCGGACACCTCACCAAATTTTTGCGCTACTGCGTGAGCAGCAACGGGGCGCTACTATAGGGAGTCATCCCCATACGGTCAAGAAGAATTTAGGGTTTATATACCGTTCGGTTAAAGCGCGAGCAAATCACCGTTTATCTGGATTTATGAGACAACCAGCCAGAAAAACAAAACAGGTCAGTGCCAGCAAAAGATAATAAAGTAATGGGGTAGGGAATAAAAAATGGGCGATGTTCGTGCAGGCGAACGCCCCACAAAACCTCGCCCGGTGATATTAACGGGACTTATGTGTAGTAACCGGAACTGGCTGGTTAATCATCATAAAAACCATGCAGGTCTTCAACGGGCTGAGTAGATTCTTCACTCCAGAGCGTCAGCCTTAACTCCCGTATTTTCATTGCCAGTGCTTCCGCTTCGTCATCCATCACGGTATCCGGAAACTTGTCGGTACTGTACTTGCCTGGGATTGCAGGAAAAAACATCTCATAGTCCTCCGCAGATCACTGGAAGGGTTAGCATGGCAGGGTTATGTGTGAAAACGATGACAGAAGGGTGACGGTTTAACTGTGCCTGTCAGTACGGCAGAATTCTGCTTTAAGAGAAACACAATTCTGGCTGGGAGGGTATTCACCATACGTTTGCATAATATTTTTATTATATTCTGATATTTTAATTTAAGTTTTGATAATGCACTTATTATGGGTAGTTATTAGTATCCATATGTACATATGGCTAACGGAGCCGATAAAGCTGATTTGCATCTTACTGAATAAACTCGGTTTGATACTTCTATGCTGCAATACATACCTACTTGTAACTGAGCTTCTGGTTTTCATAAAGGAATAGAGAGTAATGAAATGCATTCAATGCAATGAGCTTGAGTCAAATAAAGAATCCGGGCTATGTGATAACTGTGAACAAAAAGAGTTACGCAAAATTAATGGGCTGCTGTATCTACCAGCTCTGGGGCTAATTTCTTCTTGTACGCTGGGTTTGTTTGATCTGTATACCTATATAGATGCTGTTGTTAGTTATTTCAGAAAAACAGGGTTTATTTCGTACTATGCAATGGGTGCAGTTGCATTTCTGATGATAGGGTATGTTATCTCGCTCGGTGCCTCATGGTTCTTTTTCAGGCGTAAGTCCGGTATCCGAAAAATCATGGTCATTAATTATATTATTCGGTTGCTTGGCGCACTCTATCTGACAGTGCTCCCCATCCTTTGGTTTCAAGCACCGTTCGATTCATATGCCATGCGAGCCTTAACAGGCGCAGCTGTTGGGGTTCTTGTCTGGATCCCTTATTTCTTGTTTTCAAAAAGGATTGATACGGTCTTTTGTAAATAGGCGCACACTCATGCTCACCGGTAATGCCGGGTACAAAAATGAAATGGTGGCTTATTTATTTTATTTTTCTACTAAGGAGTTTTCATGAAATATCGCATAGCGCTGGCACTTGCCATCGCAGTGGTGGGTACAGCATGTGCAGACACGCTTCCCGGAAGCCTGTTGCACTGTGACAGTCGTTTTTTTAGCGAGTTATATAACCAGCGTATTTCGCTTAACCATGCTGCTCCGCTGAAGACAGATAATGCACATCATGCATGGTTTATTAGCGAACCGGGAAATCAGGTAGTGTGGTTCTCTCAGCCAATTAAATCCGGAGTATTGTCAGTTTCTGGTTACTGGCAGGATAAGAGTAACCTTGATGAAATGGGAGAATACTACTTCTGGGGCGTTCTTCTTGACGATTCACCAGAGGCAGTTATGGCGTCCCTGGCAAAGGTAAACTGGCACAAAAGTGGTGGGAACGGTGAATACTTCGCAAATCCCATGATAAAACAGGCCGGGTCAAACAGTGAGTGGTAAGTGAATACCGGTTCTGCGAGTGGTATTGCTCCGGCAAAAGGTAGTGTTGAAAAATTAGTGTTACTCGACACCTGGCAGGGTAAAACACGGCTTCTTTGTTCGGTTCAGGGGAGTGTTACAGCAGAAGATATATTACCTGTGCGCCCAGACCTTGAGGAAAATAAATAATGAAGTCCTGTATGTTATGCATTGCACTTATCTTGTTATCTGGATGTAAAAGTATTGGCAATGAAACACTATCGCAAAAGCCTGAACCTGGCCCTCGCCCGGCCGGGTTGGTAACCATGCTGGAAGATAAGAGCGGTGGTACTTATATGGATATGCGTAGTGTCTCTGCTTATCAGGGAAATAACCATTTAAGGCGATTCCATCTAATCAATCATTATATCCCTGCGCAGCACATGAGCGCTGAGAAGCCTGTCTATGTTGCCAGTTCAACGGTAATTAATGTTGTAAACTGCGACACTCATCAGAGAGCGCAGTTTGAACGTATCTATTTTTCGCAGTATTGGGGGGAAGGGGATGTTATCGCTAAAAGAAGCCCAATAGGGCAGTGGCAAGACATTCCAGAAAACTCATTAGCCGGTATTATAGACCATGCAGTTTGCCAGATAGATCCCGCACGATTGAAGCCTGAACCCCCGAAAGATACACGCCCGGCTTTACTGGGCGAGTTTGACTAATAACAATCACTCTTGAGTGACAGATTGCATTCATTCAGGGCACTACTGGTAATTAAGTGTCCTGAATGGAATTTTTGTATTTTGTTAGCGATTTGTTACTATCATTAACTGTTTTATTTTCAATGTATTACAAGGTAAAAAGAATATTCATCTGTGCTTTGGTGAAAATTTTTAATAAGGGGTGGTAATATACGTTTTTTTGTTTTAAGTTATGCTTAATGCGTGAAATTAAATAAGCAATAAACTTTTTCCTAAATATATTCTTCCTGCTGCCGATGTGGCGTCCATTAGCATTCTTATTATTACTTCCCATTTATTTAGTCTGATATTGACAGGTCAGGGACGATGCCAGCATCACGCCATGGTTTTCTGCTCACGTTGTTTTTTATTATAGCCTTTCCCTCTGGCGCTGCACCGCTGTCGCCGGCAGACAGAAATAATATTGAGCAACGCCAGCAACAGTTACTGCAACAAAGCCAGCAGCAGCGCGATGAGCTGGATAAAAGCATCTCCATTACCGGGCAACAACCTTCCTCCCCCGGGCCCGCACCTGCCGGCCCGTGTTTTGTTATTCAGCATATTGTGTTGCAGGGCAGCACGCTGATTTCCCCGACTGCGCAGCAAAAGCTGGTGGCTGTCTGGCAAGGTAAATGCCTGGACATCAAGGGGATTACCGCTGCTGTCAACCAGGTATCAGACTGGTATATCAGCCGGGGATATATCACCAGCCGTGCGTTCCTGACACCACAAAATCTGGCAACAGGTACACTGCGGATTGTGGTGCTGGAAGGGAAACTGCGCGCCATACATCTGGATGGTAAAACACCACTGATGCTGAAAATGGCCTTTCCCGGGCTGGTGGGGCGGGTGCTCAACCTGCGCGATATTGAGCAGGGTATGGAGCAAATAAACCGCCTGCGCACATCACCTGTTCAGATTGAAATCTTACCCGATACAACCCCGGGGTATTCCGTCGTCAACCTGACGGCCAGACCAGAGTTTCCGCTTACTGCCAGTGTTTCGCTGGATAACAGCGGGCAAAAATCAACCGGCGAAAAACAGCTCACAGGTGTACTCACAGGCAATAACCTGCTGGGTATTGCCGACAAGTGGTTTGTCAGTGGTGGGCGCAGCAGTGATTTTGCCACCGGGTATGATGCGCAAAGCTTACAGACGGGTGTCAGTGTTCCCTGGGGTTA
The DNA here is from genome assembly GCF_000705335.1 of Mangrovibacter sp. MFB070. Lineage (NCBI taxonomy): Bacteria > Pseudomonadati > Pseudomonadota > Gammaproteobacteria > Enterobacterales > Enterobacteriaceae > Mangrovibacter > Mangrovibacter sp. MFB070. The sequence continues at coordinate 238,812 of NZ_JJMI01000022.1, forward strand.
TGGCCTGCTCGATTACACATGGAGCTGGAGCGATTACCGTACCACTTTTATTAACAACGGGTTTGACTGGGTATCCACAGGCAGCACACAAAACCACCGGCTGAATGGCTCCTGGGTGGTGTTCCGCAATGGCGATATCAAAACCGGAGTTACCGCAGGCTTAACCCATTATACCGGCCGCAACTGGCTTAACCACGCCCTGCTCAGTACCAGTTCGCGCAAACTAACCAGTATCTCTTTAGGCATTAACCATACCCAAAAAATTGCCGGTGGGGTGGCAACTTTCAACCCGGTTTTCAGCCGGGGTATGCCCTGGTTTGATGCCGAAAGTGACGCCGGGAAAAGTGGCGACCTGCCGAAAGCCCAGTTTCGCAAGTGGAGTGCCAGTGCCAGTTATCAGCGCCCACTGAACGACCGTTTATGGTGGCTCACCAGCCTGTACGGGCAATGGTCGCCAGACCGTCTGTACGCCAGTGAGCGGCTGACACTGGGGGGCGAGAGCTCGGTACGCGGCTTCAAAGAACAGTATATCTCCGGCGATAACGGTGGCTACTGGCGTAATGAACTGAATTACGCGCTGGGGGCGCTCCCGTTTATAGGCCAGATTAATGCCACCGTGGCACTGGATGGCGGCTGGCTGGAGAAAGACCACCTCGACCAGCAGGCAGCCGGCACACTGTGGGGCGCTTCTGCAGGTTTAAGTACCGGTGGGCGCTGGTATGCAAGCCAGATATCTGTCGGCACTCCGTTGCACTACCCGGACTGGCTAGGTCCGGATCACCTTGTTGTTAACTGGCGACTTACTTTCATGTATTGAAGGAGTATTCCGTGGATAACCATCAACCGCCTGTACCCGTTTTTAAACGTGTTTTGTGTTGGCTTATTAGCGGCCTGCTTATCTGGCAGCCCGTTGCGCCTGCTTTTGCGGCAGCACTGACTCCGCAGGGCCCAACCAGTAAAGACGCGGCAGGAAATGGTGTCCCGGTTATCAACATTGCCACGCCCAACAGTGCCGGGGTGTCTCATAACCAGTTTCATGATTATAACGTCGGCCCGGAAGGGCTGATTCTGAATAACGCCACCGGGCAGATGAACCAGACTCAGCTTGGCGGGCTGATTCAAAATAACCCTAACCTGAAAGCCGGGCATGAAGCACAGGCCATTATCAATGAGGTTAACGGTGGTAACCGTTCTCAGCTCCAGGGTTATACCGAAGTGGCGGGGAAAGCCGCAAATGTGATGGTTGCCAACCCGTATGGCATTACCTGCAACGGGTGCGGGTTTATCAACACGCCAAATGTCACGCTGACCACAGGAAAACCGCAGTTCGATGCCAGTGGCAAACTGATTGCTGTTGAGGCCACAAAAGGGAGCATCACTGTAGAAGGGAAGGGGCTGGATGCAGCCAACAGCGACGCGCTGACGCTTATCTCCAGAGCGACAGAAATCAATGCGGCTATTCATGCCAAAGATTTAACGGTTGTGGCCGGGGCTAACCGGGTGGGCAGCGACGGAAAAGTCACTCCTGTTAGCGGTGAAGGCAGTACGCCTGCTGTTGCGGTTGATACCGGTGCGCTGGGTGGCATGTATGCTAACCGAATCCACCTGGTCTCCAGTGATAAAGGCGTGGGTGTGAACCTGGGTAATCTGAACGCCCGCCAGGGGGATATCACCCTTGATGCCAGTGGGCAACTGCGAGTGAATAACAGCCTGGCTTCGGGGGCACTGACTGCCCGTGCGCAGGGTGTCACCTTAACTGGTGAACACCAGACCGGTGGCGGGTTTAATGTTACCGGCCAGAATGCGCTCACGCTCGACCATGCCGCCGTGAGCAGTGGCGGCGATGCACAGCTTAACAGCGATGGTTCACTGAACATAACCGGAGGGGCAGTTACCAGCCAGGGCAACCTCAGTTTGTCTGGTAAAACGGCGCTGAACACAGATGATGTGACACTGAGTGGTGCACAAAATACCTCACTGGCCAGCCAGGCTCAGGTGCAAATGCATAACAGCCTGGTCAGGGCCGATAAATCACTGGCTGTTGCCGGGAAGAAAGTGAGCATGGAGGGGGGCACTGCGGTTGCCAGTGACCTGAGTATTACGGGCGACCAGGTGGCGAATAATGGCCTTTTGCAGGGAGGGCATTCCCTTAAGCTGAATACCTCGCACCTGGATAACCTGGCGAATGGCACCATTCACAGTGCCAGCGACCTGGTACTCTCCATACCTTCCCTGAATAACCAGGGCCTGATAACCAGCGATGCCGGGCTGCAGCTCAGTGGCAACAGTTTAATTAATGGCGGGGAAATCAACGGGCTGAATATTCACAGCGATTATGATGCCTATACAGGCGGAAACGCATCACGCCTGCTGGCACAGGGCGAGTTAACGCTGAATGGGCAGTCTGTGAATAATTCCGGGTTATTGTCTGCACAGGACCTGCACTTTACCGGTGGCACACTGGAAAACCAGGGCACATTGCAGGCGGCAGGAAACCTGTCGCTGGGTGCCCAAAATATCACCAATACCGGCACCCTGCTCAGTGATAACGGGCTGACACTGAATGGCGGGGTTGTTGGTAACAGTGGCCTGGTTGCAGCAACTGACCTGGCCATCACCGGGCAGAACGTCACTAACAGCGGCACATTGCAGGGTACGCAAACCTTACAGGCTACGGCAGCACAACTGGAAAACCGGGCAGGCGGTAAAGTGTTAAGTGGCGGAGACATGTCGGTTGGCAGTAATACGCTGACCAACGGTGGTCTGCTTCAGGGAAAAACACTGAACCTTTCTGCCGCAACCTGGGCCAACACCGGTAATGCACTGGGTGAAGAGGGGCTTGATGCCAGGGTACAGGGTGAACTGCTAAACCAGGGCAAGATCCTCAGCCAAAAGCAGCAGGTATTGCAGGCGCAGCGTATTGATAACCGCGGCACTTTACTGGCGCAGGTTCAGGCTTTGCACGGGGATTTAGTCAATAGTGGTGTCGTGCAGGGGAGTGATGCGCTGAGCTGGCAGGGTGCTTCATTTACCAGTAATACCGGCGCGCAGGTTATTGCCGGGAACAACCTGCAACTGGTGGGCGATACGCTCACCAACCAGGGGCAGCTGGAAGCAAAATCGCTGAGTCTGAATGCCGCTTCGTTGGCTAACAGCGGCACTGTTCAGGCGCAGGACAACCTGGCGGCAACAGTCAGCGGCCAGCTTGAAAACCAGGGCTCTATGCTGAGCCAAAACCAGGCAACCCTCTCTGCCGCCAGTATTGGTAACAGCGGTAGCCTGGCCGCAGACAGTTTATCGCTCTCTGCACCACAGATTACCAGCAGCGGGCTGGTGCAGGGCAACACGCTGTTGCAGTTAACCACGCGGGATTTAACGGTTGGCGAACAGGGCCGCCTGGCAAGTGGTGGTGCACTGAACTTTTCCCTTCACTCACTGAACAACCAGGGGACGATTGCCACAGAAAAAGCCTTTTCACTTGATACTGGCAGCCTGGTAAACAGCGGAGATATTGCTGCCAGTGCGCTGGATTTTACGGTTAACGATTTACTGACCAACAGTGGAACATTGTTGGCAGACACGCAGTCTGTATTGCGCGCCACAACCCTCAATAACAGTGGAACACTGGCAGGGAATACGCTGAGCCTGGCCGGACAAAACCTGGATAACCAGGGCCTGATTCAGGGTGCGCAGTCTGCGTCTGTAACGGCGAACAACTTCAACAATGGTGCGGCGGGGCGCTGGCTTTCTGCAGGAGACCTGACGTTCACCGAAGGCACCCTCACCAACAGTGGTCTGATCAATGGTGACACCACCACCCTGAGCGGCACCAGCCTGGTAAACAGTGGCCGAATTGCCGGTAATAACCTGTCATTGCAGGCAGACACACTCAGTAACGACGGGCTGTGGCAGGGGAATAACACGCTGAACGCCAACGGGCAGTCACTGAAAACTGGCGAGGCTTCCCGCACCCTCAGTGGCGGCGTGTTGAACCTGGTTGCCGGGCAATTGCAAACCGCGGGGACGCTACAGGGCCAGCAGGTTACCGTAGCGGCAGATGACTGGGGCCACACTGGCAGCCTGGTAAGCCAGGGCAACCTGACAGGTGATGTCTCCGGTACATTGTCATCCACAGGTGCACTGATGAGCCAGAGTGACCTTTCCCTGGCAGCCGGAGCGCTGGATAACCGGGGCGATATCCTCAGTGACGGGGGAATGACACTGGGTGGGCAAAGCCTGGTAAACAGCGGCACCGTTCAGGGGAAAAACCTGGCGCTGCAACAAAATACCGTAACCAATAATGGCACGCTGACGGGCCTGGAAAGCCTGACGCTGGGGGCCCGCCAGCAACTGATGGCCCGGCTGGCAATGGCTGCACCACAACAGGTATTGGTGAATAACGGGCAAGGACAAATCCTGACTGGCGGCACACTCAACATGATGTCAGGGCAGGTAACCAACGCCGGGACCTGGCAGGGGCAGAATATTCTGCTTAACGCAGCGTCACTGAATACTACTGGTGCAATACAAAGTAACGATGCCCTGCAACTTACACTGTCTGGCAACCTGGTTTCAGGGGCTGGCAGTAAAATCACCGCTATGGGCACGGCTGCGTTACAGGCTCTGGCGCTTACTAACCAGGGGCAGTGGGCGGCGAACAATCTCACACTCAACGGTGATACCTTCAGTGGCAATGGCAGTACCAGCGCGGTGAATGGGCTGGATGTGACACTGACGGGGACCTTTGAACAGCAGCAAAATGGCGCGTTGTTGACCGGGGGCGCACTGTCTCTGGATGCGGCTTCAGTAATTAATGCCGGGAAAATTCAGGGAAATACACTGCAGGTGAATGCTGGCCCACTGACCAACAGCGGGCGGATGCAGGGCGATAATGGCACCACGCTGACCAGCCAAAATACGCTGGTCAACCAGGCTGGCGGCTCGGTTATCAGTGGTGCCGGGTTAACTCTTGGTGCGCAGTCTGTGCAGAATAACGGGCTGCTACAAAGCACGGGCAACAGCCAAATCGGGGCTGCTACAGTGATGCGTAATGACGGGCGCATATTGTCCGGCGGGCAACTCACACTGACCACACCACAATACACCGATACGGGCTGGTTGCAGGCATCCGGGCTGACCCTGAACGCAACAACGGCCACAAACAGTGGTAAATGGCTGGCAGACCAGGCGACGCTGGGCGGCTCCAGTCTGACTAACCAGGGCACGATTCAGGCCGGTTCATTGGGGGTTAATTACCAAAAATTCACCAATAATGGCACAGCCCTTGGCAGTAACCAGCTCACAGTGACAGCTCAGGATGTGACGCAAAACGCCAGTGGGCGGTTATTCAGTAATGGCGACTTGCTGCTGGGCAGTAACGGGCTGGATACCCTGGGGCAAATTGTTGCGCTGGGTAATGTCACACTCAAGCTGGCAAATGCGTTTACCGGTAAATCTGTACTGGCGGCGGGTAAAACCCTGTCGGTGACGAGTAACGGAGCCATTACTAACCAGAATGTGATGCAGGGCCAGGCCGTTAACCTGGCTGCTGGCGGGCAGTTTACCAACAACGGGAAAATTACCACAGGCAGTGGCTCCAGCACCCTGAGCGGCAGTAGTGTGGCACTGAACGGTGCCGGTAGTGTGCAGGGTGGCGGGGATGTCACCCTGACCAGCCGTGGTGATATTACCGTGGCGGGTTTTACTGGCACCTTGGGTAACCTTATTCTGAATGCGCCGGGTTCAATACTGAACACCGCTCTGCTGTACGCCGGGCGGGATATGGCACTGTATGCCGGGCGCCTGACTAACCAGCGTGGCGATATTCTTGCCGGTAATAATCTGTTTATACAGAAAGACAGTGCAGGGCATGCCAACAGCGAAGTGACCAATACCTCCGGCACCATTGAAACCCGTACTGGCGATATTACGCTGAAGACCGGGCATCTGGTAAATACGCGTGATGGGTTGAGTTCATCAAGTTCATATAAAGCTGGGACTGGTATATCTGTCTCTCCTGAACAATTAAGACTCCAGCTAACATTGAGTCAATTGAGTGACGAGGAAGTGACAGAATATATCGCAACAGGGAAGGCTCCAGACAAAAAAATATTGATGGGTACATGGACTGATTCCGCGACAGCAAATGGAGGATCTGGGCATATTGTCGCAGGGAGGGATCAATATGTTTTTGCTCAAAAGCTGGAAAATATTGCAAGCAATATACTGGCTAATGGAAACATAACCTTGTCAGGGAATGATTTGAATAACCAAAGTTATGAGAACAGTATAAAAAATGAATACCTGACTTATCACTTCAGTGACGGCAACGGTGATTTGATACACCGGACTGTAGTGGGCACTACATTAAACTACAATCTAATTGGGGCTCCAATATATGAATCTCTTGGCGCTGATGCTGGGCTTCGTGCCGTTATTCAGGCAGGCGGCAATATCACTGCCAGTTTCACCAATAATCTCAGTAACACCAACACCACTTCTGGTGCCGGGCATGTTGGTACCACTATCGCCACCCCAACCCTTACGGCACTGAGCCTGCAGGGAACCAGTGGTGGGTTGCAAAAACAGGGGCTGCAAAACAGCGCTATTGTCGCGGTCAACTCGCCACAATGGCAGGACCAGATTCAGAGGGCGCTACAACAGGTCAATGGCGGTACAGTCCTGGAGAACAATAATGATACCGGGCTGGCGACAGTACACAACACCGGGCAGCAACAGGCAGGCCTGGGGCAACTGAAAGGTCCCGCCGGCAACGCCTTTTCCACCGCGACACTGAACAGTACCGGGCAGCAGCAGGCAGTTTTGGGGCAACTGAAAAGTAGCGACAACAATGACTTCTCCACCACGCCACTGAACAACAGCGGTAAGGTAACCGGGGTGCAGGGTAAGCAGGTGGATACCAGTGCTTACCCATTACCTTCGGGGAATAATGGCTACTTTGTGGCATCAACAGACGCCAAAGGTCCTTACCTGATAACGGTAAACCCGGCACTGAACCAGCTTGGCCAGCAGGATTTATCATTATTTAATGAACTCAGCTCACTGACCGGCGTGAAACCCACGACTGCAGCACAGCAGGAAACCCGCACCACCTATACCGACCAGAATGCATTTCTCGGGTCATCTTACCTGTTGGGGCGGCTGAACCTGAACCCGAATACAGATTACCGCTTCCTTGGCGATGCCGCGTTCGATACCCGTTATGTCAGTAATGCTATTTTGAACCAGACAGGCAGCCGCTACCTTAACGGCGTCGGCTCAGATTTGGACCAAATGCGTTACCTGATGGATAACGCGGCTTCAGCGCAAAAATCCCTCGGGCTGCAATTTGGGGAATCCCTTTCTGCGGCGCAAATTGCCTCGCTTGACCACAGTATTTTGTGGTGGGAATCCACCACTATCAATGGCCAGACGGTGATGGTGCCGAAGCTTTATCTGGCGGCACAAGATGCAACAGTGAATAACGGCAGTGTGATTGCCGGGAATAACGTCAACCTGAAAGCCGGTAATATCACCAGCGACGGCAGCACCGTGCTGGCAGCAAACTCACTGGCACTCGACAGCGATAACAGCATCAGCAACCTTAATGATGGCCTGATTAAAGCCGGTGGTGGGTTAAGCCTGAGCGCGGTGGGCGACATTAACAATATCAGCGCCTCAATCGCCGGGAAAACTGTGTCGCTGGAAAGCCTGGATGGCAGCATTAATAACCTGACTCAGGCCGACACCACCACCATTAATGCCCAGAGTAAATACGGCAATCTCGCACTGAAATACACTGAACTGGGCAATACCGCCAGCATTACTGCAGAGGATGGCCTGGCGCTGTCTGCCGGGAAAAATATTACAGTCACCGGCGCAACGCTCACGTCCGGGGGCGATATGTTAATGCAGGCCTGGGGGGATATATCTTTTAATGCGAACGGAATTGGTAATCAAAATTCAGCATTTAGATTTTTTGGGAGCAAGGATACCAATAACGTATCGGTTACCTGGCAGGGCAGTAACGTAACCGCCGGGGGCAACCTGAACGTGCAGGCAGGGCATGACCTCACCCTTGCCGCCAGCGATGTGAATGCCGGAGGCAGTGCGCAACTGGCTGCCGCAAATGACCTCAACCTGAACAGTGGGCAAACCAGCAAGAACACCCGTGATGGCGCGACTGAAACCCACAGCACCGGGCTGGACCGCACCACGGTTTCGGCGGGTAATAACCTGGTTCTACAGGCCGGGCAGGATATTAACGCGCACTCTGCGGCGCTGGCGGCTGAGCAGGGTGTCGGCCTGCAGGCCGGGCGGGATGTCAACCTGCTGGCAGATGAAACCACTCAGGGCGACAGCTACCGCACCAAAAAGAAAACCGTGATTAACGACCAGGTGCGCCAGCAGGGCACTGAAATCGCCAGTGGTGGTAACACTGTGGTCATTGCCGGGCGTGATGTGAACAGCCAGGCGGCGCAGGTGACAGCCCAGGGAGATATTGGCGTACAGGCTGTCAACGATATCAACCTGGGGACTGCAACCGAAAGTGATTATCACTACCAGGAAGAAACCAAAAAGAAAAAAGGTTTTCTCAGTAAAACAACCACCCATACGATTTCAGAGCAAAGTGCCACCCGTGAAACAGGCTCACTGTTAAGTGGAGATAATGTCAGTGTCAGCAGCGGGCATGATCTGCTGGTGCAGGGTTCTTCGGTGGTGGGCGATGGCGCAGTGTCACTTGCTGCCAGTAATAATGTTGATATTACGGCAGCGACGAACACCGACACAAACTGGCAGTTTAAAGAGAAGAAGAAAAGCGGCCTGATGAGCTCCGGCGGAATAGGCTTTACGATTGGCAGCACGAAAACCAAACAGGACCTGAAAGAGAAGGGCACCACTCAGAGCCAGAGTACCAGCACCATCGGCAGCAACGGCGGTGATGTAACGATCACTGCCGGTAATCAACTCCATATTGCCGGTTCGGATGTGGTGGCCGGGCAGGACCTGGCCCTGAAGGGCGACAGTGTGGTTATTGACCCGGGACACGACAAACGTACCACTGACCAGACGTTTGAGCAGAAAAGCAGTGGGCTGACGGTGGCGCTTTCTGGTGCAGTAGGCAGCCTGGTCAATACGGCTGTTTCAACTGCGATGGAGGCGAAGGATCAGAGCGACGGTCGCCTGGCAGCTCTGCAGGCGACAAAAGCGACATTATCGGGTGTGCAGGCTGTGCAGGCGAATGCCCTTGCTACAGTAAAAAATGGAGCTGACCCGTCCAGTAATGGTTCATTCGGTATCATGGCTTCCATTGGTGGCCAGTCCTCAAAATCAACGTCGCATTCAGAGCAGGATTCCACATCAGGCAGCACTCTTAATGCGGGTAACAGCCTTAGTATTTCTGCTACAGGAAGCGGTAATACTGCACAGAGTGGCGATATCGCGATTGCCGGAAGCCAGGTCAAAGCCGGGAAAAATATCACCCTTGATGCGGCAAAGGATATCTCACTGACTGCGGCAGCAGATACACAGAAAACAACCAGCAGTAATTCCAGTAAAGGTGGTTCAATCGGCGTTGGGATCACTGCGGGGCCAAATGGCGCGGGCTTCACTATTTCTGCCAGTATGAATGCAGCGAAAGGCAGCGCAAAAGGGAACGGAACCTCCTGGAATGAGACCACGCTGGATGCCGGGCAGGAGATAAGCCTGAACAGCGGGCGGGATACCTTACTACAGGGAGCACAGATTAATGGTGACAAAATCAGTGCGGATATTGGTCGTGATCTGACGCTCAGCAGCCTGCAGGACAGTGATAACTACAACAGCAAACAGCAGAGTGTGAGTGCCGGGCTGAGTTACACATTTGGCGGCGGAGGAGGCGGTGCGAGTTTCAGCTACAGTCGCGATAAAATGAAGAGTAACTACGATTCCGTACAGGAACAAACCGGGATTTTTGCCGGGGAGGGCGGCTTTGACCTGACGGTGGGCAACCACACCCAGCTTGATGGCGCGGTTATCGCCAGCCGCGCAACGGCAGATAAAAACCGGCTGGACACCGGGACGCTGGGGTTCAGGGATATCAGTAACCGGGCTGATTACAGTGTGGAACACCAGGGGGCAGGGTTTGATACAGGCGGAAGTATTGCCGGCAATGTTATTGGAAACCTGGCGAGTACCGCTTTGGTTGGGTTAAGTGGAAGTGGTCATGCGGATGGCATAACACATTCAGCGGTGGCAGAGGGTACCCTAACTGTTCGTGACACGAATGCCCAGAATCAGGATATATCAGGGCTGAGCCGGGATACGGAAAATGCGAACGGCAGTATCGATCCTATCTTTAACAAAGAGAAAGAGCAGAAGCGCCTGCAAATGGCGCAGATGATCAGTGAAATAGGTACGCAGGCATCAGATATTGCCCGCACTCAGGGAGAAATAGCGGGTGCTCAGGCCGAGAAAGACCCGCAGGCACTGGCAAAAGCCCGCGCAGAACTGGAAGCTGAAAGTGCCAGCAGTGGCAAAGTATTCAATGGTGATAATAGCGCCATAGCTGAACGTGCGCATGCGGATGCGATGAAAGACTGGGGTACCGGCAGTGCCGTGCAGCGGGGCATTCAGGCCGCGACGGGTGCCCTGACTGCGTTGTCCGGAGGAAATCTGGCCGGTGCGCTGGCATCTGCATCAGCGCCGGAACTGGCGGAACTGATTGGTCACCATATGGGGATGAATGACAGCAAGGAGGCTAAGGCAGTAGCCCATGCTATTCTGGGTGGTGTGGTTGCGAAGCTTAACGGAGGAAATGCGCTGGCAGGAGCCGCAGGTGGAGCTGCAGGTGACCTGGTTGCCAGTACGTTGTATCCGGACCTGAAGCCAGAGCAGTTAAGTGAAGAACAGAAGCAAAAAATCAGTGCGATATCCACGATAATTGCCGGAATCGCCGGTAATCTTGCCAGTGGTGACAGTGCTGGTACAATCGCGGGCGCACAGGCCGGGAAGAATGCGGTTGAGAATAATTCGATGGGTGATGGCTGGAACAGTCTATTACCATCGGGAACAGTTGGTTATGATCAGACCATTGCCTCATGGAAGCAGTATGCCCAGGATAATAATTTGACGTTGAAGCAAACCCAAGAAGGGATAAATCGTATTGCTATTGGCCAAGGACCATCCTGGGGTAGGGAATATAAAGTTGACCCTTATGGAAGTGTTGAGGTTTCAGGTGGTGTGGGACCTGCAGTTAAAGGAGTCGCTGAGATTAACAATGATTACTTCTCTGTTTCTACAGGGTATAGTAAAGAGTTCGGTATTAAGGCTGGGGCTTCAGTAGGCATTGAGTTTGGTCCATACGGACCTGGAATGTTTGGTGACTTAAGCCATGATTATTCAGCTAGTCTTGGTTTCGGCCCTGGTTCTGTTGGGGTTTCTGCTGGAAAAGATGGTTTAGGTTTTTCTTTCTCTGTTGGGCCAAGTTTTGGTTTTAAAGGATCTTCAACTGGATCTCATGATGAACAAATGGATCTGAATGGTGATTCTACTAAGGAAATATACCACCATGATTTCAAATGATATCATTCTTAATTCATCCTCGCTTATTACGCTGTTTTTTTTGTTATTGTGGGGAGTATGTTTTATTATTTTTGTGTATAGGAATCTTGGAGGGCCTAAGATAGGCAAGGATTCTTTACTGTATTTTAATTTTATTTTCTTCAGGCATAATATTTTATCAAACTGCGCATTAATTTTTTTTGTCCTTGGTTATATAGCAGCAGCAATAGCTGAATATCGAAGGGAATTTAATAGCTTGCTATTAGCATCTAACCTGGTTGGCGGGGTATCATACTTGCTCTTTGCACTATATGGAAAATTTTTCTACCAGGGGTTTGTTGATGATGAAAAATCGTTTTTTTTTATTAAGATTTTTTTAACAAAAATAGATCTGTCTTTCGGTGCAATTTTTCTTTGGTTATCAAGATTATCGTATATAACATGGATAATTATACTTATTGGTAATTAAATAACTCTGCAAATTAGTAGAGCACTTGAAAGGAATTTGTATCTTTCTTGATGTGGTGATTAGCTATTACGTGGTCTGAAGGACAATGGACGAAAACATACGTGTGGAGAATAATGCGCTCAAAGAGGATAGTTCTTACGACCCCGAGAAAGCTGAGCATGAAAGAGAAACGGGTGACGACCATATAAAGATATATACAGTCACTCCGGGCTTGGAGCCAGAACGTGATGAGGAAGGCGACCCGGTCACGTATCCATTGGGTACAGGAGCTGTTCCAATTGGTGCTGGAGGCTCTCAGGTTCCTGACCTTATTCTAATTTGACTGATTCACCAGCAGTTGGCCCAGGAAAAAACTTTACACGTACTCAAAAAGCTAATATTTATCAACAAAATATGGAAAACAATGGTGGAGTGCTACGATCTGATCTTGATGGACAGGAGTTGGTCATGCCTCAAAAGAGTCAGTCAGGCGTTACCCCTCCATCAAATGAGGCACAAATCGATCATATAGTACCCAGAAATCCGGCTAATCCTAACATTGAGCAGGGAACAAATAGCTATAATAATGCTCAAGTCTTGTCCCGAGAAAAAAATAGGAAAAAATCAAATAATTGAGGTGAAACGTAATGCAAAATTCAGAATGGAAATTTAATGATCTTCCAAACGTAGCAGTTATTGTTAATAGGAAGATAATTTCTTCAGGGGAATGGATTGCTTATGTTTCTCATGATAGTGATGATGGCGCATGGCAATTTCATACAAACCAGACCACTCCGGTGAGTGAAAGTGATGCCGTTTTGGTTAGCTTGAAAAGCATTGTTGATCTTGACCATTCTATTACTGCTTTAGCTGACCTTCCTTTAGGATGGTGTGCTTGGAGGAGTACAAAAGATGATGTTTGGCAAAAAGCACCTCTTTCTGATTAACTAGACACCGGATGGTTGCAGCTCAGGAGATATATAAGAAAACAGGAGATGATCTTACCCAGCATTAGTGGACACGCGACTAAGTGGTTAAACTCTCAGACAGAAGTGATTATGCCCACGTCACGTAATCAGACAACGATATATCGACTGTCATCGCCAGATATTCACGGGTTACTTCGTCAATAACTCGCTGGGAAAGCGGATTACCGGGTTGAACACCAGGGCATGGGGTTCAGCACGAGCAGGAGCCCCGGAACTAATTTTATCAGCAATATGGCGAACAGCTTGCTGTCCGGAGTAAACGACAGCGGGAGTGCGGAGTCGCTGACGCGTGCGGCGGTGAGCGACGGCAGCATCACCGTACGGGATACGGCAGCACAGACGCAGGACGTGGCGAACCTGAGCCGTGACGTTGCGCACGCGAACCAGACGCTGTCGCCGATTTTTGACCTTGAGAAAGAGCAGAACCGCCTGCAGGCAGCCCGGCTGATAAGTGAAATTGGCAGCCAGGCGAAAGATGCCGCGCGGACGCAGGGCGATATGTGCGCGACTGGCTGCACTGGGGCGACACCCAGCTTAAAATCCACCTCGGGCGGCTGCTGGATCTGGAATACCTGCCGCTGAACCGCCGGGGGCTGACGCATGAATATCAGCTTCTGTGGGATGGTAAAGACACGCAGACCCCGCACCTGTGCGGGCTGCCGGACGTGGAAAACCTCACCTCCACACCGCAAACCCCGCCACAGATAACAGAGGGCGATGCGTTCCGGTCGGGGTCTGAAGCTGTCCGGTCGGCGGCGGGTCGGGATTTGGTCGCCCCACAGCCGGACAGCGAAAAAGCCACGTCAGTACAGACACCATGCGGCCCGGAGGCGCAACCGGACGGTCTGAACGAAAACGCAGTAAACAACGGCAAACTGAAAACCCCGGCACCCGCTGCTGCCCCCCATCACCAGAGACAGGCCCCGGCGGTAACGCATGGCTAACCGCAAGCGCAAAGGCTCCCTGCTGACAGTTGATGAGGTGTTCCGCCAGCCAGTCGGCCCGGCCTCAGACCCGAAAAGCCTCTACGCGCTGCTGCTGCGGTTCGTGACCTGGCGGCGGGAGCGCAACTGGTCGGAAACAACCCTCAAAGTGCAGACGTATCACAGCTATCGGTTCATCCTGTGGGCAGCAGAGCGCGGTCTGCATCATCCGGCAGAGGTGACGCGCCCGGTGCTGGAGCGCTATCAGCGCCATCTGTACCAGTACCGCAAACGCAACGGCGAGCCGCTGACCACCCGCACCCAGCGCACGGCGGTACAGCCGATACAGGTATGGTTCCGCTGGATGACACAGCAGAATCTGATACTGGCGAACCCGGCGGCAGACCTCGAGTTGCCACGGCTTGAAAAGCGCCTGCCCCGTTACATCCTGAGCGTGGATGAGGTGGAGCAGGTACTGGCGTTACCCGACCTGACCACGCCGGGCGCTGATGGAAGTGCTGTGGTCAACGGGCATAAGGCGCAGCGAGGCCGCAGGTCTGGAGGTGTTCAGCGTGGACGCTGTGGGTGAGCGGGTGCACCACGTCAGGCCGCAACTGCTGGTCAACCCGCACTGTAAGGCGCTGTTCGTGGCGCTTGATGGCGTGGAAGGTCTGACGCCGAACGGCATCACCAACACGGTCAGTCACTGGATGAAAGCCTCGGGGCTGGTCGCGCACGGAAGCTGTCACCTGTTCCGGCATGCGATGGCAACGCAGATGCTGGAGAACGGGGCTGACCTGCGCTGGATACAGGTGATGCTGGGCCATGCCAGCGTCGAATCGGCGCAGATATACACAGGTGTCGGTGCGGGCGTTACAGGCGGTTCATGCGACGGCCCACCCGGCAGAGCGTGACGCTGAGGAGCAGATAAGCGAGGCGTTCAGGCGATATGATGCGGGTGAAGGTGATAACATCAGCGATGATGAAGTGGAAGCGCGTATGACTACCCTGAAACAGCGGACAGGTCTGTCCGGCAACGACAAAGGTTGATGGGAAAGCGTGCGTCTGTAATACTAACAGTTATTAACTGATAGTAATTTACCCGGAGGAATGGTTATGCCAACCAGCGTCGCCCTCAGCCCTTACTTCGAAGCGTTCATCCGTGAGCAGATAGAAAGCGGGCGTTATAACAATACCAGTGAAGTTATCCGTGCCGGACTGCGGGCACTGGAAGAGCGGGAGCAACAGATGAAACTTGAATCTCTCCAGAAGGCGGTCATCGCGGGCATCAACAGCGGTGAAAGCAAAATCGCTGAAGCGGTGTTCGGTCGCCTGACACAGAAATACAAACAGATGGCAGAAGGTCACACAGCAAAATGAAACTGGGTATCTCGCCACTGGCAGAGCACGATCTCGAAGCCATCGGTGACTGGATAGCGCAGGATAACCCGGTACGGGCGGTCAGCTTCACGGAAGAGCTATACCAGCAATGCCTGCTGATAGCGGAATCGCCGGTGATATACCGTGAAAGGCCGGAGCTGGGGCAAGGGGTGAGGTGCTGTGCTGTGCTTATGGCAGCTACCTTGTCCTGTTCCGGGTACTTGATACCGAAGTACGTGTGGAGCGGATACTGCATGGCTCCAGAGACATAATCGGCATGTTCACCGGGCCAGATGATGGCACGTCGCCGGACAGTCCATAATCCTTCCTGAGCGCCTCTGCTCAATCTCTTAAAAATGCCTAATCAACCGCTTACAGACGCTTCTGTACGTTGTGGGGTGGTTCTGCTGTACATCGCTGATATGATGGTGGTGCGGCAGACCTTCGCGTCACGGCGGTAGCGTCTTCGGGGCGAAAACGCGCGTCGGGTCAAAATGCCGCCAGCGTCAGAATGCATCAACAAAAATGACCTGTAACCTGCTGACTGTGCAGGGAAAAAACCATACCTCTTTGAATAACCGTGTCGGAACGTGTTGCTGTAGAGAATAACTATCTTAGCGTGTCGGATAAGACAGAGCTTGAGATAGCAAAACAGACGCTTAAAAACAGTAAAGATCCGGCCGAGCGCGAAAAGGCACAGCAGAAATATGATGCATTGCTTGAAAAAGATATTAGCAGTGATGAAGCGGTAATCGCTGCGTGCAGTAATGGAAAGGCAGCCAGCGCGGCTTGTGCCGGTGAAAGATTGAAAGTTTTTGTGGCTAAAGGAGGTTATGAAACTGGAAACTACAACAACCAGTTCAGCGATATGTATCCGGATGCTTACGGGCAGATAGTAAACCTGCTGAACATCACAAGCGTTGATGCACAGAATCAGCAGCAGGTGAAAGATGCCATGATTAACTATTTCATGGTCACCAAAGGTGTGGATCGTCAAACCGCAGAAAGCTACACTGAAACAAAGCAGGGCCTGGAGATCATTGCGGCTTCGGTAACACCAATCTTGGGTTCTGCTGCGGCAAAACAATTAAGTAAAATTGTTGATGCTAATCTGAAGGTAATTGCCAGGGGAAATGTGGGTGGAGTGAAGTTTTCTGACACAAACCAAGGTATAAGACCTTCACAGTTAACTGATTTCAATAAACCGACGCTTATCAATGATGTTGTGCAGGCCAAGATAGACAAGCGGCCGGATAAAAACCTGATCCTACCCACGTAATGTGGACACAGCCCTAAGCGAGGTTTTCGTTACGAAAAGCTAACCGCTGAAATATCTTATAAAGGACAAGTTCTTTGTCAGCTAAATCAGGATAAAGGCCCAGACGCCATTGAAGTCGAGTTTTTCTCAGACAGTCGTATGCTAACTGAGTCAATAGAAATGAAATTTCCATTGAATGCGTTTTTGAAAGTATTGGCTGAGGTAAAAGCAGATCTAATTGCTTAACCAGCTGACTAAAAATCGAGGCACAGATCCCGGCCTTCGCGCCGGGATTGTCGTTTTTAGCGGTCAGACTCCCCGTGCCGCCTTCACCCTGCCGCCCTGATCCTGAGACCTGAAAGTGCTTCAAACCCCCGGGAGGAAATGTTTTGTGGCCACCGCCAGTTGGCCGTGCCCCAAAAACTACCCGATCAGGGCGATGCCCCGACATCCGGCAGAGCGGGAAACAGAAATCCCGGATGACAACACGGAGGACTGACATCATAATGACAACACAATCGACACCACGCGAGGTTATGACGATGAGCAGTACCATCCACTTCCGTATCGACGAAGAAACCAAACGTCTGGCGATGCAGGCCGCAGAGCGTCAGCAGATGAGCCTGACGGAGCTGATGCGCCAGCGTGCGGAAGAGCTGGCCGCTGAAGAGCGCCGCCATCAGAGCAGCGAGCATGAAGGCTGGCTGGAAGAACAGATAGCACAGGCGTTCAGCCGTTATGATGCAGGCGAAGGCGAGTACATCAGCAACGATGAAATGGAAAACCGGATGAACGCCCTGAAGCAACGGGCCACGCGGGGTAAGCTGTGACGGTCTGTGTTGAATGGGAAAAACGCGCACAAAGCGACAGGGAGAATATCTTCCTGTATCTGAACCGGGAAGTGGGCGCACTGGTCGCTATCGCCGCCGATGAACAGCTGGCGGGTATGGCGGGCATCCTTGCAGAAAACCCGCTTGCCGGGGTGAAAGCCGGACGCTCAGAGACGCAGCGTAAACTGGTGGTGCCTCACTTCCCGTTCATTATTGTGTATGCAACTGAAAATGCCCGGGTGCGCATCCTGCGCGTCCTTCATACCTCCCGGAAGGTAGCCGGGCAATACAGCCCGAGCTGAGGCCAGCAGGGCCTCTCTAGTCTTATCCCACATACTCCCGGATAATCCCGTTAAAAAGCCTTATCAGCCACTTACGGGTGGTTCTGCTGTGCGTCGCTGATATGCTCGTCGTACTGGCGAGTTGCTGGAAAAGGCGCGTGTTAAAGGTAGTTTAAGCCCGACAGAACAGAACGAATTAGCTTTTCTTCAGGTGACGACGATCCAGCTTGAAGCAGACAGAACGGCTGCGATCCACAATGCATTAATGTCTGGTGATTCGTCTGAAGCAAAACTGATCTTACCCACGATCTGTGGTCCCGTGCCGTTATTGGCTGGTCGATGACCTCACGAATGACGGCGAAGGAAAAATAAAGGAAAGCGTGATGAGTGGAACTGATTTAAGCGTATACCTGAGGCTCCCGTTATGGGAGCTTAAATTTTAATTTTTTATTCTAATTTAATAAAATACAAAATATTTTAATCATTTAAATTGAACGTCGTTGGCAAATCAGATGATGGAAGGGTGCTTCCGGCGGCGGTACCGGAAGCGTGGGATGGAACGTATTATCCGATATATTTTTCCATGTTCTCGCGGCACAGGGTGGCGATGTCATACAGGTCATATTCCCAGCGATCCGGGCTGAAAAGCTCTGCCGACCACATGCCGTCGTAACCGGTAGATTTCACTGCATCGACATAAGCCTGAATATCAATCTCCCCTTCGCCAGGCATGTAATTGCGCAGCACCATCTGATCCCATGGCTCACCCGGTTTCGGCAACCGTCCATCACAGAAGTGTACGCCATAAATCAGATCTTTATCCATTTGCGCGACTTCTTCCGGCGGGGAGCCTGCAGCATAGAGGTGCCAAAAGTCGATCACCATACCAACGTTTTGCTTGCCGACACGGCGGATCACCTCCAGCCCTTGCTGCAGGGTACGGAACTTGGTAAAGGCAATCACTTCTATCTGGTAGCGCACACCATACTCTTCGCCGATGCTCGCAATGGCACTGACGTTTTCAGTAATAATGTCCATTACGGTATCGTCTGCTTTATCATCAATACCGTTCAGCGCGAGGATCTGCACTGTCGGGCAGTTCAGTTCGGCCGCAGCGCGAGTCAGGCGGGTGGCTTCCGCCAGCATCGCTTTCTTCTCTTCGCCTTTATAGCGTTCCATTTCAAGCAATGCATTGACACAACCAACGGAGAGGCCATAGCCGTCCGTAACCTGTTTCAGCTTTTTAGTGGTACCACCATTATCCAGATAACGCCCCAGCTTCGCACTGAGCAACTCCAGGCTTTCGTAGCCAGTGTCGTGGGCAATGCGCGCATCGGTAAGAATGTTGCAGTAATGTGTTGAAATGCCATGTAATGCTTTTTTCATAGAGTACTCCAGACGAGGTTTTATAATTACAGACCGGTCATTTCACTAATGCATTGCTGGGAGGTATTCTCTTGGTCCAGTTCCGGTATATCGTTATTGGTCCATCTAATGGGAATGGCCAGTTTCACGTAATCACGGTTCATTAGCGTTTATCCCGGCTTTAGTTTTTATTGTTCAGATACTGAGCTATACCCCACAACACAAGTGCGTGGTCGTCCTGAGCCGGCAGCCCGCTGACGCTAACAGCCCCCATTACCGCACCGGAGGTATGCAATATCGGGAAGCTACCGCCGTGGTCACAGTATTCAAACTGGTTAATAAAGTTGTGGTGCTCCATACGCGAACCCGTTTTTTCGTAGCTCAGTCCGGCATACATAGAGGAATGTGCAAGGCGCAGCACGGAATTACGTTTACGTTTCATCCATTCAATATTGTCGGAAGTGGAACCGGCCAGGGCTGCGAAAAAGAGCGGTTGACCAAAGGCATATACTTCAATGGCTACTGGCGCACTCTCTTTTGCAGCGCGCTGACGAATAGCCAGTCCAATTTCCCAGGCCGCATTAAAGTCAAATTCACTAAAACGGTGTTCTTTTTCCTGTTTCAACAGCTCATCAAGGGTAAGTGAGTGACTCATGGCATAACTCCGTAGTAAGTAGAGGTTGATTACTAAAACAGAGGTTATGCTTTGGAAATAAAAATTTCAACACATCAATAAAATGAAATTAATTAGCCATTTTTTATGTTATTGATTTTTTTTATGATTTTCTAAATGAAATGATATTGAGGTGTGTTACATAATGGCGGATCATGCTTTGTATTCGTGATCGCTATCACTTACCAGAAATGAGCGTCTGTATTAACGCTATGCGCGTATTGACTGAACCGGCGGAAACAGGAGCGGCAACACTATGTCTGCCGCAGGACGTGTCATACCTGAATATCAGCATCAGCCGTTATGATGTAAGCGAAGGCGAGTCCTGCGTATATAACATGTTTAAACGCTGTTCCGGCAATACCGAAACAGCGTGAGTAAAGTGGTGGCCACAGTGCAATCAGGCAGCGCTGGGAGCAAGAGTAATCCGGTCCAGCGGGCCGACGACAAACAGGTAAGAAACCAGCCCAATCAACCCCATTGAACCCACATATAAAATGGCGTAATCAAAAGACTGAGTATTGGCAAGGATGATACCAATCACCAGCGGAGTGATGATGCTCGCCATATTGCCACACATATTGAATACGCCACCTGCAACGCCTAAAACTTCTTTGGGCGAAGTGTCGCTCAGTACACACCAGCCCAGGTTACCAAACCCTTTAGCGAAAAAGGCCAGGCTCATGGCGGCGATTACCACAAATTCTGAAGACGTATAATTGGCAACCACTATTACGCAGGAAAGCAGCATTCCGCAAATAACCGGGAGTTTGCGTGCGGTTGTCAGGTTGTAACCACGTTTGAGCAACCAGTCAGAAAACACACCGCCCAGCAACCCACCAATAAACCCGCATATCGCCGGAATACTGGCAACAAAACCCACTTTAAGAATGGACATCCCTTTAGCCTGATACAGATAAGTTGGAAACCAGGTCAGGAAGAACCAGGTAATTGAAGTGACGCAGAACTGCCCAATATATACGCCAACCATCATGCGGTTCAGGCAAACACTTTTGATTTGTGCCAGGGTGATTTTCTGCGTTTCTTTTTGACTACCTAACGTGGGTTCTCCACCACCCTGGCGGATATAGTCAATTTCATGTTGATTAACTTTTGGGTGTTTCAGCGGGTCTCGAACCTTAATCAGCCAGAGTGCGCCAAGAATTACGCCTGTTGCGCCAATATAGTAAAAGACAAAATGCCAGCTCAAATTATGCAGAATAATCGTCATCAGCGGAGTGATAATACCTAATGAGATATATTGAGCGGCCTGATAAACCGAAGTCACAAATCCGCGTTCATTATTCGGAAACCACTGAACACTCAGGCGGCTATTTGCCGGGAAAGCAGGGGCTTCAATTGCACCCATCAATAAACGCAGTATAACTAAAACAATTAATGGGCTGGTGTACAGATAAACCGTACCCTGTAGCATAGTTACCAGTGACCAGATAATCAGTGCACAGCCATAAACCAGCCGTGAACCATAGCGGTCGAGTAACCATCCGCCCGGTAACTGCATAATGACATAGGCTATACCGAATGAGGAAAAAGCCAGGCCCATTGCTTCGGGATCAAAAGCCAGGTCTTTTCCCATAATAGGGGCTACCACTGATAACGTTGCCCGGTCTGCATAATTAAATACTGTAGCGAGAAACAGAAATAACAGAATGCTGTAGCGTACTTTAGTGCGCTTTATTATTGTGCTCATTTATCGACTCCGCGGGTAAGGGCAGAATGATCTCTGTAGGGAAGAGGGCGGGTATTACCCGCCTCGGGTTATCAGGGGCGTTTGCCAAATTCACAACTGAGTTGCGTCCAGTTGCGAGCCTGCTCGCTGAGAGTGAATCCCAGGCCGTGCCGGTCGGAAATCCACATACGCCCGTCACGCAATTCAAGTTGTTCGTTGAATAATGGATTCAACCATTCGAAGTGCTCCAGCCAGGGTTCAAGTGGGTAAGCAGCAGCCAGGTGCAGGTGTACTTCCATGGCGAAGTGTGGCGCAAGTTTGCGGCCATGTTTGGCTGCCAGTTCCATGATCTTCAGGAATGGCGATATCCCGCCAACACGGGGGGCATCTGGTTGAACGAAATCACTGGCATTACCGAGGATCAGTTGTTCATGTTCACGAAAGCTGGTGAGCATTTCGCCTGTTGCGATGGGGGTATCAAGTGCGGCGGCAAGTTGTGCATGCCCTTCCACGTCCCAGGCGTCCAGCGGCTCTTCTATCCATATCAGGTTATATTGCTCCATTTCGCGGCCCATACGAATTGCTGTTTCTCTGTCCCACTGCTGGTTGGCATCAACCATTAGCGGGAAATCATCTCCCAGCGCTTCACGCACTGCACTTAAGCGACGCAGGTCTTCAGCGCAGTTGGGTTGGCCAACTTTTAACTTGATCCCACCAATTCCGTTCTCGCGTGAAATAACAACATTTTTCAGCACCTGATCCAGCGGGGTGTGCAGGAAGCCGCCGGAAGTGTTGTAACACTGCACTGAATCGCGATGGGAACCCAGCAATTTAGCCAGAGGTAAACCCGCGCGTTTGGCCTTCATATCCCACAAGGCGATATCGATAGGGGAAATTGCCTGCACAGCCATACCACTGCGGCCAACCGATGCACCTGCCCATAATAATTTGGTATAGATTTTTTCGATGTCATTAGGGTCTTCACCGAGCAGGTTATCGGCAATTTCTTTTGCATGTGCGTAAATACCCTGGCCACCGGCCCGCTTGGAGTAACTAAAACCCACACCTTCAAACCCGTCACGGCTGCGGATTTCAGCAATGATAATAGCGACTTCCGTTAACGGTTTTTGCCGGCCAGTCAGTACCTTGGCATCGCTTACTGGTGTTGCCAGCGGCAGAAATGCCAGCGACAGTTTTACCCACTCGATTTGGTCCCCGGTTTCAGCGGCGGTTTTTCCATTGGCAACTTTTGCGTAGGTCACGGATTCAGAGTTTGCACTTAAAGACATGGTTCTCTCCTGGTTAATGTAAAAATGATTGCGCTAACATTTTTATTTTTACTGAGCGTAGTTATCCAGAGAGATGGCGTAAAATTGAACATCACGTCACAAATAAAAGCGATTATTTAGTGACTTATTCAAAATGGATCACATTTTTGATCATGTGCAAAGTTTGTGAAAGATAAAATGATTGCGTTAACATTTTAATGCGGAAGGTGAGTTTGTACTGTGGTTTTTTCGGGCAGATGATGGGGGCGCTGGCAATGACCCGGGGCATGATGAATAATGTGCAGATAAATCAACAGATTTTCAGGGAATCAACGGTGAAGAGTACCAGACATCCACGCGCCCCAACGCTGGAAGATGTTGCACGCAATGCCGGGTTGTCGCCAATGACGGTGAGCAGGGCGTTGAATACCCCACAGTTGGTGCGCCCAAAAACAGTTGAGAAAGTGATGCTTGCTGTTCGTGCCACAGGTTACATTCCCAATGCTATGGCCGGTGGGCTGGCATCACGGCGCAGTAAACTGGTGGCAGTAGTGGTGCCTCAAATCAACAACAATATGTTCGTGGATACCATCCAGGCTTTGAGTGATGAGCTGGCGCGGCGGGGCTACCATATGTTGCTGTGCGTGGCAGGGTATACCGAACAAACTGAAGCCGAGCTGGTTGCGACGTTGCTTTCCCGCCGCCCAGACGGCGTGGTTCTTACCGGTATTCACCATACAACTGAACTCAAGAAAGTGATTCTTAATGCCGCTGTCCCTGTGGTGGAAATTTGGGATCTAACGCCAACACCGTTGGATATGCTGGTGGGGTTTTCCCATGAGCGAGTAGGGCAGGCAACCGCGCAATATCTGCTTCGCAAAGGGTATCGTCGCCCAGGGTTACTTTGGACGTCAGACAGCCGTGCAGCACAGCGTAAACAAGGCCTGTGTGATGTATTTGCCAGTTGTATCAGCAAGGGCCTGCCCCAGGTGGATGTCCCGCTTCCGGCCTCACTGGCGCTGGGGCGTTCCGGGTTGTCGCAATTGCTTGGAGAAGGAACCTTTGATGTCATTGTGTGCAGTTCAGACACTCTGGCACAGGGCGCAATCATGGAGGCGGAAAGCCGGGGTATGCGAGTGCCTCAGGATTTGGCCGTCATCGGGTTTGGCGACCTGGATTTTGCAGCCAGCAACCGGCCCACAATTACCACCATTAGTGTAGACCGGCGCGCTATTGGGCTGCAGGCGGCGTCTCTTCTGGCCGAGCGTATTGAACAGCAGCCTTGTAACGCACCGATTATTGATATCGGTTTTCACCTGGTTGAGCGGGAATCTGCGTGAGGAGGTCAACAGGTATCTGTTGATCGCATTAGCCGGCATGGTGTGAAAGACTTTTCCGCACGCGCCGGTGCGCCGGTGCGCTGGTGAAGGGGTAACATCGCCCGGAATTGCCGTTGTTCCGGGCGAATCAGTTAATTCGGCAAGCTAAGCTTTTACCCGCCGCAATGTGACCTGCTGGCGGGAATATTTTGGTTGCCGTTATGCTTAAAACCGGTAATTTGCCGAAACACTGAAGTTACGCGGTTCACCGTACACCACGGAACCATTCAGGTTTTCATCATAGGTTTTATCGAACAGGTTATTAATATTGGCCTGTACCGCCAGGTTTTGGGTAACCTGGTAGCGGCTGAATAAATTCACCACGGCATAACTGCCTTGCTCAGCACGCCATGTGCCGTAAGCGGTGGACACATCTTTATAGGTCCGGTCCTGCCAGTTAACACCACCGCCAACGGTCAGTTTCGGCATGGCAGGCAGGCGGTAGCGGGTAAACAGTTTCACTGAAGTGCGCGGCAGGTTAGGGTTAACGGCGTTGCCTTCGTTGTCATCGGCAACATAACGCGTTGCACCAAAGGTCATCTGCCAGTTGTCTGTCAGTGCGCCATTTAGTTCGAATTCCACACCTTTACTTACCGTACCGTTTACGCCGCGGTAAGCTGAATCTGTTGAGCCAGAAATCAACTGCCCGGTGCTTTCCGCCACGTTATCCTGTTCAATTCTGAACACCGACAGGGTGGTGGTCAGGCGGCTGTTCATCCAGTCTGATTTCAGGCCAATTTCATAGTCATTGCCGGTAACGGGCGACAAATATTTCCCGCTGCTGTCACGGTAATCTTGCGGTTGGAAAATCGAGGTATAGCTGGCGTAAGCAGACCAGTTGTCATTGATATCGAAGATAAGCCCGGCATAAGGCGTGGTATGGTTTTTCTCCATACTGTAGCTCAGAGTATCAATTCGCCAGTTGGTATAACGCGCGCCCAGGATCAGGTGTAGCGGGTCGGCCAGTGAAATACGCGTAGCGGCATACAGGGACTTCATGTGAGTGGTATCGTCCTGGGCTACAGTTTGCTGCCCCCACTGGGTTTCCGGGAAGTTTCCATCGTAATCATAAAAGCTGCCAAACTCATCCGGGAAAATATTGGCCCAGGTATTCAGGTAGCGGTTGGTTTGTTTGCTGTAGCTGCCACCAAACATCAGGTTATGCTGGCGTCCAAACAAGTCGTACGTCCCCTGAGAATAGAGATCCAGTGCATCCATTTTGCGTGTGCCGGAGTTCCAGCCGGTACCACCCACATAGTCATAGCCTGCGCCATAACTGCCATAAGGCCCAATCAACTGGCCAGTATCTTTATTGACGACAGCATCCAGGTACATCATTTTGCTGTCGAATTTAGTTTGTGAATGGGTGGCGTTCAGGGTGGCTTCCCAGGTGTCTGCAAAGCGTTGTTTTAACGTAATAAAGAACTTATTGAATTCTTTGTCGTTATACGCCCAGTCTGGCGCGGTACTGTGTGAGCGGTCATAGTGGCGTGTGCTGCCATCACTGTTCCACCATGGCAGGCCGTTCCAGGTGGGGCTGTTCACGTCAATGCGCTGGTATTCATAGCCAGCGGATAGCGAAGTCGTGTCACTCAGGTCTGCATCAATAATGCCGGAGAAAAAGGTTTTTTTGTTGTTGTAGCGGTCCAGCCATGAGTCGTTATCCTGGTAACCGGCAATCAGCCTGGCGCGCACATTACCACTTTCTGTTACCGGGCCCTGCAAATCGGCAACGTAGCGTTGTTTATTCCAACTGCCATATTCGGCGGAAAGGTTGCCGGTGAAGGTGCGGCTGGTGGCGTGTTTGCGAACCATGTTGATAGCCGCAGAAGGGTTGCCGGTGCCGGTCATCAGCCCGGTTGCGCCGCGCACCACTTCAACGCGTTCATACAGGGCGGTATCGGCCAGGGCGTCTCCCAGGTTCCACTGGGATTCAAAATAGGTGGGAATGCCATCAATCATGTAGTTATCAATTTGAAAACCACGCGAATAATACAGGCTGCGGTCTGAGTCGGTAGTGCTTTTACTAATCCCTGTGGTGTTTTCCATTACATCACCCAGGCTTTCCAGTTGCTGGTCTTCCATGCGTTGCTGGCTGATGATGCTGACAGACTGGGGAATATCTCGCTGGATCAACGTCATTTTGGTGCCAACAGAGGTGGCTGGCACGCTGTAATCCTGGCTTTGTGCCGCGGAATTACTGGTGGATGTAGTGCCTTCAACAATCACTGTGTCTTCTGTTTTGTCTGTTGTAGCCGCAAGGCCAGCCATGGGCATCAGCGCCAGAGAAATACTGGTTGCCAGGAGTGAGTAGTAGCCTTTGTGCAACAGCGGTTCCTTCCTGAATGGAAGTGCGAACATGAATATCCCCTTAGAACAATAAGTTGTTAAATTCCGCCCAAAGCTCGCCTCACCGATATATTGCGGCGGGCAGAAAATCAATTATGTAAATAATAATGAGAAGAATAACTATTAGCGGTTATGGATGTAACCACATGTGAAACTGGGTTTCAAGAAAAGTTTTTATTTACAGACAGGAGGGAGTTTTTCGCCGGAATGTTGCTGTGCTGAACGTTAAGCCTGATTCGGGTGTGCCATGGGCTTCGCTGTTGCGGGTCTGCTCCAGACCCGCATTGGGATGAATAAGCTGCTATTACTCACCTACCTGGACTGGTGAGGAAAGAAGATCCCGGAGCGATAGCAGCCCGATGATTACTGGCCAGCTAACAATAAGTGAGGCTCCTGTATTTGGTCGCCAAGCAGGAATACTGAGACGGCTTCATTCAGAACATGTGACTGGTCTTTAAGTGACTGCGCAGCAGCAGAAGCCTGCTCAACCAGTGCAGCATTCTGCTGGGTGACGGTGTCCATTTGTGCGACAGCCTGGTTGATCTGTTCAATGCCACGGCTTTGCTCGCCGGAAGAGAGCGCAATCTCGGACATCAGGGTGGTAACCTGGCTTACTGACCCAATAACGCGTTGCATGCTTTCACCGGTTTTTTTCACCAGAACGCTGCCATGAGTGATTTGTGCGGCAGATTGCTCAATCAACTCTTTAATTTCTTTTGCTGCGGTGGAAGAGCGCTGAGCAAGGTTACGAACTTCGGTTGCCACCACAGCGAAACCGCGGCCTTGTTCTCCTGCTCTGGCTGCTTCAACGGCCGCATTCAGCGCCAGTATATTGGTCTGAAAGGCAATGCTTTCGATAATACTGATGATGCTGACTATTTTCCCTGAGCTTTCTTCAATGACGTTCATTGAGCTGACAACCTCGCCCATTACCGTATTGCCTTCCGTAGCGGAAGCCTGCATTTCACTGGCAAGGTGGCTGGTTTGGGCTGTGTTATCCGAGGTTTGCTTAATCGTGGAGGTGAGCTGCTCCATACTGGCTGCTGTTTCACCTAAAGAGGCCGCCTGCTCTTCTGTGCGGGCAGATAAGTCTTCATTGCCTGCTGCAATTTCTTCAGCCGCATAACCGACCATTTGGCTGGATTCCCGTACCCGGGAAATAATACTGACCAGAGACAGGCGCATTTTTTCAAGAGAACGCATCATAGCGCCAATTTCATCATGGGCGCTTGACGTAATAGTCATGCTCAACTGGCCCCGGGCAATGTTGTCACACAACGACTTCGCCTGCTCCAAAGGAGACAGAACCCGTCGGTTAAGTAACACCATACTGGCGGCAATCAGTGCGATGAAAACCAGGGCAAAAACCGCAATAGTGACCAGGCTGCCAGTAAAGTGATGCTGTGCCTGTTGGTTGAGTTCACGTGCGTAGCTTTCATGAAATGCCAGTAGTTTATCCAGGCTTATTTCAAACTGGCGGTCAAGTGCTGGCACCTTTGTGGTAACCAGGTCTCTTACCGCCTGCGCGTCATTTTGTTTTGCTGCATCCAGCAGGGGCAGTAAAGCCTGGGTGCGGTATGTTTCCCATGCTGCGCGGTAAGCTTCGGTCAGGGCCTCTTCACCGGCATATTTGGGTGCATCCATATACTGCTTAAAGGCGTTGTCGGCTTTGCCCAGTACAACGCTTGCCTGATTGAGCGAGTTGCCAGAGCCAGCCATATCGCCTTTTGCGGCGTAATCCATGGCTTCCATGGCTTTAACGCGCATAGTCCGGCTATGGTTAATTGGGTCGATAATGGACAGCACCACGCGGATTTCTTTGTTCACTTTATCCAGCGACTCATTGCTGCCTGTCAGGGACCAGGCGGTTGTACCGCTACTGCAAAGGTAAATAATCAGAAAAACAGTGAAGGTGATAAGAGAAAAGCGTCGAACAGTCAT
Organism: Mangrovibacter sp. MFB070; assembly: GCF_000705335.1. NCBI lineage: Bacteria > Pseudomonadati > Pseudomonadota > Gammaproteobacteria > Enterobacterales > Enterobacteriaceae > Mangrovibacter > Mangrovibacter sp. MFB070. Next base: position 267,127 of record NZ_JJMI01000022.1, read on the forward strand.
GAGCTATTCCTTTAGTAATTAAGCACATTATGGGGTAAGAAGTGTCACTTCATAATGGTTATCGGCCAGAGAAGGGGATTTGTTAGTAGACCGGGTTGCCTTCAGGTCAATAAACCGGGGAAAATTTTGTACAGGCGGTTGCTGAAGTTTTTTAGCCTGGGAAAGGCCAGTGCGTAACCGGGTTTGTGCCAGTGAAAGTTTTTTTAACACTAATCATCTGAAATGCCCGGCCAGAGTGTGTGAAGCTCGCTACACTGGTTAACAGGGTTTAGTAAGAACTAACGGTATGAAATTTCAGTTGAATAAATTCAGGTTTTTCTTGGGGTGGTTAAAGCCACACTACTGGTTGAGTTTGCTGACTCTGTTTATCGGGGGAATTTTTCTGCACCCGGTGCTGATGCAGGTGTGGAGCACTTTGCCGGCAGATATGGAACATTTCACTGGCTGGAAAGACGCCATTTCCACTTTTGGCCTGTTAAGGCTGCCTCAGGTGGTTCTGGGTAGTGCAATTGTGCTGATGAGCATTGGGTTGTTTTTGCGGGCAAGGGTGGCGTGGACTTTCGCGCTGCTACTGTTGGTCGTGGTGGCACTATTCAACTTTTGGCTTACCGCTGGCAATTTGCGTATTGGCTATCTGGCCCTTATCGACACCCTGTGCTTGCTCTATTTCTGGCGGGATTTCAGCCATTCAAGCCTTGCCGCAGGCACCTTATTCGCACTTATCAGTTTCGCGTCATTACTCACTTATGCCCTGTTTGGTTCACTTTACCTTGGGGCGCAATTTCACCCGCCTATTACTGAGTTTGCTCAGGCGCTCTATTTTTCGACGGTCAGCATGTCGACAGTGGGGTATGGCGATATTATTCCGGTCACCAGTACGGCGCGCTTTTTTACTGTATCCATCATCATTATGGGGATTACTGTTTTTGCGACGTCAGTCAGTGCAATTATTGGCCCGGTGATAGGTGGCAACCTTAACCGTATGATAAAAGGACGAATTTCACACGCTATGCGTAAAAATCATATCATTATTGTGGGAGCCAGCCCGCTGGCAATGAGTGTTTATGCGGGCTTAAAGCAGCGTAATGAAACTGTGACGGTCATCGTCCCACCAGGCATTTCTCATGAATACCCGGCCGAGGCAGACATAATTGTCGATGACCCTTCAGCGAACCAGACATTGCTTAATGCGGGTGCGAATAAAGCCAGAAATATTCTGGTTCTGCGGGATGATGACTCCGATAATGCGTTTATTGTTCTGGCTGCCAAAGAAGTGGTTTCACCAGAAACCAAAATTATTGCTCTGGTTAACTCAGATAAAAACCTGAACAAGATTAAACGTGTTCAGCCGGATATTGTTTTTTCCCTGCAAACGCTGGCAAGCGAGATGCTGCTTGCCAGGCTCAGTGGCGAAAAGATGACAAACCAGGATCTGATGCAACTGTTGTTCCACGAAAACCATTAGTGATGCGTCTCAATTCTGGCTGATGAGTGCCGCCACTCCTGGGCGAGTATTTCAACCAGCCGGGCTGCACTTTCTTTACGGGCCCGGTGTGCGCCGGTTCCGGCCCACTGAGCACCAAAACCCGCCTCGCCAGCTGACTGCGCAGCCGCTGCCAGTGCTTTACCCAGAGAGTAGGCAACCGGGTAATCCGGAATGTTTTCAGGCAAAATCATACGAGTAGCCTTGCAGAATGCGTTATTCAGGCTGCGTGCCGGGCGGCCTGAAATAGCTGATGTCATGCATGTTTCACCGGGTTTTGCCAGGCTAAGGGCTCCACGGTAAGCGGTATTGGCAGCGGATTCCGGGCAGAGAATAAACGCTGTGCCCATCTGTACACCTGCAGCGCCCTGTTGCATGACTCGCGCAATATCCGTGCCGTTCATAATGCCTCCGGCGCAAATCACGGGCAGCGGGGTTGCCTTCTGCAACAGTAGCAATAACTCAGAAGTGCTTAACCGGGCATCTGCCTCTGTGGCCAGAAATGCGCCACGGTGCCCACCGGCTTCAAACCCCTGGGCAATAATAAAATCCACACCTGCAGCGGCAATTAACCTGGCTTCATCAGGTGATGTAGCGCTGGCGAGTGTTAAACAGCCTGCGGTCTTGAGTGCCTGAATGGCTTCTGGTTCTGGCAGGCCAAAATGGAAACTTACCACTGCAGGCCGGGTATCCAGCAATACCTGCAACATTGCGCTGTTGTGGCAAAAGGTGGCGTAAATTTCGTCCAGTGCGGTAGGGGCAGCGCTGCCAAAGCTGTGAAACATATTGCTGAACTGCTTTATCCACGCCTGCTCTTTAGCTGGGTTGCGCGTGGCTGGTGGGTGGCAAAACACGTTCACATTAAAAGGTGCCGTGGTCAGGGCCTGAGTTTGGTATATCATCTCCCGGGCCTGTGGTGCTGTTGCTGCACCAACACTAATCGAACCCAGCGCACCACTATTACTGACTGCGGCAGCCAGCTCTGGTGTGGACACACCAGCCATCGGTGCCTGGATAATAGGGTATTTCAGGTTTAAAACTTCACATAATGGATTCGTCATGGTAATCAGGTTGTTAGAAAGCACAGACCACCAAGTGTAGAAGACGCTGCAAAAATTTGTAGTCAGGTTATTACGCCATATTGTTTCACGAGCTTATTCGCTACTGTTGCTGGTGAAACTATTTTTGGGTAAGCAGTAAGGCGGAGTGTTGCAACACTCCACCCTGGGGCAACAAGAAGCCAGTGATTCAGACCCCCAGCTTACTGTGATACTGCTCCATAATGTTGCGTAATTTTTTTGCTTCTGCTTTTACATCGTTCAAATTCTGGGTTTGAGCATGTTGTTCAATGGTATCCACTTCATTAAGCAATTTCTTCATGCCTTCATCAAATACTGTTTTTCCCGAATCATTCAATGATGTTTTCTGTGCAGTTTGTGCTGACTGCTTAAATGCAGACAGGTCTTTTTTAAACGCATTAAGGTTGTTATCTTTCATCATTGAACGGTAACTCGTGCTCATTTTTTCCATTGAATGCTGAACGCTTACTGTACTGGCAGACGCATTACTGGCAATACACAGAAAGATACCAGGCAGCACCAGAGAGAATATGTTTTTCTTCATAATAACTCCGTAAGGAAGAATATAGGGTCGCAGATTAGGGTTACCCTTTTAGAGGGAATTTAAAGAACAATTTATTACTAACTGACTCACATAATGTTGTGGCTGAGCCACCGTATTTTTCCCATACAGGGAAGACGAGGGTGTTGGCAATAATTGCCACCAGTAACGCACCGAGCATATCGAATGGGAAGTGAACCCCGAGAAAGACCCGCGACCAGGCAACAAAAAGGCTGACAACAAGTAAAAAGCCACCAGCGGCTCTCGCCCGGTGTAACATCAATGCGATACCCGCGCTGAAAAACAGGGTGCCATGATCACTTGGGAATGACGTGTCAGCTGCATGAAAAATCCATGTATGCCCCAGTGGGATCATAAACGGGCGAGGATGGAAGTAAAATTTACTGCATAGTGCTCCTAACCCAAGAGCAACCAGTGCGGTAATCGCACATGCCAGTGCCTGGTTGCGGTTGTATTTGTCGCCCAGAAACCACAGCCCTAAAAGCAGGGCTGGAATCAGGTATAACGTGTATTGCGCGCAGAATTTCGCCAGTTCGATTAATCCATCGGGCGTGCCTGGAACAGCATTGACAGATAAAAACCATTCTTTGTTCAGTGATTCCAGCATAACAGCAAAATTCCATTCAGGTAACCAATTGAACAATTCTGGAACTGGCAGATTAATAAAACCTTAGGTAGTAAAGGTAATGTGGAAGAAATTTATTAAGGAAATTTAATATTTCGTGAAGGGGGGTAATGTTTACAAAAAAAAGAAAAGATATTGAAAGAATGTATTCCTATAAAATTTAATATTTAAACTGCCTGTCGCGAATATCTTAATGCAGTAAAAATAAGGGTATGGACCTGGTCGTGAAGTTACAGGTAACAGAAATGGCTGTTTGTGAGCGGCATTGAGTGATGGATTCCCCAAAGGGGAATGGCGAGGGAGGGATTGATTCGCTGCGCTCACCCCTGCGGGGCAACCTGTTGCACAGGTTGTCCTGATACCAGCGGTATCAGTCGAACCCTGACGAGGGTTCTGAATCACGGGCAATAAAAAAGCCTGTACGTGAGTACAGGCTCTTCTATGAAAGATGGCGGTGAGGGAGGGATTCGAACCCTCGATACGTTGCCGTATACACACTTTCCAGGCGTGCTCCTTCAGCCTCTCGGACACCTCACCAAATTGTTGAACCACCGGAGTGGAACGGCGCTTAATTTAGGGAAAAGCGCTGCCAGCGTCAATCAACTTTTTTGCAAAAAGAACTGTTTAGCTAAACTTCCAGCAAAATGCTGGCAAAACCAACAAAAAACGCTGTTTTTTCTCCCATGGCTCTTGCGTTAACTTCTCTTTGCGGTAAGCCTGTGTAAAACAGGAGGCGCAATGCAGATACTTTTCTACCACCCCGATTTTGATTCAGCCAGTTGGGTACATAGCCTGGAACAGGCCATGCCCGGTGCCACCGTGCGTGTATGGCAACCCGGTGATAACGCACCTGCGGACTTTGCGTTGGTCTGGCACCCGCCGCGGGAAATGCTTGCCGGGCGGCACAACCTGAAGGCCGTTATTGCTCTTGGTGCTGGGGTGGATTCCGTGCTTAACCAGCTCAAACAAGACCCGGATTTGATCCCGGCGCATGTGCCGCTCTATCGACTTGAAGATGCGGGCATGGGAAAACAAATGCAGGAATTCGCGGTAAGCCAGGTATTGCGCTGGTTTCGCCGGTTTGATGATTACCAGGAATTGCAGCAGGAAGGGCGCTGGGAGCCTCTTGATGAGTACCAGCCTGGTGACTTCACCGTAGGCATACTTGGGGCTGGTGTACTGAGCAAGTGTGTGGCAGAAAGCCTGTTACCCTGGGGCTTTCCAGTACGTACCTGGAGCCGCCAGCCGAAAGACTGGCCGGGTGTGAGCAGTTTTGCTGGCAATGAGTCCCTGAATGCATTTTTATCAGAAACGCGGGTGCTTATTAATTTATTACCACACACCCCGCAAACAGAGGGCATGATTAACCAGGCTTTACTGGCGCGCTTACCACAAGGCGCATTTCTGTTGAACCTCGGGCGCGGTGCGCATGTTGTTGAAGGTGACCTCATCGCCGCAGTGGAATCAGGGCAGATTTTGCGTGCTACGCTTGATGTTGTGCGTGAGGAACCTTTACCCGCGAATAACCCTTTGTGGCGACATCCGCGTGTAACAATTACCCCGCATATTGCTGCCTCCACACGGCTTGATGACGCCATTATCTACCTGGCAAAATTGATGAATGCTCTTGAGCAAGGCACTACACCCGCCGGGCAGGTCGATAAAGAACGAGGTTACTGACACGCCGCTGTATCAACATCCGGAAAGATAACTGTTATCATTGTTGTTGTTTTTAACAGGAGATTGCTATGTACCCCGTAGATTTGCATATGCATACGGTTGCCAGTACCCATGCATACAGCACCCTTCACGATTACATCGCTCAGGCGAAAGCTGCTGGTATCAAACTGTTTGCAATTACTGACCACGGTCCGGAAATGGCGGATGCACCCCATTACTGGCACTTCGTCAATATGCGCATCTGGCCGCGGATGGTTGATGGTGTGGGTATTTTACGTGGTATTGAAGCGAACATTAAAAATACCGATGGTGAAACGGATTGTGTGGGGCATATGCGTGATTCACTGGATTTGGTGGTTGCCGGTTTCCATGAGCCTGTTTTCCCGCCGGCAGATAAAGACACCCATACCACAGCAATGATTGCGGCTATGGCATCGGGTAAAGTCCATATCATCAGCCACCCCGGTAACCCCAAATTTCCTGTTGATATCCCGGCCATTGCGGACGCGGCTGCGCGTTACAACGTGGCGCTGGAGCTGAATAATTCCTCGTTCACCCACTCGCGTAAAGGGTCTGAAGCTAACTGCACCGAAATTGCAGCGGCAGTGAAAGAAGCGGGTGGGTGGCTATCATTAGGGTCTGATTCGCATACTGCTTTTACCCTTGGGCACTTTCATGAATGTGAAAAGATCCTCAATAAAGTCGCTTTTCCTCGTGAGCGTATTTTAAATGTATCGCCGCGCCGGTTACTGGATTTTCTGGAATCCCATGGTATGGCGCCTGTTGAAGAGTTCGCAGCACTCTGAATTTGCTGCAATTGAATTAACCCTGCAGGCCGATGCCTGGAAAAGGTCATGATAATGAATGAGTTTTCTATTCTTTGCCGTATTTTAGGTTCACTTTTTTACCGCCAACCTCAGGACCCATTGTTGGTACCGCTCTACACAGCGATTCAGGAAGGTAAGCTGGCACAAAGCTGGCCTTTAGAGCAGGAGGAGTTGCTGGCTCGCCTGCAAGAGCATACAGATATGGCCGCGGTCAGCGAAGACTACCACTCCCTGTTTGTTGGCGATGAGTGCCGCGTTAGCCCATTGCGTAGCGCCTGGGTTGAAGGGAGCAACGAAGCTGAAATCCGCGAGTTTCTCAGCAGCCGTGGTATGCCGTTGTCAGATTCCCCGGCAGACAACTTTGGCGGTATCTTACTGGCGGCATCCTGGCTTGAAGACCAGGCTCAGGAAGATGAATCTCTCGCCTTGCAGACCCTGTTTGACAGTTTTTTGCTTCCATGGTGCGGCACTTTCCTTGGTAAAGTTGAAGCCCATGCTACGACTGTATTCTGGCGCACGCTGGCCCAGGTCACTCGTGAAGCCATTCAGGCTATGTGGGATGAACTTCAGGAAGAAGACGAGCAGTCACAACAGTAAATATTGCAGCCTGCCCAGCAGAAAGACTAAACAGAGAAACCGGCATCAGTGCCGGTTTTTTACATCATATGATTATTGGCCCAGGAAACAGCCTGGGTACGGTTCTTCACTGAAATCTTGCGGAACAGATTGTACAGGTGCGTTTTTACTGTGTTTTCGCTGATAAATAACGAACGGGCAATTTCATTGTTGGATGCACCAATGCGCAATTTATTCAGGATCTCCTTTTCACGCTGAGTCAGTGAAGAAGATTCGTAGATATAAGGTTCAGAGCGGGGTGATGACTTCATCCAGTGGCTGGCAATCTGGCTTGAAAAGTCGTGTTCTCCGCGCAAAATACCACCAATACCTTCCAGTACGCTCTTTTCACTCTCACTGACAAAAAACACACCTGCAATATGCTGCCAGTTACTGACATTATGCTCAGGCTGAGTGTTTGGCATATTGATAAGTAAAACCTGGCTACCCGCCGTGGTATGGCTAAGCACTTCTTGCCAGTAATGAATATGATTACGTTCAGCAAACGCCATATCAAACAGAATAAGCGTATTGCCAGGAATGGCTTCCAGAGGTTGCTGGATATTATGGATGTGACCTTCCAGGTCCAGTTCTGTGCGCAGATACTGGAACAGAGCCGTGGAAAGAAGCGACGGCCTGGTTATCAACAACAATGTCTGGGCATGTAAGCGATGGAATTCATGATACATGATGTAACTCCACGGGTTTATGGCACCTGCAATAGAACGTTTTCACAATTACGGCAAACCTTTTTCAACTGACAGGTGACGTGCTGCTGTGTGACGTTATTACCCCATCCATCCATTGAGGGTGCGAAATCAAAATGGCAATGAAAAGCTATTGTTTCAATCTATTCAGTTAGCCTGTTCAGGCAAACCTTTTGGCTGTAACATTTAGTAAATTTAGATTTAAAAATGTTTCATTGGTGTTTGCTGAATGAATGAAATGGAATTTATCTGAAAATTAAAAACCTACTATATTTAATAGGGTGTATTTAATTAAGTTATTGATTATATGGTATTTAATATATTTAAATTTAAGATTTTTTCGCATGTTAATAACTATTTTTTAGTAGCTTCCCTTTTTTATAGTTTTCTTAAGATGAAAGTGTAGTGGTGACGTAATTTTATTTAAGTAATAGTAATGTCATTGCATTGGGTTAAATCGGGTTAAGTATCAGATGCGCCGAAACAAGGGTTTCTGCCTGCGAAAGAACAGGCAACAGAAAACACATTTTGCTGGTGTTTATCCGCAGGGATTCAGGTAAAACTGGGAGGAGGTAAGCAGTTTATCGCGGCCCGCCTGGCTACCCTTATAACAGGGAGCCCTGCCGGGCATCACCGAAGGCAGGTGTTTCGTTCTGCGGTAAGAGGAGCGATTTATGTCTCGTATCTCGGTTATTTCTGGCGATATCACGTCGTTGGATGTGGATGTTATTGTCAATGCGGCAAATGCTCAACTACAGGGCGGCGGTGGCGTTGATGGGGCGATTCACCATGCTGCCGGGCCTGAGTTACTGGAACAATGTGCTGCAATTTACCGGCAGAATGGCGCCTGCCCGACAGGCCAGGCCGTGATTACGGGGGCAGGCGATATACCGGTAAAAGCGATTATTCATGCGGTTGGCCCGGTCTGGCAGGGGGGAGACTGCGATGAAGCGGGGTTACTGGCTGATGCTTACCATAACAGCCTGCAACTTGCCGCATCTCATGGTTACCAGCGCATTGCCTTCCCGGCTATCAGTACCGGAATTTACGGGTATCCGAAACCTGCTGCGGCTCAGATTGCGATGAGCACCGTGTGTGATTTCCTGCGCAACCACTCTTTGCCGCACCAGGTAGTGTTCTGTTGTTACGACCAGGAAACCCATGATTTATACCAGCACTTGCTGATGAATTGTGATGCGGTCTGACAGAAAACTCTGCCAGACCAGCGGATTACACCGTAGCAGCATCGCTCTTGCGCTGGGGTTTTCCTGAAAACAGGAAACGCAGTACAGGGATACGCAGGTGAATTTCATACAGCACGATGGCAATGCCTATGACAAATACCATGCCAGTGACAAAGCCCAGCGTATTGGATGCAATATGCGGCATGATAAAACCGCCGAAAATAAGTGTCAGTGGGTGGTGTACCAGGTAAATAAACAGCGAAGCGTTGACGAAATAAGTCACACGCGGTGAGTGGCTGTTCAGTAAGGTATGCCCGAAGGAAAACACCACATTGACCATCCATATTCCGAGCAGCATGGTTATTACACTGTCAGTTTCATACAACCACTTATCACCACTACCATAATGCTGGTTCAGCATGTAAGCGGCGACCCCCGCCAGAGCACCAACATAACAACCTGCGTGGGGGCGAACGAAGCGGGCTTTCAGTGACGGATATTTAAATGCCAGCGCACCGAGCAGGAAAAAGGGTAGGTAAAACAGCGTTTGCATAACCGTAAAATTAAACAAGCCATCAGAAAGGGCCTGTGGTGCAAAAATAAAAATCACTCGGCGAAAAGTGGCATAAACCAGCCCCAGCAACAAAAATATAACTGAGAGTTTTCCCAAAGTTAACGTTTCTGGGTTAGGGAAAATCCAGGAGAAACCTTTACCTTGCTTTATTCTTTGAAACAAAAATAAACCTAATGTCGTCAGAATAACCAGCACCAGCAAGAACCACAGGTGCGAAGTCAGCTCCCAAACCAGCGTGTTATATTTCTGGTAGAACGTAAAGCTTCCCCAGTTACGGTTTTCACCACTTAAATGCTGCTGCAGGAAAAATTGTGGCAGTGTCAGCAGAGGAATGGAGGCCAGCATCGGGATAGCCACCCGCTCTGTGCGCAGCACCCACCACCGTTTCCGGTTGTAGCGCAGGTAGAGCATCCATGAAAAGTAGCCAGAAATAACGAAAAAAACCTGCATTCTGAATGAATGGATGAAGTCGTTGAAAATGGTCAGCCACAAAGATGGCGTGACACTGTTAATGTGCCACTGATGAGTGGAATAGATTAATGATATATGGAAAGGAATCCCTAATATCATCAACCATGCCCGGATAGAATCGAGGAAAAATTCCCGTTGCACAGGTTTATTACTCATAAAACTCCAACAATCTCAGACTTTTCACCTTATCCTTAAACGGTGAATTGTTTACAGTCCGGGCTAACTTACACGAAGACACAGGGGCTGTCTCCAGGATTAAAGGACGTATTGGAAGCAAACTTGTTGCCAGTTGTTTAATCCATGAGCCAGTGTGTTGAACCAGGAGGGGATTTGGTTGTCGGAAGCCTGAAGTATACTTTAGAATGGATCGGATTGATTTAAGCACACAAAGGGGGATGTGCTGGTTAATATGAAACATAAACTAGAAATGATGAAAATGCGTTGGGTCGGCGCGGCAGTATTACTGTCGCTTTATACCTCATCTGTGTGGGCGTTCTCCATTGATGATGTCGCAAAACAGGCAAAATCCCTTGCGGGCAGCAGCTACCAGGCGCCAAAGAGCAATCTGCCGTCTGTTTTCAAGGACATGAAATTTGCCGATTACCAGCAGATTCAGTTCAATCACGATAAAGCCTACTGGCATAACCTCAAAACCCCGTTCAGACTCGAATTTTACCATCAGGGCATGTATTTCGACACGCCAGTCAAAATTAATGAAGTGACGGCGACCAGTGTGCATGAAATCAAATACAGTCCGGATTATTTTAACTTTGGCGATGTGAAGCACGATAAAGACAGCGTCAAAGACCTTGGCTTCGCCGGGTTCAAAGTACTGTATCCCATCAACAGTAAAGATAAAGAAGATGAGATCCTCAGTGTACTGGGGGCCAGTTACTTCCGGGTAATTGGTGCAGGCCAGGTGTACGGGCTTTCTGCCCGCGGTCTGGCAATAGATACGGCGTTACCTTCAGGTGAAGAGTTCCCACGCTTCCGTGAGTTCTGGATTGAGCGCCCTAAACCGGAAGATAAACGCCTGACTATTTACGCGTTGCTGGATTCTCCTCGTGCTACCGGGGCTTACCGGTTTGTCCTGTTCCCGGGGCGTGACAGCGTGGTTGATGTGCAGTCTAAAATCTACTTGCGCGATAAAGTGGGTAAATTGGGTATTGCGCCGTTAACCAGTATGTTCCTGTATGGGCCGCAACAGCCTTCACCAACAATTAACTACCGCCCTGAAATTCATGATTCAGATGGCCTGTCTATTCATGCCGGTAATGGCGAGTGGATTTGGCGCCCGCTGAATAACCCGAAACATTTGGCGGTCAGCACCTATAGTATGGAAAACCCACAGGGCTTTGGCCTGTTGCAGCGTGGCCGCCAGTTCTCGCGTTACGAGGATCTGGATGATCGCTATGACGAGCGCCCAAGTGCATGGGTTGAGCCGCAAGGCAACTGGGGCAAAGGGCATGTGGAACTGGTGGAAATTCCTACCAATGATGAAACCAACGATAATATCGTTGCATTCTGGACGCCAGACCAATTGCCTGATCCCGGCAAAGAAATGAATTTCAACTACAAACTGACGTTTACCAAAGACGAAAGCAAATTGCATGACCCGGCTAATGCATGGGTAACGCAAACGCGCCGTTCTACGGGGGACGTGAAACAAACCAACCTTATCCGCCAGCCCGATGGCACTATCGCATTTATTGTCGATTTTGACGGGCCGCAGATGAAAACATTGCCGGATAATACACCAGTGGCTTCTCAGGCCAGTATTGGGGACAACGGTGAAATTGTTGAAAACAGCGTACGTTATAACCCGGTGACAAAAGGCTGGCGTTTAACTCTGCGTGTTAAAATTAAAGATCCGAAAAAGACCACAGAAATGCGGGCTGCCCTGGTCAATGGTGATCAGACATTAAGTGAAACCTGGAGCTACCAGCTCCCTGCTAATGAATAAGCTGACTGTAAACTATGCCTGATTATATTGATAATCTGCCGCTGCCTGACACGCAGAAATCAGCTCTTAAAGGGCTGGAAATTAAAGCAATACACCAGGCTCTGGAACCACAGGCTGGTGCTTTTTCAAGGGATGATGATTCGCCACTGGTATCTGTTAAACCCCGCCTTGCGCTGAACTGGCCGGGCGTGGCAAACAGCAGTGTCATGGTGAAAGATAAAGAAGGTCGTGATCAGTTGCAGGCTATGCCTGCAACCCACCGCGCTTCAATGGCGCCGGAACCCTGGCGCACCAACCCTATTGGGCGTGTTTGGGAACGCTTGCTGGGTCGTGAACGCTCACCACGCCATCACTCGCTGTCTAAAGAAGAGCAAAAGGCAGAGCAGAAGTGGCGTATGGTGGGGACTTTGCGCCGCTATATCCTCCTGTTACTCACTATTTCTCAGACTGTTGTGGCAACCTGGTATATGAAAACCATTTTGCCTTACCAGGGCTGGGCGATGATTAATCCTGCGGATATGGTCGGGCAGGATTTATGGGTGTCGTTCATGCAGATACTGCCTTATGTACTGCAAAGCGGCATTCTGATTCTGTTTGCGGTGTTGTTCTGCTGGGTATCAGCTGGTTTCTGGACCGCGCTGATGGGCTTTTTACAACTGCTTATTGGGCGGGATAAATACAGTATTTCTGCTTCGACAGTGGGTGACGAACCAATTAACCCTGAGCACCGTACTGCGCTTATCATGCCTATCTGCAATGAAGATGTTAACCGGGTATTTGCCGGGTTGCGGGCTACCTGGGAGTCGGTAAAAGCAACGGGGCAACACGCGCATTTTGATGTTTATATCCTGAGCGACAGTTACAACCCGGATATTTGCGTCGCTGAGCAGAAAGCCTGGATGGATTTACTCGCCGAAGTTGGTGGGGAAGGGCAGATTTTTTACCGCCGCCGCCGCCGCCGGGTGAAACGCAAAAGTGGCAACATTGATGACTTTTGCCGTCGTTGGGGCAGCCAGTACAGTTATATGGTAGTACTGGATGCTGACTCCGTGATGACGGGCGACTGCCTGACTGGCCTGGTGCGCTTAATGGAAGCAAACCCGAACGCAGGGATCATTCAGTCTGCGCCGCGCGCGTCTGGCATGGATACGTTGTATGCTCGTTGCCAGCAGTTTGCGACTCGCGTCTACGGGCCGTTGTTTACCGCTGGTTTGCACTTCTGGCAGTTGGGGGAATCCCACTACTGGGGGCACAACGCCATTATACGTGTCAAACCCTTCATTGAGCACTGTGCGCTGGCACCGCTGCCGGGTGAAGGCTCGTTTGCCGGCTCTATTCTCTCGCACGATTTTGTTGAAGCAGCATTAATGCGCCGTGCAGGGTGGGGTGTATGGATAGCCTACGATTTACCCGGTTCCTATGAAGAGTTACCGCCTAACCTGCTGGATGAACTGAAACGTGACCGCCGGTGGTGCCACGGTAACCTGATGAACTTCCGTTTGTTCCTGGTTAAAGGTATGCACCCGGTGCACCGCGCTGTGTTCCTGACGGGGGTGATGTCTTACCTGTCTGCACCGTTGTGGTTTATGTTCCTGGCGTTGTCCACCGCTTTGCAGGTGGTACATGCCCTTACGGAACCGCAGTACTTCCTGCAGCCAAGGCAATTATTCCCGGTGTGGCCGCAGTGGCGCCCGGAACTGGCTATTGCCTTGTTTGCCTCAACGATGGTGCTCTTGTTCCTGCCTAAGCTTCTGAGTGTATTGCTGATTTGGTGTAAAGGATCCAAAGAGTTTGGCGGGGCGTTTCGTCTGTTGATCTCGCTGATTCTGGAAGTGCTGTTCTCAGTGCTTTTGGCACCGGTACGCATGTTGTTCCATACCGTGTTTGTGGTCAGTGCCTTTTTGGGCTGGGAAGTGGTGTGGAATTCTCCTCAGCGTGATGATGACTCCACGCCATGGGGTGAAGCCTTCATGCGCCATGGTTCGCAGTTGTTGCTGGGCCTGGTTTGGGCAATTGGCATGGCATGGCTGGATCTGCGTTTCCTGTTCTGGCTGGCACCTATTGTATTCTCGCTGATCCTCTCGCCATTTGTTTCGGTAGTTTCCAGCCGGGCAACCAATGGGTTGCGGACTAAGCGCTGGAAGCTCTTCCTGATTCCGGAAGAGTATTCGCCGCCACAAGTGCTGGTGGATACGGAAGCGTATTTGAAACGTAACCGTGAGCGTGAGTTGCTCAATGGGTTTATGCTGGCGGTCTTTCATCCGACATATAACGCGTTGGCTACGGCAATGGCAACAGCTCGTCATGGTAAGAGCCATGTGCTGGAAATCGCGCGTGACCGGCACGTTGAGCAGGCGCTCAATGAAACGCCGGATAAACTCAACCGTGACCGCCGCCTGGTGCTGCTCAGTGACCCGGTGACAATGGCAAGAATGCATTACCGTGTCTGGACTGCGCCGGAAAAATATTCTTCCTGGGTAAATGCCTGGAATAATATCTCCGGGGGCTCGCAAATAAGCAAAGCTCAGTAATGTCTATACAGCCGGCCTTCGGGCCGGTTGTTTGTTACTGGGAGATGAGAAAAATAGCAGCCATGAATTTTTCACTATGATTAAGCAAACGGCTTCATTTTAAAGGCGGTAAATTTGCGAACGACGGGCATTCTTGTCATGGCACTATTATTAAGTGGTTGTGGCAGCATAATCAGCCGGACTGTTCCCGGGCAGGGGCATGGTAACCAGTATTATCCCGGTGTGCAGTGGGATGTGAGAGATTCAGCCTGGCGCTACCTGACGGTAATTGATTTACCCTTTTCACTGATTGCCGATACGCTGCTGTTACCGGTTGACGTACATCACGGGCCTTACGAATAATTTCCCCCGCCAGGCTCAGGCATCAGGCGGGGAGCAGTGTTATTCCTGTTCGTCCCATTCATCTGCGGCTTCGCTGCCTTCTTCGTCATCCAGTGGCGGTTCATACTGGAATTCACCTTCATCCCATTCGTGCAGCGTGTTTTCTTCCACCCATTCCATGCGCAACTCTGCTTCATCAAAATCACCATTGAAAACAGACTGGGCAGCCGGGCCGTACAGCACGGGAATATAATCACCCTGTTCATCGGCTTCATTTTCGTCATCGAAAAAACAGGCAACCCACATCTCCTCGCCATCCTGCAGAATGTATTTTTGAATATTGAGCTGCTGAATATCGACATCATCCTCATCAAGGTCGGGATGACTGGCAAAATACTCTTCACGGGCTGCATCAAGTGCTTCTTCAAGCGTGGAGTAGTAGTTCAGTTCGCTGCCGGTCATACATAAACTCCTGTAACAATGTTGTCGGGGGGTATCAGGAATTTATAGACAGCACTCTGGTGAGCGTCAACCATATTACAGTGGGAAATAACAAGAAAACCTCTCTGCAGCAGACAGAGAGGTGGGAACTCAGTAACGGGAAGGCACCCCTTCCGGGCGGGTTTTAAAACGGCGATGCAGCCACATGTACTGGTCCGGTGCAAGTAAAATACATTTCTCAACCACCTTATTCATCCAGCTGGCTGTTTCTTCGGCTGAGCCAAGGGGAATATCCAGTTCAGGCTCCAGCACCAGTAATTCATAACCTGTGCCATTCGGTTTACGGCGAGGAACAAAGGGCACAATACAGGCTTTAGACATCCGCGCCAGCATCCAGGTACCAGAGGTGGTTGCGGCCTGCTCAACTGCGAAAAACGGAACAAACACACTGCTGCGCGGGCCATAATCATGATCCGGCGCATACCAGACAATTTCACCACTTTTGAGTGCTTTTACCATGCCTTTAAAGTCTTTACGATCCAGCATGGCTTTATTGGAACGGACCCGCCCCCAGGTTTGCAACCAGTCAATCAGCGGGTTGTCATTGGGGCGATAGACGCCGATACCCGGTGTCTGCATCCCGAAAATACGCGCACCCAGTTCCAGTGTCAGAAAATGTACTCCGATCAGCAAAATCCCCCGTTTTTCAGCCAGTAATTGTTTAACTGCTTCAACCCCTGACACATCGAACCAGCGGGCGACACGCCAGTCAGGCCAGAACCAGGCCATTCCGGTTTCCATTAACCCCATACCGACCGATTCAAAGTTTTTTACCACCAGTTCCTGGCGCTCTGCATCACTCTTGTGTGGAAAACACAGCTGCAGATTACGTTGTGCAATGCGCACCCGGTCTTTCATTACATGCATTGCCATGCGGCCCATGAAACACCCAAGGCGATAGATGAGTGGGTAGGGAAGCAGCACCAGCAACCAGAGCAGGCCAATCCCAAGCCAGGTTAGCCAGTATTTGGGGTGAAGAAGTGAACGGTTGAATTGGGGTAAATGTGTCATGCAGCTCCCATCAGAAATTACTGATCTCCATAAGTCGTATTGTGGCATCATTTGAATAATGCCCAAAATATCTCAGTACAGAACGGTGCTTTTAGCACCAGTTATTCTCTCTGTGCATAATTATAGCCGTGAAATGTAGCGTATTTTGTATGGATGTTATTTAGCGTAGATTGCTATATCATGCCGGGCTATTTTCTTCAGGAGCAGAGTGAACACCATGCCAGTGTTACATAACCGCGTTTCCAATGAGGAACTGAAAGCCCGCATGCTGGCGGAAACAGAACCTCGCAAAACCATATCTTTCTATAAATACTTCACAATTGAAGACCCGAATACCACTCGTGATGCCCTGTACCTGGCATTCAGCCAGCTTGCGGTGTTTGGGCGCGTCTACCTGGCTCCTGAAGGAATCAACGCACAAATTAGTGTGCCGGAGGGCAATGTTGAAGCTTTCCGTGAGCAGTTGTACCGTTTTCACCCGGCTCTTGACGGTCTGCGCCTGAATATTGCGCTGGATGACGACGGGCGCTCTTTCTGGGTCCTGCGCATGAAGGTGCGAGACCGTATCGTGGCGGATGGCATTGACGACCCGGCGTTTGACCCCAGTGATGTGGGTGATTACCTGAAAGCTGAACAAGTCAACCAGATGCTTGATGACCCGGATACCGTGTTCATTGATATGCGTAATCACTATGAATATGAAGTGGGGCATTTCGAGGGCGCACTGGAGATACCCGCAGACACATTCCGTGAGCAGTTGCCCAAAGCGGCAGAAATGATGGCGCCTTACAAAGATAAAAATATTGTCATGTACTGCACCGGTGGGATCCGCTGTGAAAAAGCCAGTGCGTGGATGAAGTACCAGGGCTTCACCCGGGTTTCTCATGTGGAAGGCGGCATTATTGAATATGTTCGTAAGGCGAGAGAGCAGGGGCTGCCGGTACGGTTTATTGGCAAGAACTTTGTGTTTGATGCCCGCATGGGGGAGCGAATCTCACCTGATGTTATTGCTCACTGCCACCAGTGCGGGGCACCTTGCGACAGCCACACCAACTGCAAAAATGAAGGGTGCCATTTATTGTTTATTCAGTGCCCGGCCTGTGCGGAGCAATATGACGGGTGTTGTAGTGAACAGTGCCAGCAGGAGCACCAGTTGCCTGAAGCCGAGCAGCGCCAGCGCCGCGCCGGGCGCGAAAATGCAGCCCGTATTTTTAATAAATCCCGCCAGCGCCTGAAGCTTACGCTGAACAGCCCGGAAGATGAGTAATTTGTTCCGGCACGCCTCTGTACAGGTGTGCCGGGCCAACAGATTGACAGGTTATTTCTCGCCGCTTCCAAATCTGTTCAGGCGAAAAGGGCTTAAATCAAATGTGCAGCTTTTCCCCTGAGCAAACAGGCTGGCTATTTCGCCTAACACTGGCGCAAATTTGAAGCCATGGCCGCTTAGCCCGGTAACAACCATGACATCGCGGTTTTCTGGCAGGGTATCAATGATAAAGTCTTCATCGGGGGAATTGTCGTAAGTACATGATGCGCCATACAGGCAGCCACCAATGCCTGGCAGGAACTGGCGCAAAAATGCAAAGCACTCCGAGCCGTCGCCCGTTTCACTGCCAAAGGGTGTGCGCTCTTCGGGGGTACTGATGGGCTGCCCGCCGTTATGCTTACCGATTTTTAGTGCGTTATCGCTGGCAGGGAAACCATAAAACTGGTTACCGTCGGGCAGTTCGCCGGTAAAAGCAGGAAAACCGTTATCAGCACTGTAGCGCCCGTCGGCCTGGAACCAGCCAAATACTTTGCGTACCGGGCTGACTGGCAGAGATGGAATCAACCGGGTTACCCAGGTTCCGGCACTGACCAGCAGGCGGCCTGCAGTAAAGCTGCCATCAGCGGTATCCACCTGAATACTGCTATCCTGGTAATGTATTGCACTAACTGCACAGTTAAACAGTTGCGCGCATCCCGCTTCTCTTGCGAGCTTCACCCATGTTGCTACCGCGTTTTCACTTTTGAGTACACCTGCATTGGGCTCAAACAGGGCTTCGTAGTCACCAGGAATGCGCAGAGCAGGCCAGCGTTCGGCTATATCCGATGCCGTCATACTCTCTAACGGAATGGACCAGCGTTGTGCACTGTGGCGCATGTTAGCTAAAAATTCGGAGCCTTCAGGGCCGACATTGATAACCCCGGTACGCTGAAACAGGGGAAGTTCAGTGTGTTGTTGCAGCGCATCCCACAAGGCTTGAGCACGCAAGACCAGCGGGACATATTTCTCTCCTTCACCATACGCGTGGCGAATAAGCCGGGTGTCTCCATGGTGGCTGCCCTGTTCATGAGGTGGGATGGCACTGTCGATCATTAGCACCGATAAACCTGCCAGCCGGGCATAACAACCTGCAGCCGAGCCAACAGAGCCGCTGCCAACAACGATGAAATCGTAGTGGGTCACAAATAGTCTCCAAAATTAATACCCCTGATAAAAACAGGTGATAATGGCAGAGTGGATATATAGCAGGGTAATTAACAATCGCGTGACAAACAACCCGGGAAATATGAAAAAGGCATCACACTGGATGCCTTTTGTTTACAGTTAACAACCGATTAATGCTTACGGTAATCGTTTTCCTGGTAATCATTGGATTCAATTTTTGCAATACCGGCTTCGAGAATGGAAATAAATTGCCGGGCGACGTCTGTCGTTAGCCACAAGGTCTGACCAACTTCAGTTTCTTCTGGATCTTGATGATTTGCCGTCAGATAGTGTAAGCGCAGCATTAGCGCATCGTAACTGTCTACGGTACTGATATCCCACCCTACGAGGGGATGAGTCTGGATCACATCGTTATTTTTTTCCATCATAACCCCCTTATACGTAACTACGGCGACGACGTTCGAGGTTTAATGCATGTTTATATGTGAAGCAAGGGTAAGTATACCAATAAATAAATTTTGATGGGAGTGATTAACTGAGAACTAAACTTTTTTTACAATAATTTAGTGTTGTAGCACAATTAATCGTCATTTATCTCGGAGAAACCTGATTCCTGCCGATAATAGCTCAGATAAAGACGAAAAAAGCCGGACGGCGTGCCCGGCAAAAATACCAAAATGGAAATTGGACAGGGTTATTCGCCGCAGAACCAGTCGTCTGCGCTTTCCCAGGTTTCTTGTAAAATTTCGCTGATACGATCTTTATCTTCTTTGGCACCACCAAAGACAGAGAGCTGATTGGCTCCGGCATAACGTACAGATACATTCCCTGGTTGTTCAGGAAACTGCGCTGCAATTCGACGGGATAATTCATTGGTCAGTGCTTCGATAGCACCGGGTGGCAGTGGCGAGCTTTTCGCCAGAGTAATTTCAATACGCATAACAAACCCCCCTGTGAAATATACTGTGTATTTATACAGTAATATCATGAGGGGGGCAAGTTAATTAATCAGGGTTTAATACTCCAGTTAAGAACTTCCCCGGCAAGGAACGGTACCAGCGTATCGTTTTCCAGTGAAATTTCTTCCGGCATCACTTCTTCACGGCGCACCAGTGTCAGAGTGTCTTCGTTTACTGGCAGCCCATAAAAACGCGGGCCGTTGAATGAACAAAATGCTTCGAAGTGTTGCATAGCATTCATTTCTTCGAACACTGTTGCGTAAATAGCCAGCGCAGAAGGTGCATTAAAGCAACCGGCACAGCCGCAGCTGGCTTCTTTACGGTGTTTGCCATGTGGCGCTGAGTCTGTGCCTAAAAACACCCGGTCACAGCCGCTGGCAACTAACTCACGCAGTGCGGCCTGGTGCACATTACGCTTGAGAATTGGCAGGCAATAGAAATGTGGGCGAACACCACCAACCAACATGTGGTTACGGTTGAACATCAGGTGTTGTGGCGTAATGGTGGCCGCCAGTAATGAATTACCTTCGCGCACATACTGGGCGGCTTCTTTCGTGGTGATATGTTCAAAAACCACGCGCAATGCCGGGAAACGTTGGCGCAACGGTTCCATTACCGTTTCAATAAAACGGGCTTCTCTGTCGAAAATATCGATATCGGCGTGGGTAACCTCACCATGCACCAGCAGCGGCATACCGATCTTTTCCATGCGGGCCAGCACCGGATTAATGGCATCAATACTGCTGACACCATGGCTTGAATTGGTGGTGGCATTGGCAGGATACAGTTTTGCCGCCGTGAATACGCCCTGAACAAAACCTTTCTCCAGTTCGTCGGGATCCAGGCTGTCAGTCAGGTAGCAGGTCATCAGTGGTTCAAACTGATGGTCGTCGGGAACGGCATCGAGAATACGCTGGCGGTAGGCTATCGCCGCTTCTACCGTGGTCACCGGTGGCACCAGGTTTGGCATAACAATCGCACGGCGGTAGACAGCGCTGGTATAAGGCACAACAGCGCGTAGCATGTCGCCATCACGTAAGTGGAGGTGCCAGTCATCTGGGCGGCGGATAGTTAATACCTGGGGTGTAGTCATGAAGTGCTCCGGCGTTGGAAAAGTCAGACACGTGTTCGTGGGCTTCAGCCGGGCACAAAGGATAAGCGGAAACGTTTACGTTTGCACCTTTTTCTGCACAAATTTATTTGCCCGCCAGTTGGGCGGGCAGAAGAGCTGCATTACAGCAGGGGAATGACAATTTCACCCGGCTTCACTTCAATACCTTTGGCGTATTTTTTCGCCAGCTTTTCGCCGTTACTGCGATCGTCCTTCAGGACATACGCCGGATTTTTTTCGAACCAGGCGCGAAGTGAATCATTCAAATAAGGGTTAAGGGTTTGCAATACCGTTTGCATTTTTTGCGGCTGTACATCGGTATCGGTGACTTCAAGGTCTTTCAGGTAAATGGCACCTTGTTCTGCATTAAACGAAGGCGTTGCTTTCAGCGTTAGTTTCATTAACGCTTGTTGGTTGCCAAAAATGGATGTCAGTTTGATATCGGCATCACCGGTGAGCTTCACTTTACCTGGCTCCTCGCGGCCAATTTGCGTTTGCAGGTTAGACAACACAATGTGTGCGTCAGCAACACCAGGTAAACCGATGGTTTTGTTGTACTGGTCATGCTTCACCAGAGCCTGGTTAATTTCCTGCTCAGTGATGGTGTACTGTGTCAGTTGGTTGCAGGCAACCAGTAAACTTGCGCAAAGCGCCACCATACCTAAGAACACTTTATTCATCTATATCCTCGACTTTCTTCATAAGCCAGTTTGCTGACATAACCAGCATCAAGTATTTTTCTCTGGCAGGCCAGAAGAATAACCTGAAATGTATTACCAGGTCTTGCCCCGCACTTTACTGACAAGCGGTACAACAAATGTTACGGGTTGGGGGCAATTCCCTGTTGACGGGATGCTACCTGGCTGAATTGCCACCATAACCCGGCAAATGTGGCGATACCGATAAAGGCCAGAACCAGCCAGGGCAACGTTGGAAGATTGAGTGCTTTGCCTGTATCCAGCAGCCAGCCGCCCCCGGCATAACCCAGTGCGCCGCCAAAAGCCAGCCCCAACCGGCTGAACCCCATATAACTACCACGGGCCCGTGGGTCGGCCAGTGATGCACCTAAGGTTTCCCTTGCGGGTTCTGCAATAATTGAACCGAGATAAAACAGGCAGATAAGGAGTAGCAGTTGGTGCAAATTCGTGACCAGCCCGACGGGCAACAGGCTAAGGCTCATGATCAGCAAGCCAGCCATCAGGCGCTGCTCAAGGCGAAAACGTTTCTCAGACCAGCGGGCGATGGGGTACAACAGTGTCAGTGACAGGCAGGCTTCAATGGCGTACATCCATTTTACTGCCGCAGGTGTACCCGCAATATCATTGACCATCACTGGCAGCATCAGCATCACCTGGACGCCCAACATGTAGTAGCCGGTAAGTGTCAGAACGTATGCTACAAAACGGTGGTCCTTCATGACACGCTGCATGCCAGCACGCAACGGAGTCCGGGTGGTGGAAAGCTTGTAACGGGGCAGCAAAAACGCATTACACCCCGCGCACAGAATAAAGAGTACGGCGCCGGTCCAGCATACCAGGCGAAAATCATACTGCAGTAACCAGCTTCCCAGCATGGCACCGATAACTGCACCTGCGCTGTCCTGCATCATCAGAATAGAGAAAAAACGCCCCCGTTGTGCCGGGCGAATCAGTTTTACCACCAGCGCCGAGCGTGGCGGGTCGAATAGTGTCCCCCCCAGGCCTGACAGCAGGCAGGATACCCACAAAACCCAGGGGTCGTGAGCAACAGCCATGGCGGCAAAACCGCCCGCACGCATCAGCATGCCAGTTACAATCATCGGCCTGGCCCCAAAACGGTCCGCAAAAGCGCCGCCAAAGATCCCCAGGCCTTGCTGAATTAGCTGGCGCAGGCCCAGACCAATGCCAACCAATAAGGCAGCCCAGCCAAGCCGGTCAACAAAATGAATAGAGATAAGTGGAAAAACGACAAAGAAGCCAAGTACTACCAGCATATTGTCGAGAAGAAGGAATGCTTTACCCAGGTTCCTTGCCTGCCTGACGCGCGCCATTTCCCCTCCAGGGGAATGAAAGATAAGAAACTTATCATCGCTGATTTCTCTGTTTTTGCCCAGAGAGCCACAAAGATATTTTTATTGGCTGCGATAACTCTCATTTGTGAATAAAATCAAAAAAGTGCCTGGTTCTTTCCAGGCAGTACGACGCGCTTTTTATTATGATGCTCTGCACTATACTCGTCATCAGTATACGAGTGAGGTTAACGACAGGGAATTTTGGCACAGGAAGCCCTGAAACAGGAGTGGGGAGATGTTTGGCTATCGTAGCAATGTACCTAAGGTCAGGCTGACCACAGACCGGCTGGTTGTACGGCTGGTGTATGACAGAGATGCGTTCCGGTTAGCAGAGTATTATGCGCAAAACCGTGTGTTCCTGAAGCCCTGGGAGCCCATACGCGATGAAAGCCATTGTTATCCTTCAGGCTGGCAAGCCCGGTTAAGCATGATAAATGAGCTGCATAAACAGGGGGGCGCGTATTATTTCGCGTTACTTGACCCGGACGAAAAAGAAATCTGTGGCGTCGCAAATTTTTCCAATGTGGTGCGTGGTGCCTTTCATGCCTGTTATCTGGGGTATTCGTTAGGGGAAAAATGGCAGGGCAAGGGATTGATGTTCGAGGCTTTGACCAGCGCGTTACGTTATATGCAGCGGACACAGAATATTCACCGGATTATGGCAAATTACATGCCGCATAATAATCGCAGTGGTAATTTACTGGCGCGTCTGGGGTTTGAAAAAGAAGGCTACGCCAAAAATTATTTGCTAATCGATGGTCAATGGCAGGATCACGTTCTTACTGCCCTGACCACCAAAGACTGGACCCCAGGGCGCTAAAAGGAGAGGGCATGAAACATCAATTTTCCCCAGAGGAAGCTCGCGTGATTGGCGTCTTGCTGGAAAAGCAAGTGACTACGCCAGAACAATATCCATTGTCGCTTAACGCTATTGTCACCGGGTGTAATCAGAAAACTAACCGTGAACCGGTGATGTCGCTAAGTGATGCAGATGTTCAGTCTGTGGTGGATGAACTGGTGCGCCGCCATCATGTCAGCCCGCAAAGTGGCTTTGGGAACCGGGTGACCAAATATGAGCAGCGTTTTTGTAATTCAGAGTTTGGGCAATTAAAACTTTCCGGCGCTCAGGTAGCTTTGCTGGCAACCTTGTTACTCCGTGGCCCACAAACGCCCGGTGAATTACGGATGCGTGCAGCGCGTATGCATGATTTTGCTGATATGCAGGAAGTTGAACAAACGCTGGAGGCGCTGGTCAGCCGTGACGATGGTCCGATGGTGGTGAAACTGCCTCGTGAACCCGGTAAGCGTGAGCATCGTTACCAACATTTGTTTGGTGACGGGAGTGAACCGGTAGTTGTGTCCGTCGGTAGCGAAAGCGAAGTGGACTCGGGTAGCCTGGTACAACGTGTTGCTGCACTGGAAGACGAACTGGCTGCGTTAAAAGCGCGGCTTGAAGCTGCGGGGTTATAATGGGCAAATTACGGGTGGGAATTGCCGGGCTTGGTAATATAGCTCAGAAAGCCTGGTTGCCAGTGCTGGCTCATGAGCAAGGGTGGCAAATAACAGGGGCCTGGTCGCCAGGCTAGGAGAAAGCCCGGCGTGTTTGTGAAGCCTGGAGAATACATTGCGCGGCGAGCCTTGCCGATGTACTGGCTGGTTGCGATGCCCTGTTTGTCCATACCGCAACCCACAGCCATTATGATGTCGTCAGTGCAGCCCTCCGGGCAGGGGTGCATGTCTGCGTAGATAAACCCCTTGCTGCAACACTCAGTGATGCAGAGAAACTGGTCTCCCTGGCCCGCCAGAAACAGTGTGCGCTGATGGTCGGTTTTAACCGGCGTTTTGCGCCGCATTACCAGGCCCTCAAGTCTCGTGTTACAGATAACCTGGCTTCGCTGCGCATGGAAAAGCACCGGGCAGACAGTGTTGGGCCTCAGGATTTGCATTTCACATTGCTGGATGACTACCTGCATGTGGTTGATACCGCGCTTTGGCTGGCTGGTGGTGAAGGCCGGGTAACCAGTGGGCGCATTCAAACCAATGAGAGCGGTGAAATGTTGTATGCTGAACACCATTTCGCTGTGCAACAGTCATTGGTTACCACCAGTATGCACCGCCGGGCAGGCAGCCAGGCTGAAACTATTCAGGCTGTGACGGATGGCGGTTTGTTTTGGGTTAAAGAAATGCGCGAGTGGGCTCAGGAATGTGGGCAGGGTGTGGTATCGGTACCTGTGCCGGGCTGGCAATCCACGCTTGAACAGCGCGGGTTTTATGGTTGTGTTCAGCATTTTATTTCCTGTGTGGAAAACCAGACTGCGCCACAAACATCCGGTGACCAGGCAGTGCTGGCGCAGCGTATTGTTGAAAAGTTGTGGCGCGAAGCAATAAGTGAATAACCCGGTGGTTATGTCCTGTAACGCTCTGTGGCTGGTTTTTTGCGTTTCCTCTCAGGTAGACTAGGCGGCCTTGTGGCTTTGCGGTGGCTGGGGATTACTGGTAAGTAAAGCAATACATAGCCAGGCCATGCTGGTAGTAAATAAAAATTTTGCGTATCGACTCTGTGGTGGCATGTCCGGCCAGTTAGTGGGTAACCCTGGAGTTGCTCAGTAACCTCATAAGGTTTGTCATCAGTCTGGCGCCTGCTTTGCAGGCGTTGTTGTTTTTGTGGAAACCGTACTGTAATGAACTTGTTAAAATCGCTGGCTGCGGTCAGTTCGATGACGATGTTTTCCCGTGTTCTCGGGTTTGCCCGCGATGCAATCGTCGCCCGGGTTTTTGGCGCAGGGATGGCGACAGATGCTTTCTTTGTTGCTTTTAAACTCCCTAATTTGCTGCGGCGCATTTTTGCTGAAGGGGCTTTTTCTCAGGCTTTCGTTCCTATTCTTGCTGAATACAAAAGTAAAGAGGGTGAGGAAGCAACGCGGGTATTTATTGCCTATGTGTCGGGCCTGCTCACACTGGCGCTGGCGTTGGTTACTGTTGTTGGGATGCTGGCAGCTCCCTGGGTGATTATGATCACCGCGCCAGGGTTTGCTGATACGGCAGACAAGTTCGCACTGACTTCGCAACTGCTGCGGATAACCTTTCCTTATATTCTGCTTATCTCACTGGCGTCACTGGTGGGGGCCATTCTTAACACCTGGAACCGGTTTTCCGTTCCGGCGTTCGCACCGACATTGCTCAATGTCAGTATGATAGGCTTCGCGCTGTTTGCGGCGCCCCATTTCCACCCACCCGTGCTGGCTCTGGCCTGGGCGGTTACTGTGGGTGGGGTATTGCAGTTGTTTTATCAATTACCGCATTTGCGCAAAATCGGCATGCTGGTTTTGCCGCGTATCAGTTTTAAAAACGAAGGGGCGATTCGGGTATTGCGCCAGATGGGGCCTGCTATTCTGGGGGTTTCCGTCAGCCAGATATCGCTCATCATTAATACTATTTTTGCGTCTTTCCTGGCTTCTGGCTCGGTTTCCTGGATGTACTACGCAGACCGCCTGATGGAGTTCCCTTCTGGCGTACTGGGTGTGGCGCTGGGGACGATTCTGTTGCCATCGCTGTCGAAAAGTTTCGCCAGTGGTAATCATGAAGAATATAACCGCCTGATGGACTGGGGCCTGCGCCTGTGTTTCCTGCTGGCATTGCCCAGTGCGGTGGCGCTGGGGTTGCTCTCTAAACCTCTCACGGTATCGCTGTTCCAGTATGGAAAATTTACGGCGTTTGACGCACAGATGACTCAGCGGGCTTTGATTGCTTATTCCGTTGGTTTGATGGGGCTGATTGTGGTGAAGGTGCTGGCGCCAGGGTTTTATTCCCGCCAGGATATTAAAACGCCGGTAAAAATCGCGATGGTTACGCTTATCATGACTCAGGTAATGAACCTGGCGTTTATTGGCCCGCTTAAACATGCCGGTTTGTCGTTATCTATTGGCCTTGCCGCCTGCCTGAATGCTGCTTTGCTGTACTGGCAATTACGCAAGAAAGGGATTTTTACACCTGAACCGGGCTGGCGCTTGTTTCTGTTTCGCCTGGTGTGCGCGGTAGTCGTTATGGCTGTGGTGCTGGTTGGGGTGATGTCTGTCATGCCAGCATGGCACTCGGGTGGTATGCCTGAACGCCTGTTGCGCCTAGTGGCAGTGGTTGTAGCCGGTGTTGTGGCTTACTTTGCCACTCTGTTGGTGCTGGGATTTAAGATAAAGGAATTCGCCCGCAGAACGTTGTAGCAGGGAAAGGGGTTAAGAACGTGAGCCCCCTGGTTGAGGGGGCTTAATCAGACGCTAAATTTTTTACCGCTGCGGTTAGGTGTGGCCGTTTGCCCGTCAGAGCCGTACAAGCCGGGCTCCTGATGGGGGCGCAACACTTCCAGCGCGTCTTTATTTCGCTCCAGTTGGCCTTCAAGCAGCCAGCCGTTGTGGGTGTTCAGGTCGTTCAGATAACGAGTTTTTTTCTTGATAGTCTGCCAGCGCAACTCTACCGGGTCATCATTGGCTGCAGCATGACGGGGGCGTTGCTCCATCCGCCGCAACTGTTCCAGGTAGTCGAGAGTTGCGAGTAACGAGCTTTTCTCTTCGGTGATGCGCTGTAACGCAACACCATTGACAAAACCCGCAGAGAGCTGGGCCTGTTCCGCGTCCAGAACGCGTTTAAGGTCATTCAGCACTGAAGTCATTTGATCCATCAGTTCTAACAGGCGGCTCATGGCAGCATTACTCTTCTAAATAGCTTTTCGCATCCTGAATCAGCGCATCGGCAATTTTACCGGTGTCCATTTTCAGTTCGCCATTTTTGATGGCAGTTTTGATAGCTTCAACCCGTTCCATGTTGATATCACTGGAACCTGGTTGCATCAGTTTGGACTGAGCGTCACTCAGGGTGACAGTGCTGCTGGTCTCAGAGCCAGTTTTGTTCAGGCGTACTTTCGCCGAAGTTGTGTCACTGCTTTCGCGTGTTTGAACAGTGCTCACGGGTTTTAGTGGTGATGTGCGCTCAATGCTCATATCTGTGTCCTCTGTGGTGGTCGCGCCGGGCGATACCTGTCATCTCGTTTCGTTGCTAATTTTTATCGGCAGCCTGAACAGAATCTTTAAGAGATTATAGATTAATAAGAATATTCCCATCACTGTCGACAGTCCCGCTGACCACCTGGCCTGACGACATTCTGACACGGGCATTTTGTGTGACTGCAGCATTGTTTAATGCCTTGCCTTCACTGTTCACGCTAAACCCTTGTCCCGCCGCAATAACTTGTACTTTTTGACCGGCTTTTACCCGCCACTGAACACGCAACATAGTGCGCATGATGGGTTGACCTGCGGCAATATTACGCAGTGTAACGGCATTGAGCGCATCGTCTACAGAAAACAGTGTATTCGGAGGTAACAGGTCCAGACGGCCATATTTTAGTTCAACGTCCCCCGGTGTTACCGGCGCCCCGCGCTCTAAAACCTGGCTTGCCACCACATAGTTCCCACTGGCCTGGACAGAAACCAGCACATAACGCTGCTGGCTACCGCAGCGCATCATTACACTCAGGTTACCCCAAAAACGCCCGGTTGCTGGCAGGCGGAATTCAGGGTTAGCGCACTGAGGTAATTGCGCCTGGGGCGAGTTGATTTTCACCTTCACGTCATCACTGACCCCCGCCAGGCGCTGTTGAAAAAAAGCATCCATCTGGGAATCAAGTTCACCTGCCAGGCAGGTAAGCGGTAGTGCAGCGACAAGCACTGCAACAGTGCTGAGTATTCGGGAAAACATAAGCACCTCCAGTTAGGGATGTTAAGGATTCTACCTGGAAGCAAAGTATTTCAAGGCGACAAATAGCGAAGCATTTTGCGTTTATTCCGTCGATAAAGCGCGCGCAAGGAGAATTAAGCTGTCGGCTATAACTCATCGTCTGCGCGGAGGAAACATGCTCGATAAACTGGATGCTGCACTGCGCTTTGGGCAGGAAGCACTCAACCTGCGGGCTCAGCGCCAGGAAGTTCTCGCCGGGAATATCGCTAATGCTGATACCCCGGGTTATCAGGCCCGTGATATCGACTTTTCCAGTGAACTGAAAAAAGTCATGGATCGCGGCAGGGCGGCGGAAGGGGGACTTTCCCTGACGCTGACATCATCACGGCATATTGCTGCTGAGACATCGTCTTCGCCATCAATGGATTTGATGTACCGGATCCCGGACCAGCCAGCAGCAGATGGCAATACCGTGGATATGAACCGTGAGAGGACAGCCTTTGCTGATAACAGCCTGAAATACCAGATGGACATCACCGCTATTACCGGCCAAATCAAAAGCATGATGTCTGTATTGCAACAACAGGGGTAACAGATGGCGCTTCTTAATATTTTCGATATTGCAGGTTCAGCGATGGCAGCACAGTCCGCCCGTCTGAACGTTGCAGCCAGTAACCTTGCGAATGCTGACAGCGTCGCAGGGCCAGACGGGCAACCTTATCGTGCCAAACAGGTGGTTTTCCAGGTCGATGCGCCTGTTGGTTCGCCAACCGGCGGTGTGAAGGTTGCAGGTGTCGTGGAAAGCCAGGACCCGTTCAAGATGGTTTACCAGCCGGGTAACCCGCTGGCAGATACCAACGGTTATGTGCGGATGCCGAATGTGGATGTTGTGGGAGAAATGGTTAACACCATGTCTGCATCGCGCAGTTATCAGGCTAACGTTGAAGTGCTCAACACTGTGAAAAGCATGATGTTGAAAACACTGACACTTGGTCAATAAAGGAGGAAACAATGTCTGTTTCAGTCAGTGTTAATGATACCAGCAGTGCGCTGGCGTCCAGTTCAGCAACCAGTTCGACCACATCATCCAGTGGCCTGACAACCAGTAGTGCAGACGATTTACAAGATGAGTTCCTGACATTACTTGTCGCTCAGATGAAAAACCAGGATCCGACCAACCCGATGGACAACAGCCAGTTGACCTCGCAGTTGGCTCAGATAAGCACCCTGAGCGGTATTGAAAAACTCAATACTACGTTGGGCTCTATTTCCGGACAAATTGATGACAGCCAGCAATTGCAGGCTTCTTCATTGATTGGCCATGGTGTCATGATAACCGGTTCTACAGTACTGGCGGGTAGTGGTGCGACCACGCCGTTTGGTGTGGAACTGGAGCAGGCATCAACCGCGACTACTGCCACGATTACTGACAGTAGCGGCAAAGTGGTGCAAACCATTAACCTCGGCGCGCTGAGTGCGGGTGTCCACACCTTCTCATGGGATGGCACAACATCTGATGGCTCAACGGTTGCGGATGGTTCTTACAATGTCACGGTTACAGCAAGTAACGGCTCTACACAATTAACAGCCCAGCCACTGCAGTATGCGCTGGTCAATGGCATCACCAGTAGCAGCAGCGGTAATTTGCTCGATTTAGGTACCTACGGCACCACTACGCTTAGCGAAGTGCGTCAAATTCTCTAACTTAACCATCAGGGGTAGGACACATGTCTTTTTCTCAAGCGGTCAGTGGCCTTAACGCTGCTTCCAGTAACCTGGACGTTATCGGCAACAACATTGCCAACTCCGCCACATACGGGTTTAAGTCCTCCGGGATTGCCTTTGCCGATATGTTTGCCGGCGCCAGTTCCAAAGTGGGCCTGGGTGTAAAAGTAGCGGCTGTTATCCAGAACTTCTCGGATGGTACAGTAACCAATACCAGCCGTGGCCTGGACGTGGCTATTAACCAGAACGGTTTCTTCCGTATGACGGATGACGCCGGCTCGGTTTACTACAGCCGTAACGGCCAGTTGCAACTCGATGAAAACCGTAACCTGGTTAACTCACAGGGGTACTATGTCACGGGTTATCCGGCGAGTGGCACACCACCCACTATTAACCAGGGTGCAAACCCGGTAACGCTGTCTATTCCGAGCTCCCCAATGTCTGCGAAAACCACCACAACCGCAGCAATGGAAGTGCAACTGAATTCATCAGACGATGCAATTACCAGCACCTTCGATTCAACCGATTCCACCACGTATAACAAGAAAGGCACGATCACGGTGTATGACACCCAGGGTAACACCCATGATATGAACGTGTACTTTGTTAAAACTGCAGATAACACCTGGAGTGTTTACACCCAGGACAGTAGCGTCAGCGGTAGTTCATCATCTCTGTTGGGGACGATGAACTTTGACTCTAACGGTAACCTGACCAGTACTACAGACAGCACCGGTACGGCGACCGCCACTGCCGGTATCTTCCCGAGCCTGACCACCGACACCAGCAGTGGTGCCACGCCTGCCACATTCTCGCTGGATTTCACCGGTTCCATGCAGCAGAACTATGGTAGCAACAACATTGTTTCTACCTCTCAGGACGGTTACGCACCGGGCGAAATGGTGAGCTATGCCATCAATGACGACGGCACTATTAGCGGTACCTACTCCAACGGTGAATCCCAGTTACTGGGCCAGATTGCCCTGGCAAACTTTGCTAACCCGGAGGGCCTGCAGTCTGAAGGTGACAACCTGTGGAGTGCAACTTCATCTTCAGGTGCTGCGCTGTTAGGGATTGCTGGTACTGGTACGTTCGGCACATTGACCAGTGGGGCGCTGGAGTCTTCCAACGTTGATCTGAGTAAAGAGCTGGTGAATATGATTGTTGCGCAGCGTAACTATCAGTCAAACGCCCAGACGATTAAAACTCAGGATCAGATCCTTAACACGCTGGTTAACCTGCGTTAATCGACTGACGGGGTGGCTTAATGGATCACGCAATATATACCGCCATGGGCGCAGCCAGCCAGACGCTGGATTTACAGTCTGTGACGGCTAACAACATGGCTAACGCGTCGACACCTGGTTTTCGTAAACAACTTGAGGCACTGCGTGCAGTGCCGGTTGAGGGGTTATCGTTACCAACCCGCACACTGGTTGCTGCCTCTACACCAGGTTCGGATATGAGTACCGGTTCGATGGATTACACCGGCCGTAATCTGGATGTGGCAATGCAGCAGGATGGCTGGCTGGCAGTACGGACCCCGAATGGCCAGGAAGCCTACACCCGTAACGGTAATATGCAGGTGAACGTCAATGGGCAGTTGGAAGTGAATGGCAATCTGGTGATGGGTGATGGTGGTCCTGTTGCCGTTCCCCAGAATGCTGAGCTGACTATTGCTGCTGACGGCACCATCACTGCGCTAAACCCGGGGGACCCGCCTAATACCGCAGCGCCAATTGGCCGTCTGAAACTGGTTAAGGCTACCGACAAGGAAGTGGAGCGTGGTGATGACGGGTTGTTTCATCTCACCCAGCAGGCGCAGGCCACGCGTGGCGCTACACCAGCAGCGGACCCAACACTGAAAGTGATGGCGGGCGTGCTGGAGGGTAGTAATGTCAACGCCGTTGAAGCCATGGCTGACATGATTAGCAACTCGCGCCGTTTTGAGATGCAAATGAAAGTTATCAGCAATGTTGATGGTAACGAACAGCGTGCGAACCAACTGCTGTCACTGACTTAATAAAACAGGACTTCACCATGATCAGCTCATTATGGATCGCGAAAACCGGTCTGGATGCACAACAAACCAATATGGACGTCATTGCCAACAACCTGGCAAACGTCAGTACCAATGGTTTCAAACGCCAGCGTGCAGTGTTTGAAGATTTGCTGTACCAGACAGTACGTCAGCCTGGAGCACAGTCTTCTGAGCAAACAACATTACCGACGGGCCTGCAAATTGGTACCGGGGTTCGCCCGGTGGCAACGGAGCGTATTCATACCCAGGGTAACCTGAACCAGACCGATAACAGCAAAGATATTGCGATTAAAGGCGAAGGTTTTTTTGAAGTACAGCTCCCGGATGGTACTACAGCCTATACCCGTGACGGCTCATTTCAGCTCGATTCCAACGGGCAGTTAGTGACTAACGGTGGGTTCCCTGTGCAACCGGCTATCACCATTCCCAGTAATGCTCTGAGTATTACTGTGGCGCGTGATGGCGTGGTAAGCGTCACCCTGCAAGGGCAGACAGCAACACAACAGGTGGGGCAGTTGAACCTGGCGACGTTCATTAACACCTCCGGGCTCGAAAGTATTGGCGAAAACCTTTACACCGAAACCCAGGCCTCTGGTGCGCCGACAGAATCAACCCCGGGCCAGAATGGCGCCGGGCTGCTGTATCAGGGATATGTAGAAACCTCCAACGTTAACGTTGCCGAAGAACTGGTCAATATGATCCAGGTTCAGCGCGCCTACGAGATTAACAGTAAAGCGGTTTCCACAACGGACCAGATGTTGCAGAAACTGTCACAACTTTAAAATCTGGCCGGCTTCGCCGCCGGCTAATATTTTCTGAAGATAAACGTAATGCAAAACCGTAACCAGTGGTATCGACCGCTTGTCATTAGCCTGAGTGTTGCCCTCGGTGGCTGTTCACTGGTCCCGAGTAAGCCGCTTATTCAGGGGCCAACTTCGGCACAGCCTATTCCAGGCCCGGTTCCGGCGGTCAATGGTTCTATTTTTCAGACTGTTCAGCCCATTAATTATGGGTATCAGCCGTTATTTGAAGACCGTCGCCCGCGCAATATTGGTGACACGCTCACCATTAATCTCCAGGAAAACGTCAGTGCCAGCAAGTCTTCTTCTTCTAACGCATCGCGTGATGGAACCAGTAGCCTTGCGGTAACGACAGCGCCACGTTACTTACAGGGGTTATTTGGTAATGCCCGTGCCGATCTCAATATGGAAGGTAAAAACGGTTTCACCGGCCAGGGTGGTTCCAGTGCGCAAAACACCTTTACCGGTACTCTGACGGTTACCGTAGACCAGGTTCTGGCTAACGGTAACCTGCATGTAGTGGGTGAAAAACAAATCGCGATTAACCAGGGTGCTGAGTTTATTCGCTTCTCCGGGGTGGTGAATCCACGGTTTATTTCAACCAGCAACACCGTCGCATCAACCCAGGTGGCGGATGCCCGTATTGAGTATGTCGGTAACGGCTATATCAATGAAGCGCAGCAAATGGGCTGGTTGCAACGTTTCTTCCTTAATGTCGCGCCGTTCTAAGCGAGGTGAATATGTTTAAGTCAATTTTCGCAATCGGATTGCTGCTGGTGGCAACACTGGCTCAGGCAGACCGCATTCGCGACCTCACCACTGTACAGGGCGTGCGTGATAACTCACTTATTGGCTATGGCCTGGTGGTAGGGCTGGATGGTACAGGTGACCAGACCACTCAGACTCCATTTACTACCCAGAGCCTGAATAACATGTTGTCACAACTGGGGATAACCGTTCCCAGTGGCACCAATATGCAGTTGAAAAACGTGGCAGCAGTAATGGTCACCGCAGACTTACCCGCGTTCTCCCGCCAGGGGCAGCGTATTGATGTAGTGGTTTCATCACTCGGTAATGCGAAAAGCCTGCGTGGTGGCACACTGCTGATGACGCCAATGAAAGGGGTGGATAACCAGGTCTATGCGCTGGCACAAGGTAATATCCTGATTGGTGGTGCGGGGGCATCTGCCGGAGGCAGTAGTGTTCAGGTTAACCAACTCAATGGTGGCCGGATTACTGGTGGTGCAGTGGTTGAGCGTGAATTACCCAGCAACTTTGGGCAAGGCAACAGCATCAATCTGCAACTCAACCAGGAGGACTTCAGCCTTGCACAGCAGATATCCGATACCATTAACCGCTCTCAAGGTTATGGCGTAGCGCAGGCTATTGATGCCCGTACTGTTCAAATTCGTGTTCCACCGGGAAACAGCTCCCAGGTGCGTTTCCTCGCGGATGTGCAAAACCTGCAGGTGAATGTACCGGTACAGGACGCCAAAGTGATTATCAACTCACGTACTGGTGCTGTGGTGATGAACCGCGAAGTGACTCTGGATAACTGTGCCGTTGCCCAGGGCAACTTGTCGGTAACCGTCAACCAGCAAAATGTGGTGAGCCAGCCCAATACGCCGTTCGCGGGTGGTCAAACAGTGGTAACGCCGCAAACGCAGATTGATATGCGCCAGAGTGGTGGTGCGCTGCGCCGCATCAACTCAAGCGCCAATCTGAACAATGTGGTTCGTGCCCTTAATGCGCTGGGTGCAACACCGATGGATTTGATGTCTATCCTGCAGGCTATGCAAAGTGCAGGTTGTCTGCGGGCGAAACTGGAGATTATCTGATGATTAATGATACCCAGTCCATGGCTGGCGCTGCGTGGGATGCGCAATCGCTGAATGAATTAAAACGGGCAGCAGCGAATGACCCTCAGGCTCACCTGAAAGCGGTAGCCAAAAAAGTTGAAGGGATGTTCGTGCAAATGGTACTGAAGAGTATGCGCCAGGCTTTGCCGAAAGATGACCTGCTCGACAATGACCAAACCCGTTTGTACACCAGTATGTACGACCAGCAGATTGCCGATGATCTCAGTGCTAAAGGCCTTGGTCTGGCAGACATGATGGTAAAACAGATGACCAATGGCACGCAGTCTCCGTCTGAAAAAGCGGGGACGGTGCCAATGAAACTCGATATGAACACCGTCATGCAGTATCAAACTCAGGAATTTACCCAACTGGTGCGTAAAGCCATTCCCAAGGCTCCGCCCAGTTCCGGGGCGATTGTCTCCTTTGCAGACAAAGACCTTGATGGTGACAGCAAAAACTTCCTGGCGCAGTTGTCTTTACCCGCCAAACTCGCCAGCGAACAAAGTGGCATTCCTCACCACCTGATTCTGGCGCAGGCTGCGCTGGAATCAGGCTGGGGGCAACGCCAGATTCGCACGGCCAGTGGTGCGCCCAGCTTCAATATTTTTGGGGTGAAAGCAACCGGCAACTGGAAAGGGCCAACTACCGAAATCACCACCACTGAATTTGAAAATGGCCAGGCGAAAAAAGTGAAAGCTGCGTTCCGTGTGTACAGTTCGTATCTGGAAGCGCTGTCAGATTATGTGGGCCTGCTGAGTAAAAATCCGCGTTATGCCGCGGTGACTACAGCGGCAACAGCAGAGCAGGGCGCTCAGGCATTGCAACGCGCTGGTTATGCAACGGATCCAGGTTATGCCAGCAAGCTTACCTCATTGATTCAGCAGCTAAAATCTATGAGCGATAAGGTCTCTAAAGCGTATAACAATGATTTAAGCAATTTGTTCTGATTAGCCTCAAGTCCTGGCCTGTGCTGCCGATAATCTCTGTCAGGACCCGTGATTAAACGCTCAAAAGGAAACACCATGTCCAGTAGCCTGATCAACAGCGCGATGAGCGGACTGACTGCCGCACAGACCGCGCTGAATACGGTAAGTAATAACATTTCGAACTATAACGTGACCGGTTATAGCCGCCAGACCACCGTACTGGCCCAGTCTAATAGCACCCTTTCCGGTAATAGCTGGATTGGTAATGGCGTGTATGTCAGTGGTGTTCAGCGTGAATACGATCAGTTTATTACCAGCCAGTTACGCCAGGCGTCGAATCAAAGCAGTGCGTTGTCCAGCCGTTATGACCAGGTTTCACAAATAGATGACCTGCTGTCCAGTACAACCACCAGTATTTCAACATCGTTACAGAGCTTTTTTTCTGCGTTAACCACATTGACCAGTAATGCCAATGACTCCTCTGCCCGCGAAGCATTAATCGGCCAGGCCCAGGGGTTGGTAAACCAGTTCAAAACCACTGATAACTACCTGCGCAGCATGGACAGCCAGGTAAACAGTGCTATTGAGTCCAGTGTTCAGGAAATTAACACCTATACCAGCCAGATTGCTGATCTGAATAAAAAGATTGCGCAAATGACGGCGACAGGCGGCGGTGCCAGTCCGAACGACTTGTTGGACCAACGCGACCAACTGGTGAATGAACTGAATAACATCGTGGGTGTGACAGTCACAATCCAGGATGGAAATACTTATAACGTGAGCCTGGGTAATGGTACGTCTCTGGTTCAGGGATCGCGCTCATTCCAACTGGCGGCAGTTGCGTCAAGTGCTGATCCTGGCCGCACAACCGTTGCGTATGTTGATGAAGCCGCAGGAAACGTCGAAATTCCTGAAAGCCAGTTAACAACCGGCTCTTTGGGTGGATTACTGACTTTCCGTTCAACAGACCTGGATGCAGCGCGTAACCGCCTTGGGCAACTGGCATTATCCTTTGCAGATGCATTCAATACTCAGCATGAAGCGGGTTTTGACGCCAATGGCGATGCAGGCGAAGCGTTCTTTGCTGTTGGTGCGCCTGCGGTGGTGAGCAATGCGAAAAATACCAGCTCCACGACTTTGACGGCGGAGGTCACAGACAGCTCTGCTGTTCTGGCAACCAATTATAAAGTGACCTGGAGTGGCTCTGCCTGGACGGTTACCCGTACATCAGACAATACCACGGTAACACCGACAACCGGCACTGATGGCAGTGGTAATACGACACTGGCTTTTGATGGCCTGACGGTGACCGTTGATGGTTCACCTGATGCCAAAGACAGCTTTGTTGTTAAACCGGTAACCAACACTATCGTCAATATGGCCGTTTCAGTAACAGATGAAGCGAAAGTGGCGCTGGCGAGTTCAGCGACCTCCGGTGAGAGTGATAACACCAACGCCCAGGCGCTGCTTGATTTGCAGGACAAGAGCATAGTAGGTGGTAACAAAACCTTCAACGATGCTTACGCAAGCCTGGTGTCTCTGGTCGGTAACACCACCAGTACACTGGAAACAACCAGTACGACGCAGGCGAATGTGGTTACGCAGTTGACCAACCAGCAACAATCTGTTTCTGGTGTGAACCTGGATGAAGAGTACGCCAACCTGCAGCGTTATCAGCAGTATTATCTGGCGAACTCACAGGTGTTGAAAACAGCATCAACGATTTTTGACGCGCTGCTATCCATTAATTCATAGGAGTCATGACCAATGCGCATCAGCACGCAGATGATCTTTGAACAAAATGTTCGTGGTATCACCCAGTCGCAGCAAAAGTGGCTGAATTATGGTGAACAGTTATCCACGGGCAAACGGGTTAACCGCCCGTCTGATGACCCGGTTGCGGCTTCTCAGGCGATTGTGGTTTCGCAGGCTCAGGCACAGAACAGCCAGTATGCCACGGCCCGGACTTTCGCAAACCAAAAGGTTTCGCTGGAAGAAAGCGTATTAAGCCAGGTCACCAGCAGTATTCAGACTGCACAGGAAAAAATCGTTTATGCCAGCAACGGCACGTTGAGCGATGATGACCGGGCTTCTCTGGCTACCCAGTTACAAGGGGTTCGTGACCAGTTACTGAACCTGGCAAACAGCACTGACGGTAACGGCCGCTATATTTTTGCTGGCTATAAAACTGATTCAGAGCCTTTTGTCGATTCAGGTACCAGCGTTAATTATGTCGGCGGTACTGAGGATATTACTCAGAAGGTTGATTCTGCGCGCACTATGGTTATCGGCCACACGGGTTCAGAAGTGTTTGATTCGATAACCAGTAACGCTGAAGCAGAGCCTGATGGTAGTGCCAGCGAAACTAACTTGTTTACTATGCTGGATACTGCTATCGCTTCCCTGAATACACCGCAGCAGGATCTCGATCAAACGAGCAAAGATGCGTTGCAGGCAGTGATCGATAAAACCAGCCGTGGTCTGAAAAACTCACTGAACAACGTACTGAAAGTCCGTTCAGAACTGGGCACTCAGCTGAATGAGCTGGATAACCTGGATTCACTGGGTGATGACCGTAGCCTGCAGCAATCCCAGCAAATGAGTAACCTGGTCGATGCAGACTGGAACTCAGTAATTTCTTCTTATGTAATGCAACAAACTGCGCTTCAGGCCTCTTATAAGGCCTTCAGCGATATGCAGGGGATGTCCCTGTTCCAGCTCAATAGTTAGTGGCTTTGCTCTTTTTGGTATGTCGTGAAACTGGGCATACCTTGTCTGCCCGTACTGGCACCCCG
Organism: Mangrovibacter sp. MFB070; assembly: GCF_000705335.1. NCBI lineage: Bacteria > Pseudomonadati > Pseudomonadota > Gammaproteobacteria > Enterobacterales > Enterobacteriaceae > Mangrovibacter > Mangrovibacter sp. MFB070. Next base: position 305,685 of record NZ_JJMI01000022.1, read on the forward strand.
GTACGGGATTTTTTTTATTCTTCGGCAACGCTACCAGCATGGCTGGCGCAATGGCGGCGAATGGCCCACCAACGAATGACCAGACTCAGTAAACCTGTGACACTGGCGAGAGCCAGCACACCCGGCCACCCGGCTGATACCCACGCTTTACTACCCAATACAGAACCCACAGCCATGCCAATAAACACGACAGTAAACAGCAGGGCATTCAGACGGCCTCTTGCCTGAGGCTCAAGGCTGTACACCAGTGTCTGGTGGGCAATTAATGTGGACTGGAGACCAAGGTCGAAACCAATTGCCGCCAGTGCTATCAGGCACAACTGCGCATGTAGAGGCAGCAATGGCAGCAAAAACATGCTGGCAAAAGACACAGTGACCAGTGCGGCACCCATCACCGTTACGCGTTCCGGGCCTATTTTGTCTGACAGGCTGCCTGATAACGGCGCAGCCAGTGCGCCAGCGGCACCTGCCAGCCCAAACCCACCGGCTACGGCACTGCCGAGGTGGTAGTTCTCCAGTAGCATCAATGCCAGTACAGACCAGAATGCACTAAAGCCTATGGAAAGCAGGCCCTGGGCGGCTGCGGCCATCCGCAACCCTGGGTAACGGCTCCACAGTGTCGCCATGGAGCGCAGCAGACCCGGGTAACTCAGCTCTGAATGCGTGGCAAACCTGGGAAGAACACGCCACAGCACGGTGCCGATAAGCAGAATGCTGAGAGCTGCGAGTTGATACATTGCTCGCCAGCCCAGCCAGGTAGCAACCAAACCGCTAACGGTTCGGGACAGCAAAATCCCCAGTAGCAGGCCGGTCATTACCGTCCCGACGATTTTCCCTTGCCTGCCAGCCGGAGCCAGAATGGCGGCGGCAGGAACAATATCCTGCGCAATGGTCGCTGTCATCCCAATCAGCAGGCTGGTAGCCAGCAAGCTGTGTAATGAACTGGTGAAACTGCATGCTGCGAGTGTCAGTGCCAAAATAATGCATTTGAGCAGAATAATGGCCCGGCGGTCGTAACGGTCGCCGAGGGGAATCAAAAATAAGATACCCAACGCGTAACCCATTTGCGTCAGTGTTGGAATCAGCCCCATTCCATCAACAGAAAGTGATAATGACTGCCCCAGTAGTGGCAGGATAGGTTGTGCATAATAAATCGATGCGACACTCAACCCTGCACCAGCAGCCAGTGAGAATATCAGGCCCGTGCTCAGAGGGCGTTCAGAGTGCAATGTAGTACCAGACATGGTGGTTTCCTTATCAGGACAAACTGTGTATGGACTGTATTGTGAGGGGGAAACTGCTGGCGGTGTAGCCCACGCCGGTGTACAACAGTTATACGTTAAACGTATAACTGGTTATTGAGTGAAAACAACTGAACGTATAGACAGAATTGAACTGCTGCAAACCTTTGTGCGCATTGTCGAAGCGGGTTCGTTATCGTCTGCGGCACGCCAGCTTACTTTGACTCAGGCAACGGTCAGTCGCCGCCTGAAAACACTGGAAACGATGCTGGGTGTTAAGCTGTTGCTGCGAACTACCCATGCAATGAGCCTTACAGAAGACGGCGAACACTGCTATCAGCATGCCCGCCACGTTGCCGGTTCCTGGTCTGCACTGGAAGACGAATTGAGCAATGCCGATAACCTGCCGTCCGGTTTGTTACGTGTTCGGGCGCCTCATGCCTTCGGCCAGGATCAACTGATGGCACCACTCATCGATATGCTGGGCCGCTACCCCGGGCTGAATGTGGAGTGGTTACTTAATGATAAATCGCCGGACTTTATTGCTGATAACCTTGATTGCGCTATCCATGTTGGGGATATAACTAATCCGGATACAGTCGCAGTCCAGCTGGCGGAAGTGCCACGCATTGCCGTTGCCACGCCTGATGTAGCCGCTCAGGTAAAACCGCTCAACACGCCCGCGGAATTAAGCCAGTTACCCTGGATCTCAGTAAGCTCTTTTTATCGTAAGGCTCTTATCCTGGCGAACCAGAAAGGTGAAACCGTGGAAGTGACACTGTCTCCCCGTTTGTATACGGACAGCCTGTATGCAGCGCGCAAGGCTGCACTGGGCGGGGTTGGGGCAGTGGTGCTGTCTGCATGGATAGTCGAGCAGGATTTGCGTAGTGGCGCGCTGGTCCATGTACTGCCTGAGTGGCAGGCCTGGCCGCTACCTGTCTGGTTACTCTACCCCTGGGCGAACTACTACCCTGTAAGGTTACGGATGTTTATTGACTTGATGCGCTCGGTAATGCCCGGGCTGAGTGGTATGCAGGAAGGCAAACGCCAGCGGTGACAGTTTTGTGTGGCTGACTATAAATAAAAAAGCCTGCTCAATTGAGCAGGCTTTTTCGTTGTTGCTGTTACACCCTGTTATGCCTGCGGCTGTGGTCTGGTTGCAGGTGCGGTCGCCTGGTGGCTGGCACTGTGGCCACCAGCAGAACCTTTACCTTCAAATTCCCATGCCGGGCGTACCCAGTCACTGTGGCGAGCCGGCTCTGGTACATATACCGGAGCAGGTGCGCGAGTGGCTGGCGCAGTTGCGGTGCCATGGAACTGGCTGGTTTCACTGTGAACCGCAGCAACAGTTTCCTCAACCGGGCTGTGTTTCACTTCTGCCACTTCAGCAGGCGATTCAGTTACTGCTTCAGGCTCGCTGGCGGAAGTATCAGCCTGCTGCTCTGTTACCGGTGCTTCAACCGGTTTCACTGTTTCTGCTTTATCCACCACAGGTGCAGCCTGCTCTTCTACAGGTTCAACTGCTTCTACAGGTTCAACTGCTTCTGCAGGAGCAACCGTTTCAACGGCAGGCGCAACTTCGGTTTCTTCACTGTTAACCATTGCGTTATCAACTGCCTGAGTTGTTGCTTCCTGTTCGCTGGCAACAGGTGTTTCAGGCATGATATCTGCTGGAGCAACCGGCGCAGTGTCAATATGTGCAACATCAGCGGCAACAGGCAGAGAAGTGTTATCGGCCACACCCTGAGAGGCTTCAGCCGGTACTGGCGCATCCTGGACGACGTCGTCTGCCGGGCGTGTTACCGGGTAGCGGATCCACACTTTGCCGGACGCCATTTCAGGCGAAGCACAGGCAACGGCTAACGGCATCGGTGATTGTGACGGGTAACGCTCGTCACGGTAACGGCGACGGCGCTGCCCACTGACACGCAGGTGGCGTGGAGAACGGCGTGAGCGACGCGGCATATTGTTTTCGCGTGCATCCCCATTCTCTTCACCAGCTTCAGGTTGTTCAGCCTGTACCACTGGTAACAACCCTGCAGTTTCCTGAGGTGCCGGTACGTGTTCAGTAGCCGGTACGTTTTCAACCGCAGCAACAGGCAGGTTGTTGTTGCTTTCAGCAGCGGCAGCACTTTCGATACGCACTTTCTCGGTAAGCTGGCGTTGTTTACGGCGTGGCATTACCTGAACATGAGTCTCTTTCTCGGCAGTTGCAGTTGAATCAACGGTATTTTCCGTTTCTTCACGTTGCAGGTTTTTCACTTCCTGCTGAGCCTGACGTTTCTCTTCAGTACGGCGACGGTTACGGTCACGGCGAGACTGAATTTGCTCTTCGCGGGTAGCAGGTGTGTTACTGCCTTCAGGTGTGGCGCCACGAGGTTCACGGACTTCAGCATTTTGATTCTGGCGGCGGCCACGACGGTTCTCATCGCGAGGTTGAACTGCGTTGTCAGATTCGTTACGCGGGTTACGTTCAGAGCGTTCATTACGCTCGTTACGATCACGGCGTGGGTTACGGCGGTTATTGCGACGGTCCTGCTGGCGCTGGCCACGGTCGGCTTTCTTCTCAGCTTCTGGCTCAGAAACCGGTGCCTCTTTGGCGGTGTCTTCACTGGAACCGAAAAGTGATTTCAGTGCGCCGGCAATTCGGCCAAAGAAACCAGGACCTGCAGGTGCTGTAGCAGATGCCGCTTTTTCTGCAGGCGCTGCACGATGAGGTGCTTCTGGTGGCGCAGGCGGTACATCAGGCATGGCAAAGGTTGCCAGTGCAGGTTGTTCTGGGCGTTTACGTTCCGCCTGTTCTTCCTCTGACGGCATCGCCATCGCTTCTTCGTGCAATTTCGGCAGCAGATAGCTCAGGGTTGGTGTTTCTTCACCTTTGCGTACACGCACAACAGAGTAGTGCGGTGTTTCCATATTATCGTTCGGTACGATAACGCAACGGATATCTGGCTGGCGTTGTTCAATAGCGCTAACCGCTGAGCGTTTCTCGTTCAGCAGGTAAGACGCGATAGGTACTGGAACAATGGCGTGAACTTCTTTGGTATTCTCTTTCAGCGCTTCTTCTTCAATCAGGCGCAAAATAGAGAGCGACAATGATTCGTTATCACGAATAGTACCGGTACCGCTACAGCGTGGGCACACATGGTGGCTGGACTCACCCAGGGAAGGGCTGAGACGCTGGCGAGACATTTCCAGTAAACCAAAGCGAGAAATATGGCTTATCTGGATGCGTGCGCGGTCCTGACGTACGGCTTCCCGCAGACGGTTTTCTACAGCACGCTGGTGGCGTACTGGTGTCATATCGATGAAGTCGATAACAATCAAACCACCGAGGTCACGCAGGCGCAACTGACGGGCAATTTCATCTGCCGCTTCCAGGTTGGTATTCAGTGCCGTTTCTTCGATATCGCCACCACGCGTTGCGCGCGCGGAGTTGATATCGATTGCAGTAAGCGCTTCAGTGGAATCGATAACAATTGACCCGCCGGAAGGCAGGCGCACTTCACGCTGGAAGGCAGACTCAATTTGCGACTCGATCTGGTAGTGGCTGAATAACGGAATTTCACCGGTATACAATTTGATTTTACTGGAAAAATCCGGGCGCCCCAGTGCAGCGATGTGCTGGCGAGCCAGCTCAACAATTTTCGGGTTATCGATCAGGATTTCACCGATGTCCTGGCGCAGGTAGTCACGGAATGCGCGGACAATGACATTACTTTCCTGATGAATAAGAAAAGGTGCCGGGCGGCTTTCAGCGGCTTTCTTGATGGCTTCCCAGTGACGCAGGCGGAAACTCAAATCCCACTGCAGGGATTCCGCTGATTTACCAACACCCGCGGTACGCACAATCAGCCCCATGCCGTCAGGCAATTCCAGGGAAGACAGTGCTTCTTTCAGCTCAGTTCTGTCTTCACCTTCAATACGCCGTGAAATACCACCAGCACGAGGGTTGTTAGGCATCAGAACCAGGTAACTGCCAGCCAGACTGATAAAGGTAGTCAGTGCGGCACCTTTGTTACCACGCTCTTCCTTATCAATTTGAACGATAACTTCCTGCCCCTCACGCAAAACATCTTTAATGTTTGGGCGACCATGAGAGGAATAGTTGGACGGGAAATATTCGCGGGCAATCTCTTTTAAAGGAAGGAAACCGTGTCTTTCAGCGCCATAATCAACAAATGCAGCTTCCAGACTGGGTTCAATGCGGGTGATTTTACCTTTGTAAATATTGGCTTTTTTTTGCTCATGCCCGGGGCTTTCAATATCCAGGTCATACAGACGCTGGCCATCTACCAGGGCAACGCGCAACTCTTCCTGCTGAGTTGCGTTAATTAACATTCTTTTCATCGTAACTTACTCGTTATTCTTACATTGACGACAGAACTGCGGGCAAGGTAATCGCTGACCGGATGTGAACCGATGGCCTCGTGACTATTCGCTAAGTCGTCAACCTCACGGTTGTCGCTTGCTGAGAGGCGCAGCGTGTCGGTAGCCTGTATTTCAAACGGAAAAACAGCGCTGTTTATAGGGGAACTGCCTGGGAATGTTTTCGCCAGAGAAGCTTCCATTTACCGGCCAGACTGCAACCCGCAGCCCGCTAACTGCCTGAAAGTACAAAACGTCTTACGCCATTGCTGCGTTGATGAACATTCAGGCAAAATTGGTAATTCCGCAAAATTCCTTGTTCTTACAGGTCTCAACGCGGAAAACCGCAACATTATTCCACTGCAAGGCCAGTTATAGCAAGATGACATTTGCCATTTATCACCTGGTTACTCACAGTTTTTTAACGTCACATTTCTGATTGTTGCAAATAGCAGCAAAAAAACGCCCGGAAGCATTTTTAAACTGCCTGCGCAATAATATAAGCACAGAAAAATAAGTGGCGCTATCAGTCCGGGGTAATTAGAATCGCGCACCATGAAAACCGAGACACCAACCGTAAAAATAGTTGCTATTTCCGACGAGGAAGCCGGGCAACGAATTGATAACTTTTTGCGCACACAACTGAAAGGTGTGCCCAAAAGTATGATTTATCGCATCCTGCGTAAAGGTGAGGTGCGGGTAAACAAAAAACGTATCAAACCAGAGTATAAGTTGGTTGATGGCGATGAAGTGCGCATTCCCCCTGTGCGGGTTGCTGAGCGGGAAGAAGATGCGGTGTCGCCTCATTTGCAAAAAGTGGCTGCACTGACTGACGCCATTTTGTATGAAGACGACCATATCCTTATTCTTAACAAGCCTTCTGGCACAGCGGTACATGGCGGCAGTGGCCTCAGTTTTGGTGTCATTGAAGGGTTGCGGGCATTGCGTCCTGAAGCACGTTTTCTTGAACTGGTACACCGGCTGGACAGGGATACATCCGGTGTCTTACTGGTTGCCAAAAAGCGTTCTGCCCTGCGTTCGCTCCATGAGCAACTGCGGGATAAAGGAATGCAAAAAGACTACCTCGCTTTGGTGCGTGGTCAGTGGCAATCTCACGTTAAAGTTGTCCAGGCACCGCTTTTAAAGAATATTCTGAAAAGTGGTGAGCGCATGGTAAAGGTCAGTAGTGAAGGTAAACCGTCGGAGACTCGCTTCAAAGTGGAAGAGCGGTTTGGTTTCGCCACCCTGGTTCGTTGCAGCCCGGTAACCGGGAGAACTCACCAGATTCGTGTGCATACGCTTCATGCCGGCCATCCTATCGCGTTTGATGACCGCTACGGTGACCGGGAGTTCGACAGCCAGCTAAACGGCAGTGGGCTGGGGCGTTTGTTCCTTCATGCCGCAGCCCTGCGATTCACTCACCCGGCAACGGGCGAAACCATACGCATTGAAGCACCGCTGGATAATGAACTGAGGCAGTGCCTTAGCTATTTGCGCAAAACCAGCCGCGGCTGATTCTTATTTTACGCCGGGAGATGTTTTACCCGGCTGTAACCACCTGTCCAGCCAGTCAAATGCAACCACCTGTTGTTCCTGATAGAAAACGTGGCCCAGGTCTGGCCAGCGCCTTGTCAGTAAATGTGATTCTCCCCCTTGTGACTGCCAGATTCGGTGCATTTTTTCCCAGGCTGCATCTACGGCACTGGCAGGGAACAGCTTATCTTTCCCACCGCTAAAAATAAGCATGGGTGCAGGAGCGGCTATTGCCGCGATATCGGGAATGTCTAATTTGGCATTCAAACCCGGATGGAGCATATAAAAGGCCGATTGCCCGCGCAAAACGTTATTCCCCGGGGTCATTAGCCCTTGCCAGGTGCCAAACCAGGAGATAACCGCAGTCGCGGCAACTTTGTCGGATAACGCGGCCAGTTGCCAGGCCCGGTAACCTCCCATAGAAAACCCCAGTACGCCAATATGTGCTTTATCTACATCAGGCTGTGAGGCAAGAAAATCGACAGTACGCAGGTCTTCATATGCCATTTCACCAGCCAGTGAGCGCCCAAAATTGAAAAAATTACTGGCAAGCGCCTGTTGTTGCTCATAGGTCATTGGGCCACGGTCACCCCAGCCTGGTGCATCAATAGCAATAACTTTGTAGCCCCGTTTTGCCAGCTCATCACCAACAAAACGCCCGGTAAAGAACTTCTCTGCCCAGGCTTTGGCTGACGCTTCTTTGGCTGCATCTCCCCACGGGCGTATCATTTTTTCTTTGCCAATATCGAATTTTGAGCCGTGGTCGTGTAATAGCACGATGGCCGGATGAGGGCCTGCGGTATCCGGGGTGAGCACAAGTGCGGCAATACGGCTGTCATCGGTGATATTCAGTGCAACTTTCTCAGCATGGTAGCCATCGCGTTGCTGGCGGCTGAGTACTTCAGGGGCGAATGGGCGGTGAGAGTCTGGTGTCAGCAGGGCATCTCGGACAAGTTGCCGTGCATGAGCCCGCCAGGTGGGAAACTGGGCATAATGGCCGTTAAGCCAGCTATCTGAAGGGGCGAGTTGCTGTGCCAGTTGTGGGTACCAGGCGGGTAAGTTACCTTCAACAATGCCTGGATGCTGCCATGTAGTATCTCCTGCCTGCGTGGTAAAACTCGCCAAACTCATGGTCAGTAAAAGTGCCTGGCGGGTGAAGGGTATCGACATAATATCTCCATAAATGAAACGCTGTTTTATTTATGGAGGGTACAATGACACAGCACCTGCCTGGTGTGATCGGTACGGCATTATTCTGCTAAAGGGTCTGCTCCGGCGGCACGCAGCATTTCACATAACCGTATTAGCGGCAGGCCAATCAGTGTATTGGGATCTCTGCTGTCAATGCGCTCAAATAAGGTTATTCCAAGCCCTTCACACATAAAACTGCCTGCACAATGTAACGGTTGTTCTAATGTGACGTAACGGCGGATTTCAGGCTCTGACAACGGGCGAAACCAGACATCAACGTGTTCAACATCAACCTGAATGTGATTGGTTTGGGTATTAAGCAGGGCAATGCCGGTAGAAAAACGTACTTTTTTGCCTTGTGCAGCTAATAATTGTTTGACTGCGTTTTCTTCCGTATAGGGTTTCCCGGTGATGGTATTATTCAGTAAGCAAACCTGATCAGAACCAATAATTAAATGACCAGGATAAGTCCCTGCCAAAGAGCGGGCTTTTTGCTCTGCCAGGCGTTTAACCAGTTGGTCGGATGTTTCACCTGGAAATGGCGTTTCATCTGTGTCCGGGCTTGCGCAGGTAAACGGCAGAGCAAGCCGGTTAAGCAGCTCTCGGCGAAACACTGAAGTGGAGGCCAGTATAATTGGAAGCATATTTTTTTCTGTCATCTATAGCGAATTTGTTCGCCACATTTTAAACTGTGCAGCCGCAATGTGTGCGAATAAATGGCAAAAGGTGAGTCATAATGCCTTTTTCTTTGACTCTAAGACGTTACAAAGTTAATATGCGCGCCCTATGCAAAAGGTAAAATTACCCCTGACACTGGATCCGGTACGCACCGCTCAAAAACGCCTCGACTACCAGGGCATATATACCCCTGAGCAGGCGGAGCGCGTTGCTGAATCCGTCGTCAGTGTGGACAGTGATGTAGAATGCGAAATGTCGTTCGCAATTGATAACCAGCGTCTCGCCGTTATTACTGGCGATGCGAAGGTGTCGGTTACTCTGACTTGTCAGCGCTGCGGCAACACATTCCCGCATCAGGTTCACACAACGTATTGTTTTAGTCCGGTCGTTTCTGACGAGCAGGCTGAAGCACTCCCGGAAGCGTATGAACCGATCGAGGTTAACGAGTTCGGTGAAATCGATCTGCTGGCTATGGTCGAAGATGAAATCATCATCGCCTTACCAGTAGTTCCGGTGCATGATTCTGAACACTGTGAAGTGTCCGAGGCGGACATGGTCTTTGGTGAACTGCCTGCAGAGGCGGAGAAACCAAACCCATTTGCCGTATTAGCAAGTTTAAAGCGTAAGTAATTGAGGAGTAAGGTCCATGGCCGTACAACAGAATAAACCAACCCGTTCCAAACGTGGCATGCGTCGTTCTCATGACGCGCTGACCACTGCCAGCCTGTCTGTAGATAAAGTTTCTGGTGAAACGCACCTGCGCCACCACGTTACTGCTGACGGTTTCTACCGTGGCCGCAAGGTAATCGCTAAGTAATCTGGCGATACTTTGACACGTCTAACCCTTGCGTTAGATGCCATGGGGGGCGATTTTGGCCCTGCTGTGACAGTGCCTGCAGCTTTGCAGGCACTGGAATCTAATTCGCAACTGAACCTTCTTTTGGTCGGCAATCCCGACGCCATTACTCCATTACTTGCCAAAGCTGATTTTGACCAACGGTCACGTTTGCAGATTATTCCTGCTCAGTCAGTTATTGCCAGTGATGCCCGGCCATCGCATGCTGTGCGTAACAGCCGTGGCTCCTCCATGCGCATTGCGCTGGAACTGGTGAAAGAAGGGCGGGCTCAGGCCTGTGTCAGCGCCGGAAATACTGGCGCATTGATGGGCCTGTCAAAATTATTATTAAAGCCGCTGGATGGAATTGAGCGCCCGGCACTGGTAACAATGCTGCCACACCAGATGCGTGGAAAAACAGTCGTTCTGGACCTGGGTGCTAATGTGGATTGTGACAGTGATATGCTGGTGCAATTCGCTATTATGGGTTCTGTCCTGGCGGAAGAGCTGTTAGGGCTGTCTCAGCCGCGTGTTGCGCTGCTGAATATTGGTGAAGAAGAAACCAAAGGCCCTGAACCTATTCGTAGTGCCGCGGCTGTTCTGGCGGCACTGCCGGCTATTCAGTACATCGGATATCTGGAAGCAAATGAATTACTGACCGGAAAAACGGATGTGCTGGTCTGTGACGGGTTTGTTGGCAATGTGACATTAAAGACCATGGAAGGTGTGGTAAGAATGTTTCTTTCGCTGCTGAAATCGCAGTCGGAAGGGAAAAAAAGGGCGTGGTGGCTGATTTTATTAAAGCATTGGTTACAAAAAAGCCTGCAAAGGCGATTCAGTCACCTCAACCCCGACCAGTATAATGGCGCCTGTCTGTTAGGATTGCGCGGCACTGTAATTAAAAGCCACGGTGCGGCCAATCAGCGAGCGTTTGAGGTCGCGATTGAACAGGCAGTGCAGGCGGTGCGGCGGCAAATCCCTGAGCGAATTGCTTCTCGCCTGAAATCTGTATTACCCAAGAGTGACTGAGCGTACATGTATACAAAGATTATTGGTACGGGCAGCTATTTGCCTGAACACGTGCGTACTAACGCCGACCTGGAAAAAATGGTAGAAACCACTGATGAGTGGATCGTTACTCGTACTGGGATCCGTGAGCGCCGCATTGCTGCGCCGGAAGAAACCGTTGCGACCATGGGTTATCAGGCTGCGTGTAATGCGCTTGACATGGCCGGTGTTGATAAAACACAAATTGGCTTAATCATTGTTGCCACAACGTCTTCGACGCACGCGTTCCCAAGTGCTGCATGCCAAATCCAGGCTCAGCTTGGTATTAAAGGCTGCCCGGCCTTTGATGTAGGCGCAGCCTGTGCCGGGTTTACCTATGCGTTAAGTATTGCTGATCAATATATCAAAAATGGCGCAGTTGATTACGCGCTGGTGATCGGTTCTGACGTACTGGCACGCACTTTGGATCCTGCAGACCGTGGTACCATCATCTTATTTGGTGATGGTGCTGGTGCTGTGGTGCTGTCCAAATCTGAACAACCTGGTATCATTTCCACGCATTTGCATGCTGATGGTGCTTACGGTGACCTGTTAACGTTGCCAAACCTTGACCGTGTTAACCCGGAAAATCCATCCTGGTTGACAATGGCAGGGAATGAAGTCTTTAAGGTGGCGGTTACCGAGCTTGCTCATATTGTTGATGAGACACTGGCAGCAAATAACCTCAATCGTGAAGATCTCGACTGGCTGGTGCCCCATCAGGCTAACCTGCGTATTATTAGCGCGACTGCGAAAAAACTGCGCATGCCAATGGAAAGTGTGGTGGTGACGCTGGACCGGCACGGTAATACTTCTGCGGCATCTGTTCCGTCAGCGCTGGATGAAGCGGTACGTGACGGGCGTATTAAGCCGGGTCAGTTAGTTCTGCTGGAAGCCTTTGGTGGCGGGTTCACCTGGGGTTCTGTACTGGTTCGCTTTTGATTAGCAGGGACAAAAAAATGACACAATTTGCTTTTGTTTTCCCCGGACAGGGTTCTCAGTCTGTTGGTATGCTGGCTGAACTTGCTGCACAGTATCCGGTGGTTGAAGAAACATTTCGTGAAGCCTCTGATGTGCTGGGTTATGACTTATGGGCGTTGGCTCAACAAGGCCCGGCAGAAGAATTGAATAAAACCTGGCAGACACAGCCTGCATTGCTGACGGCTTCTGTCGCTTTATGGCGTGTTTGGCAGCAGGCAGGCGGCAAAACGCCAGCGCTGATGGCCGGGCACAGCCTGGGCGAATATTCTGCTCTGGTTTGCGCAGGCGTTATCGCATTTCGTGATGCAGTACGTCTGGTTGAACTGCGTGGTAAATTCATGCAGGAAGCAGTGCCAGAAGGCACGGGTGCAATGTCTGCCATTATCGGCCTTGACGATGCATCCATCGCTAAGGCTTGTGAAGAGTCTGCGCAAGGTCAGGTCGTTTCCCCGGTTAACTACAACTCGCCGGGCCAGGTAGTTATTGCTGGCAATAAAGAAGCGGTGGAAAGAGCAGGGGCTGCCTGTAAAGCTGCAGGCGCCAAACGCGCTCTGCCGTTGCCTGTCAGCGTACCTTCCCACTGTGCGTTAATGAAGCCGGCGGCTGAAAAACTGGCAGTTGAACTGCAAAATATCGCATTTAATGCGCCAGCCATTCCCGTTGTTAACAACGTTGATGTAAAATGCGAAACCTCTCCGGACGCTATCCGGGAAGCCCTGGTTCGTCAGTTATACAGCCCGGTATTGTGGACACAGAGTGTTGAGTTTATGTCTGCTCAAGGCGTAAGTCAGTTATTTGAAGCAGGCCCTGGTAAGGTACTGACCGGGTTGACTAAACGTATTGTTGACACCCTGACTGCATCGGCCATCAATGAGCCGGCCGCACTGTCAGCAGCGCTTGAGCAATAATGAGGAACATTATGAGTTTTGAAGGTAAAGTCGCTCTGGTTACTGGCGCAAGCCGTGGTATCGGGCGTGCAATCGCAGAAACCCTGGTTGCACGTGGCGCGAAAGTGATTGGTACGGCAACCAGCGAAAATGGTGCCCAGGCAATCAGCGATTATTTAGGTGATAACGGGAAAGGTCTGGTACTGAATGTGACCGACCCGGCATCTATTGAGTCTGTTTTGGAAAACATCCGTTCAGCGTTTGGTGAAGTCGATATTTTGGTTAATAATGCCGGAATAACTCGAGATAACTTGCTCATGCGCATGAAAGATGATGAGTGGAACGATATCATTGAAACCAACTTATCATCAGTTTTCCGTCTGTCTAAAGCAGTAATGCGCGCTATGATGAAAAAGCGTCATGGTCGTATTATTACTATCGGTTCTGTGGTTGGTACCATGGGAAATGCTGGTCAGGCTAACTATGCTGCGGCAAAAGCCGGTCTGATTGGCTTTAGTAAATCACTGGCACGCGAAGTGGCGTCACGCGGCATTACAGTAAACGTTGTTGCTCCGGGTTTTATTGAAACGGACATGACGCGTGCGCTGTCTGATGATCAGCGTGCAGGTATTCTGGCGCAGGTTCCTGCGGGTCGCCTCGGTGACGCGAAGGAAATCGCCAATGCGGTTGTATTTTTGGCCTCTGACGACGCAGGTTACATCACTGGTGAAACTTTGCACGTCAATGGTGGAATGTACATGGTGTAACCACGCTATACTTTTTTTGCCCGGAATGTCGTTGAATACAGATTGTCCACTTGTCTGAGATATAATCAGGGAATGTGCGAAAATTCTGCGTTTATTGAGTCTGAGTGCGGAGAAGTAGAAAATTATTTGCGTTATTAGCGGGAATACCCGCAAAATAGCGTAAAATCGTGGTAAGACCTGCCGGGATTTAGTTGCATCTTTTTCAACATTTTATACACTACGAAAACCATCGCGAAAGCGAGTTTTGATAGGAAATTTAAGAGTATGAGCACTATCGAAGAACGCGTTAAGAAAATTATCGGCGAACAGCTGGGCGTTAAGCAGGAAGAAGTTGTTAACAGCGCTTCCTTCGTTGAAGACCTGGGCGCCGATTCTCTTGACACCGTTGAGCTGGTAATGGCTCTGGAAGAAGAGTTTGATACTGAGATTCCGGACGAAGAAGCTGAGAAAATCACCACCGTTCAGGCTGCCATTGATTATATCAACGGCCACCAGGCGTAAGTGACATCTCCAGGCGGTCATTCGACCGCCTGAGTTTTATCTTTTAGTCCCACGCGTATCAATAATTTCCCTCCCTGGAGGACAAACGTGTCTAAGCGTCGTGTAGTTGTGACCGGACTGGGCATGTTGTCTCCTGTCGGCAATACTGTAGAGTCCACCTGGAAAGCTCTGCTTGCCGGTCAGAGTGGCATCAGCCTGATCGACCATTTCGATACTAGCGCCTTTGCAACTAAATTTGCTGGCTTAGTAAAGGATTTTAACTGTGATGACTTCATCTCGCGTAAAGAACAACGCAAGATGGATGCTTTCATTCAATATGGAATTGTTGCTGGTATTCAGGCCTTTCAGGACGCCGGCATTGAAGTTACCGAAGAAAATGCCCATCGTATCGGTGCCGCTATTGGCTCTGGTATCGGCGGCTTAGGCCTGATTGAAGAAAACCATGGTTCGCTGGTAAAAGGTGGCCCACGGAAAATCAGTCCGTTCTTCGTTCCGTCCACCATTGTGAATATGGTCGCCGGGCACTTGTCTATTTTGTTTGGTTTACGTGGTCCAAGCATTTCTATCGCTACAGCCTGTACTTCTGGTGTTCATAACATTGGTCACGCTGCGCGTATTATCGCGTATGGCGATGCTGATGTAATGCTTGCTGGCGGAGCAGAAAAAGCCAGTACCCCTCTGGGTGTTGGTGGCTTTGGCGCTGCACGCGCTTTGTCAACGCGCAATGATAATCCTCAGGGAGCAAGCCGTCCGTGGGATAAAGACCGTGATGGTTTTGTCCTGGGTGATGGTGCTGGTATCCTGGTGCTCGAAGAGTACGAGCATGCTAAAAAACGTGGCGCTAAAATCTATGCTGAGCTGACTGGCTTTGGCATGAGCAGCGATGCATACCACATGACATCACCACCGGAAGATGGCGCAGGTGCTGCTCTGGCGATGGTTAATGCACTGCGTGACGCAGGTATTACACCTGAGCAGGTGGGGTATGTGAATGCCCACGGTACATCCACTTCTGCTGGCGATAAAGCAGAAGCACAGGCTGTGAAAACAGTCTTTGGCGAAGCAGCGCAACGTGTTCTGGTTAGTTCCACCAAGTCTATGACCGGGCATTTGCTGGGTGCGGCTGGTGCGGTTGAGTCAATTTTCTCGATTCTCGCACTGCGTGACCAGTCTGTTCCGCCTACCATCAACCTTGATAATCCTGATGAAGGCTGTGACCTTGATTTCGTGCCTCATGAAGCTCGTCAGGTATCGGGTATGGAATATACTCTGTGTAACTCTTTTGGTTTTGGCGGCACTAACGGTTCGCTGATATTCAAACGTGTATAACACAGTGACTTCAGGCCCGTGTATTACGGGCCTTATCTGTCTCAGACTCCTTCTCTTGCCCTCAACTTCGCCGCCTGTCACACTATCGCCTCCATGATGTGAGGATGTGCGATGTTCTTGATTAATGGTGAATACCAGTCACACCTGCCAGCGAACGACCGGTCCATTCAGTTTGGCGATGGTTGCTTTACTACCGCACGAATTGTTGCCGGTGAAATTCGTTTTTTATCTCATCACATTGCTCGTTTGCAGCAAGCCTGCCAGCGTCTGCTTATCCCTTTTACTCAATGGCAAACTCTGGCAGCAGAAATGGCTGAAATGGCTCGTTCTCAGGATCTTGCTGTTCTGAAAGTGATTATCAGCCGAGGGAGTGGTGGGCGTGGTTACAGTCCAGCGCAATGTGGCAGCCCGGTAAGAATATTGTCTGTCTCAGGTTTCCCTTCCTTTTATGCTGAATGGAAAAACGCCGGAGTGACACTGGGGCTGAGTTCTGTCCGTATGGGGATTAACCCCCAGCTTGCTGGTATAAAACACCTTAACCGGCTTGAACAGGTTCTTATTCGGGCGGAACTTGAACAGGCAAACCAGCATGAAACCATTGTTCTTGACAGTGATGGCATGATGGTGGAATGTTGTGCCGCTAATTTATTCTGGCGAGAGGGCGAGGCAGTATACACGCCATTGGTTGACCGCTCCGGTGTGAACGGAACAATGCGCCAGCATATAATGGCAGAATTAACGCGGCAGGGCAGAATGGTGCATCAAGTACGGGCTGCCCCTGATGCGTTGCTGCGCGCAGATGAAGCCTTCATCTGCAATGCTTTGATGCCAATAATTCCGGTCCGGCAGGCCATCACCACGCGGTACACATCACGAGAGTTGTTTACCTTCCTTGCCCCACTATGTGAGTAAAAATATTGTCATGAAAAAAATGCTGCGCCTCGTTCTTGTGCTCGTTCTTCTGCTGGCTGTTGCCGCCGGAGTGGGTTACTGGAAAGTCCGTAAGCTTGCAGTGAGTTCACTGCTGATTAAACAAGAAATCTATTTTACCCTGAAGCCTGGTACGGGCCGTCTGGCTCTGGGTAACCAACTTTATGATGAAAAAATTATCAATCGCCCACGTGTTTTTCAGTGGTTGCTGCGCCTTGAACCGCAACTGGCAAACTTTAAAGCGGGTACTTATCGCCTGACTCCAGATATGACAGTCCGTCAATTAATGTCGTTACTGGCGAGTGGTAAAGAGGCTCAATTTCCGTTGCGTCTGGTTGAAGGGCAAACAGTACATCAGTGGCTGGCTCAGTTACGGGAAGCGCCATATATTCGGCATACCCTGAAAGACGACAGTTATAGTGCGGTTGCCAAAGCCCTTGATATACCAGAAAACGAAGTGGAAGGATGGTTCTACCCGGATACCTGGTTATATACCGCCGGAACTACAGATGTGGCGATACTGGAACGTGCACATCAAAAAATGGTGAATACTGTAGCAAGCATTTGGGCGTCTAAAGCCGATAATCTGCCGTACAAAAATAGCGACCAGATGGTTATCATGGCTTCCATCATTGAAAAAGAAACCGCCGTTGCCAGTGAGCGGGAACTGGTTGCCTCTGTATTCATTAACCGCTTGCGTATTGGCATGCGTTTACAAACCGACCCAACGGTAATTTACGGTATGGGCGCAGACTGGAATGGTAAACTGACCCGCAAGGATCTTGATACTGCGACACCCTATAACACTTATGTGATTAGTGGGTTGCCGCCGGGCCCGATAGCAGTGCCGAGTGTGCCTTCACTGAAGGCGGCTGCTCACCCGGCAAAATCGCCGTATCTTTATTTTGTCGCCGATGGCAAAGGCGGGCATACATTCAGTACCAATCTTGCCAACCACAACAAGGCTGTACGGGCATGGATCAACACATTAAAGGAAAAAAATGCGCAGTAAATTTATAGTGATTGAAGGCCTTGAAGGCGCGGGTAAAACCAGTGCGCGTGATGTGATTGTCGAGACACTGCAGTCACGGGGTGTCCGCGATCTTGTGTTTACCCGTGAGCCTGGTGGTACGGTTCTGGCAGAAAAACTACGCAGCCTGGTGCTGGATATCAAAGCGGTCGGCGACGAAGTCATTACAGATAAAGCCGAAGTGCTGATGTTCTATGCAGCCCGGGTTCAGTTGGTTGAAACGGTGATTAAACCTGCACTGGCCCGTGGTGCCTGGGTCATTGGCGACCGCCACGATTTATCTACCCAGGCGTACCAGGGCGGGGGGCGTGAAATTGATGCCCGGTTATTAGAAACCCTGCGTAATACTGTGCTGGGGGATTTCGCTCCAGACTTGACACTCTATTTGGATGTCGAACCAAAAATCGGACTGGCTCGGGCCAGAGCCCGGGGCGAACTCGACCGCATTGAAACCGAGTCCCTGGCGTTTTTTGACCGGACACGGGCACGCTACCAGGCGCTTGCCGCACAGGATGAACGTATTGCGACGGTTAATGCCAATGCATCTCAGGCCGAGGTTGCTGACTCTATTCGCCGTACGTTACATGAAACGCTGGCTCTTTGGGAAAAAGGTGACAGTGAATGAAATGGTACCCATGGCTGCGCCCGGCTTTTGAAAAATTGTCAGGGCAGTATCAGGCCGGGCATGGGCATCCAGCATTACTCATTCATGCCATTCCAGGAATGGGGGAAGATGCTCTGTGTTATGCACTGGCGCGGCTGAAAATGTGCCAGTCTCCTCAGGGTAATAAAAGCTGCGGGCAGTGCCGTGGGTGTCAGTTAATGCAGGCAGGGACACACCCTGATTACACCGCTGTTGTTCCTGAAAAAGGAAAACAGAATCTCGGTATTGATGTTATCCGTGATGTCACCGATAAACTGTATAACCGCGCCAGCCTCGGCGGAGCAAAAGTAGTGTGGATTAAGGATGTCACACTTCTGACAGAAGCGGCGGCTAATGCATTATTAAAAACGCTGGAAGAGCCGCCGGAAAATACCTGGTTCCTTATGGCCTGCCATGAGCCGGATAAGCTATTGCCGACTCTGCGCAGCCGGTGTTTTTACTTCCCGTTGGGTGTGCCAGATGAGCCCTGGGCGCAGGCCTGGTTACAACGTGAATCGGGTTCTGATACCGTGCAATGCCTTGCTGCACTGCGTTTATCCTGTGGCGCACCTGCTGCGGCGTTATCGTTGTTACAACCGGACAGCACTGCACTGCGCAATAAATTTTGTGAGCAACTAACCCAGGCGCTCAATAACCGCGAGTTCTACAGCTTACTGGCGTTGATGAACCAGGAACGTGCCACCGATATATTGTGGTGGTTTTCGACATTATTAGTTGATGCACTTAAACTGCAGCAGCACGCCGGGCAATCCGTCATGAATGTAGACAGGCTGCCGCTAGTGGAACAACTGGCAGGGTACCCGGGAATGGTACTCCAGGCGATTTGCGCTGCAGTGTTTCAATTACGCGAACAACTGCTGGCTGTTCCGGGGATTAACCGCGAACTGCTGCTGGCAGAGCAGTTACTGGCCTGGGAGCATTACCTGCAACCGGGAGCGACCCTCCCGTCAATACATCTGTAAGAGACGATTATGTTTTTAGTTGATTCCCATTGTCACCTTGATGGCCTTGATTACCAAACACTGCATAAAGATGTGGATGATGTCCTCAGCAAAGCAGCAGCACGCGATGTCGGTTTCTGTCTTGCGGTGGCGACAACGCTTGATGGCTATGTCGCGATGCGTGAGCAAATTGGTGAGCGGGATAATGTGGCCTTTTCATGTGGTGTACACCCATTGAATCAGGATGCAGAGCTGGATGTCGATCGCCTGCACAATCTGGCAGCACAACCCGGCGTGATAGCTATGGGCGAAACCGGGCTGGATTATTACTACACGCCGGAAACCAAATTGCGCCAGCAATCTTCTTTTAGCCACCATATTGCAATTGGCCGGGCATTAAACAAACCTGTCATCGTTCATACCCGTGACGCACGCGCAGATACCCTGGCAATTTTACGCCAGGAACAGGTGATGGACTGTGGTGGGGTGCTACACTGTTTTACAGAAGATAAAGAAACGGCTGGTAAATTGCTGGATATGGGGTTCTATATCTCGTTTTCGGGCATTGTGACTTTCCGTAATGCTGAGTCACTGCGTGAAGCTGCTCGTTATGTCCCACTCGACAGAATTCTGGTTGAAACGGATTCTCCGTATCTGGCACCGGTACCTCACCGGGGCAAGGAAAACCAGCCCGCACTGGTGCGTGACGTCGCCGAGTATATGGCTGTGCTTAAAGGCGTGGATGTTGAAACCCTTGCGGAAATCACGACGAATAATTTCTCATCACTTTTTAATGTCGACCTTTCTGCTTTACGCCAGAATAGCTAAATCCTTGTTATTTTAAGGCTCGTAATTAATCCCCAAAGCGAGTAAAGTTCACCGCCACAAAACGGGCGGTGAACGTCCTTTTTGTAACATATGTATACGATTTGAGTGGTTAAATGCGATTTTTCTGTATGTCTGTCATGGAAACGTGACTGCCATCAAACAATGAAATCGCTATTTATTTTACTCTGCGTAATAAATAAAGGGCACTTAGATGTCCTGAAGAGAGTCTGTTTCTCCCCCAGACTCAAAGCGCATATCGCGTACAAAAAGCACAAATACTCAGGAGCACTCTCAATTATGTTCAAGAACGCATTTGCTAACCTGCAGAAGGTGGGTAAATCGCTGATGCTACCGGTATCCGTACTGCCGATTGCAGGTATCCTGCTTGGTGTGGGTTCCGCTAACTTCAGTTGGCTGCCAGCCATCGTTTCTCATGTTATGGCCGAAGCGGGCGGTTCCGTTTTCGCCAATATGCCACTGATTTTCGCAATCGGTGTGGCACTGGGCTTCACCAATAACGATGGTGTTTCAGGCCTTGCCTCTGTGGTCGCCTACGGCATTATGGTTAAAACCATGGCAGTTGTTGCGCCAATGGTTCTTCATCTTCCGGCTGAAGAAATTGCAGCAAAACACCTGGCTGATACCGGGGTGTTAGGGGGTATCATTTCTGGTGCCATCGCTGCTTACATGTTCAACCGGTTCTACCGTATTAAACTGCCTGAGTATCTTGGCTTCTTCGCGGGTAAACGCTTTGTACCGATTATTTCTGGTCTGGCAGCGATTATCACTGGGGTTGTCTTGTCCTTTGTATGGCCGCCAATTGGTTCCGCTATTCAGGACTTCTCCCAATGGGCAGCTTACCAAAACCCGGTTCTGGCCTTCGGCATCTATGGCTTCGTAGAACGTTGCCTGGTACCGTTTGGTCTGCACCATATCTGGAACGTACCTTTCCAGATGCAGATTGGTGAATTCACCAATGCGGCAGGTCAGGTATTCCACGGCGATATCCCGCGTTATATGGCTGGTGACCCGACTGCAGGTAAACTGTCTGGCGGCTTCCTGTTCAAAATGTATGGTCTGCCTGCTGCTGCCATTGCTATCTGGCATTCCGCTAAACCGGAAAACCGTGCCAAAGTTGGCGGTATCATGATCTCCGCTGCGCTGACATCATTCCTGACCGGGATTACTGAGCCAATCGAATTCTCCTTCATGTTCGTGGCGCCAATCCTGTATGTGATTCACGCAATCCTGGCCGGTCTTGCCTTCCCGATCTGTATCCTTCTGGGTATGCGTGATGGCACCAGCTTCTCACACGGTTTGATTGACTTTATCGTACTGAGCGGTAACGGTAGCAAACTGTGGTTATTCCCGATTGTTGGCCTTTGCTATGCTGCGGTTTACTACACAGTGTTCCGTGTGCTTATCAAAGTTCTGGATCTGAAAACGCCTGGCCGTGAAGATGCCACCACTGAGACGCAGTCTGCTGCGACCAGCGAAATGGCACCGGCATTAGTCAATGCGTTTGGCGGCAAAGAAAACATCACTAACCTGGATGCCTGTATCACTCGTCTGCGTGTCAGCGTGGCTGATGTAGCGAAAGTTGATCAGGCTGGCCTGAAAAAACTGGGTGCAGCAGGTGTTGTTGTCGCGGGTTCAGGTGTTCAGGCTATTTTCGGTACTAAATCCGATAACCTGAAAACTGAAATGGATGATTACATCCGCAACAACTAATTGTTGCCGGGGAGAGCGAAAAAGGGGCCACTGGCCCCTTTTTTGTTGTCAGCTTTAAACCACCTCCTCGGGAGGTGGTGATTGTTCCTGTGAGGCTATAGCCTGAAGGAAGCCCATGCCAGAAAATTCCAGCTTACTCACCACAAGTAAGAAGGAAATCACTGACATGAGCAGCTATAGAAGTTCAGCACATGTGTTTTGGCGTTGCAAATACCACTTGGTATGGACCCCAAAATACCGCTACAAAATTTTGACGGGCACAGTAGGTAAAGAGGTTTACCGCTCAATTTATATACTCTGCAATATGAAAGATTGCGAAGTTCTGGAGTTAAATGTTCAACCAGATCACATACATCTTGTAGTGATGGTCCCACCTAAACTTTCAATTTCAACGTTAATGGGCGTCCTGAAGGGACGCACAGCTATTCGTCTTTACAATAAATTCCCACATGTACGAAAGAAGCTTTGGGGTAACCACTTTTGGGCCAGAGGGTACTTTGCAGACACGGTCGGAGTGAACGAAGAAATTATCAGGCGGTACGTGAGGCATCAGGATAAGAAGGACCAGGAATACGAACAGCAAATGGAGTTATTAAAGGATTAAAACGGATAAGGCCCCCTTCCAGGGGGCCCCATTTAAAGCCACCTCTTCAAGAGGTGGATTTTTACTTTTTGTCGTATTTGTTTTTTTAATACAGGAATAGTGAGCAGGAAGAATCTGGTTCGTCAGCACAGGCTGTGCCGCCAGGATGAAAAGCGGTACAATAAAGTGTTTTTACAGCAAGGTGTTGCGGGGCTTGTTATACTCCCATCACTGCGATTGACTAAAGGACACTCACATGGCTGAAGAGACCATTTTCAGTAAGATTATTCGTCGTGAAATCCCCGCTGATATTGTTTGGCAGGACGACCTCGTTACTGCGTTTCGTGATATCTCCCCTCAGGCGCCAACACATATTCTGATTGTGCCAAATATCCTGATCCCGACAGTCAATGATACGCTTCCAGAGCATGAGCAGGCCCTGGGCCACTTAATTACGGTGGCGGCAAAAATCGCTGAGCAGGAAGGCATTGCCGAGGACGGTTTCCGTCTGGTTATTAACTGTAATCGTCATGGTGGGCAGGAAGTGTATCACCTGCATATGCATTTACTTGGTGGCCGTCCTCTGGGCCCGTTACTGTCCCATAAAGGTGCATAATGATTCGGCGCACGTTATGCCTGGCCTGCCTTGTTACTGTGTTAGGTGCATGCAGTTCCGGGCCAGTGATTCCGGTGAATAGCAGCCAGACGTTGGTGATTGAGTCTTCGCTGTTGGTTGCCGGGGTGACGGCGGAGCACCCGGAAATTAGCCATGCAGGCGTGAATACCCTGGCGGTATCATCACTTTATAACGAAAGTCATCAACCAGTGACAGTCCATTACCGTTTTTACTGGTATGACAAGAAAGGCCTGGAGATACATCCTCTGGATGAGCCGCGCAGTGTTGTTGTTCCGCCGGCTACCTCTGTGGATATTCATGCCATAACCCAGGTTCCTGGCGCAGATCAGGTTCGGGTGTATCTCTATCTTTGAAGGGGGAGATTTTGAAACAACGTATGTATCGTTATTTGTGCGTGCTTGGTGTTGCTCTTGTGCTGTCTGGTTGTGTGTTGCGTAATGAGCAGCAACAGCCAGCACCGGTAGAGCCTGCCAAACCCGCACCCACACAGCCGGAGCCCACAGTTCCTTCTGTTCCTGAAATACCGGTTCAGCCTGAACCCGTTACGCCAACATTACCTGTTACTCCGCAACCCAAAGAGCGGCACTACGACTGGAGCAGTGCGTTTCAGCCGATGGTTGCACAAATGCTCAAAGCTGATGGTGTAACGGCAGGCAGTGTATTGTTAGTAGACTCCGTGAATAACCGTACCAATGGCAGTTTACCCGCCAGCGAAGGTACTCAGGCGTTACGTAATGCCCTGGCAAATAACCGAACTTTTGTGTTAGTCAGTGACCAGCAACTTGCTCTGGCTAAACAGCAACTGGGTTTGTCTGCGCAAGACAGCCTGGGTTCACGCAGCAAAGCCATTGGTATTGCGCGTAATGTCGGTGCACAGTATGTGCTTTATACCAGCGCGAAAGGTAATGTGAGTAACCCTGCTGTACAAATGCAACTGATGCTGGTGCAAACAGGTGAAATTATCTGGTCTGGTAAAGGTGCCGTACAGCAAACGCAGTGATGCAGGTTTGCATCACCACAACCAGGCGTCACACCCGGCGGCATTTGCCGCCGGCTCTGTTTCCGCCATACAGGGCCTGAGCGGCAACAGTGTGCTGGTAGAGAATACCTGCGGAAAGTGGGTACGGCGGACGGCTTCCACGCATGCTGAATTGCGTCGGCAATACCGGGCATTGCAGTTGTTACCTCATTCACTGGCGCCAGCCCACGTCTTTATGAGCCGCCCCTGGTTGTATGTTGAATGGGTGGAAGGGCAAGTTGCTGCATCCTGGCCACCTGCGGATGTGCTGGCACGCACTTTGAGCCTGCTACATCACCAGCCGTTGTTCGGCTGGCGCATTGTTTTACTGCCTTTATTACAACGTTACTGGCAGAATGCTGCGCCTTCACGGCGAACAGTGTTGTGGCTTGCTCAGTTAAAGAAATGTCAACGCTTCAGAGAGCCTGGGCCCATTCGCCTGGCGCCACTGCACATGGATATCCATCCGGGTAATATTGTCCATCAGGGTAACAAGGTACGCCTGATTGACTGGGAGTATGCCGGGGATGGCGATGTAGGGCTTGAGCTTGCCACTCTGGCAATTGATGAACCGCCACAATTTGCGGCATGTGTTGCGTCTTACGCCAGGCAGATGCACCTTAATGAGGTGATATTGGGGCAGCAGATTAACCGTTGGCTGCCATGGGTTAATTTATTAATGGCCTCCTGGTATGAGTACCGGTGGCAACAAACACAATCCAGTGAATTTATTCAGCTTGCAGACCAGGCCTGGTGCAGGTTGAAACACACATAACAAGAAACAAGAGAGGTTGCTGTGGGTCCGGTAATGTTAGATGTCGCGGGTTATGAACTGGATGCGGAAGAAAAAGAAATTCTGGCCCACCCTTTAACCGGGGGACTGATACTGTTCACGCGCAATTATCATGATCCTGCTCAGTTACGGGAGTTGGTGCGCCAGATTCGCGCCGCTTCCCGGCAGCGCCTGGTCGTTGCGGTGGATCAAGAAGGTGGCCGGGTACAGCGTTTTCGCGAAGGGTTTACCCGTATTCCTGCGGCACAGTCTTATGCTGAATTGTTGGGTGTGGAAGTGGGTGGGCAGGTGGCAGAAGACGCTGGCTGGTTAATGGCTAGCGAAATGATTGCCATGGATATTGATATCAGTTTCGCACCGGTTCTGGACATCGGGCATGGCAGTGCGGCGATTGGCGAACGTTCTTTCCATGCAGACGGGCAGGTAGCACTGGCAATGGCGCGGCGTTTTATGCAGGGTATGCACCGGGCTGGTATGAAAACCACCGGAAAACATTTCCCCGGACATGGTGCCGTAAGTGCAGATTCACATAAAGAAACACCCGTGGATAACCGCCCGGCAAATGTCATTCGTGAACATGATATGGCTATTTTCCGCTCGCTGATAAACGAACAGGCGCTGGATGCCATAATGCCGGCTCATGTTGTTTACCCGGAACTTGATAATCGCCCGGCCAGCGGCTCGCCCTGGTGGTTGCAGCAAGTATTGCGCCAGGAGTTAGGGTTTAATGGTGTGATTTTCTCTGACGACCTGTCAATGGAAGGTGCGGCAATTATGGGAACTTATGCTGAAAGAGCACGAGCCTCTCTTGATGCTGGGTGCGATATGATTCTGGTTTGTAATAACCGCAACGGAGCTGTTAGTGTTTTGGATAACCTGTCACCGATCAATGCAGAGCGTGTTACGGGTTTGTATCATAAAGGTTCGTTTTCCCGTCAGGAACTCCTGTCATCCGCAACCTGGAAGTCAGTCAGCCATAAACTGACCGCGCTGGATGAGCAATGGCAGGCAAGGAAGGCGGGGCAGTCATAGTGCCTGAGCGGCAAAAACTGGTACGGTGAGGATGCGATGATTATCTATTTGCACGGTTTCGACTCAAACAGTCCTGGTAACCATGAGAAGGTATTGCAACTTCAGTTTATTGATTCGGATGTCCGTTTGATCAGTTACAGCACGCTGCACCCGAAACACGATATGCAGCACTTGCTTAAAGAAGTAGATAAAATGCTGCAGCTGAATGTTGATGAACGGCCATTGATTTGTGGTGTCGGTCTCGGTGGTTTCTGGGCTGAGCGCATTGGTTTTCTCTGCGATGTTCGCCAGGTTATTTTCAACCCTAACCTGCATCCTTATGAAAATATGGAAGGGAAAATAGACCGGCCGGAAGAGTATCTTGATATCGCCACAAAATGTGTCGATAACTTCCGGGAGAAGAACCGTGATCGTTGCCTGGCAATCCTGTCGCGCCACGACGAAGCGCTGGACAACCAGAAATCTGCAGCGTTACTGCATCCTTATTACGAAATTGTTTGGGATGATAACGAAACTCACAAGTTCAAGAATATTTCTCCGCATCTGCAGCGTATTAAAGCTTTCAAAACCCTCGGCTAACGCCCCCATTACTTTCCTGTAACTCCCCCCGGCTGGCCTTTGGCCAGCCCTTTTGCGTTAAATTTAGCCAGAAAAATTTGATTCATATCAAATTTGGTATGACCAATGCACCGTTCATGGTATTCTCAGGCTGTTTTGGGCGATTCGATTCAGCAACCTATTGTTAAGTAAAAGTTATTTTTATAACCGTTACTTAACAATTGGTTAATAATTTGAGGGGGTCACGTTGACTACACCATTGAAAAAAATTGTGATTGTTGGCGGTGGTGCTGGCGGACTGGAGCTGGCAACTCAGTTAGGAAAAAAACTGGGCCGTAGTAAGAAAGCGAAAGTGACACTGGTTGACCGCAACCACAGTCATTTATGGAAACCATTGCTGCATGAAGTAGCAACCGGTTCGCTGGATGAAGGCGTGGACGCCCTGAGTTACCTTGCACATGCACGTAATCACCATTTCCAGTTCCAACTGGGTTCGGTCGTGGATATTAACCGCGAAGCGAAAGTGATTACTTTGGCTGAGTTGCGTGATGAAAAAGGTGAACTGCTGGTTCCTGAACGCAATCTGCCGTATGACACCCTGGTTATGGCTCTGGGCAGTACATCTAACGATTTCAATACGCCCGGTGTGAAAGAGCATTGCATCTTCCTTGATAACCCACACCAGGCACGTCGTTTCCACCATGAAATGCTGAACCTGTTCCTGAAACATTCCGCTAATCTCGGTGCAAACGGCAAAGTGAACATTGCCATCGTAGGTGGTGGTGCCACTGGGGTTGAGCTTTCTGCTGAACTGC
Source organism: Mangrovibacter sp. MFB070 (assembly GCF_000705335.1). Taxonomy (NCBI): domain Bacteria; kingdom Pseudomonadati; phylum Pseudomonadota; class Gammaproteobacteria; order Enterobacterales; family Enterobacteriaceae; genus Mangrovibacter; species Mangrovibacter sp. MFB070. The sequence continues at coordinate 332,603 of NZ_JJMI01000022.1, forward strand.
ATAACGCAGTGAAACAGTTACACAGCTATGGTTATAAAGGCCTGACGAACGAAGCGCTGAACGTGACGCTGGTGGAAGCGGGGGAACGCATTCTTCCGGCATTGCCGCCGCGGATTTCTGGCGCCGCTCACAGTGAACTGACCAAAATGGGTGTGCGCGTTCTGACCAAAACCATGGTAACCAGTGCACAAGACAACGGCCTGAATACCAAAGATGGCGAATTTATTGAAGCCGATTTGATGGTCTGGGCTGCCGGTATTAAAGCGCCTGATTTCATGAAAGAAATCGGTGGGCTGGAAACAAACCGTATTAACCAGTTGGTTGTGGAACCCACCCTGCAGACGACCCGCGACCCGGATATTTTTGCGATTGGTGACTGCGCTTCCTGTGCCCGCGCTGAAGGGGGCTTTGTCCCACCACGTGCTCAGGCTGCACACCAAATGGCAACGTGTGCGATGCATAATATTCTGGCGCAGATGAGCGGAAAAGATCTGAAGCCCTATACCTATAAAGATCACGGCTCACTGGTTTCGCTGTCGAACTACTCTACAGTAGGTAGCCTGATGGGCAACCTGATGCGTGGGTCAATGATGGTCGAGGGGCGTATCGCCAGGTTTGTGTATATTTCCCTGTATCGTATGCACCAGATAGCACTGCACGGGTATTTTAAGACCGGTTTGATGATGCTGGTTGGGCGTATCAACCGTATTATTCGCCCGCGTCTGAAGTTGCATTAATTCGTCAGGCAATCTTGCTTGTTAAAAGGCTCCTGTAAAGGAGCCTTTTTTGTAGCCGATGACCCGCCCTGAATAACATTGACTGGCGCGGTTACCGGTAGGGAAAACTATCGTTCCGGTAAAAGCCTTACTATTCAAGAGGGAAATAGTTAGCTTTCGCATAGCGTAATATCCCACCAGGATAAATCTCAATTATATTCAGATAACCCGATTTTCTCTTTTCGTCTGATCCCTGTTTCCTGGATTTTTGCTCACAATAAAAACCTGTCTTATCAGGAGGTGTCCTGTGAATAAATCAATGTTAGCGGGAATAGGCATTGGCGTAGCTGCGGCTATGGGGATTGCGGCTGTCGCCGGTCTGGATGTATTTCATAGTGGGCCAGAATACGCTCAGGTAATTTCATCGAAAGCTATTACTTCTACTGTGAAGTCCCCCCGTAAAGAATGCCGCAATGTCACTGTTACCCATCGCCGCCCGGTACAGGATGAAAACCGCATCGCAGGCTCGGTGTTGGGAGCAGTAGCAGGTGGAGTAATTGGCCATCAGTTTGGTGGTGGGCACGGGCGAGATGTCGCCACAGTGATAGGTGCACTGGGTGGCGGTTATGCAGGTAATCAGGTACAGGGTACAATGCAGGATAAAGATACCTACAGTACCAGTGAACAGCGTTGTAAAACGGTTTATGACACCAGTGAGAAAACCCTTGGCTATGATGTCACTTACCAGATAGGTAACCAGCAGGGTAAAATCCGCATGGATCACAACCCAGGTAGCCAGATACCACTGGATAAAAATGGCCAACTGGTGCTAAGCGATACAGTAAACAAATCCTGAATAGCAGAATCACCCGGTCAGCAAAAAAAGACCTGTACGATAACAGGTCTTTTTTACCAGGCGATCAAAGCAAATCCTGCCTTTTAAACCAAAGCCCGCCAGTGATAATAATGGCAAGAATAGCGAACAGCGAAGAGCTACCACATATCAACCAAAGCCCGAACAGCAACGAAATAACGACCAGTACTTTGAGCATGGGTAATAGCAAAATCATTCTGTCTTCCTTCTGCTGTGTGTCCAATAAATTGCTTTGTTATAAAGCAAAGGAATGAAATGCCTGTTCTGTGTAGGGTGCTGAGTGGACTATTTAAGATAATTATTAGTGTGTAAATAATCCGCAGTGTACCAATTAAATCTAGGTTAACAGGATGGATATATTTAATCGTTTTTGCCTATTTATTGAGGGAAAAGCGAGTGATTCTCTTTTACAATGAAAGGGTGAAAGGGTGAAAGGGTGAAAGGGTGAAAGGGTGGCAGGACTGAGACAAAACAAGCAGCCTCAGTCACATTATCACGTTATTGTGCAATACCTGGCAGCGAACCGAGCGCGGTATTGATTATTTCCTCGAGGGTTTCAAATGATGCGCCTTCACGGGCACTGACTGACATCCCCTGAACGATACAGGAAAGATAATTAGCCAGAATGGAGCACTGGCAACTGGCCGTAAGCTCGCCACTCGCCTGGCGTTGCGCCAAAAAAGTTACCAGGGTTTGCGCCTGCTTTACATGACGCAGCCTGATCATCTCTGCCACCTTTTCACTGGACGCTGCCAGTGCTGAAGATGTGGTGATAATAAAGCACCCCTGGGGAGTCTCTTTGCTGGTGTAGCACAGAGCTACCGCCACCATATAGTCCTTTAATGCCTGTGCCAGTGGCTTGCTACTGGCAAATAATTGCGCCTCATACTGAGAAACAAAACGTGCGACATACCGGTCCAGCACTGCCCGGAATAACCCTTCTTTATTGGTAAACTCTGCATAGAGAGTGGGAGCTTTCGCGCCTGTCGCCTCAACCAGATGCGACAGTGATGTGGCCTCGTAGCCATGCTGCCAGAATAGTGCCATGGCTTTATCCAGTGCGTCTTCCCTGTCGAACACTTTTGGACGGCCACGGCTTTTTTTTACACAACCTGAAACATCAGTTGTCATGGTGCCGTTTTACCTGTGTGTCGTTAAGTGAAGCCACATTATAGAGATCACCACGCTCACGAACCAGAAGAAAAGCAAAAAATAGAAAATACCTATAGCATTGAATCTAAACTGGTTATTAATTTATTATCGATAATTAATAAATTTATTTGAACAAGCCAGCATACAGCAAAAAACATTAATTAATGGCTGGAAATTAATCTGTTTAATTGGTCTGTAGGGAATGAAAAATGAATAAAAATTGAAGAAAAACATACTGATCATGCTGCTGTTGAAGTTCAGTCTGCGTCTTCAGGCCTGCAGAGAATGGCAGTGACTACGCCACCGCTAAGCCACAGGTAAGTAACAACAAGTAAACCAGAACAGGGGCTGTCACCAAAAATCAGTGAAGCGGGTGCCGTGCCATTTCGCGTGGCATCAGCCAATGGGCCTGGCAATTACAGGGTTAGCGCTACCGGTTGTCACTCCCGGTATTCAGAGCGGTTTTGTAGCTGCTAACCCAGTGTGATTACAGCATTTGTGCGCCTGGTTCGCGTTGCTGGTGTGTGATGTTGACCGGCATGCCAGCCCGCAAGTTCATTGACTGCTCTGTTACGCCTGCATTAACAGCGGGGGAATCCAGTAGCGACTGGCTCCGGCCAGACAAAGTTAATGGCAGTGTCTGTGGGTCGTCCTCCAGTGACTGGGAAAGAGGCTGATGCACTTCCACCCAGTACTGCCCGTCAGGCTCCTGGCTGGTTTTTACTGGCTCATTGATAATGCGCACTGGTGTGCCCGGGGTTACCTGCCTGAACAGCGTTTCGATATCGCCATCACGCAGGCGAATACACCCTGAACTCACCCGCATACCAATGCCAAAATCAGCATTTGTGCCGTGAATCAGGTATACCCCACCATACGCCGCCAGGCGAATAGCATGGTGGCCCATTGGGTTATCCGGCCCGGCGGGCACCACTGCCGGTAATTCAATACCTTGTGCAAGATAACGTGCACGAATATTTTTGGTCGGAGTCCAGGTAGGGTTTGCGCGTTTCTCTGAAACCCGGGTAACCATTGTTGGTGTGAATGTGTCGCCACCTAACTGACCAATGCCAATAGGGTAGACAGCCACCTGGTTACTGCCAGGGGGGTAATAGTAGAGGCGTAATTCCGCCAGGTTTACCACTATGCCTTCACGAGGCGTTTCAGGAAGTAACACCTGATGTGGAATGGTCAGTACGGTTCCGGCTAAAGGCAGCCAGGGATCCACACCTGGGTTTGCCTGGCGCAAAGCCAGAAAACCCACGCCATACTGGCTGGCAATATTTTCCAGCGAACCACCGTCATCCTGTACTACATGGAATTGGTTTGCCCCAACCAGGCGGCTGCCTGGCGCGGGTAATGGCCAGGTCTGGGCATCACTGAAGCCACTCCACAGGCTGGCTAACAGCAGCATGGCGCAACTCACGGACCACTTGCGTTCGGAGGAGAAAAGGGGGGATGTTTTGGATGACTGCTGCTTATTTGCTGACATAGCCCAGGATGTCCTTCACCAGTTAAAGCAAAAAAACAAATTATGGTGCAGGCGGATGTGAGGATTTCCTGGCGTATTGCAATATTTTGTAAAACTTTGCCCGGCCTCCCGTAACGGTGAACTGGTTACGGGAGGCCGGGATACATCAGGCCAGTGCGTTGTCTGCCAGTTGTTGCATGAACTGCCGTACCCAGTCGATGCGGGTTTTGCGTTCAGCTAAATCGACGAAAAATTTCAGGCGGGTTGGCCCGTCGAGCCGCCAGGTTTGGGGTTGCTTTTGCAGCAGCCCAATTAACCAACCCGGGTCAACACTGTTTTGTGGCGCGAATTCCAGCATGCCACCTTTCTCGTTGGCCTCAATTTTACGCACCCCCAGTTTTTGCGCCTGTTGGCGCAGAGCGGCAATCTCCAGCAGGTTGCGTGCCGGGTCTGGTAATAAACCAAAACGGTCAATCAGCTCCACTTTGATGTCATCCAGTTCGCCAGGCTGTTTCGCACTGGCAATCCGTTTATAGAGCGAAAGCCGGGTATTGACGTCGGGAATAAAATCTTCAGGCAGCAAGGCTGGCATGCGTAATTCAACTTCAGTCTGCTGGCTGGTCAGATCCTCAAGGGAGGGTTCCCGGCCTGCCTTCAACGCATCGACTGCATTTTCCAGCAGTTCCATATACAAAGAGAAGCCAACTGTTTCCATCTGACCGCTTTGGTCTTCACCCAGTAATTCCCCGGCCCCGCGGATCTCCAGGTCGTGGGTTGCCAGCGCAAAACCCGCACCTAAATCTTCCAGGGAGGCAATTGCCTCAAGCCGTTTTTGTGCATCGGGTGTCATGGCTTTCGGATGGGGCGTAAGCAGCCAGGCATAAGCCTGGTGGTGAGAGCGCCCAACACGGCCACGTAGCTGGTGTAACTGAGCCAGGCCGAAATGGTCGGCGCGCTCAATGATGATGGTATTTGCCGTCGGGATATCGATACCGGTTTCGATAATCGTTGTACACACCAGCACATTGAAACGCTGGTGGTGAAAATCGTTCATGACCCGTTCCAGTTCCCGTTCACGCATCTGGCCGTGCCCAATGGCGATACGTGCTTCTGGTACCAGTGTGGCCAGGCGCTCGGCAGCCTTCTGGATATTCTCGACATCGTTGTATAAGTAATACACCTGGCCGCCACGCAAAATTTCACGCAGGATGGCTTCACGCACCACCAGGCTGTCGTATTCACGCACAAAGGTTTTCACCGCCAGGCGGCGGGCCGGGGGCGTGGCAATGATGGAAAGGTCACGCATGCCACTCATTGCCATATTGAGCGTGCGGGGGATTGGTGTCGCGGTCAGTGTCAGAATATCAACATCGGCACGCATGGCTTTAATACGCTCTTTATGACGGACACCGAAGCGGTGCTCTTCATCGACAATTAATAATCCCAGGTCTTTCCACTTCACGTCACTTTGCAATAATTTGTGCGTGCCAATCAGAATATCGATTTTCCCCTCACTGGCCTGCTCGAGGATCTGGGTTTGCTCTTTGGCACTGCGGAAACGGGAGAGCATTTCAATACGTACCGGCCAGTTGGCAAAACGGTCGCGGAAGTTGTCGAAATGCTGTTGTGCCAGCAGTGTGGTGGGCACGAGTACAGCCACCTGTTTGTGGTTTTCGACAGCCAGGAAAGCAGCACGCATGGCGACTTCTGTTTTACCAAAACCCACATCGCCGCACACCAGCCGGTCCATAGCCAGTGGCTGGCACATATCACTCAGCACGGCGTTTATTGCCTGAGACTGGTCCGGCGTGGTTTCAAACGGAAAACTTTCACAAAACAGTTGGTACTGCTGGCGGTCGTGCTTAAAAGCAAAACCAGCTTTGGCAGCACGTTGCGCATAAATATCCAGAAGCTCTGCCGCCACATCGCGCACTTTTTCTGCCGCTTTTTGCCGTGCCCGAACCCAGGCGTCACCGCCCAGTTTGTGGAGTGGGGCATTTTCTTCTGCACCACCAGCGTAGCGGCTAATCAAATGTAATGATGACACCGGAACATATAATTTGGCGTCATTTGCATAGGTGAGCATCAGGTATTCACCAGTGATGCCGCCCGCTTCAAGGGTTGTCATGCCGGCATAGCGCCCCACGCCGTGCTCCAGATGGACCACTGGCTGGCCTGGGTGCAATTCAGCAAGGTTACGAATCAGGATGTCGGGGTTTAGTGTGCGACGGTTGTCCTGGCGACGGCGGGCGACACGCTCGCCCAGCAGGTCACTTTCACAGATAAATGCCCGCTGGCGCAGAGTATCAATATACCCTTTTTCACTGGCACCTATCATCAGGTAGCGGCCATTACCTGTCGCGTCACTGAGTGTGTTAATGGTGGTTAATCTGAGCTTGATACGCCCAAGTAACTCCGCCAGTGTTTCGCGGCGGCCTTCACTTTCAACCGAGAACACAACTGGCCCGGCGAATTGTTCTAAAAATTTGCGCAGATTATCGAGAGGCGCTTTTTGCTGAGCCTGAACAGCCAGGTCCGGCAGAGCCTGGTAGCCAAGGTTTGTATTGGCGGACTTCTCCGCCAGCAGGTCAGTTTTCAGCTGGACACGGGGCCACTCTTTCAGTGCAGCGAACAGACCATCCGTTTTCAGCCACAGTGAATCCGGTGGTAATAACGGGCGCATGGGGTCCACACCCCGGCTGTCAAAACGTGCGGTAACATCCTGCCAGAAGCGTTCCGCACTGCTTTCGGTATCTCCTGTGGTCACAATCAGGCTGTTTGCCGGGAAATAACGAAACAGGTCGCTTAGTGGCTCACTGAAAAACAGTGGTTGCCAGTATTCAATCCCGGTTGGCAGAGTGCCTTTACTGATTTGTTGGTAAATATGCTCCGGGTCGCGTTTTACTTCGAACTTATCGCGCCACTGGCTACGGAAAACTTCAATCGCAGCCTGGCTGGTGGGGAATTCATGAGCAGGCAGTAAATGGATATTTTCCACTTCTTCCTGGGTTCGCTGGCTGTCGACATCAAAGATGCGCAGGCTGTCTATCTCGTCATCAAAAAAATCAATGCGGTAAGGGTGTTCGCTGCCCATAGGGTAGAGGTCCAGCAATGCACCGCGGGTAGCGTATTCACCATGTTCCATGACCTGGTCCACATGGCGGTAACCGGCCTGTTCCAGTTGGCCGCGCAGAATGTCCCGGGACAGGCGCTGGCCCTTTTTCATCAGCAGTGCATGGCCGTGCAGAAAACTGTGCGGGCAAACGCGTTGCATCAGTGTGCTGACGGGCAGAATTAATACACCCTGTTCCATTGACGGAAGCTGGTACAGCGTGGCAAGACGCGCAGAAATAATATCCTGATGTGGCGAAAAACTGTCGTAAGGCAGGGTTTCCCAGTCTGCAAGACTGGATACCGGGCCACTATAAAACTGGCGAATTTCATCCTGAAGGCGTAGCGCATTTTGCATATCCTGCGCAACCAGAATGACCGGGCCCTTGTGGCGTGCGGCCATTTCAGCAACTTCGGTGGCGCAGGCCGCGCCAGTTAATTCACCAAGCTGGCGGACATCGCCTGCACGAATGGGCAGAGTATAACGGTAGTTTTCCGACATAGCAGATATAAGGCATCTCATTGCTGGCCCGGGAACAGCAACGGCTGCATCCTCGCTGGGCGTGTTCCAGAAATCGTGTCGTTATTATCCTTGTTCGTTGGCGAGAAGCAACCCGGGGCGGGGGATTCATTACAGGCAGATAAATATGTTTTCGCAAGAGCCACCACCCAACGCATGAACAGGCTTACGCTGGGTGGCGTTTTTGTGATTAACGAGTACCTCGCTTATCCTTTAATAAAAGCAAGAATATCGTTATTGATTGTTTCTGCATGGGTTGTCAGCATGCCATGAGGGAACCCGGGGTAGACCTTCAGCGTACTGTTTTTCAGCAGTTTATCCTGCAGCAGGGCGGCATCTTTATAAGGCACCACCTGGTCATCATCTCCCTGCATTACCAGGGTTGGTACGGTAATCGTTTTCAGGTCTTCCGTCTGGTCAGTTTCTGAAAAGGCTTTGATGCCCAGGTACTGTGCCAGTGCTGACCCCATCATGCCCTGACGCCACCAGTTATAAACCATGCCGTCCACAACTTTGGTATCTGGCCGGTTAAAGCCGTAGAACGGCCCGGAGGCGACATCGAGGTAAAACTGTGAACGGTTTTCAGCAAGAGCTTTACGGAAACCATCAAATACGCTCAGCGGGGTGCCTTCCGGGTTGCTGTCCGTTTTGACCATTAAAGGCGGTACTGCGCTCATCAGTACAGCTTTAGCTACACGCCCGTCAGGCTGACCATATTTCGCGACATAGCGTGCTACTTCACCACCACCGGTGGAGTGACCCACATGGACGACATTATGTAAATCCAGATGAGCAACGACTGCAGCAGCATCAGCGGCATAGTGGTCCATATCATGGCCGCTACTGATTTGTGAAGAGCGGCCATGTCCCCGGCGATCATGGGCGATAACGCGAAATCCCTGAGACAGGAAAAACAGCATCTGTGCATCCCAGTCATCGGCACTTAACGGCCAGCCATGGTGGAACATAATTGGCTGGGCATCACGCGGGCCCCAGTCTTTATAGAAAATTTCTGCGCCATCTTGAGTTGTCAGTGTAGCCATGTTCTTTACTCCTGTTGTGGACTGAAACGGTTGGGCTGCAGATGTAAAGGGTAGTACAGCCAGTACCGCTGCGGCTGCTCCCAGCTTGATAACATCCCGCCTGCTCATATTTGCAAAGGGTGTACCGGCGGCTTCATTCATTCCGGCCTCTTCAGGTCCCTGTTCAGGGACCAGTAACGTTTTGACAGGGGATAAGATAGACTGCAGCACTGGGTTTGAACCGAGGCGAAAATGACATCATGAGAGGTAAAACAGACAAATGGTAAAAACAGCGAACGTTGTGGCTGAAATTGGCCTGTTAATTTACCCGGAATGCCAGTTAGCCGCGATTTACGGGCTGACGGACCTGTTTCGCATTTCTGGCGAATGGGCGCAGGAAGCCTCTGGCCATGGAGCCATGCCGGTTATTCGTGTGTCTCACTGGAAAGTAGAAGATGAAGGTGAATGCGTAACCTGTATCTGGGACAGCCACCCAGGCGAGCCCCATGTGCTGGCGCATATTATTGTGCCGCCCAGCATAGTCATGCCCGAAAACATGCATATTCCGCCAGCCGCGGCTACCTGGATGAAAACCATGCATACTCAGGGGAGTACACTGTGTTCTGTGTGTGCAGGCGCATTTATTCTGGCAGAGACCGGGCTGATGGATGGCCGGCGCGTGACAACCCACTGGGCGTTTGCCCGGCAACTGGCGGCCCGCTACCCGCAGGTTAATGTCGCGGAAGACAATATGGTTATTGATGATGGCGATATCATCACCGCTGGTGGCATCCTTGCCTGGGCTGACCTGGGGTTGTCACTTGTGCAGCGTTTTCTTGGTGCGGAGGTGATGCTTTCAACGGCGCGCTTCTTGCTGCTTGACCCACCCCGCCTGTATCAGCGGCCTTTTGCTGTGTTCATTCCCCAGTTTAACCATGGCGACGACGTTATCCTGCGTGTTCAACATTACCTGCATGCCAGCGCCGGTGAAGCGCAGGTGATTTCTGAACTGGCTGAAAAAGAAGGGATGTCTGAGCGCACATTCTTGCGCCGTTTTACTAAAGCAACGGGCCTGCGCCCGGTGGAGTATTTGCAACAAATACGCATTATGAAGGCTCGCGAGGCTCTTGAACTGACAGTGCAGCCAGTGGAACAGATTGCCTGGCAAGTGGGGTATAAAGACCCGGCGGCTTTTCGCAAAATATTCCACAAGCTTACCGGGCTGACACCTGGAATATACCGCCAGCGCTTCAGTGTGCTTGCTGCGAATTTAACCAGTAACGCACAGTGAGTGCCAGAGCGGATAGATGAAGGTATCCGCTCTGGCTCTGGGTTAACGCGCCGGGCTTTGTGTCGCGACGGGGAGTGGCGGAGTAAAGAGAATATCGCTGAACAGGCGCTGGGACACTTTGCGTGCTGCCATCCCCACGGCGGTACAAATTGCCAGGCTGATAAACGGATAAACCAGCAGAATACCCAAAGTCACCGGTGTGGAAAGGACATCGCCTTTGATTAACGACAACGACCATAAACTCAATGCTTCAATAATGATGCGGTGTGTAGTGTAAATCGAGATGGTGTTGGTACCCAGTTGGTTCATTATACTGTGTTCTGTTGGTTGCAGCTTGCCTTCAAGTAACCAGAATACACGCATGATAAGCACAATCGACAGCAACGAAAGGAACAGGTTAATTTTCAGGTTGTACATAGCAAAAGAAAAAATAATTGCAGCAGTAAACCACAGCAGATTATCCCTTAATGCGTGTGTTTTAATCCAGGGCACCAGTTGGGCACCAAACCATGCACCAGTGGCGTAATACACCAGGTTACGAATCACACTATTCATCCCCCAAAATGGTGTTGGGAAGAAATTGATAGCAATGCTTATCAGCATAATTACTGGCAATAATACGGCTTTATAGCGGGAGAGTAATTTGCATAGTGGGAAGTAAACAATCATTGCATACAAATACCACAGGCTGGTACTGGCAGTGCCCATCCGGGCCACAAAATCGGCCATTGTTTCGGAATACGCCGCATTACTGGTGCTTAATATTTTTTCCGGTGCCAGCCACTGATTAATACTGACCAGGGATAACCACTGAATGACGCCCCATAAAGCGAGGACATAAAGTATGGGCCATACACGTTTGCGCATACTGTTTCCCCAGGGGACGTCATTGATATAGCGTGTGATTAAAAAGCCAGAAATAAAGAAAAATACCGGCATCCGAAAAGGTGCCATATACAGGTTCAGGTAAACCCAGCATTTGGCTAAAAATACGCTGTGAGTATCTTCCATTTCGAGCAGATACGGATAAAAAGTAATCACAGAGTGGTAAATAACGACCAGACAGATACACAAACCTTTTATCTGGTTTATCCAGAGGGCTTTGGCTTTCATAATTAATCCTGAGATACAACGAAAACCACAGCATAAGAAAAGTTCCGGAAATACACCCATAGCATAAGTCTGTATTTCCGGCAGTCCAAAAGACTTTAAGAAAATCCTCACAAGCCGGGAGGAAATGCCGAACATCCTTATTCGGCTCAGAGGGCGGTTATCGGTCGGAAAGTTGTTGGTACTGGGCAAAACGCTGTTTGGCGTCCTGGTGCGTTTTTTCAAACAGTTCGTTTGCCATTTCCGGATACTGGCGGGCCAGTGCGGCATAGCGAACTTCGCCCATAAGAAATTCCTGGAAATCTTCTTCCGGCTCTTCGGAATCCAGGGTGAACGGGTTTTTCCCCATCGCTTCCCGGGCAGGATCATAGCGCCACAGGTGCCAGTATCCCGCATCGACCGCTTTTTTCGCTTCACGCATACTGCACCCCATCCCGGCTTTAAGGCCGTGGTTGATACAGGCGGCATAAGCGATAACCAGTGAAGGTCCGGGCCAGGCTTCAGCTTCCATAATCGCCTTAAGCGTTTGGGCTTTATCTGCACCCATGGCGACTTGTGCGACATAAACATTGCCGTAACTCATTGCCATCATCCCCAGGTCTTTTTTACGGGTACGTTTCCCGTCGCTGGCGAATTTGGCAATGGCTGCCACAGGAGTCGATTTGGAAGACTGACCGCCGGTATTGGAGTAAACCTCGGTATCAAATACCAAAATATTGATATCTTCACCGCTTGCCAGCACATGGTCGAGGCCACCAAAGCCTATATCATAAGCCCAGCCATCTCCCCCGAGGATCCACTGAGAACGGCGAGTCAGGTAATCTTTATTCTGGTAAATACGCGCCAGCGTTGGGTGGCTTTCCTGTTCACTAGCCAGATGAGCCAGTAATTCATTACTCCACTGGCGGCTGCCTTCACCTTGTTTCTGGTTTTCAAGCCAGGTAGCCATTGCATTGCGCAACGGCTCACTGACTGGTAACGAAATAGCGGCTTCCACATCACTGACCAGTTGTGAACGAATCGCCTGCCCGCCTAATGCCATACCCAGGCCAAACTCGGCGTTGTCTTCAAACAGCGAGTTAGACCAGGCCGGGCCATGCCCCGCATGGTTTGTGGTGTAGGGGGTGGACGGCGCGCTGGCACCCCAAATAGATGAGCAGCCGGTCGCATTGGCAATCATCATACGGTCGCCAAACAATTGGGTTATCAGGCGGGCATAAGGTGTTTCGCCACACCCTGCACAGGCGCCTGAAAATTCCAGTAACGGCGTTTCAAACTGGCTGCCCTTAACCGTGCTTTTACGAAATGGGTGCGGTTTAAGAGGCAGTTCCATTAAGCGGGCCCAGACTTCGGTTTGAGCGTTAGGTACACTGAGTGGTGCCATCGCCAGCGCTTTCCCGCGTGACGGGCAAACATCCACACAGTTACCGCAACCGGAACAATCCAGCGGTGATACAGCCAGATGATAGTGCCACTCTTTGGCGCCGGTCGCCGGGCGGGCAAGCAGCGTTTCGGGCAATGTTGCACGCTCATCGTCTGTCATCAATACCGGGCGAATGGCAGCATGGGGGCAGATAAAAGCACACTGGTTACACTGGGTGCAGCCTTCCGCCTGCCAGACTGGCACCGACAGCGCAATGCCGCGTTTTTCCCAGGCGCTGGTGCCGGAAGGGAAACTGCCATCTTCACGCCCCTGGAAGGCACTAACCGGCAGGCTGTCACCTTGCTGGCGATTCATGGGGTGAACAATATTGCGAATAAACTCAGGCACCAGCACCGTATCAACTGGTGTATGGTCGTGGGCATCTGCCCAGCTTGCCGGGAGGGCAATGGCGGTAATTGCGCCCATGCCTTTATCAATCGCCGCATTATTCATAGCGACTATTTGCGGGCCTTTTTTCCCGTAGCTTTTTTCTACAGCGGCTTTCAGGTAACCGGCAGCTTCTTCTTGCGGCATAATCCCGCTGAGTTTGAAGAATGCCGCCTGCATTATCATATTAAACCGCCCACCAAGGCCGAGCTCGTGGGCAATATCCACCGCGTTGATGGTGTAAAGGTGAATATCCCGTTCAACCAGAGCGCGTTTCAGTGAAGCAGGCAGGTGTGCATCCAGTTCATCCGGTTGCCAGGTGCAGTTAAGCAGCAGTGTTCCGCCGGGTTTAATCCCTTCCAGTAAATCGTACTGGCTGACATAAGACTGCTGAGAACAGGAAACAAAATCCGCCTCCTGAATCAGGTAAGGCGAAGTGATAGGGTGTTTGCCGAAACGCAGGTGAGAGACTGTGATCCCACCCGATTTTTTCGAATCGTAGGAAAAATATGCCTGGGCATACAGCGGTGTATGGTCACCGATAATTTTAATGGCGCTTTTATTGGCGCCAACGGTGCCGTCGGACCCCATCCCCCAGAATTTACAGGCAGTGATATCGTCGGATGCCAGGCGAGGCATGGCAGGAGGTACAGGCAGAGACATGCCGGTTACATCGTCATCGATACCCACCGAGAAGTTATCCTGCGGGATACGGCGCTGCAGATTTAAAAACACAGAGACCAGGTGGGCAGGAATAATATCTTTGCCTCCCAGGCCGTAACGCCCACCGATTATCAGTGGGCGTTTTTCCTGGGCGTAGAATGCATTACGTACATCCAGGCACAGTGGTTCGCAGGGCGCGCCCGGCTCTTTGGTGCGGTCGAGCACGGCAATCCGTTTAACACTTGCCGGTAACTCTGCCAGAAAATGGCTGACTGAGAATGGCCGGTAAAGGTGTACATTCAGGAAACCGGTTTTGTGGCCTTGTTGATTAAGGTAATCCACCGTTTCTTTGAGCGTTTCACACACCGACCCCATTGCAATCACGACATCTTCCGCGTCTGGCGCACCGTAATAATTAAATAAACGGTAGTCACGGCCGGTAATGGCGCTGATTTGCCGCATGTAGTCCTCAACCAACTGCGGCAAAGCAAAATAGAAGGGGTTAGCCGCTTCCCGGCCCTGAAAATAGATATCCGGATTTTGTGCGGTTCCGCGTACCACCGGGTGGTCAGGGTGCAGCGCATTGCGGCGGAACTGGTTCACCGCGTCACGGTCCAGTAACGGCTCCAACTGGCTGTGCTCCAGCACCTCAATTTTTTGGATTTCGTGGGAAGTCCGAAAACCATCAAAGAAGTTAATAAAGGGAACCCGGCCTTTAATTGCGGCAAGATGTGCGACAGCAGACAAGTCCATAACTTCCTGGACGCTGCTTTCAGCCAGCATTGCGCACCCGGTCTGGCGCACAGCCATTACATCCTGGTGGTCGCCGAAGATGTTCAGTGCGTGGGTAGCCAGGGCGCGGGCGCTGACATGAAATACACCGGGCAACAGTTCACCGGCAATTTTGTACAAATTAGGGATCATTAATAACAACCCCTGGGAAGCGGTGTAGGTGCTGGTTAAGGCACCCGCCTGCAATGCGCCATGTACGGCGCCGGCTGCACCACTTTCAGATTGCATTTCCACCAGGCGAACAGGCTGGCCAAACAGGTTTTTTTGCCCTTTAGCTGCCCATTCATCTACGTTTTCCGCCATCGGGGTGGACGGCGTGATGGGGTAAATTGCTGCGACATCGCTAAATGCATAAGAAATCCAGGCGGCGGCGGCGTTACCATCCATCGTCTTCATTTTCTGCGCCATATCATCATCCTCTTGCGAGACAGTTACCAGACCGCTGAGGTCTGATGTCAAAGGCGGGTAAATTCCGCTATCAACCCAGAAAGCATGGTCTGTGCCATCCTGATGTATGGTTTTAAATTTAATATTTATCAGTTAGATAAGAATATTTTGTTTTGCCGGGTAACAAAATTGTTATGGCAAGTTTGGGCGAAACAAGACACAACAGGCGACAACCTGTCGCGCTGTGAACAATCTGTGGGGTTTGTCTTTCGGGTTGTAGCGTATTGTTCCTGGTTTAATCCGCTCAGGTCACTGTGGAGCCGGGCAAACCTTGCTGGCTCACTCGTTTACTTTCTCTTCTCTATTACCACGTATTTTTCCAACCGGGATCACATTGTGCCAGTGGGATTGTGCGCGCTGTCCACTTTGTCTTATTTACCACAACATACCCGACAATTGGTTCGGAGTTTGTCTTGTCTGCTGCGCGGATATGACAAAAGCGTACATTAAAAATATTTAAAAATCATAAAGATAGATGTTTTTGTTCACGCTGGTACATTCTCTGCACTTATAGGAGTGGTAACACATCACTCACAGGAGAAATGATTATGGCAATGCGTCAATGTGCAATTTATGGCAAAGGTGGGATTGGTAAATCCACCACAACTCAGAACCTGGTTGCTGCCCTGGCTGAACTGGGCAAAAAGGTGATGATTGTGGGCTGCGACCCAAAAGCAGACTCAACTCGCCTTATTCTGCATGCAAAAGCACAGAACACCATTATGGAAATGGCGGCTGAAGTGGGCTCTGTAGAAGACCTGGAACTGGAAGATGTCCTGCAAATTGGTTACGGCAACGTCCGTTGTGCTGAATCAGGTGGTCCGGAACCGGGTGTGGGTTGTGCTGGCCGTGGTGTTATTACAGCCATTAACTTCCTTGAAGAGGAAGGCGCTTATGAAGACGACCTGGACTTTGTGTTCTACGACGTACTGGGCGACGTAGTATGCGGCGGGTTCGCCATGCCAATTCGCGAAAACAAAGCACAGGAAATCTACATTGTTTGCTCTGGCGAAATGATGGCGATGTATGCCGCCAACAATATTTCCCGCGGCATTGTGAAATACGCAAAATCCGGGAAAGTGCGCCTGGGCGGGCTGATTTGTAACTCCCGCCAGACAGACCGTGAAGACGAGCTGATCATGGCTCTGGCCGAAAAGCTGGGCACCCAGATGATTCACTTCGTACCACGCGACAATATTGTTCAGCGTGCGGAAATCCGCCGTATGACCGTTATTGAATACGACCCAACCTGCAGCCAGGCCAATGAATACCGCGCACTGGCAAGCAAAATCATCAATAACACCATGAAAGTGGTTCCGACTCCGGTAACGATGGATGAACTGGAAGAGTTGTTGATGGAATTCGGCGTGCTGGAAGAAGAAGACACCAGCATTATTGGGAAAACGGCAGCTGAAGAAAACGCAGCCTGAGTCCATTTCACCTGCGGCGCAGGCTGTGTAGGGTCTGCAGCCGCGGAGATGAGGAGTAGAACATGTCAAGTACACTGACAGAGCAACATCAGGCGATTGTCGAGGAAGTCCTGGAAGTCTTCCCCGAAAAAACGCGTAAAGAACGCCGAAAACACATTATGTCCACCGACCAGGAAATGGAGTCGGTTGGCAAGTGTATTATTTCTAACCGTAAATCCCAGCCAGGCGTAATGACGGTGCGCGGCTGCTCTTACGCAGGTTCCAAGGGTGTAGTCTTTGGGCCAATCAAAGATATGGCGCACATTTCTCATGGGCCAGTTGGTTGCGGGCAGTATTCCCGTGCCGGGCGCCGTAACTACTACACCGGTATGAGCGGTATCGACAGCTTTGGGACAGTGAACTTCACCACCGATTTTCAAGAGCGCGACATTGTGTTCGGTGGGGATAAAAAACTCGATAAAGTCATCGACGAAATCGAAATGCTGTTCCCGCTGACCAAAGGTATCAGTATTCAGTCTGAATGCCCGGTGGGGTTAATTGGCGACAATATTGAAGCCGTAGCCAATGCCAGCCGCAAAAAAATTGGCAAACCGGTCATCCCGGTGCGGTGCGAAGGGTTCCGTGGGGTATCTCAGTCTTTGGGGCACCATATTGCGAACGACGTCATCCGTGACTGGATCCTGGATAATCGCAAAGACCAGCCGTTTGAATCCACGCCTTACGATATCGCGATTATTGGCGATTACAACATTGGTGGGGATGCCTGGTCGTCACGTATTTTGCTTGAAGAAATTGGCCTGCGGGTTGTCGCTCAGTGGTCAGGTGATGGCACATTGATTGAAATGGAAAACACGCCACGGGTGAAACTTAACCTCGTGCACTGCTACCGCTCCATGAACTACATCGCACGCCATATGGAAGAGCAGAACAACATTCCGTGGATGGAATATAACTTCTTTGGCCCGACCAAAATCGCTGAATCATTGCGCAAGATTGCTGCTCAGTTTGACGAAACTATCCAGCAAAAAGCGGAAGAGGTGATTGCCCGTCATCAGGTGATGGCAGACACCATTATTGCCAAATACCGGCCACGGCTGGAAGGGCTTAAGGTGTTGCTCTATATCGGTGGTTTGCGTTCCCGCCATGTGATTGGGGCTTATGAAGATCTGGGTATGGAAATCATTGGTGCCGGGTTCGAATTTGCCCACAACGATGACTACGACCGCACATTACCGGAGCTGAAAACTGGCACATTGCTGTTTGATGATGCGAGTAGTTACGAGCTGGAAGAGTTCGTGAAAGCGCTCAAGCCTGACCTGGTTGCTGCTGGTATCAAAGAAAAATACATTTTCCAGAAAATGGGTGTGCCTTTCCGCCAAATGCACTCGTGGGATTACTCCGGCCCGTATCACGGCTATGACGGCTTTGCCATTTTCGCCCGTGACATGGACATGACCCTGAATAATCCGAGCTGGAGCGCCCTGACGGCACCCTGGTTAAAAACCGCCTGAATTATCCTGATGACCCGTCAGTTCACAGATTTGTGGCGCGGGAGGAGCGAAAAAAATGAGTCAATCTGCTGATAACATTCAGCCCTGCTACCCCTTGTTTGAGCAGGATGAATACCAAGATTTGTTCCGGAGCAAACGGGCCCTCGAAGAAGGCCATGACCCAAAACGTGTCCAGGAAGTCTTTGAGTGGACTACCACTCAGGAATACCAGGATCTTAATTTCAAACGCGAAGCCCTGACCGTTGACCCGGCCAAAGCCTGCCAGCCATTAGGTGCAGTGCTGTGTTCCCTGGGTTTTAGCAATACCTTGCCTTATGTGCATGGTTCGCAGGGCTGCGTGGCATATTTCCGGACCTACTTTAGCCGCCATTTTAAAGAACCCATTGCCTGTGTATCGGATTCGATGACCGAAGATGCAGCGGTGTTTGGTGGCAATAACAACATGAACAGCGGATTGGAAAATGCGGCTGCATTGTACAAACCAGAGATGATAGCCGTATCAACGACCTGTATGGCGGAAGTTATCGGTGATGACCTCCACGCGTTTATCGGTAACGCGAAAAAAGACGGCCATGTTCCTGAAGATATGCCCATTCCATTTGCCCATACGCCGAGCTTTATCGGTAGCCATGTGACGGGCTGGGACAACATGTTTGAGGGTGTTGCAAAAACGCTGGCGGACCCGAATAAACCTGCAGCGCCAGGCACTCGCCAAAAACTGAATGTGGTAACCGGTTTTGAAACCTATCTGGGTAACTACCGGGTTATTAAACGCATGATGGCGCAAATGGGTGTCGCCTGCAGCATTTTGTCAGACCCGTCTGAAGTGCTGGATACCCCGGCAGATGGCCACTACCGCATGTACGCGGGCGGCACCAGTCAACAGGAAATGCGTGAAGCAGGCGATGCTATCGACACCCTGCTGTTGCAACCCTGGCACCTGACTAAAACCAAAAAAGTGGTTCAGGAGTTGTGGAACCAGCCTGCAACGGATGTCGCGGTTCCTATTGGCCTTGATGCGACAGACAAACTGCTGATGACCATCAGTTCACTGACCGGGAAGCCCATTGCCGACAGCCTGACTCAGGAACGTGGCCGGTTAGTCGATATGATGATTGACTCCCACACCTGGTTGCATGGCAAACGCTTCGCACTGTATGGCGACCCGGATTTCCTGATGGGGATGACGCAGTTTTTACTGGAACTTGGCTGTGAACCTACCACCGTGTTGTGCCACAACGGCAACAAGCGCTGGATGAAAGCCATGAAAAAAATGCTGGCAGATTCCCCGTACGGGCAGGAAGCTGAAGTGTATATCAACTGCGACTTGTGGCATTTCCGCTCATTGATGTTCACCAACAAGCCTGACTTTATGATTGGTAACTCCTACGGCAAGTTTATTCAGCGCGACACACTGGCAAAAGGTGAGCAGTTTGAAGTGCCACTGATTCGCCTGGGCTTCCCGTTGTTTGACCGCCATCATTTACACCGCCAGGCAACCTGGGGCTACGAAGGCGCCATGACCATCCTGACAACCCTGGTCAACGCCGTCCTCGAAAAACTCGACAGGGATACCATGAAACTCGGCAAAACTGACTACAACTTTGACCTGATTCGTTAACGGTTTATGTCGCTGATCAAAGACCCGATACTTTGTCGGGTCTAATAATGAGGAGGATGCCCTGTGCCAATGGTGATTTTTCGTCAGCGCGATCAGGCGCTGTATTGCTACATAGCAAAACTTGATCTGGAAGCCAAAGTGACTGCGGTCGAGTTTGATCAGCATGACAACTGGGGCGGCCGGATTGAGCTGGAAGGCGGCCGGGCATATCACGTCCACCCGCAGGTACCCAGACCCGTTTTCCCTGTTTCACTTCGGGCCACACGTGCTGCGTTATAACAGGAGCAAGACAATGTCCAGTGATGATGAACTGTTCTGGCGTCTGTTTGCACTGATTCAGGTGCTGCCAGAGCTTCCCCCTAAGCAGGTGATTAGCTGGCTGGGCGGCGATAAAGCGCCATCGCCCTCGTTAAGCTGGCTGGAAGGTCTGTCCATTTCGCAACTGGAAGCCTCCTACCCTGGTGATGCCGACTGCATGACATTTGCCCGCTGGCAACAGGTTTCGGCCTGCCTGCACGGTGAATTGCCTGAGCATTTAAGTGTTGTGCCGCCCACTCACCGGCCAGCGCAAATTCAGGCGGCATTTGCCTCTCAGGATGGTCTCAACATTGATGGTCACTTTGGCCAGTGCCGGTTGTTCTTTATCTATGGCTTCGATGAAGACGGTTACTGGTTAACCGGGTTGCGCCGTTTCGCGGTAGTTGCTGACCAGGAAGATAACGAGACCCGGGCACGGCTGGTGGACGACTGCCAGTTGTTGTTTTGTGAAGCAATAGGCGGGCCGGCTGCGGCAAGGCTGATTCGCTATAATATTCACCCCATGAAAGTGACAGCCGGAACAACGATAGAGGATCAATGCCAGAGTGTGCTGCAAATGCTGACCACCAGCCTTCCACCCTGGCTGGCACGCCGCCTCGGCCGGGATAACCCGCTGGAGCAACGTGTTTTTTGATATCGGCAACAATTCATTAAGTTCGGCAAAAAAACATTGCGAGCAGCAATGGATAAGCGGCTAACAACCGCAGGGTGTCACCGCCAGGTGCACCACAAGTAGTACGTGATTCACACACTTCGGCGACAGACACTGTCGCCATTTTTTTGTGATGTCCATTCCTTTTGTTATAAAACCTACAAAATTAAAACCTTAAAAATCAATAGATTGATTATGGAATAACTCTTGCACCTTACTTGTTACTGGGCCAACAACAAGGTGAGACTGCAATGAAAGGTAATGAAATACTGGCATTACTTGATGAACCTGCCTGTGAACATAATCACAAGCAGAAAATGGGATGCAGCGCACCCAAGCCCGGTGCGACTGTTGGCGGTTGCGCTTTTGATGGCGCCCAAATCACACTCTTACCTCTTGCGGATGTTGCGCATCTTGTTCACGGGCCAATCGGCTGTGCAGGCAGTTCATGGGATAACCGTGGTAGCCAGAGTTCCGGGCCGGAGATTAACCGCCTGGGGTTCACCACCGACCTGAGCGAGCAGGATGTCATCATGGGTCGCGGAGAACGCCGCTTGTTCCACGCCGTTCGGCACATTGTGCAGCATTACCACCCCGCGGCAGTATTTATTTACAACACCTGTGTACCGGCAATGGAAGGCGATGACATAGAAGCGGTATGCCGGGCTGCAGAGCAGGATACCGGAACACCTGTGGTGTGCGTCGATGCGGCCGGTTTTTACGGCAACAAAAACCTGGGTAACCGTATTGCCGGCGAAGTGCTGGTGAAAAAAGTGATAGGCCAGCGTGAACCTGCTCCCTGGCCTGAGGGCAGCCCGGTTGCACCGGAACATCGCCATGATATTGGCCTGATTGGCGAGTTTAATATTGCCGGTGAGTTTTGGCAGGTACAACCCTTGCTGGATGAACTGGGCATTCGTGTGCTTGCCAGCCTTTCCGGCGATGGCCGTTTCCAGGAAATTCAGACCATGCACCGTGCGCAGGCGAACATGCTGGTTTGTTCCCGGGCATTGATTAACGTAGCCCGCCAGTTGCAGGAGCGTTACCAGACACCCTGGTTTGAAGGCAGTTTTTATGGGATCCGCGCAATGCGGGATTCCTTACTCAAACTGGCGGCACTGCTCAACGATGACGATTTGCTAACGCGCACCGAAGCAGTTATTGCCCGCGAAGAAGCCTGGGTTGAACAGGCATTACAACCTTATCGTGCACGCCTGGCTGGCCGCAAAGTGCTGCTTTACACCGGCGGTGTGAAGTCCTGGTCAATTGTTTCGGCACTCCAGGATTTGGGAATGCAGGTAGTGGCAACCGGCACCCGGAAATCAACCGAAGAAGATAAGCAACGGATCCGCGAGTTGATGGGGGAAGACGCCATCATGCTCGAAGAAGGGAATGCCCGCACTTTGCTGGATGTGGTGTACCGCTACAACGCCGACATGATGATTGCGGGTGGGCGCAACATGTATACCGCATGGAAAGCCCGCCTGCCGTTTCTGGATATCAACCAGGAGCGTGAACATGCCTATGCCGGTTATACCGGCCTGGTGGCAATGGCACAATCGTTGTGCCTGACGCTGGAAAGCCCTGTCTGGGCACAATCCCATCAACGTGCGCCCTGGCTGGGCTAAGGCTGTGTTATGGCAACCGTAATTCGTAATCAAAAACCGCTGGCAACCAGCCCAATTAAAAGTGGGCAACCTCTCGGCGCTATTCTGGCAAGCCTGGGGCTGGAGCATTCGATGCCGCTGGTTCACGGCGCACAGGGGTGCAGCTCATTTGCCAAAGTCTTTTTTATACAGCACTTTCGCGAGCCGGTTCCCATTCAGTCAACCGCCATGGATCCCACGACTACCGTGATGGGCTCTGACGACAATATCGTAACGGCACTGACGACATTATGCGGCAAACACTCCCCCGGCATGATTGTGCTGATAAGTACCGGGTTGTCCGAAGCGCAGGGGGCTGATTTATCTCGGGCAATTGGGCAATTTCGGGCAACGGAAACGCGCTTTAAGTCTGTCGCATTGTTGACAGTCAATACGCCGGATTTTTATGGCTCGCTGGAAAATGGGTTTAGTGCGCTGGTGGAGCAGGTTATCACTCAGTGGGTGCCTGCTGAGCCGCAACCCCGCCAACGTAATAAACGGGTAAATATTTTACTGAGCCACAGCACCACCCCCGGTGATATCGAGCTTATTCGCACCTATGTGGAGGCGTTTGGCCTGCAACCTGTGATCCTGCCAGATTTGTCAATGTCGATGGACGGCCACCTGGCGACCGGCGATTTCACCCCGGTCAGCCAGGGGGGAACGCCACTGCGGGCGATTGAACAAATGGGGCAGAGCATGGGCACTATCGTCATTGGGGGCTCATTAAGCCGCGCTGCCAGCCTGATACAACAACGCAGCCGCGGTGACGTGCTGGCTCTGCCTCACTTAATGACACTGGCACAAGTCGATAAGTTTATCAGCTACTTACACCAGATTGCCGGGCATGATGTACCTGAATGGATAACCCGCCAGCGCGGGCAGTTGCAGGATGCCATGATTGACTGCCACTTATGGCTTCAGGGCCGGCATATTGCGCTGGCAGGTGAAAGTGACGTGCTGTCTGCATGGTGTGATTTTGCTGTCAGCCAGGGCATGGTACCCGGCCCGGTGATTGCAGCCACTAACCAGCAGGGCCTGGCAACGCTGCCGGTAGACCAGGTCAAAATTGGTGACCTGGAAGATATGGCACACATGCTGGAGGCATCACCGGTTGATTTACTGGTGTGTAACTCCCACGGGGCAGACCTGGCAAATCACATGAAGATCCCGCTGATTCGTGCCGGCTTCCCCATCTATGACCAGATAGGCACTTTCCGGCGTATGCGCCAGGGCTATGCCGGTATCCGTGACACGCTGTTTGAACTGGCGAATCTGATGCAGGAACGCCATCACCACACGCCAGTATGGCGCTCTCCTCTGAAACAACAATTTGCCGGCGCAGCCGATAAGGAGCAGGTCCATGCATCCTGTTAACCGTAATTTTCGCACTGTGTGCACCAGCGACTGGTCAATGCGTGTGGCATTCGCCAGTTCAGATTATCACCATGTTGACCAACATTTTGGTGCCACGCCCCGGCTGGTGGTGTACGGCGTGCGCGAAGACCAGGTGACACTGCTGAAAGTGGTCGATTTTACAGTGGTATGCGGCCACCAGGAGCAAAAGCTCAACAGCCGTATTGAGGCTCTCGAAGACTGTGTATCGCTCTACTGTGTGGCAATTGGTGATGTGGTGTTTCGCCAGTTACTACAGGTGGGCGTGAGAGCGGTGCGTGTCAGCCAGGGAACCCCGATTGCACAGTTGCTGGAACAGATCCAGGCGTGCTGGGCGGAAAACGAACAACGCACCCAGCGCCGCCAGCGTGAGCCAGACCGTTTTGACAGGCTGCTTCAGGAAACACACTGGGAAGAAGACGCCAGCCAGTAAGTTGATGTCATTTCTGTGACAAACCCGACATAAATGCCCACATTGCGAATTTGCAAACCTGACAGTTTTTATATTTCGCATTGTTTTAAAAAGAGTTTTTAGGTGGCATCGCATTTGCTGATACCTAAAGCGCAGGCTGACAAAACACAGCAGGCGACACGACAACAACGGGGGTTACTCCCCCTATTGGGAGCCAGGCTATGTGGAATTACTCAGAAAAAGTGAAAGACCATTTTTTTAACCCGCGCAATGCCAAAGTGGTGGCGGATGCCAACGCAGTGGGCGATGTAGGCTCACTGAGTTGTGGTGATGCATTACGGCTGATGCTGCGGGTTGACCCTGAAACCCGGGTGATTCTTGATGCCGGGTTTCAGACCTTTGGCTGTGGGAGTGCCATCGCGTCATCTTCCGCACTGACGGAACTGATTATCGGCCATACGCTGGAGGAAGCCGGGCAACTAACCAACCAACAAATTGCCGACTATCTCGATGGCCTGCCACCGGAAAAAATGCACTGCTCGGTTATGGGCCAGGAGGCATTGCGAGCCGCTATTGCCCAGTATAACGGTGAAACCCTTGAAGATGACCACGAAGAAGGTGCGCTTATCTGCAAATGTTTCGCGGTTGATGAAGGCCAGATTCGCCGGGCGGTGCTTGCCAACGGGCTGACCACTTTGCAGGAAGTTATCAATTACACCAAGGCGGGTGGGGGATGCACAGCGTGCCATGAAAAAATTGAACTGGCACTCGAACAAATTCTTAAAGAAGCCCCGGCGGTTGCAACCCAGATAGCGGTACCTGTTGCAGCAGAGAATGACCCGGCCTGGCAGACAGTAGCCGATACCGTTGCAGAATTACGGCCTTATATCCAGGCGGACGGTGGCGATATGTCACTGGTCAGTGTGGAAGGGAGCCAGGTGCGTGTCTGCCTGAGCGGCAGTTGTAGTGGCTGCATGATGACCGATATGACACTGAGCTGGCTTCAGCAGAAGTTGGTTGAACGGATGGGTTGTTACATGGAAGTGATTGCTGCCTGAGTGTTTATTGACTGAGAGAGGAAGTCGGAATGAAACCTGTTTATCTTGATAATAATGCAACTACGCGTCTTGACCCGATGGTGCTCGAAGCAATGATGCCTTATCTCACTGAGCATTATGGTAACCCGTCCTCTATTCATGACTTCGGCGGGCCGGGACGCGTGGCACTGGCCCGGGCAAGGGCACAGCTGGCTGCGTTATTAGGCGCAAGCTATGAAAGTGAAATTGTGTTTACTTCTTGTGCCACGGAAGCGACATCTACCGCTATCCATTCGGCGGTGACCCTGGCGCCTGAGAAAAAAGAGATAATTACGACGGCGGTGGAACACCCTGCGACGCTCGCGGTTTGCGAAAACCTTGAACGCATGGGGTATACCATTCATCGCCTGGCCGTCAATGAGCAAGGGGCGTTGGATCTGGAGCAGTACCGCGCTCTGCTAAACCCCAATGTCGCGCTGGTCACTGTGATGTGGGCCAACAATGAAACTGGCGTGGTTTTCCCTGTGCCAGAAATGGCGGAGATGGCCCATGAGCAGGGCATCCTCTTTCACTGTGATGCAGTGCAGTTTGTTGGGAAATGCCCAATATCGCTGGCGAATACCACCATTGATATGCTTTCCTGCTCCGGCCACAAATTCCACGGGCCAAAAGGCATTGGTGCGCTGTATATCCGCCGCAATACACGTTTCCGCCCCTTCCTGCGTGGTGGGCACCAGGAGCGTGGTCGCCGGGCTGGCACCGAAAATATCGCCGGTATTGTGGGAATGGGCGCGGCCAGTGAGCTGGCAGATATTCATATGCCCATGATGCAAAGTGGCATTGAGGCTCTGCGCTCGCGCCTGGAACAAGGCCTGGTGGCGCAAATTCCTCATGCACTGGTGATGGGCCAGGGCCAGCCAAGAACCCCCAATACACTGAATATCGCGTTTGAGTTTATCGAGGGGGAAGCCATTTTACTGTTGATGAACCAGGTGGGGATTGCGGCATCAAGTGGCAGCGCCTGTACCTCCGGGTCACTGGAGCCTTCCCATGTGATGCGGGCAATGTCGATTCCCTACACTGCGGCCCACGGCAGTATTCGCTTTTCTCTGTCACGTTACACCCGCGAGAAAGAGATTGATTACGTCATTGAGCAACTCCCGGCGATTGTTTCCCGGTTGCGTACACTGTCGCCTTACTGGCAGGAAGGTAAGCCAGAGGCGGCGATTACTCAGGACTTTTTGCCGACTTACGGTTAAGGCAGGTCTGCGATGGATGTGGTGATTAACGATACAACATTGCGGGATGGCGAGCAGAGCCCGGGCGTTGCGTTTTTGGCTAATGAAAAGTTAGCCATCGCCCGGGCACTGGTGATGGCCGGGGTAAAAGAACTGGAAGTAGGCACGCCAGCGATGGGCGAAGAAGAGTGCCGGCGCATTCGCGAACTGCGCGAGCACTTACCAGACACGGTGATGATGACCTGGTGTCGAATGAATGCCCCGGAAATTCTGGCGAGTGCTGAACTGGGTATGAACTGGGTGGACATCTCCATTCCGTCTTCCGGTTTTTTGATGTCATACAAGCTGCACCAGCCCTGGTCCGATGTTGCCGCGCGCCTGAAAAAGCTGATTATGCTGGCTCGTGAGCAGGGCATGCAGGTGTGTGTCGGGTGTGAAGACGCATCAAGGGCCACTGATGATGAACTGCAACGTATTGCCGAACTGGCTGGTGAGGCCGGGGCACAGCGCCTGAGGTTTGCCGACACGCTGGGAATTATGGATCCCTTCAGTACCTGGAACCGCATTTCCACCTTGCGGTCTCACTGGCCTGGCCAACTGGAAATGCATGCCCATAATGACCTGGGCCTGGCAACTGCCAATACGCTCGCTGCGGTGCGCGCCGGAGCAACCCATGTCAATACCACCGTGCTTGGGTTAGGTGAGCGGGCAGGAAACGCCGCCTTAGAAAGTGTGGTGGTGTCACTGATGACCTGCCTTGGCGCCAGCAGTGGTGTTGACCTGACACACCTGTACGACTTGTGCCAACTGGTGGCGAGTGCCGCGGGCAGGTCAATTGATGCCCAGCAACCGCTGGTGGGGGGCCAGGTCTTTACCCATGAATCGGGCCTGCATGTGGCGGCGTTACTGCGCCATAAACAAAGCTACCAGGGAATAGACCCGGCGATCCTGGGGCGGGAATATAACCTGGTGCTGGGCAAACATTCCGGGCATCAGGCGGTAAGCGGTGTCTTCGCCCGCATGGGATACATATTGAGCGAACAACAATGTGACTCATTACTGCGTGCAGTACAGGGGTTTGCTGAGCGCCTGAAACGCAACCCGGGTGATTTGGAGTTGTTACAGATGTACCAACAAACCTGCCCGGGTGACCTGGCCTGCTCTGGTTAAGGGGGCAATGATGGAGTGGTTTTATCAATTACCTGGCGTTAATGCGCTGGATTCGCTGGAAAGCTTTTTCTCCTTCTTCGAGGTGCCCTGCGAACCTGAACGCTTACAGCGTGCATCGGTACTAATCCTGCGCGAGTTTCGCCAGCGCCTGCAGGACGCAGTTCCATTGCGTAACAGCCTGGAAAGTGACACTGACCCGGGTTGGCAACTGGCCCGCCGTTTGCTCAATGAAAGCTATCTTGCGGTCTGCGAGGATCAAGAGGCATCTTATGAATAAACCACGGTTTTCCTTTGGTGATGAAGTCCGCGTGGTGCGCACGGTACGTAATGACGGTACTTATCCTGGCCTGCAAAAAGGTGATCAACTAGTGCGCCGGGGCAGTATTGGCTATGTGAGGGAATGGGGTGTGTACCTGCAAGAACATATTGTCTACCAGGTGCATTTTCCCTCTGAAGGCCGGGTGGTAGGGTGCCGTGAAAGTGAACTTATCGCCGCAGAAGTTTTTTGGGACGCCGGGTTATTCCAGTACGGCGACCAGGTTGAAGTCAACGCGACACTGACCCTGAAAGGGCAGGTTGTTGCGGCACCCGGCGCGGTTGGCAAGATAACAGCCACCGGGCAAGGCTTGCAGGGCGAAAGCTTTACTGTTCAGTTTGGCGACCGTTTTTTGCAAGTGCCCGCCCGGTTACTGCGCCAGGTGGAGGCCGGATGAATACAGCTCAACTGCCCTGGCAACGCTTTGCTGCACTGCAACTGGCCAAACGCCACTGGCAATGCCTGCCTGAAGAAATCCCTGTTGCTGAACAGAGCGCTTTTCAGGCACAGCTTACCCGGCAAATGGCTCTGGAACTGGCAATTTGCCGTCATTACCCGGCCGATAATACAGTGGGGCAACTGGCGGCGCTGGTGCGCAAAGAACAGGCCGGTTTTATGGATACACATGGGTTTACTCATGACGAACAGCAGGCGGTTGCTGTCCATCAGGCGCATGTAACTTCGGTGATGAACCGGGTTGCCCGCAAGGCTCCGCCGCCCGATGACCAGGAAGTGGTTGCCTGGTACCAGGCGAATGCAGCACGTTTTTGCCGCCCGGCCCAGAGAAAAGCACGGCATATTCTCCTGACTTGTGACAACGATGAGGACAGGGCCCCGGAACGCGCGCAAATTGCCGCAATTGTTCAGGCTGTTACTGAATCCCCGGGCTGCTTTGCCGACCAGGCGTTGCGCTTTTCCCATTGCCCCAGTGCAATGGAAGGTGGATTACTGGGCTGGATAAGCCCGGGGTTGTTGTACCCGGAGCTCGACAGTTGCCTGTTTTCCCTTGAAAAAGGCCAGTTGAGTGAGGTGGTGGAAACAGTGCTGGGGTTGCATCTTTTGCTGTGTGAGGACATTCGCCCTGCTGAAGCGCTGGATGAAGCGGTGGCGCTGGAAAAATCGCGCGCCTGGTTAACTGAGCAGGCAAGAAAACGTTACCAGCAGCAGTGGCTGTCCAGCCTGTTAACGTTACCGGCAGCACACTGAGTACTCTCTGCCAGCAGGCAGAGAGTTGTACATTTCAGGCAAACAGTGGGGTAATTTGTTCCAGCCAGCTATCCAGGCGTTCTTCACTCAGGTCATACTGGTTATCCTGATCGAGAACCAGGCCCACGAATTTTTCACCAATTAATGCAGCAGAATGGTTAAAGCTGTAGCCTTCATTTGGCCAGTCACCAATCAGTTTCGCGCCACATGCGCTCAGTACGTCATACAAGGGTTTCAGTGCACTGACAAAGTTATCCGGGTAAGCCACCTGGTCACCCAGACCAAATAAGGCAATGTGTTTGCCACTTAAGTCCACACCCTGCAATGAATCCAGGAACTCCAGCCAGGACTCGGACTCACAACCAGACTCAATACCCGGTAACTGCCCGTCACCTAATGTAGGCGTTCCCAGCATTAACACCGGGTAAGACAAGAATGCCTCCAGCGATGTCCGGTTGATGTTTACGGGGGTATCTGCCGCGTCTCCCAGCTTTTTATGAATCAACTTCGCAATCTTGCGGGTTTTCCCCGTATCAGAACCAAAAAAAATGCCGACATTTGCCATAACAGACTCCTCAGGTGGGCGCAGCGCCAGGAATCTGACGCCATGATTTTCACCTGATAGTGCGAACAACGTGCCAGAGTTTCAGGTGCACAAAACTGGCGCAAAAATGCACTAAAAGTGATCGGAATAGCAGGAGTGGCAGGCAAAACAGTGAGCAAACAACCCAGTGGATCACAGCCTGGCGATGAAAAAGCGGCCAAAATTTGCGCTACGTCAATACCCATGCATATACCAGGTCTATTCCCCGCCAGATTGCACGCTTTTCGCATGTGTTATCCGTAACCAATTTTGTTGGCTTTACGCACCAAACATTGTCGCAAACGTGACACCAGGTAGTGAATAAGGGGGAGAGGATGAGTGATACGTTATCGTTCGTATCGGATGTTTATCCACAGAGCGAAATCGCCGATACGTTGCTACACCAGCAAAATGCACTGTTCACCGCGCTGGTGGCACAATCCGCTGTGGCAATCTCTCTTACTGATGCCGACGCGCGTATTGTCTATTGTAACAATGCATTTTGCCAGTTAACGGGTTATACCGCCTCGCAACTCATTGGGCAAAACCATCGCATTCTGGCAAGCAGGCAAACACCACGCACTGTGTATGACGAAATGTGGCACCACCTTACTCAGGGCATTCCCTGGCGCGGGCAGCTGATTAACCAGCGGTGTGATGGCAGCCTTTATTTAGGTGAAGTCGATATCACGCCCATTTTCGGTGGCAGCGGGAAAGTTGATTATTTTCTGGCGATGCAGAAAGACATCAGCGACAACTATGCGCTGCAGCAACGCCTGCGCAACCATATGACCTTAATTACCGCCGTGCTGAATAATATTCCGGCAGCCGTGGTTGTGACTGATGGAGAAGGCAAGGTAGTAATGGACAACCTTGCTTATAAAACGCTGTGTGCGGATTGCGGTGGTATGGAAGCCCTGTCTTTGCTTGGCTACCAGCATAATGAAGCCCGCCAGCAGGAAGGCAAGATTCTGCCGCTTATTGTGCGGGGGAAACGGCGCTGGTTCAACCTGAGCTACTGGCCTTTACCCGGGGTAAGTGAAGAAGCGAGCCGCTATTTTACCGATAACGCACAGCCCCGCACACTGGTACTGGTGAGCGACTGCACCGAGCAGCATCAACAGCAGCAACAGGGGCGTCTTGACCGCCTGAAACAGCAGTTAACTTACGGGAAATTACTTGCGGCGATTCGCGAATCAGTCGATGCAGCCCTGGTGCAACTTAACTGCCCAATCAATATGCTGGCCGCTGCCCGCCGGTTAAATGGCGATGAGCATGGCAATATGGCGCTGGAATCTGCCTGGCGTGAGGGCGAAGCCGCTGTCAGCCGCCTGCAGGCATGCCGCCCGGAATTAGATAATGAACCACCAGGATGGTGGCCTCTTAAGCCGCTACTGGCCGATCTTTCTGCGCTTTACCATACCCGATTTCAACCTTGCCATACGCTGAATGTCTCAATCGAAGACAGTGCGATACAGGCCTTCGGGCACCGAATTCAGGTGCTGGCTGTCCTGAGCCTGTGGCTGGACCGAGCACTGGTCCTGGTACAGGAATTACAACCTTTTCAACTGGAAATGCAAATAATTGGCAGCCGTGATGAGCGCTGGCTGACTCTCTACCTTACTGACAATATTCCCGTCCATCGGGCGCGATATAGCCACAATCAGACGACAGCAACCGGCCCGGGGCAGGGCATGGAACTGCGCCTGATGCAAACCCTGGTTGCCAATCACCAGGGGGCTATTGACCTGACATCCGACCCCGAAGGCGGAAGTTGCTTAACTATCAGGCTGCCGTTGCCGGCAGCTCCGACAGGAGGTACAAAATGACCCAGTCCCCGGATACGGGCAATGTCGTTTGGCGTTTTGATCTGTCGCAACAATTCACCGCAGTTCAGCGTATCAGCCTTGAACTCGGCCGCTGCAACAGTGTCAGCGATACTCTGCAGGCAGTTTTACGTATCCTGCACGACGATGCGTTTATGCAACACGGTATGATATGCCTGTTCAATCATGAACGAGGCGCTCTTACCGTAGAGGCTTTGCATTGTGACAGGCAGCATGTTGTCGGCAGCAGTAGCCAGGTTCGTTACCGTCCTGGCGAGGGACTGGTTGGCACAATTCTGAGTTCTGCTCAGTCCGTTGTGCTGCCGCGCGTGGCAGATGACCAGCGCTTTCTTGACCGGTTAAGCCTGTATGATTACGACTTACCTTTCATTGGCGTGCCTATCCCTGGAGAAGATAAACCGATTGGTGTTCTGGCGGCACAACCGATGGCGCTGTTTGAATCACGCCTGCCTGCCAGCACGCGCTTTTTAGAAACCATTGCCAGCCTGATTGCACAAACAGTCCGGCTCACGCACTACAGCCAGCCGAAAACCACAACCGCCGCACCACAACCGTCTCAGCCAGTAAATTGCCAGACACCACGCGGCTTCAGTTTCGAAAATATGGTGGGCAGCAGCCCCACCATGCGCCAGATTCGTGAGGTTATTCAGCAGGTTGCGCGCTGGGATACGATGGTGCTGGTACGTGGAGAGAGCGGCACGGGTAAAGAACTGGTTGCCAATGCAATTCATTACTCATCGCCACGAGCGGCTGCGCCCTTTGTAAAATTCAACTGCGCGGCGTTGCCGGATAACTTGCTGGAAAGCGAATTGTTTGGCCACGAGAAAGGGGCATTTACCGGAGCCGTACGTCAGCGGAAAGGGCGTTTTGAACTGGCTGACGGCGGAACACTGTTTCTTGATGAAATCGGTGAAAGCAGCCCGTCGTTCCAGGCCAAATTGTTGCGTATCCTCCAGGAAGGGGAAATGGAGCGTGTGGGGGGTGACGAAACCCTCAAAGTGAATGTACGTATTGTCGCCGCGACTAATCGGAACCTGGAAGAAGAAGTGCGGGCCGGGAACTTCCGCGAGGATCTCTATTATCGCCTGAATGTTATGCCGGTTTCCCTTCCACCCTTGCGGGAACGCCAGGACGATATCGACCTGCTGGCACGGCATTTGGTGAATAAAATTGCCGCGCATCAGGGGCGTTCATTACGTATTACCGATGGCGCCATTCGCCTGTTACTGAACTATGCGTGGCCGGGCAATGTACGGGAACTGGAAAACTGCCTTGAACGTGCGGCAGTGATGAGTGACAACGGTGTAATAGACCGCGACGTGATTTTGTTCAACCACAATGAGGCACTGCCGCTGGTCAGCAAAATGACCGCCAGCCCGGTGCCTGATGAAGACTGGCTGGATCAAAGCCTGGATGAGCGGCAGCGTATAATTGCGGCGCTGGAAAAAACGGGCTGGGTTCAGGCGAAAGCCGCCCGTTTGCTGGGTATGACGCCGCGTCAGGTGGCCTACCGTATCCAGATTATGGATATCAACATGCACCGTTTCTGAAAAATATTGTGATCTTTGGCACATTGTCAGGTCTGTGCGACAATACTGACAATTTTTTATGGCAAGGATGCCATTTAACTGTATGTTTTTAATAGTTTTAATTTCTTTAAGAAACTGGTTCAGCCTTTGCAATAGTGGGATATCATTCACGAACCGGAAGAGATTATGGCGCCTTGTCCTTCATCACAAACCGCGCGTAGTTGCCGCACAGACAACAGTGCTCAGTTCACTGCGCTGCAGGCCAGCAAAGTTGCGCATCACCCGTGTTACTCATCCAGTGCACATCACCAGTATGCCCGCATGCATCTGGCCGTGGCGCCAGCCTGTAATCTGCAATGCAATTACTGTAACCGCAAATATGATTGCAGTAACGAATCCCGTCCGGGTGTGGTGTCACAAGTTCTGACACCGGAACAGGCTGTGGCCAGAGCGGTCGCAGTCGCCAGTGTAATGCCGCAATTGTCAGTGGTGGGTATCGCCGGTCCTGGCGACCCGCTGGCCAATATTGGCCGGACATTTTCCACACTTGCGCTACTGCGCGAACAATTACCTGATGTGAAGCAGTGCCTTTCTACGAATGGCCTGATGCTACCGTCCGTGACCGACCGCATTATTGATAGCGGCGTGGACCATGTCACCGTCACTGTTAACGCCATCGACCCGGATATTTCTGCACAAATCTACGCCTGGCTGTGGGTGGACGGTGAGCGCTATAGCGGCCGTGAGGCCGGGGAAATCCTGCTGGCACGGCAGGAAGAAGGCGTCAGGAAGCTGACAGAAAAAGGCATACTGGTGAAAATCAATTCCGTGTTGATTCCAGGCATTAATGACCGGCATTTGGCCCGGGTAAGTGAGGCTGTCCGTGGTTGGGGGGCATTGTTACACAATGTGATGCCACTGATTGCAAGGCCTGAACATGGCACGGTGTTTGGCCTTAACGGGCAACCGGAACCCGACAGCGCGATGGTGGATGCAGTACGTGCCGAATGTAGCCCAATGATGCCGCAAATGGCGCATTGTAAACAGTGCCGCGCAGACGCCATTGGCATGTTGGGGGAAGACCGTAGCCAGAGCCTGCCGTTGGCAGAAATGGAAAAACAGGCGCGCCCGGGCCCGGATCAGGTACATAAACGTGCCGCCATCCAGGCGCGTATTGCAACCCGTGGTGCTTCCGATGACCCGTTAGCCTGCCTGGTTGCGGTAACCACTTCCCGTGGCGATGTGATTGACTGCCATTTCGGGCATGCTCAGCGGGTACAGATCTACAGCCTCTCTGATGCCGGTGTGGTACTGGTTAATGAGCGCTTTATGCCGCAATACTGCAAAGGGCCGGATTCCTGTGAAGCTGAAGGTGAAAGTACTCAGGCACCTGAAGTGCGCATGGCCGCAATACTGGCGCTGCTTGGCGACGTAAAAGCCGTATTCAGTGCCCGTATTGGTTATGGCCCCTGGGTGAAACTGGAACAGCAGGGGATTCAGCCTTGTATTGAAGGTGCCTGGCAGAATGTAACAGACGTGCTGAACCGGTGGTGGGAGGCACGTCGCCAGGCAGGGAATTTGCTGGATGAACAGGGGGCAGCCTGATGCCGGAAACCATTCACTGGTTACAACGCCTGTATGACAACTATGCCAGCGGGCGCGGGCATTTTCCTGAATTAATGGGCCTCGATAGCGGGGCCTGGTCTCTTTTGTCGCGCACTCTGCAATGTGATGAAACACCGCCTGTGGCAGCGGAGATAGCGGCCAGGCGCTCTCTGGCTAGCACTTTGTTACAACCACGCCTGGCGGAGCGCGACCAGTTGGCTTTGTGGCTGAAAGGGTATGCACAAAGTCCGTTGCCTGTGCACTGGTTGCTTGCCAGTGCCGCAATGGGTTTCAACCATTTGTGGGAAGACCTGGGGCTGGACTCCAGAGCGGAACTGGGAGAATTGATGCAGGATTGTTTTCCACAACTGGTTGTAATGAATGATAAAAAAATGCGCTGGAAAAAGTTCTTCTACCGCCAGCGCTGCCTGCAGCAGGAAGGCGACCTGGTTTGCCGCTCACCAAGTTGCGACGACTGTTGTGAGTGGGTGCATTGCTTTGCGCCTGAAGGTGAGCACTGACAGGGTGTAATGCGTGGTTACGGTTTCTTTAACTGGCTGATTCTAAAATAATAAAATGGCGGACATCCGGAGCGCTTCGGCTATATCTCATTTACTTGACTGGCGTTCACTTATATACTCCTCAAAATTTTGGAAAACCGCAACCAGACGGACTTCATGTACCAACCTGTCGCGTTATTTATCGGGCTACGTTATATGCGTGGCCGTGCAGCAGACCGCTTCGGTCGTTTTGTTTCCTGGCTCTCTACCATCGGTATTACGTTGGGTGTGATGGCGCTTGTCACAGTACTTTCTGTGATGAATGGGTTCGAAAAAGAACTGCAAAACAATATCCTTGGCCTGATGCCTCAGGCTGTCATTTCTTCGTCTTCCGGGTCAGTTAACCCCGCAAAACAACCTGCCAGTGCATTGCACCTTACTGGGGTGAAACGGGTTGCGCCGTTAACCACCGGTGATGTCGTTCTGCAAAGTGCGCGGAATGTTGCGGTTGGCGTAATGCTGGGCATTGACCCCGCTCAGGCTGACCCGCTGACACCCTACCTGGTGGGCGTGAAACAAAGCCAGTTGGCACCAGGGAAATACAACATCATTCTTGGCGAGCAGCTTGCCGGGCAGTTGGGGGTGCGCACAGGCGATGAAGTTCGCCTGATGGTGCCATCTGCCAGCCAGTTCACCCCAATGGGGCGGATACCAAGCCAGCGCCTGTTCACCGTTATCGGGACATTTGCGGCGAACAGCGAAGTCGATGGCTACCAGATGCTGGTTAATATCGAAGATGCTTCCCGTATTATGCGTTATACCCCTGGTAACATTACCGGGTGGCGGTTATGGCTGAATAACCCGCTGGCGGTGGATACCCTGAGCCAACAGGCATTGCCAGCAGGCATGGTCTGGCATGACTGGCGTGAGCGCAAAGGCGAGCTTTTCCAGGCGGTGCGTATGGAGAAAAACATGATGGGGCTGTTGTTGAGCCTGATTGTGGCCGTCGCCGCATTTAATATTATTACCTCTCTTGGCTTACTGGTCATGGAGAAGCAGAGTGAAGTCGCTATTTTGCAAACCCAGGGGTTGACCCGCGGCCAGATTATGGCGGTATTCATGGTCCAGGGCGCAGGAGCTGGCGTGATTGGTGCACTGGCGGGTGCAGGGCTTGGCGTTTTGCTCGCCAGCCAGCTTAATACTTTGATGCCAATTATTGGTGCGATGCTGGATGGCGCCGCGCTTCCTGTAGATATTAACCCGGTTCAGGTAACAGTGATTGCGCTGGCCGCTATGGCTGTTGCACTGTTATCAACGTTGTACCCTTCCTGGCGCGCTGCCGCCACTCAACCTGCTGAGGCTTTACGTTATGAGTAATCCTAACCTGTTGCAATGCGACAATTTGTGCAAACGCTACCAGGAAGGTGCGGTACAAACTGATGTGCTGCATAACGTGAGCTTTGCTATTGAACCTGGCGAGATGATGGCGATTGTCGGGAGTTCTGGATCAGGGAAAAGTACTTTGCTGCACTTGTTGGGCGGGCTGGATACACCAACATCCGGTGATGTGGTGTTTGGTGGTAAATCCCTGAGCAAGATGTCTTCTTCAGCACGTGCGGAATTGCGTAACCGCGAACTGGGCTTTATTTATCAGTTTCACCATCTGCTGCCCGACTTTACGGCGCTGGAAAATGTGTCAATGCCTTTGCTGATTGGTAAAGGTAAACCGGCTGAAATTGAAGCGAAAGCCCGTGAAATGCTCGCGGCGGTTGGGCTGGAGCATCGTGGCCACCACCGGCCATCTGAATTATCTGGCGGTGAGCGTCAGCGTGTGGCCATTGCCCGTGCACTGGTAAATAACCCACGCCTGGTGCTGGCCGATGAACCCACCGGTAACCTCGATGCCCGTAATGCAGACAGCATCTTCGCGCTGCTTGGAGAACTGAACCGGCAACAGGGCACCGCATTTTTGGTCGTGACTCATGATTTGCACCTGGCAAAACGGATGTCACGCCAGTTGGAAATGCGTGACGGGCACCTGAACCCGGAACTGACTATTATGGAGAGCCGCTAATGGCGTCGCCTCTTTCTTTGCGAGTGGCGCTGCGCTTTAGCCGCGGGCGTCGTAAAGGTGGCATGGTATCGCTGATTTCGGTGATATCCACCATTGGCATCGCTCTGGGTGTTGCGGTTTTGATTATCGGCCTGAGTGCAATGAATGGCTTTGAACGGGAACTGGATAACCGCATTCTGGCCGTTGTTCCACATGGTGAAATTGAGCCAGTAAACCAGCCTTTTGTTCAATGGCAGTCTGTTCTTGGGCGTGTTGAGAAAGTCAAAGGTATTGTTGGTGCTGCACCTTATGTGAACTTCACCGGGCTGGTAGAAAGTGGAACCAGCCTGCGTGCTATTCAGGTCAAAGGGGTGGACCCCGCTCAGGAAATCCATATCAGTGCTTTGCCGCAATTTGTGCAAAACCATGCATGGGATAATTTCCGGGCGGGTGAGCAGCAAATTATTTTGGGGAAAGGCGTGGCTGATGCACTTAAAGTTCATCAGGGCGACTGGATCTCTATCATGATCCCCAACTCAGACAGTGCCGGAAAACTGCTGCAACCTAAGCGTATCCGCCTGCATGTCAGTGGTATTTTACAACTGAGCGGCCAGCTTGATCACAGCTTTGCAATGGTACCAATGGCTGACGCCCAGCAATATCTGGATATGGGAGACAGTGTTACAGGTATTGCCATTAAAGTGAAAGATGTTTTCCACGCCAATAAACTGGTACGGGATGCCGGTGAAGTTACCAATGCGTATGTTTATATCAAAAGCTGGATTGGTACTTACGGCTATATGTACCGTGATATCCAGATGATCCGCGCGATTATGTACCTGGCTATGGTGCTGGTTATCGGCGTGGCCTGTTTTAACATTGTTTCCACTCTGGTGATGGCGGTAAAAGACAAAAGCAGCGATATTGCTGTATTACGTACTCTTGGCGCGAAAGATGGCCTGATTCGTGCGGTGTTTGTCTGGTACGGTCTGATGGCCGGGTTAGTTGGCAGCCTGAGCGGTGTGGTAATTGGTGTGCTCGGTGCCTGGAATCTGACAGCCATTATTGGTGGGATTGAAAAATTAATCGGCCACCACTTCTTATCCGGCGATATCTATTTCATTGATTTCCTGCCCTCGGAACTGCACTGGGAAGATGTGGTGATTGTATTGCTGACCGCCATTGTACTGAGCCTGTTAGCCAGTTGGTACCCGGCACGGCGTGCCAGCCGGATAGATCCGGCCAGAGTGCTCAGCGGGCAATAAAAAGACGGAGTTGCAGGGAGAAGCGAAGGCTTCTACCCTGAAGACCAGAAGCGGAATTGCCGCTTGCCGCCCACAATAATGAGTGGCCGTAAATGGCCCTGTTTTTGAAGTTGCGCACTGTTTTGCTATGGGTTTAATTTGGCAAAGCTGTGCGCCTGGGTGAAGATGGAGAGGGCGTAGCCCGGCATTCAGGAATACAACCAGGGGTTGATATGCAATCGCGGCGTTTACACCAACAGTGTCGTTTCAAAAAAAATAAGCGTCGCCTCCGGGAGCGGTTACGCCAGCGTATTTTTTTCAGAGACAGAATGGTACCGGAAACGATGGAAAAACCAAAAGTTGTCGTCCTTACGGGCGCAGGTATTTCAGCAGAATCAGGTATCCGTACTTTTCGTGCAGCAGACGGGCTGTGGGAAGAGCACCGGGTGGAAGATGTGGCAACCCCCGAGGGGTTCGCACGAGATCCGAAGTTAGTGCAGGCGTTCTACAACGCACGCCGTAGCCAGCTTCAGGCACCAGACATAAAACCCAATGCGGCTCACCTGGCTCTGGCACGCCTGGAAGCTGAATTAGGTGAGAATTTCTTACTGGTTACGCAGAATATCGACAATTTACACGAGCGTGCAGGTAATAAGCATATTATTCATATGCACGGTGAACTGCTGAAAGTGCGTTGTTCCCAAAGTGGCCATATCTACAAATGGAACCAGGATGTAACGCCCCAGGACCGTTGCCATTGCTGCCAAATTCCGGCCGTACTGCGGCCACATGTTGTATGGTTTGGTGAAATGCCACTGGGTATGGATGAGATTTACCACGCACTGGCCGGTGCTGACTACTTTATTGCGATTGGTACATCTGGCCATGTTTACCCGGCCGCAGGGTTTGTGCACGAAGCACGCCTGCAAGGGGCACACACCGTAGAACTGAACCTGGAGCCAAGCCAGGTAGGTAACGAGTTTGAAGAGTGCCATTATGGGCTGGCAAGTGAAGTCGTGCCTGAGTACGTCGAAAAATTGCTGCAAAGCCTGAAACAGGCCTGAGATACATGTTCTGTGAATAATAAAAAACCGCGGTAAACGCGGTTTTTTATTGCCTGAATGGGCCATTTCAGAGAAATCAGCCCAGGTAGCTGAGCGTTAAATTAACGCCCGGCTTTCAGTTTTTGGTACAGCGATTCGTACAGCGTGCTGGCATCGCCCACATCATTTTGCCATTCACCTTTTTCCAGCACACTGGCGTCAGGGTAGAGCGATTTATCTTCAGCGATATTTTTTGGCAGGAGTTTTCGTGCCGCCAGGTTTGGTGTCGGGTAACCAATGGTTTCGGCAACCTGTTTGGCAATATCCGGGCGCAGCAGGAAGTTAATCAGCTTCAGTGCCCCGTCGACATTTTTCGCATTAGCCGGAATAGCCAGGTTATCCATCCAGAAAATCCCGCCTTCTTTCGGCCAGATGACATCCAGTGGAGTACCTGCCTGGCGTGCCACAAAGGCTGAACCGTTCCAGATCATACCCAGGTTAACTTCGCCTTCCATGTATGGGTTAGCCGGGTTGTCGGAGTTAAATGCCGCGACATTAGGCATCAGCTTTTGCAGTTCGTGGTATGCCGCTTCGATTTCTTTAGGGTTTGTAGTATTGCCAGAATAACCCAGTTTACGCAGAGCAATCTGGAAGACTTCGCGCGCGTCGTCGGTCAGCAACAAGCTGTTTTTGTATTTCGGATCCCACAAGTCTGCCCAACTGGTGACCGTTTTCGGGTCAATGGCATCGGTATTAACCCCAATGGCGGTTGCACCCCAAATATAAGGAATGGAGTAGTCATTGTTCGGGTCAAAAGGCTTATTGAGCATCGCCGGGTCAAGATTATGGAAGTTGCTCAGTTTGCTTTTATCAATCTTCTGCAACATGCCTTCTTTGCGCATTTTTGCCACATAGTATGTGGATGGCACAACCAGGTCATAGGCACCGGTTTTATACGTTTTCAGCTTTGCGTACATGGTTTCATTCGACTCATAAGTCGAATAGATAACCTTGATACCGGTTTCTTTGGTGAACTGCTCCAGCAGGCCCGGCGGCACATACTCAGTCCAGTTGTAGAAATAGACTGTATCTTTGTCGTTTGCATGGGCGGCGCTGGCACCCAGCATGAGCGCGCCAGCGGCAAGCAGGTGGCGTGACCATTTTTTCATTTTAACGTCCCCTGAATTTTCGTTTTATCACGAAGGATGAGTTGACTGACAACAACCAATGCCAGTGAGAGCACCAACAAAATGGTGGCCAGCGCGTTCACTTCAGGTGAAACGCCGACTTTTACCATTGAGTAAATCTTCAGTGGCAGGATTTCATAGCCCGGTCCGGTCACGAACGACGAGACAACTACGTCGTCCATCGACAGCGTAAAGCTTAATAGCCAGCCTGCGGCAACGGCGGGCATCGCCAGCGGCAGAATAATCTGGCGTAAGATAGTCAGTTCACTGGCCCCCAGGTCTTTGGCTGCCTCCAGCATACGCACATCAAAGCCTTTGAGCCGGGAGTACACGGTGACCACGACAAAAGGCAGGCAGAAGGTAATGTGAGAAAACAGCAATGACCAGAAGCCCAGGGAAATGCCCAACAGCATAAACAGCACCAGCAATGAAATCGCCATGACGATATCCGGGGACATCATCACCACAAATAACATGCCACTGACGAAAGGCTTACCGCGGAAATGATAACGGTAAAGTGCAACAGCCGTTAATGAACCAATCAGTGTGGCAAATGTGGCAGAGAAAACTGCCATCGTCAGGGAGTGTTGTGCTGCCTGGATAAGGCTGTCGTTGTTGACCAGCAGGTTGTACCATTTCGTGGTAAAACCCTGCCAGTTGATCCCAAAGCGTGATGTATTAAACGAGTTAATAATCAGGATGATAATGGGAATATACAGATACGCATAAATGGCGGACATAAAACCGCCGCGCAACAGGCGACCGATCATTCCAGTTCCACCTT
This sequence comes from Mangrovibacter sp. MFB070, assembly GCF_000705335.1. Taxonomy (NCBI): domain Bacteria; kingdom Pseudomonadati; phylum Pseudomonadota; class Gammaproteobacteria; order Enterobacterales; family Enterobacteriaceae; genus Mangrovibacter; species Mangrovibacter sp. MFB070. The sequence goes on from NZ_JJMI01000022.1 coordinate 373,909, forward strand.
TTTATTCAGCAGGCGTGCAGCACGCCAGTAAACCAGCAGCATCAGGCCCATTACCAGTGTCAGAGTAATACTGGTGGCCGCGCCAAACGGCCAGTCGCGGATGTTCAGGAACTGGCTCTTAATCACATTACCAATAAGCAGGTTTTTCGCGCCGCCCATCAGGTCGGAGACATAAAACAGCCCCATCGCAGGCAACATCACCAACAGGCAACCGGCAATAATACCCGGCATGGTGAGGGGAATAATAATGCGCAGAAAGGTCTGGAATTTACTGGCGCCCAGGTCTTTTGCTGCTTCCAGCAAAGGTTTATCCAGTTTTTCTATGCTGGAGTACAGCGGCATCACCATAAACGGCAGCAGGATATACACCAGGCCTATAATTACCGCTGAAGGGGTGTACATAATGCGTATTGGGGTATCGATAATCCCGGTCCACAGCAGAAACTCGTTCAGGTAACCGCGGGTGCTGAGGAAAATTTTCAGCCCATAGATACGAATCAGTGAATTGGTCCAGAACGGTACAATCAGCAGAAACAGCAATAACGGGCGGACTTTTTCCGGCAGGCGCGCCAAAAACCATGCGAAGGGATACCCCAGCAGCAGGCAGGCAACTGTTGCCATCAATGCCATATTCAGCGAGTGCAGCAGCACTTCTGCATAGAGCGGGTCCAGCAGGCGGGTATAGTTATCCAGCGTGAACACCAGCTTGACGAAGTTGGTGTCATCACGCGTCAGGAAACTGGTGACGATGATCATCATGTTGGGCAGGAAAACAAACAACAGCAGCCAGCCAACGATGGTCGCGATAACAATATTCTGGAATTTACGCGAGCTCTTCATCTGCCAGCACAACCTCCCAGCTTTCTACCCAATTGATAGCCATTTTTTGATCAAGCGAGTGGTCAAAGTCAGGATCATCTTCGTTAAAAAATTCACTGACCATCACCATTTTGCCGCTTTCGAGTTCAACCGTGGATTCCAGCGTCATCCCTTTGTAGTTACGCTCGCGAACATAACCAATCAGCCCTTCGGTTTGCGCATGGCCATGCACTTCTTCAACCCGCAGGTCTTCCGGGCGCACCAGAACGTTCAGTTTTTGACCGGGCTGAACCGGGAAATTGACATAAATATGGCATTCGTGGCCTTCTACACTAGCACGCACGCGTTGCTCATCCACGCGCTCAATTGCTGTCGCGGAGAAGATATTTATTTCGCCAATAAAACTCGCAACGAATAAATTCTTCGGTTCTTCGTAGATTTCCCGCGGGCTGCCATCCTGCTCAATTTTCCCGTCACGCATAACCACGATACGGTCACTCATGGTGAGTGCTTCTTCCTGATCATGGGTAACAAACACGAAAGTGATACCAAGTTTACGCTGCAAAGCTTTGAGTTCATTTTGCATCTGCTTGCGTAACTTGTAGTCCAGTGCCGACAACGACTCATCCAGCAACAACAGACGCGGTTTATTTACCACTGCGCGAGCAATGGCCACACGTTGCTGCTGGCCACCAGATAACTGGTGCGGTTTACGCTGGGCAAAGCTTTCCAGTTGCACCATTTTCAGTGCGTCCATTACGCGCGGGGAAATCTCCGCTGACGGGGTTTTTTGCATCCGCAGCCCAAAGGCTACGTTATCAAACACCGTCATGTGGGGGAAAAGGGCGTAGCTCTGGAATACGGTATTGATGTGGCGCTGCTCGGCTGGCACCTGAGTGATATCGTGGTCCTCAAGGCGAATAGCCCCGGTATCAACAGATTCAAGACCGGCAATCAGCCGCAGAACGGTGGTTTTCCCGCACCCGGAAGGGCCAAGAAGAGTCAGAAATTCGCCATTATTGATGGTCAGTGATAAATCAGAAATAACTGTTTTGCCATCAAATGATTTTTGAATCCCCGCCAGTTGCACTAACGGTGAGAGCGAACGTGATTGTGTGTTCAATTGTGCTTCAGTCCCTAAATGACGTATCAGTGCCGATACGGGGTTTGTGATTAACCACCTTGAGGTCGGGTTCATGATTAAGGGCTGGCATTCTACGGCAAACGGACCCTACATCCAATGATTGTTCCGCCTGGCTTAGGTGAAAAACGCCATATTTAAACTACGTTTAATCAAAGCACCTTGTTATGACAGAAGGATGCACAGTAATTGATCCACAACCAGAAGATTATTTATTGACGATTGCCCGGAAAAAGTGACCTGAAACAATATTTTGCTTTTATGGCTTCGTGATAATGAAACCACAGAGAGTGAGGGTGACTACATGGATAAATTACTTGAGCGTTTTTTGCAGTATGTTGTGCTGGATACGCAATCAAAGCCGGGCGTAAGGCATGTGCCCAGCACTGAAGGCCAGTGGAAATTATTGCAGCTGTTAAAAGCGCAAATGGAAGAAATGGGCCTGCAAAATGTCACGCTCAGTGAGCATGGAACAGTGATGGGGACACTGCCCGCAAATGTGGCGCAACCGGTTCCTGCTATTGGGTTTATATCCCATGTGGACACAGCGCCTGATGCCAGTGGCAAAAATGTGAATCCGCAAATTGTTGAGAACTACCGGGGTGGTGATATCGCACTGGGTATGGGCGATGAAATTCTTTCTCCTGTAATGTTTCCCGTGCTGCACCAGTTGCTGGGCCAGACGCTGATTACTACCGACGGCAAAACGCTGTTAGGGGCAGACGATAAAGCAGGCGTGGCTGAAATTATGACAGCACTGGCTGTACTTAAGGGCAAGAACATTCCTCATGGCGATATTCGCGTTGCTTTCACGCCCGATGAAGAAGTAGGCAAGGGCGCAAAGCATTTTGATGTCGGGGCGTTTGATGCCCGCTGGGCTTATACCGTTGATGGCGGTGGCCTGGGGGAGTTAGAAGCAGAGAACTTCAATGCGGCTTCTGTGAACATCAAAATTGTTGGCAACAATGTGCACCCGGGTACCGCTAAAGGGGTGATGGTTAATGCGTTGTCACTGGCTGCACGTATCCACGCAGAAGTCCCGGCGGAAGAAGCGCCGGAAACAACCGAAGGCTATGAAGGGTTTTACCACCTGCATTCAATGAAAGGCACGGTTGAACGGGCAGATATGCAATACATCATCCGTGATTTCGACCGTAAACAATTTGAAGCTCGCAAACGCCGCATGATGGATATTGCGAAAAAAGTGGGTAAGGGCCTGCACCCGGACTGCTATATCGAACTGACCATTGAAGACAGCTATTACAACATGCATGAACAGGTGGCTGCGCACCCGCATATTGTTGAGCTGGCTCGCCAGGCCATGCTGGACTGTGATGTTGAGCCAGTGCTGAAACCGATTCGCGGCGGCACAGATGGCGCCCAACTGTCTTTCAAAGGGCTGCCTTGCCCTAATTTGTTTACCGGTGGGTATAACTACCACGGCAAACATGAATTTATCAGCCTGGAAAGTATGGAAAAGGCAGTCAGTGTTATTGTGAGAATTGCGGAACTGACCGCACAACGTGGGGAATAAAAACCCCGGCAGGACCGAAGCCGCGCGCACTATTCTGCCTGTGTGCGCGGCTCTTGCGTTATTCGGCTTCGAAATACCAGTAACCGCTGTTTACCAGCGTTGTCAGCATTGCCAGGAATGACGGGTCTTCCAGGGCATCACCCAGCTTATCTTTCCCAATTGCCAGGTTATCTGCCAGTGCGAAAAGTGCCTGCTGGTTGGAGCTGTGCAGTTTCTCGCCGTTGACGAACACCGCATCATTAATGCGTAACACGCGCAGCCCTCCCGGGCGGTTCAATTCTTCACCCTGCTGGAGTGCATCGTACACTTCATCGCTTTGGTAAGGCGGTTCCGGTGGCACGATCTCCAGTTCATGGCGAGACTGGCTGATAAATTCACCAAACCAGCTATTAAACTGGTCTTCATCATTAACCAGCGCCAGCATCATGGCACGAACGCCATCAAGCTCTGAGGGTAAAATCTCTGCCGGATGGGCACGGGAAGGAACATCGGGGTCTTCAAAGCGTTTACCGCCCAGTTCACGTTGCAATACATGGTCTGCAAACCCACTGATTAATTCGCGCCCGCTCGGCGCCCGGAAACCCACTGAATAGTTCAGTGCATTTTCCAGCGAATAGCCTTCATGGGGAAAACCGGGTGGGATGTAGAGAATATCACCGGGCTCCAGCTCTTCATCAATAATAGCAGTGAAGGGATCTACCTGAAGAAGATCAGGGTGTGGGCAATGCTGCGCCATCGGCGTTTTGTCACCCACCCGCCAGCGGCGGCGGCCAGTTCCCTGAATAATAAACACGTCGTACTGATCCAGATGCGGCCCCACACCGCCACCAGGTACGGAGAAAGAAATCATCAGGTCGTCAATTCGCCAGTCAGGTAGCGCGCGAAACGGGCGCATCAGTGCCGCACTGGGTTCATGCCAGTGATCAACCGCCTGAACCAGCAAAGACCAGTTGGTTTCACCCAAATGATCAAAGCTTTCAAACGGCCCGTGGCTGACTTGCCATTGCCCGTCATCGTGGCTGACCAGGCGGCTGTCAACTTCACTCTCCATGGCCAGCCCGGCTAATTCGTCGGGGGAGATTGGGTCAATAAAGTTTTTCAGCGCACGTTTAAGCACTACCGGGCGTTTTTGCCAGTAGCGCTGAATAAAGTCGGGCCAGTTTATATCTGCGTGGTATTCCATATTTGTTCCTGAGGGCGATGACCTTGGGCGGATTATAACGGATGATGATGAGGATGCACGGTGAACTGTAACGTTTTTTTAATAGAACTGGTCGGTTGTGACACCATCCTGGCGGCGAAATAGTATCCTCATTGACAGGCCGCCAAGGTGGCTTTCTGCCAGGCGGATATCCCCGTCATATTGCTCAACAACATCCTGAACAACAGCCAGCCCGACACCCTGGCCTGGGCGGAGTGTATCAATACGCTGGCCGCGCTCGAACACCCCGGCCCGGCGAGCTTCCGGAATACCTGGCCCGTCATCATCAACAACGACAACCAGACCTTCATCGCAATGGCTGGCCCGGACTTCGACAAACTCCAGACAATACTTACAGGCGTTATCCAGCACGTTACCCAACACTTCCATGAAGTCATTTTTTTCACCAATGAAAGCCACTTCGGGGGAGATATCCAGCCGAATATCCACCCCTTTGATTTGATAAACTTTGTTGAGTGCCGATGCCAGACTGTCAAGAATTGGTGCTACCGGGTGAAGTTCACGGTTCAGCAATATTCCGTTGCCCTGGACGCTGGCACGATGCAGGTAATAACCAATCTGGCCGGAAATACGGCTGATTTGTTCGAGCATAATGCTTTCCGCCTGGCCGACATCCATTTTCTCTGTACGCAGGGCTCGAAGGGTGGACTGCAAAACAGCCAGTGGGGTTTTCAGGCTGTGAGTGAGGTCAGTAAGTGTAGTGCGATATTTGGTATAGCGCTCGCGTTCTGATGTCACCAGTTGGTTCAGATTGCGTACCAGACTGGTCAGCTCACGTGTGGTTTCCGGATTAAGGTGTTCACGATGGCGGGATTCCAGTTCCCGTACCTCACCTGCAAGGGATTCGATGGGGCGCAAACTCCAGCGCGCGGCAAGCCAGAGCAGGGGAATAACCAGCAGTATGTTGGCAACCAGCACATACATGAACCAGTTCCAGACCTTGTTTGCGCGCTTCAGCTCCACCGGAATAGCATCGACAACTGCAATGGTCAGCGCTGGCAACGTAGCGGTTGCCGGGTAGCGGTTAATGGCAACTGAGTGCGTCATGGAGGCACTGTTTTCATCGTCATGTAACGTTTGCAGGGCTTGCTGCATTTCGTTGTTGTTGCTCAACAATGCCCGGCTGGCGCTCAGCGATGATTCAATTTCATGGAAACCGTCAGACTTAAGCCACTCCGGGCGAATATTATCTTTTACCCAGGGTACCTGGCGTTGCTGCCAGAGCAATTTGCCGTGTTTATCGTAAATCATGGCAAGGGTTGGGCTTTGCGCATCCAGCTCAGGAGGAAAATCAACTGTCAGTTTACCGTCACTGAAGTGAACAAACGTGTAATACATGTTGCTTTCGCCACGCAGCAGGCGGAAGGTATTTTTATCAAAACTGACTGTATAGCCAGCAATGGCGACAAAGCCGTAGGCCAGCGACAGTATGGTGACGACTGCCGCTGTTGCCAGCAAAAAGCGCAGGCGCAGGGAAAGGGGGAATAACCACGTGTAAACTCGTTTCATGGCGCCAGTTCAAAACGGTAACCCTGGCCCCGTACCGTGATAATGACTTCACCTGCATGTTGTGACTGTATTTTTTTACGTAACCGCCCCATTAATACATCAATAGTGTGGCTTTCTCTTAATTCTGCATCCGGGTACAGTTGCAGCATTAATGCTTCTTTACTGACAACCTTTCCATTATTACGAATTAACATTTCCATAATGGTATATTCAAAGGCGGTTAGCTTGATAAGAGTGCCGTTAATGGATAATTCCCGACGAGACAAATCAAGGTGAAAAGGTGCCAGAGTGATAACCTGCGATGCCAGGCCACTGTTTCTGCGCATTAATACCTGCATTCTGGCAACCACTTCTTCCAGGTGGAAAGGCTTGGTCACATAGTCATCTGCTCCGGCACCAAGCACTTCAACTTTTTCCTGCCAGCTCTCACGCGCAGTGAGCACCAGAATAGGGAGCGTAATATGCTCACTACGCCAGCGGCTAATCATTGATGCGCCGTCTTCATCCGGAAGGCCAAGGTCAACAATGGCAATATCCGGCACATGTTCTTTCAGGAAGTAATCCGCTTCTTTGGCATCTTCCGCTGAATCAACCTGATGGCCCAATTCACGCAATTGAACTTTCAGGTGATGGCGTAATAACGCGTTATCTTCCACAACCAGTACGCGCATTGGTAGTCCTCATAACTTCATATAACCAGGCTTGTTTCATTTTACCATTTTCGCACAGAAGGCGAATTTATTGAAACAGCTTCATGGCAAAGCGGCTCTGGCAAAATAACAGGGAGATTGTACGTGACTTATTCCGGCGTGCAGGGTGAGAAGTGTAAATATTTGCAGGGATTCTGCCCGTGAAACGGATAAGTAAATAAACGTGAGTTAAACATAAATGATAAAGGTGAACGCCACCAGGTGGCAGCGTTCACACTGGACTGTTATTTCAGGTCATCCACCATTTGAATGGCGCGGCCAATATAGTTAGCCGGGGTCATCGCTTTGAGGCGGGTTTTTTCTTCTTCCGGTAATTCCAGACCATCAATAAACTGTTTCATCCCTTCTGCATCCACACGTTTACCACGGGTTAATGCTTTCAGTTTTTCGTATGGCTGTTCAATACCATAACGGCGCATCACTGTCTGAATAGGCTCTGCCAGCACTTCCCAGTTGTGATCCAGTTCTTCCAGCAGGTGGTCGCGGTTTACTTCCAGTTTGTTGATGCCTTTGAGCGTGGACTGCCAGGCAATAAGCGCATAACCCACACCCACGCCGAGGTTACGTAATACGGTGGAGTCTGTCAGGTCGCGCTGCCAGCGAGAAAGCGGGAGCTTGCTGGCCAGATGTTGCATAACCGCATTTGCCAGGCCCAGGTTACCTTCTGAGTTTTCAAAATCGATAGGGTTAACCTTGTGTGGCATGGTGGATGAGCCAATTTCACCCGCGATGGTTTTCTGTTTGAAGTGGTTCAGGGCAATGTAACCCCACACATCCCGGTCGAAATCAATCACAATGGTGTTGAAGCGGGCAACACAGTCAAACAGTTCAGCAATATAATCGTGTGGTTCAATCTGCGTGGTGTACGGGTTCCACTGAATCCCCAGAGACGTGACAAATTCTTCGCTGAATTTATGCCAGTCGATATCTGGGTAAGCAGCCAGGTGTGCATTATAGTTACCTACCGCACCATTAATTTTACCCAGAATTTCAACCTGTTCTAGCTGGCAGTACTGGCGCTCCATACGGTAAGCGACGTTAGCCATTTCTTTACCAATGGTGGATGGCGTAGCGGGTTGACCATGAGTACGCGATAACAGCGGAATATCACGGTATTGCTGTGACAGGTCTTTAACCGCATCGATAATCTTACGCCACCACGGCAGGATGACTTCAGCGCGCGCGGTTTGCAGCATCAGCGCATGAGACAGGTTATTGATATCTTCAGATGTGCAGGCAAAGTGAATAAATTCAGAAACGGCATGCAGCTCAGGGACTTCGCTGACTTTCTCTTTCAGGAAGTATTCCACAGCTTTAACATCGTGGTTCGTCGTGCGCTCAATCGTTTTGATTCGTGCCGCGTCTTCTTCATTAAAGCCGGCGACGATATTGTTGAGGAAATCGTTTGCGTCTGCAGCAAAAGCAGGAACTTCCTTGATCGCTGTGTGTGCGGCCAGCTTCTGCAGCCAGCGAACTTCGACCTGGACGCGGAATTTCAGCAGACCGAACTCGCTGAAAATAGCGCGCAGGGCGCTGACTTTATCACCGTAGCGTCCATCAACGGGGGAAACGGCGGTCAGTGAGGATAATTCCATCAGTAGTAACTCCTGAGAGGTTAACATTGAGCAAGAATTTGCCGTGCCTGTGTGGACAGGCGATTTCGGGAAAACATAAGTTGCAGGCGGCTACCGCCTGACTGGCGCCACAGCACTGCAGCGCGGATACCGGCGAGCAGTGTGGCGCGCACTTTAGCCTGCACTTGCGCGCTTTGCAGCACGGCAGGCGAACCGGTAACCTGAATGCGCGGCCCCAGTGGACTGATAACATCCACATAAATACCGGCCATTGCGCTTATTAAGGTATCGGACATGACATCAAAATGATCCAACTGGCGTTGCAGCCCCTGAATACGTTCACCGAGTGTGTTCAGTGCATTCGCGTTAGCGGAGAGCTTTTTCTCCAGCACCACCAGGCTCAGCGTATAACGGGTGATATCAGCAACAATACCATGGCGCTGGCCTGCATTAAGCACACCCAGTAAGGCTTCGAGCCCGGGTTTCAGGTTGGCTTCCTGGCCGCCATAGACCGCAAGCATAGATGGTGGGTTGAGGTCGAGCACACTGTTTAGTGAGACATGTAACGCATCCGTGTCACAATGCCCCTGGTGGGCAAGTTGTTGCACTAACATTGCCGCCTGGCTGACGCCCGCAAGCGCCAGAGTGATGTCATGATATTGCTTAGCCACGCAAACTCCTTTCTTTTGTGCAGCGGGAATGATTTACAGAGGAATACGTTGTTCTATTACCCCACCGCCCAGGCAGATTTCTCCGGTGTAAAATACCGCAGACTGGCCAGGGGTTACTGCTGCAACCGGTGTGGCAAAACGCACTTCGATCCGGTCGTCATCCAGAGGGGTGACGGTGCAGGGAATATCTTCCTGGCGGTAACGTGTTTTTACTGTGCATTCCAGAGGCGCAGAGAGTGGTTCACGGGATACCCAGTGTAACTGCTGCGCAACCAGCCCAGTGGACATCAGGCGTGGGTGTTCATGGCCCTGGGCCACAACCAGAATATTGTTGGCAACGTCTTTATCCACCACATACCACGGGTCTTCGCTACCTTCTTTTGTACCACCAATCCCCAGCCCTTTACGCTGGCCGAGTGTGTGGTACATCAACCCCTGGTGTTGACCAATTTCATCGCCATCAACGGTGATGATTTTCCCTGGCTGTGCAGGTAAATAGCGGCCAAGGAATTCCCGGAATTTACGCTCGCCAATAAAACAAATACCGGTGGAGTCTTTTTTCTTCGCGGTGGCCAGGTCCAGTTCTTCAGCGATTTTACGGACTTGTGGTTTTTCCAGTTCGCCTACCGGGAACAGGCTTTGCGCGATTTGTTCATGGCTTAGTGTATAAAGAAAGTAACTCTGGTCTTTATTGCCATCCAGACCACGCAGAAGCTGGCTTTTACCGTTGGCATCAGCACGGCGCACATAGTGACCCGTTGCGATATAATCGGCACCAAGATCTTCTGCTGCAAATTCAAGGAACGCTTTGAATTTGATTTCTTTATTACACAGAATATCCGGATTCGGCGTGCGACCTGCTTTGTATTCAGCAAGGAATAACTCGAAGACATTATCCCAGTATTCGGCTGCAAAATTGACCGTATGCAGTTCAATACCGAGCTTATCACAGACTGCCTGCGCATCTGCGAGGTCTGCAGCAGCCGTGCAATACTCCTCGCCATCATCTTCTTCCCAGTTCTTCATGAACAGGCCTTCCACCTTGTACCCTTGTTGCAGTAACAGGTAAGCGGAGACGGAAGAGTCAACACCGCCGGACATCCCGACGATTACTTTTTTCTGGCTTTCTGACATGGAGATACTCACGACTATCAACTTCGAAGCGGCGTATTCTAGCACGCGCCGAACCGTTAGGCATCCTTTGTGAACGGCCAGTTAAAAGCACCAAGTAATGCCAGCGGATAACGTTCGCCTTTGCGATAACAGTGCAGGCTTTCTGAAACCAGCGGTGAGCGCAGATTTGTGGCCTGTAATAAGGTTTGTTCATCCACCCACAGGCAGCGGTCAATATCACTGTCGTGCGGTTCTGTTGGGCATATTTCAGGCAAATCAATAGCGAACAGGAAACGTAAAAACGGTGTGTTGTCCGGTGCTATCCATTGGTGCAGTTGTAAAAAATGCTGTGGCCTGGCAATGATACCGGTTTCTTCATACAGTTCACGTTCTGCTGCTTCAACCAGTGTTTCACGTGCTTCCAGATGCCCGGCAGGCTGGTTCCAGGTCGCTTTGCCGCGCACTTTTTCTTCAACAACTAAGAACTTGTTTTCTGCCTGAACAACACAGGCGACAGTAACATGGGGTTTTAGCATGGTATTCTTCCTTCACATTAAGCGGGTAGCTCCCGCCACTCCCCACAGGGAATATTTTCCAGTGTATAAGGCCCTATTGCGTAGCGAATCAGGCGCAGAGTAGGGAAGCCAACATGTGCAGTCATGCGGCGCACCTGGCGGTTGCGGCCTTCATAAAGCGTGATTTTAAGCCAACTGGTTGGTATGGATTTTCGCTCACGGATGGGTGGATTACGCGGCCAAACCCATGAGGGTTCAGTAACAAGCTCCGCCCCGGCTGGCAAGGTTGGACCATCTTTTAGTGTAATGCCATTGCGCAGGGCTGCCAGTGCGGCTTCATCGGGCTCACCTTCCACCTGTACAAAATAAATCTTACCGGTTCGCTTACCCGGTTGAGTTAGTGCCGCCTGTAATTTTCCATCGTTGGTTAACAGCAACAGGCCTTCGCTGTCTCGGTCCAGACGCCCGGCTGCATAGATGCCCGGCACGGAAATATAGTCTTTTAGTGTCTGGCGACCAGATTCATCAGTAAATTGAGGGAGGACATCATAAGGTTTATTGAAGAGAACAAGCCGTTTTGGACCAGCTGGTTTGCTATTTCTGGTGCCTTGTTTTGAGCTGAATCGTTTATCCTGGTGATTTCTAAAAGAAGTTTTATTCATGGTATTTTCAGGTAAGGTTGATTCACGCATTATAACGTAAACATAAGTGCCTGGCATGGCGTAAAACATTCAGGTAGTATTGATGCGCCATTACAAATTATTAACAAAAGAGTAACCAGAAGCGCTCGAAGGAGAGGTGAATGGAAAGCAAAGTAGTTGTTCCGGCGGAAGGTAAAAAGATCACCCTGCAAAATGGCAAGATTGACGTGCCAAATAACCCGATTATTCCATTTATTGAAGGTGACGGTATCGGGGTGGACGTTACGCCAGCAATGCTGAAAGTGGTCGATGCCGCTGTCGCAAAAGCCTATAACGGCGAGCGTAAAATTTCCTGGATGGAAATTTATACCGGCGAGAAATCTACCCAGGTTTACGGCCAGGATGTCTGGCTGCCACCTGAAACACTTGATCTGATTCGTGAATACCGTGTTGCCATCAAAGGCCCTCTGACTACCCCAGTTGGCGGCGGTATCCGTTCCCTGAACGTTGCTTTGCGCCAGGAGCTTGACCTGTATGTGTGCCTGCGCCCGGTGCGTTATTATCAGGGCACTCCAAGCCCGGTAAAACACCCTGAACTGACCAACATGGTTATCTTCCGCGAAAACTCCGAAGACATCTATGCCGGTATTGAGTGGAAAGCCGACAGCGCAGATGCTGAAAAAGTTCTCAAATTCCTGCGTGAAGAAATGGGCGTGAAGAAAATTCGCTTCCCTGAACACTGCGGTATTGGTATCAAACCTTGTTCTGAAGACGGTACTAAACGCCTGGTGCGTGCTGCTATTGAATACGCAATCACAAATGATCGCGATTCCCTTACGCTGGTGCACAAAGGCAACATCATGAAGTTCACTGAAGGCGCCTTTAAAGACTGGGGCTACCAACTGGCTCGCGAAGAGTTTGGTGGTGAACTGATTGACGGCGGGCCGTGGGTGAAAATTAAAAACCCAAATACTGGCAAAGACATTATTGTTAAAGATGTAATTGCCGATGCCTTCCTGCAACAGATCCTGTTGCGCCCGGCAGAATATGATGTTATCGCTTGTATGAACCTGAATGGCGACTACATTTCTGACGCGCTGGCGGCTCAGGTTGGTGGTATCGGTATTGCTCCGGGTGCCAACATTGGTGATGAATGTGCACTGTTTGAAGCAACACACGGCACCGCTCCAAAATATGCAGGCCAGGATAAGGTAAACCCGGGTTCTGTGATCCTGTCTGCAGAGATGATGCTGCGCCACATGCAGTGGTTTGAAGCCGCTGACTTAATCGTTAAAGGTATGGAAGGTGCAATCGCTGCTAAAACCGTAACCTACGATTTCGAACGCCTGATGGATGGCGCTAAACTGCTGAAATGTAGCGAGTTTGGCGACTCGATTATCGCGAACATGTAATCTGCGTTGCAGGTTAAAACATAACGGGAGCTAATTAGTTCCCGTTATTTATTATTTCGTTTGGAGCGGTTATCAAAATTTTATCAAAATAAGTTATCAAAACCCCCCCTCCTGCAGCCGGTTTTGAGTGCCGATTTCAGCACCCACTGACCAGTGACTGGTGCCCATTTCATTAAGACTGAATTCTTACTTTTATCCAATCTTTGCCACGGTCATCATTATATTTTTCAGTTTGGGAAACAGACTTATGCCCCAATAATTTCTGGGTGTTGATCCCTTGTTCTTTATATAAACGCTCCGATAACAGACAATGATTCTGGTGACTCCAGCTTACTGACAGTAATCTCAGCCTGTGGAGCACCAGACTGCCAACAGTCAGCTTCAATATTGCAGCTCTGTTTTTTTGTAGCCGTTGCTGGATAAGTAATCGGCAATGTTATCGTATCGTGGGTGCCATAAAATACCACTGAATAGATATGAGCATCAGGGCAGGTAATGTTCACAAAGTGAAAATCATACTGTTTAGCGATATGCGGTGTTTTTTTACTAACACTGGCGTATAAAAATTATATTTTCCTTATCTTCGTTAGTCATTATTCAATCTCGTTGTTTATTTCTATTGGTTTTTTTACAAACCGATTTATATCGTTTTTTTTCTGCTGGGTAATATTAGTGTAAATGTTAAAGATGGTGATTTTTTTACGTAAAGCATAAAAACAGCAGATTTTTATAATGCGATAATAAATAACGGGTGTATTTTCTTCATTAACTGATGGGGGGTGATTATAATATCTCTATAAATCATGCGTCATTAATAACTACACAGGCCTTAAGATATTAATCTTGATTAAATGCTCTTCATTCATAGATGACGATGTTTGGTGCGGATGTCAACATAGAGGTGGGATGAATCTTAATTTTTTCAAAATTAAAATGAATTCTGCGTAATATAATCTATGTGGTTTATAAATTGTGCTATGCTTATTTCTCCTTGTGAATGACCAGAGAATAAATGGAGAAATGTTATGGGAATTATTTCATGGATTGTGTTCGGGCTCATAGCAGGTATCCTGGCTAAGTGGATTATGCCGGGTAGAGATGGAGGTGGTTTTATTGTCACTGTTATCCTGGGGGTTATTGGTGCCGTAGTCGGTGGCTGGATAAGTACGTTCTTTGGCTATGGTAAGGTTGATGGTTTTAACCTTGGGAGTTTTGCAGTTGCAGTAATCGGTGCACTGGTTGTGCTTTTTATCTACCGGAAAATAAAAGCATAATAATGTCTTTGCATTCAAAATCTCTTGAGGCCGCATCTGCGGCCTCTGTCATAATTACCCATGTACAGGGGAATGACCGGCAACGTGTTGGTTTCTATTGCTGATTTTAGCGCGCTGAGAGCCAGCCTCATTGATATGTGCCAGCGGTGACTTTGCCAACGTTATCATTGCCCTGGTATGCCGACAATGCTGTGTGCCAGTTGGTTGGATCTCCGACAAAATTTCAGGTTGAGGTGAGATGTAGTTTCTGTGCAGAACATCAACTTTGATGCTGTGATCAATGCTGTCCGACAGATGATCGGCATCTTCCGGGCTGTTATCCCAATTAAATATAAGTGCTACCCAAAAGAAAAGCATTGCTGCTACCAGCGTACACACTATCCGAAATATCCACATCATTCGTTATAACGTTAACCAGATTTATCTGTACGACAGCAATGCGAAATGCAAAGTTCATTTTCTTATTTACTTGGTAATAAAGCACATTATGTGAAAACGAGTAATTAATGAGCGATTTAGTCTGTTTTGAATGTTAATTGAGCATTTTCATATGGAGTCGCTCAGAAAATGCTCTTCTTTGGTCGATGGCATAGCCGAACAGCGGGAATAAACCCGAGTATATAATCCCTTGTAATTAGAAGGGGTTTTTTATTACATATTGGTGTTGCGGCATGGACATCAGAAGAGTAAATTCTTGCCTCGAATTAGTTTCCCTTATGGGCTGTTAGCTCAGTTGGTAGAGCAGTGGACTCTTAATCCATCGGTCGCGGGTTCGAATCCCTCACAGCCCACCATTGATTTTCAATGGGTTATAAACACTCCTTCGTTTCCAAAAAATCGCATTGTGACTTTTTTGTGTCCGACTCACTAAAAATCGCATCAATTTTTTTTGCGTGTTCAGATAAGTGGTTCGGGGCCAGGTGTGCATAACGGCGAACCATATCGATACTCTCCCATCCGCCCATTTCCTGCAAAACTGAAAGCGGTACGCCTGACTGAATTAACCAACTTGCCCAGGTGTGTCTCAGGTCATGAAAACGAAAGTCTTCGATGCCTGCCCGTTTCAGTGCATTTCTCCAGGCTGTATTATCATCAACCCGCATTTTTCTTACTGCCGGCAGTAACGTTCCGTCGCGTCGTCTTGCTGGCTGGCTGTGAACAAAAACGTATCGGGTGTGATTGCCTATTTGTTCCCGTAGCACCCGGCAGGCTGTGTCATTCAGCGCTACGCCTATAGCGCGGTTTGACTTGCTGTCCTCTGGGTTTATCCATGCAACACGGCGTTGCATGTCTATCTGCTGCCATTCCAGATTGATAATATTCGACCGCCTCAGGCCGGTTGCCAGTGCAAACCTGACAACCGATTTTAACGGCTCCGGACATTCACCAATCAGTCGCTGTGCTTCATGAACTTCCAGCCACCTGATCCGCTTGTTCTTTGGCTGCCCGACTTTAATTACCGGGGCCTTGTCTATCCATTTCCATTCCCGTTCTGCTGCACGCAGTATCGACTTAATCAGGGCAAGCAGTCGGGATTTTGTTGAAGGCGATATCGCCCGTGCACCTTCAACATCGCCTTTATTTTTCTTTATCCGATTCTGCCTGATACGCTCGAAGCTGCGGTTATGGGCCGTCCTGATGGCCGCATAGATTTTCTCTTCTGTAATATCCTTTAACCGCATTCCCCGGAAATGTTCAAGCCAGAACCTCATGCGGCTTTTATCCGTCTCCAAAGACTTTTTGTCGGATTTTTCTTCGAGCCAGCGTAAACAGGCTTCGCTGAATGTGTAATCCGGCTTTTCATCCAGCCGGGTTATGCGCCACAGTTCGGCTTTCCTTTTATCGTGGAGTTCTTGCGCCTGGCGTTTGTCGGATGTGCCAAGGCTTTCTCTAATTCTCGTTCCGTCCGGGCAATAGAAAGACGCATGCCAGGTATTACCTCTGCGGGTGATAGACATGTTGATTCCTCCTTATAAGTGGTCTTTCCTCCCGCATTCACAGAGACAGTATGCAGCGGCGAACTTATTGCCGCAATGCAGGCTTCCCGGGTAGTGAGGTACGGTGATTTTATTTTTGTTGGATCTTTACGCGTTGCCTGTAGCCGCCCGGACTTTATCCAGGCGGTTGCTGTTGGTCTTGAGATTCCAATAAATGCACAGGCTTCATCGAGTGTCAGACTGTATTGCTCCATACTCACTCCATCGGCTTTACACTGGACAGAATCAAACGGCGTTTTGTCAGTGGAGCACCACAACGGCGGCCAGTGAATTTGTCATAGGTTTCATTTTTGCCGGCGCACCAGGTAGTCGCTGTTTCACGTAACTGGACCTTCTTTTCTCCATCTTTTGTGATGATGGTGCTGGTATGCGTTTTAGGTTGACTCATGCTGCACCCACCTTACTTTTACGCTCGGCAATTTCCTTGCAATCAGCACACATCGTGCAGCCCGGAACGGCAATGCGCCGGGCTTCGGGAATCAACTCACCACATTCCACACAATGCGTAGCTGATACGGCGTTACGGTTAATACGGGCGTTGGCTATTGCCATGGTGATAGTGAACTCAGCGCGTGCGTTTGCTTCGTCGATAATTTCTGCCATGTTCATTCCCGGGAGGTTTCCCTCCCGGCTCCGTATCAGTCAGCGATGTATTCCGGGCGCATATCGGCCAGGGTGATAGTGAACTGATCAAACAGTTCATCGTTGAGGTGGCGCTTAGAACTGGAAAGCAAGTTTTCAGCTTTGCCAAAAGCATCACTGGCACCGGGTTCGCCCGGGTTAGGTAGCGAATTAATGGAAGCTTCGAGCTTGTTGCGTGCATCGACCAGGTAATAACGCTTCACTGCCTTGTTTTTCAGCTCGGTAAACAGGGCGGAGCCCAGCACTGATTTTTGAGATTCAATATCAGCCCGGACAGCCTTCGCCTGGTCCACACTGCCGGCATTTTCAATCCGGTCACGAAATTCATCAGCGATTGAATCAATGTTGCCGGTGGACTCTTTTGCGCTGTGAGTGATTTCTGCGCCGCCAGTGATCTCAGCAACTGACATGCGCTGTACTGGTGCGGGGTTAATTTCCTTCTCTTCGCGATAAGAGAGGTCATCTGCATCCTGAAACCCCATTACGGCTGCCGGGCAGTATGCTTTTGACCAGTCTTTTGTTGCCAGATAAAGAATCTGTTGCTTCGGTTTTGTAACCCACAACGGGGAGTTTCTTATGGCGACACTCGCGAGATATAACGGCTCACCCCAGGTGATTTCTGTTTCGCCGCGAATGATTGCGCCCGCGCGGATATATAAACCGTCCTCATCTTCATCAGACCAGTCACGAACTCTTTCCGTTTTTTCATACGACCCTTTGCTACCTGTCTTTGTAACGGTCACATCCTTGCTGCGGATGCACTTTGACCAATCGCCACCGTACTCATAATGAAAACGCCCACGAATAGCCCCGGAACTGGAGAGAATCGCACTAATAAGTTGAGCCTCGTAGCCAAGCTTTCCGCCAACGAAGAAGGTTTTTTGTGCAACAGCATATGGATTCATTCCCCATTGCATTGCCTGCATTACGATAGCCATGCAATCAGCCGGCTTTCCTACCAAATGGTCAGGGACCGCAATGGTTGCATCTGCCATTAGGTTGGCAAACGCTGTTAGTTGCCCAAGCGCCTGAACATTGAAAACAGAGTTCGTGGCAGAAACTGTGTTGGGAGCTTGCTGTTCAGCCATTACGATATTTGTGTTTTCCATGAGTTTTCCCCTTATGCAAGGCGCAGCGCTTCAAGGCGGCGCAGGTCAAAATCGTTCAGTTCGTCGGTGTAGTCTTCAGTGACAGGTGCCGGCCATTCCCCGGAATCGAAGCCGTGGGCAATGTCGCGCATGGTTTTGCGGTACTCCAGCATGCCCAGCTCTAACAATTCGGCAGAAGCCTCAATGATGGCAATCCAGTGGTAGCCCTCGTCCTTGTTGATGAAAATCCAGAAAAACTGGTCGAGACCGGCTGTTTCGCAATACATCGCTGCACTCAGGTGGTAATCGCGTTCAATGATTTCCCGGTGGAGTTTGGCGCGAATGGCTTCACGCTTGATATTCCACATGCTGATAGTTTTCAGGTCGGCACCAATACGGACGCTGTTCATATCAATTTCGAGGTCTGGTCTTACGCGAATTTCCAGTCCGGTTTCTTCATCAATACCGAAGTAGCTGACTTCAACAGCGCGGTCTGGGTGTCGCAGCAACTTGCCAGCAGTTGGGTGGCTGAACAGTGCCTGTTGCATCTGCAGGGCGGTTGCGTACTGCTGGCGGGTCACCAGAATTTTCCCTTCGGGATTATCGCGCCAGGCATCCAGCAGTTCGTCGGCAAACACCGCGTCGGGGTTAACCGATTTTACGGCGGCAATCATGTCTGCTTTGGTACCGGACACTTTCAGTGGTGCGGGTTTCTGCGCTTCCTGAGCGACCAAGTCGGGATTGATAATTGCCAGTTGCTCAAGCAGGGCATCACGGCTGCCACTGGTTTTTACCTGAGCGGGCAGAGTGCTGTTGTATTCTTTGATGCAGGCTTTCATTGCTGCGGCAGTCTGTTTCTGGCCTTCTTCAATGCGTTGGAAATCGACTGGCAGAGACATATAGCTTTGCCCGGTTTCTTCAACAGAGCCGCCAAGAGATATCTGGGCGGGCAGGGTGGCGTTGTACTCTTCCAGTAGCGCCTTGATGTCGTCCGCACTCAGTTGCGCTGGCAGGCTGGCATTGTGTTCATCGATAAAGGCACGGATAGTCGCAGTGGTGGTAAATGCACCTTCCGGGATTTCCGGCTCAATGCTGAACTCAGCCTGCAGGTTTTCAGGCTGCAACACCAACCCATGCACCAGGTTGCCCATATCCAGAACTTTGGATCGCTCTTTCTGAATGGTTTTTGATACGTGGCGGGCATCGAAGTACATCAGTGATACCCGGGCATCTTTTACCTGAGTGCTGCTGATACCGTTTGCTGCGTGGTAAACCTCATTAGGTAAACCTTCGTAACGGCCAGGCTCGAAGTAAGCCGGAAATTCAGGTTTAGCCTCTTCCTTGGTAGTTTCCGGCGTTTCATGGTGAGCAACCTGCTTTTCGACAGCCATTACAGCAGCCAGGCCTTTCGTTGCTTCGGTGAATGCGGCGGTACCCGAGTAGTGAGCAGTATCCGTGGCCTAAGCCTGTTCTGTACCACATTTGTCTTGAACTGCGGCGTTGCAGCACTGAGGGGCAACTTAGTCACAAAGAGCTAGAACAAGAAGCCGCCCGCATTCTGGCTATGTGGGAGAGGCGTGTGATGGATGGGAAGCTCGTTCCACCGGTTCGACGGACAATTGCCGCTCCAGTTGCACCGAAAGGGCCAACGCCAGCGGAGTTGCTTAAGGCTAAGTACGAGCGAATGAAAGCCAGTGGGAGGGTGTGACTATGATCCCGCTTACATGTGGGAGGTGACGAATACATGGCTTCGAATGCTGATGCTGCCCAAGCCTTTGCTGAGTGGGTTAAACAATACCAGGTTTCCATAATTGAATCAGATATATTGGTATAGAACCCATGAAGTCCGCTCTGAGCGAATAACGGACATTGCTAACAGCATTCTGTGTGAATCAAGGGGGAGCAAGTCACTGGCCATGAACACCTCATCATTGACATGAAGCAACATTTTCAATGCTTGGTATGTACAACATTTTCATGTCATCCTCATTGATGTAGAATCGCCTATGATTTTTGCTTAGGTGAAATATATGGAAATTTACAGATTGAATTTTAATAAAATAAACCATCTAAAGATTTTCAAGTGCAACTTGAACTGTTATTGGAGTGTGTTCTGAATTCTACTGCAACATATGGGTGTTGAGTGAAATAAAAAATTATTGATTAACAAGGAACATATATGATTTTTGATGATATTGATGGTTATTACGATTATCGGGAGTTGCACTCCATTGCTGATGAAAAAAAAGTGCTGAATAAAGTCAATGCTTTTCGTCAGGAATTCACCGCTCTTGCTAGAGAATGGTCTCCTGAACGTAATTCTCAGTGGGTTTGCCGTATCTATTTTTGTACTAAAATGATTCTAAATGCAACTGTCGTTCTAAAACAGGCGGAATTTGCCGAAGAAAAAAATTTGAGGGCAGCCATTCCTTATTTTCACTATTATGCCATGCTCTCAATCTTACGTTGTGTGGTCCTAACTTTGCCGACTGAAGACTGGGATAACGAGGATATCCTGAGTATCTCTCATAAAAAAGCAAGAGACAAAACCAGAGAATGGTTGGCTCGATATGACAGAACACTGGCCACACGATTTGATGATTTCTTCCTGACCCTTAAATCAAACAGAGAATTACTCTCATATAAGGCGCCTGCCAGTGCGGACCGAAACATTAGCAACCAGGATGAGGTAATATATTTCTGTACTTTACTAGCAGAAGTCGCGCAATTTAACACGGCTATATTGCATAACGCTGTTGTCAGACACGCATCAGAGGATGATTTCGTTGTGTTCGATCATGACATGGCACGCATTTATAACGTCGAGATTGAAGGGAAAAGTTTCTATGATACCGAGGACAGATATCGTCTGGATTATCTGAGAAGAAAAGGCAATACTCCTCACAGCATTTACATGACCATGACTGAGGGACAGACTGAAGATTTCATTGGTGCCTGGGATGCTGATGAAGATGATGTTGATAACGAAGAAAACCGTTTTTACTCCGGCTCACCCTCATCATGGCAGGACATATTCGATATTCCCTGAATGATAAAAGTAATAGCCACTCAATAAAACACCATACCTTTTTAATTTTAATGGTGTAATCGATAACCCCCTTGATGTGACTGGCTCCCCGTTAATCAACACTAAGTGCTGTTCGCTACTTCAGTTTTGGCACAAAGTGGACGGGGAGTTGGTGCGTAGGGACTGCTATGAGCGAGAAGCTGGCCTTACACTGTAATCAGCATTGGCTAGGATGCAGAGTCGCTAAACAAATAGATGTCTATCAGAGTAGTGGCTTTTAGTGGAAATCTATAGTTGCTATAGCTCAGATAATTAAGTGGCGTCTCTGTCCGCAACTTTAGTCAGAATTTATTGCACAGAGGGAACCAATAAGTGCATGTGAATCACTGTCACGAAACAGTAAATATTCGTCATGGGTCTTCATATCACTATTTAGATATCTCAGAGTTGATATCCACCACTGAGATCATTTTCCAAATTTATTAAATTGTTCAGCAATGAAATCAATGTACTCACTACCTTGACCGTTATGCCTGAATTTTTGCTGCCCTTCAAAATCTATATCAGGTGAAAAATGAATTATTTGGTTATCTTCATACAGTTTTAAAGGAGAATAAAATGACAATGATTTATCATTCAATAATTGACGCACTCCTGATATAGCACTACCAATCAAAACATCACACAATTGAACTGCTGGGCTTAGTTTTGAATCAACTTGGTGTACATACTCAAGCTTCAATGGGAATTTAATACTGGCGATTTCAGACATCTTAAACTCGGCTGGCGTCTGACATTTGATAAGCATAGAAAGATATTCATTGTATTGTAAAAGATTTTTAGAACGATCATGCTCAATACTATATGGTCCCTCTGACATTAATTCAGTACGTGATATTAGTGCTTGAAGAATAACAAATGCTGCATCAGTAGAAATTTTTGGATTAGTTATTGCCGCAATACAATCTGGATGCTCCAAAGCTAGTGGCCCCAGTACTTCCGGTAATAGGTGCCAATTCACGGCCCTAACGTTCTCAATAAGGCTATTTACTGCCGCGTGCGTTTTCTCATGCATCGCATTTTGAAAAGATATTAGGATATTATCAAAATCTCTACCAAAGTGGCTTTGGCAGACATAGTAAGCCATTGATGCCATAGAAACGTTTCCACCATTCTCGTATAGATTTATCCCATGGTCATAGTAAAAAGGCTCTACAGCATACTCAATAAACATTTGAATTAGAATCAAACGTTTATCGGCAACACAAGTAACACATGGAAAATTGGCAAGTAGTTCCTGTTGCAAAGTAAAAATTGGCTTTTGATAACTATCTCGCTTTTTGAGAGAGCTAAATTTTAATTCAGGGGCTTTGTGTTTAGGAAAATGTTGTCTGATAAGGTGGCGAGCATCGTCATGACTAATCTTTACAGCGCTGGCCCCTTGCCAAGGTTGTGACTTTTGAAGAAGATCGCGCCCAGTGTAACCAGACTCATCAATTGAAAATATACTCATTTATTCTGTGTCCATAGCTGTTGTTTCACCCAAAATACCTTTTTGGATAGTATTGCGCTATAGCCCTTCACCCTATTAATTGAGATCCATCGATGCAAGCAACGTCCGCTCCTGGCACAGAGCTGACTGTCAGATTAGCTTTAGATCTGTGCCATAGCTGTGCTGAACTAATACAAATACTGGCTATTTCTGTCGATACCCCAGAAATAGCCAGTATGACTTAGAGTAATGACTCCAGTTTTTGTCTTGCTTGGCTTGTTAGCCGCTTAATGCCCAATGAACGGGTGATATCTGCAATTTTGTTCTCGCCTTTTGTGCTCAGTACCAATGCGCGTAACTCTTCTGCAGGGATAGCATCAATCTGGCGAATATCATTCTCTGTCGCAGGTAAACGGAACGTATTCCAGTCAGCCTGTTGAGTTGTGGACTGCCAGACAAAATTTTCACCAAAATGGTCTGTCGCAACATGATAATGCTGATCAACCAATTCCATCACCCTTTCACGAATGAGCCTGCCAGTACGATTGAAACCGTGAATACGTGCAATGCGCTGCACCAACGTTGTTTCAAGCAGTGGGGATTCAACTTTAACAACTGAGTCGATGAGTCCTAGCAGTGTTTCGTCATACTCGCCAATGTAGAAGCGTTCTGCATCAACTCTGCTGCTCCATTCCTGCAGGTCATTAACGATGTATTTACCCCCCTGATCGGGCAAAGTAATACCCGAGGTCATTGATGAGGCATATTTTAGGTCTGTCACAGCGCTCTCTGCGCTACTGACGTCTTCAGACTTTTTACCGGGTTGCTTTATCACTTCGACAGATGCAGAGATCTCTTCATCGTTGGCTCCTTGCTCAATGGTGGTAGTTACGGAGAGGTTATCCGATCCCGCAGTAGCGGTTGTTTCACCGCTAATATCATCAGACTCATCTGCCTCTGCCTCTGCCATATGCATTGCATCCGTGGACCTTGATTCTTCAAGCAGGTCGCGAATGGCCGAATCGAGTCGCTCAAGTGCACCTTCTTTATCAACCCACCATTCTGTTGACCAGAGGCGTAATAATTTCCAGCCTAGACCTTGTAGGATGGCACTGCGAACTTTATCACGGTCACGAGCTGTTGCTGCACTATGGTATGTGGCGCCATCGCATTCGACGCCGACTAGGTAATCACCAGGTTTATCCGGATGAACAATCCCGAGGTCGATACGGAAACGGGAGACTCCTATTTGTGGGACGACATGCCATCCTTTTCTTCTCAGACCAGAAGCAACTGCCTCTTCAAATGGTGAGTCATAGCCGCCAACCGAACCACGAACAGCCTGTGCCAAGGCTACCGGGCCCCGTTGAGCAAATTCAATGAAATGTTTAAGGTCGGCGACAGCACGTGCGCTCGTTCGATTGAGGTCGATCATTGAAGAGTCGAATGAGGTGAATACCATCATCTCCTGACGTGCACGCGTGACAGCAACATTCAGGCGACGCCAGCCCCCTTCGCGATTGAGTGGACCGAAACTCATGGCCATAGTATTGGCACCCGGCTCCGTAGGGCCGAACCCAATACCTAGCATAATCAGATCACGCTCATCGCCCTGTACTGTCTCGAGGTTTTTAACCACAACGGGTTCATCAAGCTCTTGCTGAAAGAAGGGCTCAATTGCGGGATGTTGCTGCCGGGCTCTGTCCAGCAAGTCATTGATCAATTTTTGTTGCTCGGTATTCAGGGTAATAATGCCAATTGATTGACCTGAAGCGACAAATTTTTTATCCGTGAGACGTTTTACGGTCTCTGCGACGATAGCTTCGGCTTCTGCCTGATTGTGACGGCCTTTACCTTTCGAATAAACGCCGGCAACTTTACGCCACTGAATAGCGCTCTGCCGCGTTTCCGACGCAGGAAAGGTGATCAAGTTCCCGTCATAATATCGGTGGTTAGAGAAGCTGATCAGACTTTCATGGCGACTACGGTAGTGCCAGCTCAGGCTATGGTTGTATAAACCGGCGGCAAGACATTCATCCAAAATGCTTTCCATATCTTCCTCCGTATCATCGTCGACATCACTTGCACCACGATTGAAGAAACTGGTTGGAGGCATTTGGCGTGGGTCACCTGCCACGACAACTTGTTTACCGCGAGCCATTGCTCCAATGGCGTCCCAGGGTGATATCTGTGATGCTTCATCAAAGATCACCAAATCAAACAAAGCCTGGTTGGAGGGCAGAAATTGCGCTATGGAAAGAGGACTCATAAGCATGCAGGGTGCCAGTTTCGACATTGCATCGCCCATCTCTGCGGCCATTTGGCGTACTGGCTTATGACGTCGAGATTTCTGAAGTTCATGCTTCAGTAAGGCAAAACCACCTTGTTTAACTATTTCGTTTTTTGCGGGGATTAAGCCACACAGGCGGGCTCGAATGTAACGAACCGTTAACTTTGCCAGTCGATCAGTATGCTGGCGATATGCCTCAATG
Organism: Mangrovibacter sp. MFB070; assembly: GCF_000705335.1. Lineage (NCBI taxonomy): Bacteria > Pseudomonadati > Pseudomonadota > Gammaproteobacteria > Enterobacterales > Enterobacteriaceae > Mangrovibacter > Mangrovibacter sp. MFB070. The sequence goes on from NZ_JJMI01000022.1 coordinate 398,783, forward strand.
TCACTCATATGTTCTGCCGGAACAAAATTATGTAGTAGCGGTTCTGAATCAATGACCCATGAGGCGAACCAGCGACAATATGCAGTTTCGAAAATCTCGGTGGCACTCGTTTCTGAGGTATCAAGATGAGCAAGCGTATCCAGTATGGGCATCAGCCCTTGAGCGATGGCCTCCTCTCGCACACGACTCCAGTCACTCCACGCTTTCAGATCGGATGGATTCTGAATTATGTTTAACGCACAGTTCCGCAATGTGGGGATAGACGGATTATCTTCTTGTGTTTTTATCAGACCACAGAAGGTTGTCTTGGCTTCGCTAAATCCGGTAAGTGCAGTACGGAGGTCTTTGCATAAATTCGCAATCACACCGGCTGCACCCAACAAATCATTGGCATCAATGACAAGGATTTTAACTGCAGTGCGAAGCTCTGAAAGCTGTTGCGGTGAAGACGCAAATGTACCTAATTTGCTACGGATCTCTTCTGCAACAGCCAGCGTTGCGGCTAATTTTGTGTAATCTGTTGCCAGACTGCTCCATCCCGGTAGTGTTGCAGTTTCGCTACTTATAGCCGTCAGGCGTTGTAACAACGACTGCAGCAGGTCAATGACAGGTAAATCGGCAGTCAAATTTGGTGCAGAACTGAGCGCATGTTGTTGCATTACACTTTGGATAACTTTTTTGCGTGCGCTGGTAGAGAAGAACCAGAACTTTTTACTGGCTTGCGTTAGCTCTTGTTGGATTTGCGGCACGTTGAGGTGTTGCCAGTTATCCGCAGGGTAGTTGACTGACAACCTTGCTTTAGTGGTGGTTATCTCCTGAAGAAGATCGATTGCTTTATGGGCCGCCTCAATGCGGGCTGCTGCATCGGGAGTGAACATAAAACTGAGGTCGATGCCGCCTGCTCGGGTCAGAAGTTCGCAAAAAGCGACCAACTGTTCCAGTTTTGTTGGCTCCTTGATGTCCAGTTCAATTCCGCTAGCCTCAAGTAGCGAGTCAGTCGCTTTCTCTAGGTCTTCTATTTTCCCGGTCAGATTTTTTGCACTGACAATTAGTGATGATTGCCATCCGTTCGTCCAGTCCGTTTGTGCAATGGCTGCAAAATGTTCCCCGTGTTGTTGAAAAGCAACACGGTTAAGTTCAAGGCGTCTTGCTATCTGCCTGAAATATTCCATCTGTTCCGTGGTATGCAGTGTATCAGCCGGCCATGCCAATTGTGGTGTTGCTGCGTTGGCATCTTTTATAACTCGACCCATTGCATGATGTAGCGTTAAGCCGTTAGGCCAACGTTTATGAAGTAGACGGACAACTCCGTTAAGCTTGTCACGAAGAGTTTGCGACTTGCTTGCTTCTTCTTCCCATTCATGGGCGGTCAGCACATCGCGAACGTCCCACGCGCGCTCAAGTTGCTTAAGAAAATCCAGCTTCGAGGTCTTGCTGGAATGTAATTCCAGGCAGAACTCACCTAATCCTACAGCTTCCAGCCTGCGGTAAACGACATCCAAAGCAGCTTTTTTTTCTGCCACAAAAAGCACTCGTCTGCCCAGCGCAAGGTTGTGTGCAATCATATTGGCTATCGTTTGTGATTTTCCTGTTCCGGGCGGACCGTCCAGCACAAAATCGCGACCTTTTGCTGAAGCAACTACAGCTGCGACTTGCGAAGAGTCTGCAGGTAAGGGCAAGAAAAGTTCCTGGGTTCCTATTTCGTCATCCAGTTCATCAACATCAATGATTTCGCCACTATTTTGTAACGTGGCATCTTCCTGACCGCGCTCAATCAGATATTTGACCAACGGGCTTTCTACAAGTTGTGGTGTGCGGTCAACGAGATCCTTCCACATCAGATATTTGGCGAATGAAAAAGTACCAATCACGACATCGCGAGTGACTTCGAAGCCCGGGATATCACGGACTGCGCGGCGTATAACATTCCATATACCATCGACATCAATACCGCTTTCATCGGTTGGTAATTCGCCATCCAGTCCGTTGATGGTCAGTGCAAAATCGTTGCGTAATAGCTCCAGGAGCGTCAGATTGAAGCGAGGTTCTTCTTCCAGAAGGCGCATTGTCACGCCAGAGAGTGCGCTTTTTCGATCCAACTGAATGGGCAGAAGAATAAGTGGTGCGAAATAACTCTTCGGGTCATCGGCAGCTTTTTTCCATTTCAGGAAGCCGACAGCCAGAAAAAGCGTATTGGCACCGCCTTCTTCTAGGTCACTCTTGGATTTACGATAGAGATCAATTAGTGAAGACTCCAGGCGTTCTTGCTCAAGAGAGGAAACGACTTCGCCACGTTCCAGTGCGTTTTGTGCATACTCATCACGTAAGTTTTCATGCGTCTGTTGCTGGTATAATTCTGCGTCCCGACCGCCCAGTTCGAGATTTGGTAAAGACACGATACGTAGACGCTTGCCTTCAGCAAGTTTATCTTCAAGCAGCCCAGGATTAGAACATACTAACCGGATGCCTTTTGCACTTTCCGGCAGATGCAATAAGCGGTTCCGAGTTGTTAAATCTAGCAATTTTCGTTGCCACTGGATGAGTCTGCTGGTTGCTCCTCTTTCATCAGATATGTCGATATCAATATCAAATGAAGGCAGTTGCGGCGCATCTTCAAATCCATGAAAAATAATCTGTTCCGTATCGGCGGTCTGCGCTGTCGTACCTGATGTACCCAGAGCCAATGGACGGATTTTTTGCATTCGAGCACGTCGTACATCGATAGCAGCGTAGAATTTTTTTTCTGTCAGATGTTGGAGAGCTTCTACGGAGGCCTGTGTAAACGATGCCGGGTACGCCTGTGTTGCCAGCGTCGCTTCAAATACGACCATCTCTTTTAAATCGATTCGCTTACGTACGGAGGAGACATCTTCGGTAACGAGTTGTGAAAACTCTTGCGGTTGCAGCCATAGGCCGACAAATGCATGTCCTTCTGTTAAAAAAACTAGCGGGTTCAGACCGAGTTGCTCGAGTGCAGATGCAAATAAAAGTGTGGTATCCAGGCAGGTGGCGACCCTTGCCTCCATGATAGCTCCGGGTGTACGAATCTTTTGACCGTTGTGTTCGAAGCTGGCAGGGGGAAGAGCGTAACTAATATTGATGTTGCAGACAGCAGTCCAGAGGGCAGAGGCTATCTCCCAGACACGGGTTCTGGATTTACTTTCGTAGCCATCCAGGGATTCTTTTTTCCCTGCACTGCGAAGAACATCCGATGTGGCTTTGAGCAGACGATCTATTGCAGGGTCGTTAGGTGTGATGAACGACGGCAACAATTCAACCATTGCATCGCCGCCCCATTCATTTTTGGCCAGTGCTTCAAGTGGGTAATTGAAGGTAAAAAGTTCACTATCTCCCTGACGTAAAGACAGCCTAATCTCGCAAACTACACTTTCAGTCAATTCAGCCAGCCATTTTGCATCGAGCTTAAGGTCGCGATCTCTAATATTAAGTGATGAATGAGGAAGTAAGCGATCAATTTTCCACTGTTTCTCTTCCAACACCTCAGGTGTTGTCTGCAAATTCAGCGTTAAATCCTGGTACGTTTGGTCAGATTCGTTATGTAGTACCAGTTCACGTAACAGGGGAACTGCATTTTGGTGCGAAGTGAATCCCAGTTTATGGGCGACACTGACATATGCCTTAATGCTCATAAAATTCCGTCTCCAATGAGAATATATCACTCAGGCGATGTTTATTGATGGAGTAACCCGGGTGAACACAAATCCTGCTTAATAGGGATGTCAGGTCAACTTATCGTTGACATGAGATAAAGCCTTAAGAATTGTCTTAATGGTTTATACGATAAAGGATACAAGCGACCTAAGCCACATGAAACTTGGGATTTAAAGCAGTTCACGACAATCTACTAGTTTTGTTTATTTGGATTACTCCAAAGCACTCCAACCTAAAGTTTACACCTTGAAACATTGCAAAACCTGCAAGATAAGTTTACTGTATGTTTATACAGTTATTCATTGTGAGAGGGAAGGATGGAAAACGAGTTACCTATTGATCTGATGAAGATACTTCCAGAAGGCGTTATATCGGAACTTGGACAAGGAGCGCTTACGAGGCTTAACGACCAACTTGGTTATTTCCGATTAACGATCAATCAGACCAGTAATCGCGACCAGGCAGTTTTGCCGAGTGATAAGACAAAGGATGAACACCTTTTGCAGGAAACCAGGAAAAGCGCCGATGAACGGTTTTATTAATCGCGTGAATTTCACTGGAGCAGTTACGAAGAGTATCGCAGTGTGCGTTCCCCTGGCTGTTCCCGCTTAATGTTAACTGCGTCAATATGTCGCTCTGGGGGAAATAGTGTGCAGTTCCGACGCCTTTAATGTAGATGATCAATGGTATGACGTGGTCAGAAGGGCCGATAAAGCAGTTATCTATAGCTTCCCGGCAAATGGAAGATATCTGGTTTATCGAGTAAATGGATTAGTTTCATTGCGCCCATTACTTGAGGATGAAGAAATATTCACTCTCAATGGGTTTATGCAGTTTGCCACCCGTCTGGGGTACCGACTTATCCCACCGTCTGATATTATTATTTCATAGGCCTGAACAACCTATACCTGATGCGCCACGGAGAAAACCATGGCGCTATTACAACTCATCAAACATGCTGCAGGTTACCTGATCCCGGCTTCGCCCGAGACCAGCGAATTTCTGCATTCAAAATGCAAGCTCGGTGCCGTTCTGATATCTGAGTTTAAGCAAGTACGTAATCCTGCATTTCACCGAAAGTTTTTCGCACTACTCAACCTCGGCTTTGATTACTGGGAACCGACGGGCGGTGCGATTTCGTCAAATGAACGTAAGCTGGTAGCCGGCTACGCAAAATTCCTCTCCAATTTTGGCGGGAGTGAATCAGCATTGCTGGACGCGGCAGAAGTATATCTGTCCCGCATAGCGGATAAGCGTGCCGGCAGCATCAGTTTGTGTAAATCCTTCGATGCTTACCGTGCCTGGGTGATTGTTGAAGCCGGGCACTATATCGCTATCCAGCTACCAGACGGCACACTTAAAAAGCACCCACGCAGTATCTCATTCGCCAATATGGATGAAACCGAATTCTCGCAACTTTACGACGCTGCGCTTGATGTGCTGTGGCGCTGGATATTGTCTGGCACATTCAGCAGCAAAGAAGAAGCCGAGAACACCGCAAACCAGTTACTGAGCTTTGCGGGGTGATGGCAATGAAATATTCCTGGTTCCAGCATACTGAATGCACCACCGAACAGGCCGATGAACTGGTAGCCGTTGATGCAAATGGCGATGTCCTGTTCGGTAAAGACGGCAAGACCCCACTGACCCCGCTTGAATGGGCTGAGTCTCTTAAGGAGACGGCTCCGCACCTTTTCCCCCGCGCTGAAGGTACCGGCGCTGGTGGGCACAAGCCGAATGGTGGTGGCAGCCTGAAACGTTCAGAGATGAATGCCAACGATAAGGCGGACTATATCCGCAAGCATGGCCAGCAGGCCTACCTGAAACTACCCAAATAAGGGATTAACCGATGACTACAACCGTTAATACTGACCTGGTTATTTATGATGACCTGGCACAGACCGCATTCCTCGAACGCCGCCAGGATAACGCAAGCCCCAATGATGAGCGTGTTCAACTGTTTTATGTGAACACCAAAACGGCTGAAACGCGCATACAGGTCGACTTCGAATTGTGTTCTCCCTTTGATATTCAAAGCTTGCAGCTTCCCTCCCGCCAGATAACACCTGTTTGCACCTGGTGTATGCGCGGACTCTACCGCACGGGTACCGGTTGTGACTATGCCGGTACCCGTTATTTCACGAAGGCTGGTGAATCCACTGATAACCCGGCTCTCGATGTGTGCGGTGGCCGGCTGGCCGACTGCAAATTACGTTTTGGTGCTGATCAGGCGCTTCCATTCGGTGGCTTTCCCGCCGCCAACCTGCAGAGTAGTTGACGTTAGTCGATACTGATATGTGGTATTATCGGGAAGTGTAATCAACTCGACTGGGTTAAATTATGGCTAAAGTTGAAGGTACAAGTTCTGAAACTATTGATGGTGATATTTATGAGGTTTTTTTTGATGGAAAGGAAAAAGAAGCTTTAGATCGTGCCCTCGATACACGAAAATTTGAAATAGAACTATATTGGCGAAGAGCTACATACTTTTGGACTTTCATCGGTGCGACTCTTGGTGCGTTTTTTGTTGCCTATTCATCATCCTCTGATGTTAGGAAAGATTTGCTAGTAATAATTTGTTGTCTGGGTGTTGTGTTTTCATTCGCTTGGTTCTGCGTCAATCGAGGAAGTAAATATTGGCAAGAGAATTGGGAAAAGCATGTGGATTTACTCGAAGATAAGACCATCGGTCCATTATTCAAAGTGGTGCTTTCCAGAAATGATGACATGAATAGCTGTGAGAAAATCATGGAGTTTGCAACTGGGCCAAAACCATTGTCGGTGTCAAAGATAAATCAGCTTATAAGTTTATTTATCTTTGTATTGTGGGTGGTTTTGCTAATTAATTCACTTCAACCATTAAGTTTTGAACTTCCAATAAAATGGTTTTATGTTGTTATTGTTGGTGTTAGTGTTTTCTTTTGTTGTATGTTTGTATTCTCGGCGAAAACATATAGAGGTGGTTATTATCACAAGGCAACTATTAGAAAATCACGAATAAAGCCAAATGAATAAGTAGTGTGTTTTAATTTTTATTGGGGGATGTGTAGAGATTCCTCAATTTTATATAGGGTAAAGGTTTTTTATATAAGTTCTATTTAGGTAATTATTTTTTAGAATAGTTTATATGAGAGAAAAGGTGATTCAGGCAATCCGGCAGCACGTCGCGGGGGAGTATCCCTGTGAGGCATGTGGCGTGGTGGTTGAAACCGGTACCGGGCAAATCTATGTGCCATGTAGAAATATTGCCGGGAACCCACTGGAGGCATTTACCCTGGCACCGGAAGACATGCTGTCAGCAGAGAAGCAGGGCGAGGTGATTATGATTGTTCATTCACACCCTGATGTTACCCGGCTCGTCCCGTCTGAGCTCGACCGTATTCAGTGTGACCACTCAGGTATGGAGTGGGGGATCATGTCATGGCCTGATGGTGACTTTTGTACTTTCTCTCCCCGCACTGAACGAGATTACACCGGTCGCCTCTGGGTGCTGGGGCATGCCGACTGTTGGTCGCTTGTCCGGGATTACTACCAGCGGGAATTTGGCGTGAGTCTGGCCGATTATTCAGTTGATTACGAATGGTGGGCTGACGGCAGCGAAAACCGTTATGACGATAACTGGCAACAGGAGGGCTTTGTTGAAGTCGAGTTCAGTGATATGAGACCCGGCGACCTTATTTTGATGCAGATCCGTGCCCCAGTAACCAACCATGCCGCCATTTACCTTGGTGAGAACATCATCCTGCACCATATGTTCGGGCATCTTTCATCCCGTATTCCATACGGCCAGTACTGGCGGGATCGCACTACCCGGGTTATCCGGCATAAGGAACTGATTCATGCTTAAAACCATCACTCTTAAAGGCCGACTGGGGAAACTTTTTGGCACCCGGCACCAGTTCCATGTGAATGATTTGCGTGAAGCCTTACGGGCTCTGTGTGCCACGGTACCCGGGTTTAAAAAGTACCTTTCGAATGCTCACCTGAATGGTATCCGTTTTGCTTTTTTTAACGGGCGGAACAACATCGGCATCGATGAGTTTGATATGACCCGGGGGGCGACAGAATACATCATCATGCCCGTTATCGAAGGCGCGAAGAATGGTGGCGTTCTCCAGGTGGTGATTGGCGCAGTGGCTCTGGTCGCGGCGTTCTTTACTGCCGGGGCTTCACTGGCCGCGTGGGGGGCTGCTATGAGCGCCGGGGCATTGACGGCAACCACTGTGTTAACCGGGATTGGTATGAGCATGATGCTGGGCGGGGTGGTTCAGTTGTTATCACCGCAGGCCAGCTACGGTGTGGGCGCATCTTCCAGTACAGACAACAAACCTAACTACGCTTTTGGCTCTCCGGTTAACACTGTCGCCATGGGCTATCCGGTTCCATTGTTATACGGAGAGCGGGAGGTCGGTGGTGCAATCATCAGCGCCGGGATTTTCTCGGAAGATCAACAATGATGATGCTCTTGTAGATTAGAGATAAAGCGCATGTCATATTGTCTGAACGACAGTGAGTTATTTTAAACAGAGTGAGGCATTTACATAATATGGAAAGAGAATTATTGGCCTTACTGGCTATTAGTGGCGCTCTCTTATTGGGGGCTATGAGCCCTGGCGCAAGCTTTCTTCTGGTAGCACAAACAGCTGTTTCTACTTCTCGTCGGGCTGCGATAAGTGTATCAGCAGGTATGGGCGTGGGAGCAATGCTATTTGCAGTTTTTGCCCTGGCTGGAATTCATATGCTTCTGGTTATTGTCCCATGGCTCTACGGCGCACTAAAATTTGCTGGTGCCAGTTACCTGATTTGGCAGGCAATTAAGATGTTTCGGCGCTCAACAGGAACATATGACAACTCTCCCGTGTTGCAAAAGGTAAGTGCAAAAAAAGCGTTTACTACCGGCTTGATTACGCAAATGAGTAACCCGCAAACAGCATTGGTGTTCGCGAGTTTATTTACAGCAACACTTAGTGCTCATATTGAAATATGGATGTATATCGTTTTACCGATACTTGCATTCATTATTGATGTGGCATGGTATGCATTGGTTTCATTTGCACTTTCTACTGAAAAACCGCGACATATTTATATGAATTATCGACGACTTATGGACCGCCTGAGTGGTGGGGTTATGGCGATACTGGGATTACGACTTTTAATGAAATAGCCAGCAATTGTGATTTCAATGTTTTCAGGCCACCTCCGGGTGGCTTTTTTATTGGGTGAAATATGCATTTACTGAATACACAGGCGATTTCAGGGCGAAAAGGGGGCGGAGGTTCTTCCCATACACCGGTTGAAGAAGCCGATGACCTGCTTTCAACGGCCTATCTGAAAATGCTGGTGGCCATTTCTGAAGGTGAAATCAAAGGTGACCTTACCGCCCAGGAAATCTACCTCGATGACACACCACTGGCATCTGATGATGGCTCATATAATTTTGCCGGTGTTAGCTGGGAATACCGCCCGGGTACCCAGGACCAGAGCTATATTTCCGGCATGCCTGAGGTGGATAATGAATCCAGTGTGTCGGTTGAGGTAACAACCAGCCAGGCCTGGACACGGTCATTCACTAACCTCAGCCTGGATGCGGTGCGCATCAAGCTTAGCCTGCCGATGCAGTATCTGTACAAAGACAATGGCGATATGGTTGGTACATCAACTCAGTACGCTGTTGACCTGTCTACTGATGGGGCGGCATATCAGACCGTGGTTAACGGGACATTTGACGGTAAAACCACCTCTGAATATCAGCGTGATCACCGGATTGATTTACCCGCTGCCACCAGTGGCTGGTCCATCCGGGTACGGCGCATTACTGCTGATTCAACAAGCTCGAAACTGGTCAATGCCTTCAAGGTTGCCTCCTTTACCGAAGTGATTGACAGCAAATTACGCTATCCCAACACCGCGTTGCTGTATATCGAACTGGACTCGAGTCAGTTTAATGGCTCAGTACCCAAAGTGACCTGTAAGGCCAAAGGAAAGCTGATCCGTGTCCCGACAACGTATGACCCGGACACAAGGGAATACAGCGGCACCTGGGCCGGTGATTTCAAATGGGGATATTGCAACAACCCTGCGTGGATTTTCTATGACCTGGTGCTGGATAAAATCTACGGGATGGGCAATCGTGTTGATGCGACGATGGTGGACAAGTGGGAGCTTTACACTATTGCACAGTACTGCGATGAAAGGGTGGCAGACGGTGCCGGAGGCACGGAACCCCGATTTACCTGTAACGTATTTATCCAGAACCAGCAGGATGCATACAGCGTTCTGAGTGACCTGGCAGCTGTATTCAGGGGGATCACTTTCTGGGGTAATGACCAGATTTTCGTAAAAGCCGACGTACCTCAGGATGATGTGGATTTTGTCTATCATGCGTCGAACGTTATCGACGGGCTCTTCACCTATGCGGGGGGAAGTTACAAGAACCGCTATACCTCCTGCCAGGTCTCCTGGTCTGACCCGCAGGATCACTATTCGGACACCATCGAGGGCGTTTACGATTCAGACCTGGTTCAGCGCTACGGCGTGAATGAAACGCAAATTACCGCCATCGGTTGTACATCTCAAAGCGAGGCTCACCGCCGGGGGCGCTGGGTGCTGTTGTCGAATGCCAAAGACGGCACCATTTCCTTCGCGGTGGGGTTGGATGGCTATATCCCGTTGCCAGCGGAAATTATTGGCGTGGCTGATCCATTCCGTGCGGGGAAACAGAACGGCGGGCGCATCCATGCAGTGAATGGTAAGAGCGTGACGCTGGACAGGGGGGCGGATTACTCTGCCGGTGACCGGCTGGTGGTAAATCTGCCTGATGGCACGGCACAAACCCGGACTATCAGTGATGTCAGCACCGATAAAAAAACGGTAACGGTCGCTACAGCATTCAGCCAGTCACCGGTTGCCGGTGCGGTGTGGGCCATCGACAGTGATACCCTGGCGATTCAGTATTTCAGGGTAACGTCGATTGCTGCGAATGATGACGGAACATTCACTGTCAGTGGTGTGCAGCATGATCCAAACAAGTACCGTTTCATTGATGACGGAGTTCGTATCGAATCCGCTCCAGTGACGGTTACGCCCTCCAGTGTTATGGCTGCGCCGGCGAATATCGTTATCTCAGAAACAAGCTACGTCTACCAGGGGGCTTCTGTTTCAACCCTGTCTGTCTCCTGGGATAAAGTGAGTGGTGCTGTCAGCTACAACGCACAATGGCGCAAAGATAATGGCGACTGGATTAATGTCAGCCAGACCTCAGCAACGGGTTTTTCGGTCTCTGGAATTTATGCCGGTGTTTATGATGTGCGGGTTCGGTCCGTCAATGCTGCCGATGTCTCTTCACCCTGGGGATATGCTGATTCGACAACACTTAACGGGAAAGTTGGCCGGCCGGGAACACCCGTCAGCCTGCTTGCCAGTACCAACACTGTGTGGGCTATTGACCTGACCTGGGCGTTTCCTGATGGTTCGGGCGACACTGCATACACCCAACTGCAATATGCCACGACCAGTGATGGCGCAAACCCACTGGATTTAACGCTTGTCGCTTACCCGACTGCAGACTACCAGCATGGCCCCATGCCTGCAGGTGTGACGCGCTGGTATCGCGCCCGTCTCATCGACAGGATTGGCAACAGCGGAGAGTGGACCGGGTGGGTAAGAGGGCAGTCCAGTACACTTGCTGATGATTATCTGAATGAAATCGCAGAACAGTTTGTTTCTGCAGACGATGGTAAGGCGCTGCTGTCGCAACTGGAAACCAACCCGGAAGCTATTCTGCAGAACGCATTAGCAAACTATGACACGGTCAACCAACAGTGGGCGCAGTTCGGTGAGAATACAGCGGCCATTATTCAGGCACAGAAAGTGGCGGCTGATGCGAACAGTGCTGTTGCAGCCCTTGAAACGGATGTGACAGCAAAGTTTGAAGAAACCTCTGCGGCTATCCAGGAAAAGATGACTGCCTATACCGATGCTTCTGGCGGGTCGGCAATTTATACCCTCAAAGCCGGGGTCAATTATGGCGGAGTGAATTACGATGCCGGTCTCTCTGTCGCCGTGACAGTCAACGGAACCGCTGTTGATACCCGTGTGGCCATTAACGCTGACCAGTTTGTCATGATGTCCGGAAGTGGGGACAACGTCTACTCACCGTTCTCTGTTGTGAATGGGCAGGTTTTCCTTTCAAGCGGCTTTATCCAGGACGGGACAATCACTAATGCCATGATTGGCAACTATATCCAGTCAACGAACTTTGTCGCTGGCAGTGCCGGCTGGCGGCTGCAAAAGTCGGGTACTCTGGAAATGTACAGCACAGTCAGTGGCTCCGGAAGTGTGAAACTCACTGGCTCGGGCCTGGCTGTTTATGATGCCTCTGGAGTTGCCCGGGTCAAATGCGGGGATTTGAATAACCTTTAATGGCCTACGGTGTACAGGTGCGAACCGCGGACGGGCGGGATTTGGTGGTGCTTATTACGCCTATGTTCGTACTTGATTTTATTACCACTACCTCTGGCAGCAAAACCTATACCCTCCCTACAGGGAAAACCCTCAAAGTCATGACCGGCACATCACGTTACGCCACTGATGGTGCCGGTACCAGTCAGGCGCCCATTGTGGCAATCAACGGCAATACTCTTACCTGGAGTAATGCCAGTACAACCAGAAACATCATTGTTTATGCGGGGTGAGAATGGCCTTTGGAATGGAAATCAGGCAGGCGGATGGAACGCTCTGGATGAGCCCGGAGGTTACGCCACTTAATCTTATTAAGAAAATCAGCCAGACCTTTACGGCGTCTTATCCATTTACGGCAACGACTATTGCTACGGGGGTTCCGTCTGGAAATGCCTGTATGGTTTTCTGTAAGAGCACCAGTGGTGGCGGCGTTGCCTACACAATGGATATTTCTGGGGGGTATTGGGTAATTACTGTCCGTGGCTGTTCAACGGAGAATGGTGGTTCAGGGGGAAGTGTTCCCATTACGTTCTATGTATTCGCGAATATGGTGACAACGCCATCCCGCTATTCGCTGGCGTATTATGATGCCGATGGAGTTATGCGCTGGCATGCGGAAATGCGGCCTCTTGAGGTATTGACTCAGACACCTGGTGGTGTGCCGCCCAGAGGAAAGATAGAGATCGGATTTAATGTTGCCGTCTGTTCAGTATATTCCGGGACTCAGATGGTGTTATATCAGGGCGGTACGCCGCCGCTTTATACCTGGATGAACTTTGCGTACCGGGCATACGGGACAAATGTTGTTGAACTTCCCGTTGCCGCATGGCAGGAAAACAGTAGTAGTGCATACAAATCCTTTATTAATGGCGCTATCTATTACATAAAGACTGATAACTACGACTGAATGAGCACCGGCGGGTTTATTTGCTTGCGTTATTGATCGGACATAACGATCAATCCAGGGTTATTGATCTATCAAAACAATTATACACGCTTTTTATCTGGTGGTACTTTTTGTTGGAATATCAACCAAAGGAATGACAATGCGAGCGATTATTGCTTTTTTAATAGTATCGTTATTTGGCTCAGCGCCAGTTCTGGCATCAACCCCCAACGAGCATACTATTAATTATCCCGCCAGAGCGTGGCATCTTGACCAGTCCGGAACGGTAAGCGTGCTTTACGATATAACAGCGAAAGGAAAACCTGAAAATATCCGAATCATTAAATCAACGAATCGGGACTTATTTGATGATGCTGTAAAAGCTGGAATTCATAAATGGCATTTTGAGAAAGGAAAGCCAGAGAAAGATATTGCAGTGACTATCCATTTCCAGAAATAAATTTTTATTTAAGAAAGCCAGCCTTCGGGCTGGTTTTTTTATGCCCGTAAGAAAGGGGGAATATATGCCAGCAGGCACACTCACATTAACGAATAACAGCAATATCGCCAAAGGTTCAGGCACATCATTTAGTGCTGAGTTTGCTTCCGGTGACGTTCTGGCGTCTACCGTAGGTGAGGTTACCTATACTTTGTTTATTAAGTCTGTCGACAGTGACACTCAGGTAACGCTGGTTAAGAACTATGATGGTCCAACAGCGGTCGGGCTTGCCTGGTCAGCGATCCCGCGCAACGTTGCTATTGCAATTCCTGCGCAGATAGCCACGGAAGTTTCAAAGGCGTTACGCGGACTCAACCAGGATAAATCCAACTGGCAGCAGGTGTTTTCTTCCAGTGGAACAATAACGGTTACTTTACCGGACGGTTCATCCTTTTCGGGCCCGTCATGGCAATACCTCTCAGGAACACTGAGTGATATAAACACAACACTGAGTAGCATAAACACAACCCTCTCAGGAAAAGCGTCCAAAGGTAACAATAGCGACATAACCAGGTTGTCGGGTTTAACGACAGCATTGTCTGTAGGGCAAGGTGGTACAGGTGCAACTAATGCCGAAGATGCCAGGCAAAATTTTGGCCTGGGCAGCGCAGCGACAGCCACGATGCAAACAACCACTACAGACAATACACCGGGCAGAGCGCTGTCGGTGGGGGCTTTCGGTTTGGGGACAAATACCATAGAGACTTCGCTCGACGACTCTACAAGTCACGCCCTGTATAACGGTTTTTACGCTAAAACCGGGGCATATATGCCAACGATAGGGCTGACGGCTGATTTTGGTTGGTTGCACATCAACAGAGGTAGCAGGCCCACCAGGGTAATTCAGGCATACCAGTCAAAACGCACGTTTTTTAGCTACAGCAATGGATCATCCTGGACTTACCATGAAGCATACACCACGGGTAATACGACGAAAGCCTCTGACGGAACGCTCAGTGCTGCCTCTCCGGTGGCGCGTGTTGTTCAGTCGCAGAATATATGCACTCGTGCGGATATCGGTGAAGACTCATTTGAATGGTGTGGTGCCGGGACTGCCAATGAGGAAGCCCGGGGCATAACAATCGCACGTCTTGATACAGGGGTATATGCCATTTCTGGATCAGCAGGGCTGGCCAGTGAAGGCTGGCAGATAAAGCCACCCCGTTCACCGGAAGGCACTGGCGATCTGGGGATCGTTGAACATGAGGTAAGCACTGATAACGTCATCACCCTGAGATTGTATAAAGTGAAGTACCAACTGGACAGTGATACGGGCGAAATCACCCGGACGCCCGGCATCGCCATCGACGTTCCGGAAAACTCCTGGATAGATGTCAGGATGGATATGCCTGCTGATTGAAATGCTTTCAGTTAATGTTATGGCGAATCCTCTCCATGGTTAGAAACGGTCCTCTGGTATCATCACCAATTCGCAGCGAAACTGTCAGATTAATTTTTAGCAACGATAGCTTATCTTTTCTCACAAGACATGGTTCTGGGCAGAAAAAAGCCGGGAAACCTGTGATTTTCCCGGCAAAGGCCTGCTATATCACTGCGTTATTATCAGAATGACTCCCAGTTATCTACCGTACTGGATGTCACAGCCGCTACTTTAAGGCGTGACTTCAGCACCGGTTTTTTCTGCTCAGTATTTGCCTGACGGACAGTACCGTTACCCAGGTCAAATACAGCAACAACTTCATTCAACTGCTCCGCTTCTCTTTCCAGCTCGGCTGCACTGGTCGCGGCCAACTGAACCTGAGTGGCGTTTTGTTGGGTGACGCCATCGAGCTCCGTCATCGCTTGTCCAATTTGTTCAATGCCTCGGCTTTGTTCATCGGAGGCGATTGATATCTCACCCATTAACTCTCTGACCCGGCTCACTGAGGTAATAATGGTTTGCATCGCTTTCCCGGCTTCCTGTACCTGCCCTGCACCGGCATTTACCCGGCTGACTGATTCACCAATCAGGCCTTCAATCTCTTTTGCTGCCTGAGCACTTCGCTGTGCCAGTGAGCGAACTTCGCTGGCGACGACGGCGAACCCGCGTCCTTGTTCCCCGGCTCTGGCGGCCTCAACGGCGGCGTTAAGCGCCAGGATATTCGTCTGAAACGAAATACTGTTAATCACACTGGTGATGTCGGCAATTTTCTGAGAACTCTCTGTTATACCTTCCATCGTTTTCACTACCGCACCGGTAATGATGCCGCCTTTTTCCGCCACTTGTTGTGCTTCATCGGTGAACTGACGTGCCTGGCGGACGTTATCCGCATTGTTTTTCACTGTAGAGGTCAGTTCTTCCATACTGGCTGCAGTTTCCTGCAAAGCCGCTGCCTGCTGGTCGGTACGTACTGACAACTCTTCATTCCCTTTCCGTATCTCGTTGGTGCTGCTGTAAATGGTAGCAGAGCTGTCGCGGATAGTGCTGACTGTATCCCGCAGGCTTTGCTGCATGGTGCGGATATAAGGAATTAATTGCCCGGCACAGTTACGGCCAAAGTCATCAATACTATGGTGCAACTGGCCTGCAGTTAAACGCTCCAGGTGTTTTTTAATCGCGCCAATGGGACGCACCAGGTAAACCACCAGATAGCGGTCGGTCAGGAAAAGCGTCACAATACCGGCAACCAGTGCACCCAGTAAGATAAAACGGTTGGTGGTAATATGATCGTGTGCCATTTGTACTGCACTGTCAGACTGAATGGCGAGGGTGTATTTTTCTGCCGTGGTGCCAAACTGCACACTCAGCGGCGGATACACTTTACGAAATGTCTGGCGGAAATCGTCCATGTTATTGGCCCGGGCATTTTGCAGCATCGGCGCAATGGCCGTATTCAGCAGAGTGTCCCAGTCATTCACCATACTTTGTACCAGCGCTTCATCGACCCCAGGGTGAGCAGCTGCACGGAACTGTGCCAGGCTGTCCTGGCTGATTTTCAGCGCCTTGCCTGCAGACGCGAAGGTTTTTTCCGCATCTGCCGTGTTTCCGGATTCGCGGAAGTCAATGGCGCGTAACATGCGTGTCATGGTGCGGAAGTACTGGTCATTACCTTTTACCAGCATCGCGTAGCTTTTTTTCTGAGTGGTATTCTGGGTCAATAAGTTTTCCATTTCACTGAAGTTGTTCAGTGTCAATGAGGTTGCAATACCCCAAATTAATGTGAATATTGCAAGGATGATTAAGACCATTTTTCTGACAGTGATATCTTTTAAAATATTCATCATTGGCTCCGGATAATCAATGTGGTTATCCACGTTGGAAAAAGTTGGCCAACATGAGACTGGCTTTGTGTTAATTGAAGCTTGGTTTCAATTATATCCACCACACTTCATATACAGTTGTTCACAATGTTTAAGCCAGACACAGGTTTTGGTAAAGTAGTTAAGGCGTAATTAAACATAACTAATTGCACGGATAAGTGAGGTTTGTAATTAAAACCACCGCTTTCTGTATTTAATGTATCGACAAATTACTTGCTTTTCTTTAATGAATTGTAAATTCATTATGCGCATGATCACATTTATATTGTTATTTTAAGTGAAATAATAAGGGGTAATTTTAAGTAATGAACTGCTTTTGTCTTTTATTGGTATATTGCATTACCACTTAATGATTATGGCACAGTTATTAAGACTGTTTATATCAATAGAGCGGTAATAAAATATCAGAGAATATTTAACTTATGTTATTTTTTCATCCATAAACTTCAGAATGACAAGGATGACATCTGGTTTTTAGAAATGGACGTAAGTCGACAGGTTGACTTACCGCTGGTGAGTCCAGAAAAAGGTCACTATGACTTTTGGTGAAGACATATCTGGTCTGTATAAAAATTTCCTTGTGGTGGTTCTGTATGGTGCAGGAAAGCACAGAGCCATGACTATCATGGCTTTGTGCTTTGTGTGACTAACTTGTGTCTTTCAACAATATTTACTGCGTTTTGTGGCTTTACATCTTTTACTAACTTCATTGTGTGAATGCGGGTTTTGGAGCTAACTAATTGAATTTATGGAACTCTTAATCCATCGGTCGCGGGTTCGAATCCCTCACAGCCCACCATTGATTTTCAATGGTTTATAAAGATTTTCATTCTCTTGTTTTCCTGAAGAAGTACAAGTCCTGGTTACACCCTCTCAAAATCGCATCAATTTAGTTTGTATATCATGGTACCAGCAGACCTGTCTGCTACTCACAACTATTACCCTGGCAGTTACATTTACAGCTATTTCTCCTGAGAAACAGCAAAGTAACTATCTGCATTATCCTCATTACCAGGCTGAGCCACCCAGTACATCAGGCACTGGCAGCGGTATAAAACTAATCTGAGCAAGATACTGGCCAGAGAGATGTAGGGTGGCAACATGGAAGCACCGGTACGGTGCTGTCGCTCTTCCTGCTAACCTGGTCTGCCTGGAGTGGAAGTAAAATTACAATTTCAACATTTGTTTATTTATAAAAAATTGTTTAAATAAAAACTGCTGGTGCTAATATGCCCACATACGTTAACGATGGACGGGCAACATGGCAGTAGAGCGTTTTTCCAGCAACAAGCCGTTTCCTTTTTCAGACATAGTGAAGGCCAATGGTTTCATCTTTCTTTCCGGGCAGGTATCAATGGCACAAGATGGTGAGCCACTGAAGGGCTCGGTGGCAGGGCAAACACAATGCATTCTGGATTCGATAGAGACGACGTTATCCCGCGCAGGTGCATCGTTGAATGATGTTGTTCGTGTGCAGGTATGGTTGAGTGACATGGCTAATTTTGCAGAATTCAATGCCGCATATAGCACCCGCTTTGCACAAGGGTTTCCTGCACGCACCGTTGTCGCCAGCAGACTCGCTTTTGGGGTGGATGTTGAAATAGAAGTACTGGCGGTAGAACCATGTCTGACTTGCTAATAGCTCTGAAGGGGGCAATGGATGCTCTGCGTACCACACTGGCGGCAAATACAGAAGTTGTGTTGCACGATTTAACACAGCCCAGAAATTCAGTCATAAGTATTGTTAACGGCCATGTGAGTGGGCGGAGACCGGGAGATGCACTGTTATCCGGGCCAGATGATGACGAAGGTTTTTTAGGATTACTGAGTCCTGCTGAACGTGTTCCATTCAAAGTCTTTGATAACTACAAAACAACGACGAAGTCAGGAAAAGAACTCAATAGTGCTTCAACAATATACTACAGTGACGATGGTATACCGGTGGCTGCCTTTTGCATCAATGTAGATATAGATGCCGTAAACAGGCTCAAACGTGAATTGGATATATTGTTACCGTCACCATCAACACATGAGCAAGACACGTTAAACGACATTATTCCTGCCCAGTCTTTTGATGAAATTATTTCAAAATTCCGCCAGACCGGCGCGGAAAATAATCTTCAATTCAGGAAGCGTGTCGTGGCTGAATTACAAAACATGGGATTCTTCAAAGTTAAAGGCAGTGTGAATCATATTGCCCAGGTACTTGGTGTTTCCCGGTACACTATTTACAATTATCTGGAAAAGAATGATGACAAATAATAATCCAAATACTATCCCTTATTATCAGGTGGATGCTTTTACCACTCGCCCATTTGGTGGCAATCCTGCGGGCGTTTGTCCATTAACAGAATGGCTGAGTGATAAAACATTGCAGGCAATTGCTGCCGAAAATAATCTGTCGGAAACTGCATTTTTTATCCCGGTTGAAGGTGGATACCATTTGCGCTGGTGTACGCCTGCTGTTGAGGTTGACCTGTGTGGTCATGCAACACTTGCGGCATCCTGGGTATTGTTCAATAAACTGGGCTTTACTGGAGAAGTGATTCGTTTCTTTACTCGCAGTGGGGTGCTGGAAGTTTCCCGGCATGATAACGAATATTGTATGGATTTCCCGGCGAAACAGATGGTATCTATTGAAACACCAGCAGGCCTGTTGGCTGCGCTGGGTATTTCTGATGGTATCGTTGGGGTCTGGCAATCAGATGACCTGGTTGTGCTGGTGGAGAATAAAGCCATCATTGATGGGTTATCGCCGGATTTTAATGCACTCAAGGTTTTCAAAACTCGTGGTGTTGTGGTTACAGCTGCCGATGAAGAGTTTGATTTCGTTTCGCGCTGGTTCGGACCACAAGTGGGTGTAAATGAAGACCCGGTAACAGGCTCCGCTCATACTTTCCTTGCCCCTTTCTGGGCTAAGCGGTTGGGTAAATTAACGTTATCAGCACGGCAAGGTGGTGTGCGCCAGGGGACGTTGCGTTGTGTAATACGAGATAACGAGCGGGTTGCGATATATGGTTCAGCGCGTATGGCTATCGAAGGGGTATTTAGTTTGTAACACGAACATTGCCCCGACCTGGTAGTTATGGTGCCTGGCTCTGCCTGAGCCAGAACTCATTCTGGTACAACGAGTTTTATGTTGCAAGTATGGCTCTGATGGAAGAGTTCGACTGTTATATTGACAACTGGAAGCTGGATTTTTCTGGCGAAAGCCTTGTTCATAACGACACCGGTGAAATCAGAAAACTGGGTGAATACCAGTTCCGGCTGCTGTCTGAACTGGCAGGAAACGCCGGAAAAGTACTATTAAAGGAAGAATTACTTGCTGTTGTCTGGCCTGGCAGAGTTGTCGGTATCAATAGTTTGCTGACTGCGGTTCATTCAGTACGCAAGGCGGTGGATGATGACGGGCATCAACAAAAAATTATCCACACTGTGCCAAAGGTTGGTTACTGCCTGTCTGAAGCGCACTTGCGCCAGGAGCCAAGAAAACACACCGGGCCGGCGGAACCTGAAGCGGTATCTGCTTTACACCCTGGCAGTGGCTGCCATCCACAGAATAGGCATTCTGCAGTGGGTGGATCAGCACCAGCAAATACCTCTTCGGGAACAACGGTACACCGGAGTGTGCCTGAGCGCTGTGTCATCGCTCTTATCATCATTACTGCGTATATCGCTATTTGTCTGGATTTATTCTGGTAACAATATGCTGGTGCTCATTGCCTTCCATTGCCTGTCCGGCTTTACTCATTGCGCGGTAGTGGGCCCGAGTTGTATTAACACTGCACATTTCACGCAATATCGCTCACAAAATCTGCTGTCATTTCGCTGATGCTCATTCTCTATTGATTCACGGGGTTTTTAACTGTATTTGGTATTTATTCTGGAAAGTTGTTGCACAAGCACCACTGCGGGGGCTGGCTATACTTTTGCTTATTGGCGCTGCCTTCAGGCAAACCAGCAATGTACTTGACTGAATGAAACTTGATTCTGCCCGTGTGAAGATGTGGCGAATGACTTCATCTCTGATGAATAAAAACCAAACAAAGAGAGTGCTTATGCAAAATACGCCATCGCTTATTGAAAAAGTGTCCCGGGCCCCCAAGGCCGAGCTGCATGTACACATAGAAGGCACTCTGGAGCCAGAACTGATTTTTAAACTGGCGCAACGGAATAATGTTCCTTTGGCCTGGCCTACAGTGGACGATTTACGCCTGGCGTATCAGTTCACCTCTTTGCAGTCTTTCCTGGATATCTATTATGCCGGTACCAGCGTGCTGCAAACGGAAGACGACTTCTATGAAATGACTTCAGCCTATCTCGACAATGCCTGTCAAAATGGTGTCATTCATGCTGAGATCTTTTTCGACCCGCAGAGCCATACATCCCGCGGTATTGGTTTTGACGTGTTTATTCCTGGAATGATCAGAGCACTCGAAAACGCTCGTGAAAAAGGGATTTCAACTCAACTGATCATGTGCTTTTTACGCCATTTACCGGAATCAGATGCACTGAAAACCTTTGCAGATTCACGTGAATGGTTCAGCCGCCACCCAGAATGGCTGACCGGTGTTGGTCTTGATTCTTCCGAGAACGGAAATCCGCCGGAGAAATTTGCCCGCGTGTTTGCCAGAGCTAAAGCGGCAGGGCTCCGGCGAGTTGCCCATGCCGGCGAAGAGGGTCCAGTAGAGTACATTTGGCAGGCATTGCAGCTACTTGATAGTGAACGAATTGATCATGGAGTCAGAAGCCTTGACGATCCTGACCTTATCGCTCACCTTAGTGATACACAGATGCCATTGACAGTATGCCCTTTGTCTAACGTCAAATTGCGTGTATTCGATACCATGGCCGATCATAATTTGCGTGAACTGTTACAGGCCGGGGTTAATGTGACCATCAATTCAGACGACCCGGCATATTTTGGCGGGCATGTGAACGCGAACTACGAATCTGTCATTGATGCCCTGCAATTAACTGAAAGCGAATGCTATACCCTGCTGGAAAATAGCCTGATGTCTGCGTTTGTAGATACTCGTACTCGCGAACAGATGGTCGCAAGGCTAAATGATTTCTGGCAGAAAACACATTAACTGAGTCGAGACGGCAGTGAATGAAACCGGGAAAGCCTGCGGGCTTTCCATTCAGATGGCAAATTCGGTTTTGAGTTAATGTACCAACCCTTGCTGGTAGCGTAATCAATTCACATTCAGGTGAGCATCTGGCTCCTCTCAGGTGCAATACTGCTGGGGTATTTACTGTTAAGCAACAGCATGAAGTCACTTTTCTGAACCAGATGGTTTTGTTATGCTTTGGATTTCATAAGTCATGGAGAGAATATGCGCACACTGACCGACGAGAAAAAAAACGCTATCCTGGCTGCCGCATCAGCCGTTTTTCAGGAGCAGGGTTATGAGCGGGCATCCATGAATGAAGTTGCTCGCCGTGCTGGTGGCTCTAAAGCCACGCTGTACAATTACTTTCCCTCCAAAGAAGCGTTGTTTGAAGCAGTAGTGCGGTTATACAGCACGAGTTTCCTGACTCGCGCAGCTGAAGAACTGGCTGTTGACAACGCGGCAGGGAGCACTCTGGAAGAAACACTTCGGCATTTCGGTGAGGGACTGTTGTCTGTTCTGACTACTGACCGCCAGGCATTGCAGCTTTACCGGGTGGTGGTGGGGGAAGCCGGGCATTCCAATATTGGCGAGTTATTTCTGATATCTGGTGTCCGGGATAGTATGGAAAGCCTTGCCAGCCTGATGCAGAAGTATATCGATGCTGGTGTGCTGCGGGCAGGGGATCCCATGGTCAGAGCTAAGCAATTTTCTGCCCTGGTAACTGCGGAAGTGGATGATTTGTTATTGCAAAAGGAGATGAGGCGCTATTCTGATGCCCAGATTGTTGCTATGGTTCAGGATGCTGTTGCGCTTTTCATGATGGGAGCAAAAGCATCCTGAAAAATTCATTATCCTCAGAGCATTTTTAGCAGTTCGTCTGCACCTTTATCTATTCCGGTTTTCGCCGCACTGAGTGAGCCAAATGTTGCCCCGATGTTCATGGCATTGGGGTATTGTTCGGCAACATAAGCCAGCAGGCGCTCATCTGTTTTTGAATCATATACTTCAACCGCATAGTTAACATAGCCACTCATCAAACCGCGTTTGCCTCGTACCGACTGAACGATGTTATATGGCCCTCCGGCAAGATCAAATTTAGTAAATGTACCAATAACCTGAGGCGTTGTATCTGCACCAGTAAGTGTCAGTTTCAGGTGCAGAGTATTGGCTGAAGGTGTATGTGTAAGGGTAAATCGCTTGCTGAGGGTGTTGGTAAAGGTTTTTTGCATATAATCAGCAAGTTGATTGCGATCATCTACAGACATGTCATTGAATTGCCCGTCACTTCCCTGGTAAAGATCCACCGGGTCGATGATTATCTGGTCATATTTTTTCCAGTCTACTGTTGGTGCATAGTGAAACGGAATGGTGTCACTGTTTTTATCCGTATTGGGCGTCATTTCATAAGAGGACTCAACCCCGCTATAGCGCGTTGGCGCTGTGCTGGTACAGCCTGCAGTGATAATTATCCCTGTAAGTACAGCAAGATGGACTGAGTTCTTGATTACAAATGATGTCATTTCGTGTTCCTCATGGGCTGTTGTGTCTGCTTCAGTAAATTATAATAACTGAACTGTACAGTATAGTTATCGTAATTGACAAGACATATGTCAGCGTAAAGAAATATGAATGAGAGGAAGGTGATTGAATGAGGTGAAGAACTTAAAGACTCAAAGACAAGGTAAGCACAGCTCCGGCCATGCTTACCTTAAAAAGGATTACCAGAAAATTACAGCAAGTCAAAACGATCCAGGTTCATGACTTTTGTCCAGGCAGAAACAAAGTCCTGAGCAAATTTCTGTTTGGCGTCGCTGCTTGCATAAACTTCAGCAAGTGCGCGCAATACAGAGTTAGAACCGAATACCAGGTCGGCACGCGTTGCTGTATAGCGCAATTCTCCACTGCGACGGTCAGTGCCTTCATACACTTCTTTGCTTTCATCAGCTGCTTTCCATGCTGTGCCCATATCCAACAGGTTTACAAAGAAATCATTGCTGAAGACACCCGGGTTTTCGGTGAAAACACCGTGATTGCTACCGTCAAAGTTAGCTCCCAATACACGCAGGCCACCAACCAGCACCGTCATCTCTGGAGCAGTCAATGTCAGTTGCTGAGCTTTATCGATAAGCAATGATTCCGTGCTGGCTTTCCCGGCAACACGGCGGTAATTACGAAAACCGTCAGCAACGGGCTCAAGCACAGCAAAACCTGCGATATCGGTTTGATCCTGACGGGCATCTACACGCCCAGGTGTAAAGGGAACAGGTACAGAAACTCCGGCAGCTTCCAGCGATTTCTCAATACCCACTACACCTGCCAGCACGATGACATCAGCCAGCGAGATTTTGCCGGATGCCTGTTGAATAGCTTCAAGTTTCGGCAATACCTGAGCAGGAATAGTGTTAACTTCCCAGCCCTTTTGCGGAGCAAGTGCCAGGCGTGCTCCGTTAGCGCCACCGCGCTTGTCTCCACCGCGGAAAGTGGATGCTGAAGCCCAGGCAACAGAAACTAGTTCACTGACAGACAAGCCCGATTCAGCAATCGCGTTTTTAACGCTACTAATATCTGCCGCAGTTGGTGCGTACGTTGCTGCTGGTAGCGGATCCTGCCAGATCAAATCTTCTGCAGGAACTTCCGGGCCAATATAGCGTGATTTCGGCCCCATATCGCGGTGAGTCAGTTTGAACCATGCACGCGCAAAAGCTTCATTGAATGCTTGTGGATCATTCAGGAAACGGCGAGAGATTTTTTCAAAATCGGGGTCGAAACGCAGAGTTAAATCGGTCACCAACATTGTGGGTTTACGTTTCTTGCCAGGCTCAAATGGGTCTGGAATCAAGTCTGATGCATCTTTTGCTTCAAACTGAATGGCTCCTGCCGGGCTGCGTGTCTGTGTCCATTCAAACTTGAAAAGGTTCTCAAAGAAGTAGTTGCTCCACTGAGTTGGCGTTTGGGTCCAGGCGACTTCAAGACCGGAAGTGATGGCATCTGCGCCTGCGCCACTGGCATAACTGCTTTGCCACCCAAGCCCCTGGGCTTCTATTGGTGCAGCTTCTGGTTCCGGGCCAACATGTGTTGCCGGGCCTGCGCCATGGGTTTTACCCAGGGTGTGCCCGCCAGCAATCAGTGCCACAGTTTCTTCGTCATCCATGCCCATATTGCCAAAAGTCGCACGAATCGCCGGGGCTGCTGAACGCGGGTCACCGCTGGCATCCGGGCCTTCAGGGTTTACATAGATAAGACCCATCTCGGTTGCTGCCAACGGGTTTTTTGCCAGAGCTTCAGGGTGGCGGTGTGCCAGCCAGGTTTTTTCTTCACCCCAGTTGACGTCGAGATCCGGCTCCCATACATCTTCACGGCCAGCACCAAAGCCAAAGGTACGGAACCCGGCATTTTCGAGTGCGACGTTACCGGCAAGAATAATCAGGTCAGCCCATGAGATTTTTTGCCCATACTTCTGTTTAACCGGCCACAACAGGCGGCGGGCTTTATCCAGGCTGACGTTATCGGGCCAGGAGTTAAGAGGTGCAAAACGTTGCTGACCACGGCCTGAACCACCACGGCCATCTTCCATACGGTAAGTACCGGCACTGTGCCAGGCCATACGGATGAACAAACCGATATAGCTTCCCCAGTCGGCAGGCCACCAGGATTGAGAATCGGTCAGAACATTTTTGATATCACCTTTCAGGGCGGAAAAATCCAGCTTTTTGAATTCAGCTCTGTAATTAAAAGCTTCGCCTAACGGATTGGAACGACTGGAATGCTGATTTAACAGGTCTACACGCAGCTGGTCAGGCCACCAGTCCGCATTATGCGTTCCGTTACCTGCACTTTGTGTCGCTTCGTTAGAGTGGAAGGGACATTTTGAAACGCTATCACTTGAATTGCTCATTTCTGGCTCCGTATGCTTCCTGAGGATTGTCTGGTGTTATTCATTCATTCCTGTAGAGGATGTTCCTAAGCTATCTGTTCCTTTCAATAATAGATAATTGAATCAACCCACGGATTTGATAGTTTTTTCCTTTGTGCACAATCTAGCATTTACCGATAAAAACAACTGTAAGTATAAGGCTATTTTTGTCAGCAAAGTCCGAAAGCCAGATTTTTCTACCGACTATTCTACGGGCAGGCAAATAGAAACAGGCCATCTCACATGGCCTTAAAAGGAGGCTACAAAAGGGGAACTGTATTCAGCCCGATTTTGTTAATTATGAAGCGTGAAGGTCTGAATGTTCAGGTGATGGGAAAGCTCACGCAATATGGTGACATAGGCGATAAAACCAGGTTCGTCCGGAAACTCACCCTGGCGTTTTGGACGGCCCGCGATGATATCCGCAATATCGTTAAAGAGGCACTCAATTTTATCCTGGGTAAGTTCTTGTTGGCTGCCAGTGCTGAGAGCTACTGACTGAATCCAGCTATCGTTGCACTTTTGGTTTGAGTCCAGATTACGCAGTAATTTTTCGGCATGGATACAATTTTCCACAGCCATTATTGCGTTTTCCACATCCTGCTCACTGGGGTAGGGGGTTTGGGTAAATTGCGCTGCCAGGCTGGCATAGCCGATGCTGAGTGTCACGGGCGGGGTGCTGAATTCCACCTTGTCGGGGCCAATGATAAGTGTGTGAGTTACCATAGGTGAACGGGCCTTGATGTCAGGATGTTATTATCATCATAGTCCTTTGACTGCAAAGAAAAAAGTGCGGCTTATTGTGCCGCACTTGTAGCGGGGTTAGTGCTTAATGATGTACATATCCCTGGTCAAATAGAAACCAAGTGGAGAAACGGTAAAGCCTCCTATGAAGGGTTTTACCAGTTGGTTTTGAACATAGTAGTAAACAGGGATGGCAGGAATATCACGGGACAGAATATCGCTGGCAGTCTGGTAATCCTGCTTTATTTTGTCGGGTGAACTGTCTTCACTGGCCTGCTTCAGTGCTTTATCGAAGTCAGGGTTACTGTACTTGGTTGTATTTTGTGTATCGTTAGTGCGGAAAGTATTAAAGAATGTTGATGGCTCATTGTAATCAGCAAGCCATGTATAGCGCACAAGATCAAAATTACCCTGGCGCATTGTTTCCAGCATAGTTTTCCATTCCTGGTTACTCATGCTGACATTTGCACCCAGATTTTTCTTCCACATTGATGTTGCTGCAATAGCTATGCGTTGGTGATCCTGGGAAGTATTGTAGAGTAAATTGAGTGATAATGGGTGTTGGGCATTAAATCCGGCTTCAGCAAGCAATTTTTTGGCTTCGGTATTTCGTTTTTCTTGTGACCATGCTGCATAATCAGGTGGGGTAAACTTCATTCCACCAATATTTAACGGCATTAACGTGTCTGCGGGCTTTTGACCCTGGCCAACAACTTTTTCAGCAATGATTTTTTTGTTCAGTGCCAGGTTTAGCGCTTCACGCACCCGAATATCATTAAATGGTGCTTTGGCAGTATTAAATTTGTAGTAATAGACCCCGAGCAGGTCAGTACTGTGAACCTGGTCAGTATATGTTTTTTTTAGTGCCTGGTACTGAATAGTAGGAATAGTATCAGTGATATCTATTTCACCTGTTTTATAGCGATTGACCATTGCTGCCTGATCAGCTATGGGTAAATATGTAACCTGATTAATAACGGTTGCTTTATTATCCCAGTATTTATCATTACGCTCAGCAACCAGTTTTTCATTTACTACCCATTGCGTGGGTTTATAGGCACCACTGGTGACGATATTCTCTGGCTGTGTCCATTTATTCCCATATTTTTCAACATCTGCTTTGCTTACCGGGAACAGTGATGGGTGGCCGACAAATTGTAAAAAATAAGAGACAGGTTGTGAAAGTGTTACCTGCACAGTAGTGTCATTAATTGCTTTTACACCCAGTTCTGTTGCTGGCATTTTGCCATCAGCGATAGCTTCGGCATTAAGTATGTGCGCGTTGGCGGCGAATGATGCATAAGGTGATGCTGTTTTAGGGTCAACCAGGCGTTGCCAGCTAAATACCACATCCTCGGCAGTGACCGGCTTCCCATTTGACCAAACGATTCCCGGACGTAAGTGAAATGTCCAAACTGTATTATCTTTATTTTCCCATTTATCAGCCAGGTCAGGTACGATTTTACCCTGTGGAGTAATGTTCACCAGTCCGCTGAAACAGTCCAAAATAATATTAAATGCTTCGTTGCTCTCAGCCAGTTGTGGATCGATTGTGGCGGGCTCTGAGCCGTTGTTTCTAACCAGTACTTGCTTACTGGATAGCGTAACATTAGCAGGGACTGTTGCAGCAAAAGTCTGGCCGACGGGTAAGGCAGCAGCAATTATTGTGTAAAGAGCAAGTTGTTTCTTATAGGTTTGAAACATGACTATCCTCATTATAGTGAGAGCTTAACGCTCTTGATGTGGTTGTTGTTATAACGGCTAATTAATGTAGTTGATTGAGCCAGCCTGTGTTGGCTCTGTGGCTGGTGTCATCAATGATGATAGTAGGCGTGTAACATGCAAAAAAATGCGACAAACAATAACAAAATATTGAATTTTTACATCTATAAGAAAAATGCATTATGTAATATGTCACGGAAGAAATAGCAGTGGAAAAAACACCATTGTTATCTATTTTTCTTATCTGTTTTGTGCATGCAATTATTGACAGTTTCAAAAGTTTCGGTTGCTAAAAAAATAGTTAAATACCGGCTGTTGCCAGGGAACCAGTTTCAGTTGTGAAAACTGCTCTTCAAGCATGAAACCAAACCCGGCACCTTCATAAAGTTGAATATCGGCAGGGGTTATTACAAGGTTGAGATGGTAAACATACATTAATTCACGACCGGTTTCTGACGCCAGTGTAACAGCAAGGGGTTGGAACATTTTCTGAGCAGGAGCCAGGCCTGTTTCCTCTTCGAGCTCTCGTCGGGCGGCATCCAGCGGGGTTTCGCCTGTTTCAATTGCACCACCAAATAATGACCAGTGGCCAGGAAAACGTATGGGTTTATTTTCATCCCTAAGTTGCAACACGATGCGCCCTGTTGGGTCAGTAAGCAGTAACATTGCTGCCTGTTTTTTCCCCGGGTTGCGGATATCAGTTAGTGCAAAGAATTCATTGGTCACTGGCAGTCACCTGTACATTTACTTTGCATGTTAGCTTACAGCTCCCCTCAGGAGTGGCAATGCCTGGGCACTATTTTTTTACTCATCATTTGTTTGCAGTTGATTTGTAAAGCTATGCTTTTAAGAGAATCAGACTATTGCTCAGAGGATAAAAACTGATTACTGTATTTATATACAGTGTTTGGTGAGTTACAAGGAATGGATTATGAATGATTCTCCTATGATGAGTGTTATCCACGCAAAAATGGATCTGCTGGAGTTAGCTTCTTTGTGTGAATCACTGGTTGGTGAACTTCTGGAGGCTGCGCATCATCCCACGCGAATTGCGTTATGTGGCAAATTATTGTGTGCCCTGGAGTCACTAAAATATGTGCTGGATTCGCCCGTGCCAGCACATTGTGTGCAGGCACTTACAGGAACAGCCGAAGAAGTAAGGAGTATGCCTTTTCTTCTGGGGGCTGAATCCCAGACATTAAGGCAATACTGTGCCTCGCTCACTTTAGTGTTGCTGAGCGGAACGCTGCTTGAAGAAGACCGGCAAATTATCACCGGGTTGCTTTTTGACCTGGTTAATCACCTGCGGGATGATATCCATACACCCTGTTTCATTAAGACGCCGGAAGGGATTGTAAATATGTACGGCGACAGTGTTGAGACATTCTCCTGGGCATAAAAACATCCCGGTGGCGCAAATGCCACCGGGATAGTTACACACAGCGGTCATGAACTTAACGTACAACAAGTACCGGGCAGGTGGCGTGACGTACTACAACCGCCGCATTCGAACCCAGTAAATATGTCGTCACACTGGGTTTATGGGATGCAATAACAATCACACTGGCATCAATGTCTTTTGCAAGGTTTAAAATTTGATCCTTCGGTGCGCCCCAGGTGACATGTTTTTCGACCCGGTCTTCGGGTATTGAAAAACGGGCAATAACATCGTCGAGTTTCTTGCCAGCTTCTCCGAGAATGTCATCTTTCTCTGGTAATTCAGCAGAATAAGCCAGACCCAGTGTTGTGTAGTAAGGAAGCGGCGGTATAACCGTTAGAAAATGTACCTGGGCATCTTCCAACTTTGCCAATGTTTCGACGTGGGGAACAACCATTTCAGTTAGTTCAGGTTCCGTAACATCGACGGGCACCAGTATCGTTCGATACATAGACAACCTCCTTTTTGTGTTAATGCATGTTGATCGTAGCCTTTATCTCCCCAGCCTGGCGAGACGCAAGTACCAGAATTGAGAGAAACAACTCTATGGCGTGTTATGTCAGTGAGCCCCGGGAACCGGTAATTTGTTATAAACTCAGCAAGAATGGATCAATATGTTAATGGCGAGGAGTATCTATTTCACTCACCCGATAAGATTCGGGTATCTGCTGGCCTGATGGTATTTTTCTGTCAGAAGCGTGTGTAGCAATTATCATATTATGCCTGGAAACGGGGAGCTTCACAGCCGCAGGTATCTGAACTAACCCGTTTATGTTGTGGTACACCGGCCCTGGCTTACCTGATGCGATACTCAAGCCGGGGGGCACTGTAATGCGTTATTAAATACAAGAAGACTTTTGATGCTGAAGAAAATAATCTCTGTTGTTGTATCTGGTTGCTTACTGGCAACGTTTGCCGCAAGTGCTGAAGATGCTGCCTCTGGTTTTACCGCAGCACAACAAGCTGAAATTGGGAAAATTGCCGCAGATTACCTGGTTGCCCACCCTGAAGTTCTGGTGCAGGTAAGCCAGAAACTTCAGGAGCAACAGCAAGCTGAACAGCAGCAAACGATGTTGAAACAAGTATTACAAAACCAGAAATCACTGCTGGATGATAAAAGCACACCAACAGTTGGCCCGGCTGATGCCAAAGTTGCTGTGATTGAGTTTTTTGATTACCAGTGTGTGTACTGTAGCCATTTGGCGCCTGAGTTGGAAGCCACAATGAAGAGTAACCCTGGTGTTCGTTATATCTTTAAGGACTGGCCGATTTTCGCCCAACGCTGGACCAATTCATTAACTGCGGCTGAACGCGGGTTGGCTGTTTGGCAACAAAAGGGGCCTGCTGCTTATATTGCGTATCATAACGCTGTGTACAATACCGGCCATTTTGAAGGCGCCCTTACCACCAAAGATATTGACTCAGCAACCCGGGCTGCAGGGGCTCCGGTTAGCATTAAGGCCAAAAATGCTGAAGAAATATTCACCACTAACAGTGAGCTTGCACAGGCAATAGGCCTCACGGGGACTCCAGGTCTTATCGTAATGCCAGTTTCAGGTGCAAACCCGCAAAATACTACTGTGTTGCCAGGCGCAGTGCCTGCTGAAGAGTTACAGTCTGCTATAACCAGAGCTATGCACCCTTAACATAGCGACCAGGTTCAGGGCCATGTTTACTGTAGCCTGGCCTGAACCTGGTGATGTGTTTTCCCTCAATACCTCACAGCCCGGAAAATTCACCTACACTTTATTCCAGAGCCTGATCTCAGCATTAAATTAACGGCATAACGGGTAACCACTTGTGGGATAAAAGGGCAGAAAGTGAGTGAATGATATCGCGTTATTCTTTTTAGCAACGGTTATCCTGGCTGTTTTTAATTCATTGGTAAGACTCCGTGCATGTTAAAATTATCCTTATAAATCAATGGTGTTTTTGGTAAATCATACTTTTTACGTAGAGACATTTATTTAGCCGAATGATATGCCATTAACCTGACTGCAGGGGCTATTTTGTTTCCTGCTGGTGCGCAAGGTAAGGATGAAGTCGGGGTGCCCATGAAAGAAGAGCAAAAGTACGAAACTTTCCCACTTGCTGGGTTAGATATTCGCATCGCAAAAGATTACGATGCGTTGATTGTTACCCCTCAGTTCCTGGCTACACCAACAGACCCCACAGTTCACAGCGACAAAAACTTTTTGCTGAGTAAAGAAACCGCACTTGAGTTGATTGAACTCTTACAAAATGCTGTGGGTATGCTGAACACCCCTCCTGATATGAAGCATTAACAGGCGAGCAGGTTGGTGGACGAAACATAAAGAGGGGCTGGCTACTTAATCGGTTTGCTGCAATGGTGTGAATCACCTCGCGTTATTCATTTTTCTGCGCAGGTTTTTCTGTTCCGGGCCGATAATGAAAGTATAACCACGCTTTGTGGTGAGGTTAAGTTACCTCCTGCCCGGACAATTGCAGGAATGGTGCCTTGTTTCAATAAATAACAAGAGGGCAAACCTGATGGATGCTGTTGTCGTATTGCATGAACACCGCATCGGTTTCATTGTGTTGCGTGATGAAGACGGCGGGTTTATTGTCGCCGAGTTACAATCCAGCGATGACATTCAACGGGGTGACATCATCAGTGGTGTGTTTGACGTATCACAGACACAAACCTTCAAAAACAAAGCGAATGAAGACGAGGTAGACTTACTCGTGCATGGTACGGGAATGACTGAAGAAGACGCGATTAAATTCATTCAAACCAAAACCGCAAGTTGAGCACTAACCATCCCGGGAAGGCGGTTAATAGCCTTCCTGCACTTCTTACCTGTCTGTTTGCTTGCTATTCCTTTGAATTTCGTATTCTATTCAGAAGCGAAATACAGAGTTGTATACCAATAACAATGATTCAGATGATAGTAAGACAGGTGAATAATGAAAAACGTATTTGTGGCAGGCATTTCTGCAGCTTTACTGGCTTTCTCGCTGGCAGGCTGTACCGCACCAGTGACCAAAACAGCTGAAAAGACGGATGCAACCTGTAAAGTGGGTGATCCAATGGTGCAAACAACATTGTACTTTGGCCTGAGCCGCTCTGGTGGGCCTGATATCACCAGTGCTGAGTGGCAGCACTTTGTTGATCAAGATGTGACACCGCGTTTTCGTGATGGGTTGACTGTGTTTGATGCACGCGGGCAGTGGCTGGGCAATGACGGTAAACTGGCAAAAGAAAATAGTAAGGCGTTGATGTTAATTCATGGCAACGACCCGGCTGAAAACCAAAAAATAGAAACCTTGCGTTCTGTTTATAAAACCCGGTTTGCGCAAGATTCAGTAATGCGTGTAGATGACACGGTTTGTGTGGGTTTTTAACGCTAACATGTGGCGGGAATTGCCCCGCCACACATCAATGGGGCACCAGTTTTAAAGAACCAGCCCGGCAAAAGCGGCCGACAACAGGCTCACCAGCGTAGCCCCGTACACCAGGCGTAATCCATAGCGGGATACCGTATTCCCCTGGCGCTCATCCAGGCCTTTAATTGCTCCGGCCACAATGCCAATAGACGCAAAGTTGGCAAAGGAAACCAGAAAAACAGACAGAATACCCAAACCCCGCGGTGTCATGCCCTGGGCGATTTTTTGCAGATCGATCATCGCAACAAATTCATTGGCCACTAATTTAGTAGCCATGATGCTGCCCGCCTGCAGCGCATCCACTTGAGGGATCCCCACGAGCCAGGCCAGCGGGTAAAATACAAATCCCAGAAGTTGTTGGAAACTGTAGCCAAAGAGCGTTGAGAACAGTGCGTTAATCGCACTAATAATTGCAATAAAACCTATCAGCATGGCCAGAATTATCATTGCAACTTTAAAACCTGCCAGAATGTATTCCCCAAGCATTTCAAAGAAACTTTGCGATTCATGAAGCTTCTCCAACTGGACTTCTGGCTCCTTGCCGGGCTGTGTTGGGTTGATGACCGACAGGATAATGAAGGTGCTGAACATATTCAGTACCAGTGCGGCAACGACATAACGCGGTTCAAGCATTGTCATGTACGCTCCCACAATAGATAACGACACCGTGGACATCGCAGTGGCTGCCATGGTGAACATGCGCTGAGGTGATAATTGAGCCAGTACACCTTTGTAGGCAATAAAGTTTTCAGACTGACCGAGCGTCAGGGAACTGACAGCATTGAACGATTCCAGTTTCCCCATGCCATTAATTTTTGACAAAACAGTGCCGAAAATGCGAATCAGAACAGGAAGAATACGCCAGTGCTGTAAAATTCCGATCAACGCAGAAATAAAAATAATCGGGCACAACACGCCTAAGAAAACAAATGCCAGGCCTTGCTTACCCATGCCGCCAAAGACAAAGTCAGTACCCTGGCTTGCGAAATGAAGTAACGAGTCAAAAAGAGCGGCAACATGTTTAATTACAATTAGCCCTCCCTCTGCATGCAGGAAAAACCATGCCAGAGCAGCTTCAATAACAACTAATTGAAGAATATAACGAATGCGAATTTTCTTACGTTCGAAACTTGCCAGCCAGGCCAGAGCCAGGATAACAATCAGCGCAAAACAGAAATGAAGTATGGTTAGCATAAATATTTTCAGGCAGGTGAAAAAAAGCTATTAGGCCATAAATTATCACGCAGGTAAATCACCGTATGTATGTGAAATTAGTATGAAACTTGTACTGCCAGAGCACCGACTGATTTGAAGCAAGCCATCAGTGTTTTTCGCCACCCATCAACCAGTGGCAATAGATAGCACATTGTTATACTTCGGGTTGCAGTTGTGTGCACGGCAGGCATGAACAGGCGTTTTAATGCACAGCAGAACAGGTATCGAGTGAGCGATGGCTTTTTTTTGATAAAAAAAACCCCATCCAGACTGGATGGGGAAAAATGATTTATCAATAGGGAATGATGCTCTCTGGTTTTCAATGAGAACACAGCAAATGTACTCGCTAATAGTGAACAGAACATGGAGGAATTATGGAGTTTATATCCATGCTTATGAATATATGTCAGAAAACAGCATTTGCAGAAAAATCAGGCGACATGAATAAGAAAAAAAAGGCCCCATTGCAAGGGGTGGGGCCAAAGTCAACTTATTGATTATGGAATGAGGTTCGGGGGTTTATCCCTGAACAAATAAAAATTTAGCAGCAAAAAAAGAATTAATAATGGAGACAATGTGGAATTTGTGTTAAGTAGAGTTTCTGTGCTGTTTTTTGCCTGTTAAATAAAATACCTGGCTGGAAACGATGGGGCTGGATCTGTTGTTTACCAAAAACATCTACCGAAAAGAGAACGTTACTATTTGAGGCGGCCTGTTAGTTGTTATTAATGATTCTGAGACGCATTATCAATAAGCTGCGTTCTCAGCGGCGTGTATGTAATATAATCGTTTTTTGTACAAAAAATATTTACTTTTTGCACCAGGAATGCTCTGATCTACGCCGTCAAAAATCAGTGTAAGAGAAAAAGGAAATGAACGCGCTAAAACCTGGTAGCCTGGCCTTAATTATTGGTGCCAGAACTTTGTCTGGTCGAATAAATATTGGTAAGTCTGTCTGCCTGTTTGAACGTTACCGCCCCGGAGAACGTTTTATTAACCCGGTCAACGGAGTAGAAACAGTACTGCCAGCAGATACAGGGTGCAGCCTGTGGTTAGTAACAGGTGATGTCATCGCGTTCGACAAACAACCTGGTTTTGCATTTGTGCGTGATGAGCACCTGATGCCACTTGACAGTGATTTTTCATCCAGCGATGTGCTGGAAAGAATGATGGATTAAAAGCATATCCTTATCTGGTTTGCCCTGGCAAAAAGTACAGGGCAAGTCTGAAGAAGTAATTCATTCCAGCGTGAAGCTTTCCAGAATTGTATAGTGTGTTTTTCAACCCCATTTTCCCGTGCACAAACATACCCCAGCCTTGTACCACTCTTTTTTGCCAGACTTATCATAAATTTTTAAGCTTGCAGTCAGCCAGTTAGGTCGCTTTGGATAAAAAAAACGCCCGTTAATGTGATCGACTCAGCAATACAGTTGTAGAGTAAATAAACAGGTCGCTTATTGGCTATTTGGGTTCCTGAGTGTCATGTAAAATTACTGAGTAAGCCATTACTGTGTAATAAGGATTTCCCTATGACTACCTCACTGCCGAAGTCCACGCTACGTATCGCCCTGGTTGGTGATTACAACCATGAATCCGTAGTACATGATGCCATTCATTTAGCGTTAGATGACGCTGCTGCTGTGCTTGGTGTGACGGCGGATTATGACTGGCTTGCAACGGAAGAGATAAATTCTGGTGAAGACCTGGTGGGTTATGATGCCATCTGGGTTGTGCCCGGAAGCCCTTACAAAAAAGCTGAAGGGGTGTTACTGGCAATTCGTTATGCCCGTGAACAGGGTGTACCGTTTCTGGGCACATGTGCGGGGTTCCAGTATGTCCTGATTGAATATGCCCGCAATGTCATGGGAATGCCAAATGCTGCGCATGCAGAGACAGGTACTGGTGGCGATATTATTATCACTCCACTTTCTTGCCCTCTAGCAGGGACATCTGAAGTTGTCTTACTCCACCCGGATACACAGATTGCCAGAGCGTATGGGAAGTCCGAAATTACTGAGCACTATAACTGCCACTATAGTGTTTCAGCAGAATTCATTGCCCGGCTGTCAGGGCAGGATTTGGTGGTCACCGGTACTAACAGGGAGGGTGAAGCAAGGGTGGTTGAGTTGTCATCTCACCCTTATTTTGTAGCGACACTATTTCAGCATGAACGCTCATCACTTGATAAGCGCCCATCACCTCTGGTACAGGGTTTTTTAAAAGCGGTTCGTGTCATTTAGCACTCACTGCCACGTCTGGTTGCCCATGCCCCGAAACGAGTGAATACATTTCGGGGCTTAGTTATTACCATTACCGGTGTGCTTTCCCTGCAACTGTGCCAAAAGCGGCCATAACAACACTCAACACCGAACAGCCAAGCACAGGCCATGCCCATGAGTGCGTGAATGCATGGGCATTACCGGCTAATGGTGGGCCAAATGCCGCCAACAAATAACCAACAGACTGGGCCATGCCAGACAGTGAGGCTGCTTCATGGGCCGTTGAGGTTTTCAGGCCAATAAATGACAGCCCGAGGATCATTGTTGCGCCAGACCCAAAACCAAACAGGCATACCCAAATGGAAGCTGCAGACGGGAAGAGCCACAACCCGGCAAGGCTGAAGGCACAAAGTAAAGAGACCCCGGCAGCGATAGCGCGCTGATCACGCATCTGGCTTATTACCATACCAATAAACAAGCCCGGCACTGCGCAGGCCAGTTGCATTAACCCATGCAGCGAGCCTGCCTGGGCTTCGCTGTACCCTGCATCCATCAGTATCATGGGGAGCCAGCCAATTACCACATAGTAAATAAGCGAGTTGATACCTAAAAAGAGGGTAATGAACCAGGCGAGTGAACTGGACCAGATTCGTGGAGCAGAATCTGTGGTTTGCCGTACGTGGGGAGCCTGGGTACCTTTACCAACCTGATCCCACCACATTACAAGTGCCAGTATCGGAAAAATCATCAGGCAGGCTAATGCACCTTGCCAGCCAAAACGGACAGCCAGTGGCACCATCGCAGCTGAGCCCAGGCCAGCGGCGATACCCATCGTCAGAGAATAAGCACCGGTAAGGCGGGGAATACTTCCAGGAAAATCTCGTTTTATCAACCCGGGTAACAGTACGTTCCCCACAGCAATACCTGCACCAATCAATACAGTTCCCAGGTAGAGCCCGGAAAGGGTGCCACTGGAGCGCAGCAAAATGCCGGTGCAGATAATCAACAAAGCGCTAACCAGGCTCCGTTCCGGGCCAAAGTAGCGAGAAACGCGGGCCGCCAGTGGTGAAATGATGGCAAATGCAAACAGAGGTAAAGTGGTCAGTATCCCGGTTTGTGTGGCAGATAATGCAAACCGGCTGCTGACCTGGTCAAGCAGTGGAGCAAGGCCGGTAAAAGAAGCGCGAAGTGTGGCTGCAATCAGCAATATTCCGGCAATCATACGCCAGGGCGCAATTAAACGAAGTGCAGTAGTCATTGTTTCTCCTCATTTACCCACATGATACGCCGTAAAGCGGTATGATGAATTAAGCTAAAATGACATTTTATCGCTGTAATCGGACAAAATAATGGCGCGAGACCTTGCACTCAGTGGATTCATTCCGGATGAAAATCATGATCCGGCGGTTGCATTTTTTATTGAAACGGAAGATGACAAAGACCAGTTTTTCCCGTTGCATAAACACCGTAAAGGGCAACTGATCATGGCGCTGCATGGCGGGGTTTCATGCGAAGTGGAACAGGGGATGTGGATTGTTCCGCCGGGTTATGCTGTATGGATCCCAGGTAATATGATGCACAGTAACCGGGTTATGGCGCGCGCACGGTTGTGCTTTTTGTTCCTCGAAATGGGGGAAATTCCGATGCCAGAGCAATGTTGCACTCTTCAGGTTTCTGCACTGGTCAGGGCACTGGTTTTGTCTCTGGCTGAAAAGGGACTGCCGCGGTATGAGCGGGAACGCACGGCTCGCCTGGTGGCGGTTTTGCGTGATGAACTACCTGAACTGCCGGTCGCTCCTCTGCAACTCCCTTCCTCGGGGCATCCTAAAATTTGCCGAATGGTAAGATTCATGGCCGATAACCCGGGAAACCGCCGAACTTTGTCGGAATGGGCAAAACACCTGGCAATGAGTGAGCGAAACTTATCGAGGCTCATTTTGCGTGAAACCGGAATGACGTGGCGCAACTGGCGCCAGCAGTTGATGGTGATTATGGCGGTACGTTATTTAATTGCAGGGCAGAGTGTTCAGGTGGTGTCACGCACACTCGGTTATGAATCAACAACTGCTTTTATTACTATATTTCGCCAGGTGTTGGGTACCACGCCTGGCCGTTATCTGGGCCAACAAATGGGTGGCCCTGGTAAATCTGCCTGAACCCTGCGGCTAACGGGTAAAGTTCACCAGTTGTGGGCGGGCAATACGCAAGTAATCGTCGGTATTGAGAATAATAGATTTTTCCAGGCGGCCCGCGTTGAAGGCAATTTCTTGCTGCTGGAGAAATAACCCCGGGTCTGCAATCAAGGTAAGCTCCGGGTGAAAACTGAAAGGTGGAATGGCGCCAAAAACGCACTGAGTAAGTGTTTCCACTTCCAGTGGGCTTGCCAGTGATGCTTTTAGCCCGCCAAAGTGGTGTGCGATTTTACTCAGGTCGGCCTGTTGCGCTGCACTCAGAATAGCCAGCACATGGCGTTTCACACTATTTCCTTTTACTTTACATACCAGTGCCTTGGCACCTTGTTCCAGCCGGGTTCCCCGAACAACAGAAACAGCTTCACACTTGCCAACGGGCTCATGCTCCATAATGCGAAAACGTGCGTTCTCATCTTTTAATAAGGTGACCAGTTGTTGGTAAATATCGCCACTTGCAACGCATTCAGACATTGGATTCCCCCCGGCTCAGGCAAAAATTTAATTGTATATCTCCTGGAGTAATGTGCCATCGCACCAGTTACATAGCGATGTTTACCATTACGCAGGTACGTATGTGATTGTGGTGAAGAAAATAGTGTGAATCAAGGGGGAAGTGCTGCGGGAGTAAACAGAAAATCAGCCAGAAAAGAGGCCTTAACTGGCTGATTATAATAGATTAGCTGCTCATTTCAGCTGCTTGCTTATGGAACAACTCTCTGAATACCGGGTAAATATCATCCTGGTCACGAATATGCTGCATGGAGAAATTTTCGAACATTGACTGCAAATGTTCATACTCCCGCCATAACGTCTGGTGCGCTCGCCGTGTTATTTCAATATAACAGTAGTAACGCACCACAGGCAGTAAGCGTTTAGCCAGAATTTCGTGGCAAAGAGGCGAATCATCAGCCCAGTTATCGCCATCGGATGCCTGTGCGGCATAGATGTTCCATTGAGCTGGGTCATAACGTTCTTTGACAACTTCATCCATCAGTTTTAACGCACTGGAAACGATGGTTCCCCCGGTTTCCTGTGAGTAGAAAAACTCATGTTCATCCACTTCTTTGGCCTGGGTATGGTGGCGAATATAAACCACTTCCACATTCTTGTATGTTCTGCTCAGGAACAGATAAAGCAGTATATAGAAGCGCTTAGCCATATCCTTGGTTGCCTGATCCATTGATCCCGACACATCCATTAAGCAAAACATTACCGCCTGGCTGGACGGTTCCGGGCGTTTCTCAAAGTTTTTGTAGCGTAAATCGAATGTGTCAATAAAAGGCACCCGGGCAATTTTTTCACGCA
This sequence comes from Mangrovibacter sp. MFB070, assembly GCF_000705335.1. Taxonomy (NCBI): domain Bacteria; kingdom Pseudomonadati; phylum Pseudomonadota; class Gammaproteobacteria; order Enterobacterales; family Enterobacteriaceae; genus Mangrovibacter; species Mangrovibacter sp. MFB070. The sequence goes on from NZ_JJMI01000022.1 coordinate 438,834, forward strand.
ATTCGGCAATTTCTTTGCGCAGCCGTTCCTCTTCCAGCAACTGTACCGGTTCGGTGTGCTCTACTGTATCCAGTGCGGCCTCCAGTTCCCGCAATTGCCTGCGTTTACCGGCACTCATTGCTGTACGGCGGGCAAGTGAGTTTTGTAGTGAACGCACCACACTAATGTTGGCTGGCACGCCATTAGCGGTATACCCGGAACGGTGGGTTTTGAACTCATTTAACTGCCGTTGCTGGTTTTTCTTCAGGTTTGGCAGCGCCAAATCTTCAAAGAGCAGATCCAGATATTCATCTTTGGATATCTGAAATACAAACTCGTCCTGGCCTTCGCCATCATTACTGGCCTGGCCTTCGCCACTCCCTGAACCGCCACCACCACCCTGAGGGCGTTCTATGCGATCTTTCTCGACAAAATGGTCATTACCGGGATGAACACGCTGGCGCATCCCACCACGCCCCTGATGGAACATTGGCTCATTAATGTCATCGATAGGTATGGAAACGGATTCGCCGCTCTCCACATCGGTTACCGAACGCTTATTAATGGCCTCGGAAATCGACTGTTTGATTTGCGCTTTATAACGGCGCAAAAAGCGCTGGCGGTTAACCGTGCTTTTATTTTTACCGTTAAGACGCCGGTCAATAAAATAGGCCATATTTCCCCCAAACTGCATGCCAAAGCGCAGATTTATCACTGCATATTGTGCAGTGAACAGGCGCCGAGCTTAGCCGGCGCCAGTCATGGTTATGAGGACTTCCGTACACGCAGATACCATTCACATAACAAACGAACCTGTTTACGGGTGTAACCTTTCTCCATCATACGGTCCACAAAGTCATCGTGTTTTTTCTGCTCGTCGGTTGAGGTTTTGGCGTTGAACGAAATAACAGGCAACAACTCCTCAGTGTTCGAGAACATTTTTTTCTCAATCACGGTGCGCAGTTTCTCGTAACTGGTCCAGTTCGGGTTACGCCCACTGTTATTGGCCCTGGCACGTAAGACGAAATTGACTATCTCATTACGAAAATCTTTCGGGTTGCTGATACCTGCCGGCTTTTCAATTTTTTCCAGTTCAGCATTGAGCGATTCACGGTCAAACAACTGCCCGGTATCCGGGTCACGATACTCCTGGTCCTGAATCCAGAAATCGGCGTAAGTAACATAACGGTCAAAGATATTCTGGCCATATTCAGAATAGGATTCGAGATAGGCCGTCTGAATCTCCTTGCCAATGAACTCTGCATATTTGGGGATCAGGTAGCCTTTCAGGAATTCAATATACCGTTCAGCCTGCTCCTGCGGGAATTGCTCACGCTCGATTTGCTGTTCCAGTACATAGAACAAATGTACCGGGTTTGCGGCAACTTCCGCGTGGTCAAAGTTAAATACACGGGACAAAATCTTGAAGGCGAAACGTGTTGAAAGCCCGTTCATCCCTTCATCCACACCCGCGTAATCCCGGTATTCCTGGTATGACTTCGCTTTCGGGTCAGTATCTTTGAGGCTTTCACCATCATAGACCCGCATTTTCGAATACATACTGGAGTTTTCCGGCTCTTTCAGGCGAGAAAGAATAGAGAAGCGCGCCAGTGTTTCCAGTGTGCCCGGAGCGCAAGGAGCGTGGGTCAGCTCACTGTGGTTGAGCAGTTTTTCATAGATCTTAATTTCTTCAGAAATCCGCAGGCAATAAGGCACTTTGACGATATAAACACGGTCAAGGAATGCTTCATTGTTTTTGTTATTGCGGAACTGGACCCATTCAGATTCGTTTGAGTGGGCAAGAATAATACCATTAAAGGGCAGGGCTGAAATCCCTTCAGTACCGTTGTAGTTACCTTCCTGAGTTGCGGTTAACAGTGGGTGCAGCACCTTGATAGGCGCTTTGAACATTTCCACAAATTCCATGATCCCCTGGTTCGCGCGGCACAGAGCGCCAGAATAACCATAAGCATCAGGGTCGTTTTGAGCATAATGTTCAAGTTTACGGATATCCACTTTACCGACCAGCGCGGAAATATCCTGGTTGTTTTCATCACCTGGCTCAGTTTTGGCAATGGCCAACTGTTCCAGAATGGATGGCCACACTTTGACCACCTTAAATTTGGTGATATCACCACCAAAATCATGCAAGCGTTTAGCCGCCCAGGGCGACATAATCGTGCCCAGGTAGCGTTTAGGGATACCGTATTCTTTCTCAAGTATTTCGCCATCCTCCTGCGGGTTAAACAGGCAGAAAGGATGGTCATTGACCGGGCTGCGTTCACCATTAGCACTCAGGACATAGATGGGAACACGCTGCATCAACGACTTCAGGCGTTCAGCCAGTGAAGATTTACCCCCACCAACCGGCCCCAACAGATAAAGAATCTGTTTCTTCTCTTCGAGCCCTTGAGCTGCATGTTTCAGGTAAGAAACAATCTGTTCAATCGCTTCTTCCATGCCGTAAAACTCTTCAAAGGCAGGATAGCGCGCAATGACGCGATTCGAAAAGAGACGGGATAGCCGTGGTTCTTGTGCTGTATCCACCATCACCGGCTCGCCGATGGCCATCAACAGCCGTTCTGCCGCGTTAGCATAGGCACTGCGATCTTGCCGGCAAGTGGCGAGAAACTCCTGCAGTGTGAATTCTTCGTCCTTGGCAGCTTCGTAACGCTGACGATAGTGATCGAATATATTCATGGCGTACCGTCCTGTTATAAATTCTGGGAACATGTTACAGCTATCAGTTTTTCCTACTTTTAGCGGTGGTATGCAACGGCATTCAAAAACACAACACCGTCCTATTTGTTATGAGCGTCTATTGTCGATTGATCAAGTTGTTAGCGAGGACGGATATTGCCATGATTGGTTAAAATTTGAGCTGAAATTAGATTATTTTTCTGTTTTATTTTTTATTAAGAAATAAAAACCTGTATTTTTGTTTTATGTCGACATGAATAACCAACATTGAAGGGTGGGCAAATGTTGGTAAATTTTTAAATGATGTGCAGAAAAGCAAGTTTGCAGCACAATTGGTGTGTCATTACCTGAGAAAAGTATTCTGTTTTATGTACAGTAGGGAATCATTAGCTCTCAATTGGTTGTTAATAAAGAAATAACTCAGGTGATTATAATTAGCAGATAACAATGAATAAAAAATGACAACCAGGAAAAGTCTCCTGGCGGAAAAATGGGATTATCTGATTAAGGGTAAACAAAGCATCTGCTACACTTTGTGCGTTTTTATTGCTAAGGAATGAGCTAAAAGTGAATATGCGTTCTGTTATTTTGATGAGCACACTGGCGCTTGGGGTTTGCCAGAGTGCAGGCGCAGCAAGTTGGTCTTTGGGCGCTGGTGCGCTGGTTTCTCCAGACCCTTACGTAGGCTATAAAAATAAAGTTTATCCCGTTCCTATGATTGGCTATGAAGGGGAGAGCTTCTATTTTCGTGGGTTTAATGGCGGTTATTATTTGTGGAATGACGAGAGCGACAAAGTTGCGTTAACGGCATTTTATTCGCCCATTCACTTCCGCTCAAAAGACAGCTCGAACTCCCAGATGAAACGCCTGGACAACCGTTATGCCACGGTTATGGGGGGCATTTCATGGACCCATAATACTGCGCAATTTGGCTCCCTGCGTACGGTGCTGGCAGGCGATATGCTGGGCAATAGCAATGGTATAACCTGGGATAACACGTGGCTTTACCATTATCAGTATGGCCGCTGGAATGTCAGCCCGGGCGTCGGGATACAATGGAACAGCGCCAACCATAATGATTATTACTATGGGGTAAGCCGCTCTGAATCCAGCCGTAGCGGTATCCACTCATGGGATGCAGGAAGTTCATGGAACCCGTACGTTGAGCTTTCTGTGAATTACGCCGTCACACCGTCCTGGAGTATTTTTGGCATGGGGCGTTATGTTCGCCTTGGTAAGGCGATTAAAGATAGTCCTATGGTAGACAGTTCATGGACAGGCGTATTACTGACCGGTGTTAATTACAGATTTTAAACTGAAATTTCAGGCATTTTTACGGGGCGCTTGCGCCCCGTTTGTTTTACAGTCAACGTCACTACAGGCAGATTACTGATAACCTGGGGCATACTTTTCCGATATGGATTTTAAAACAGGAGGTATCAGACGATGGATAAACGAATGGTTGTACTCCCTGATAACACCGCACTGCCAGCAATTGGCCAGGGAACCTGGTATATGGGGGAGCACTCCAGTGATATGACTCAAGAAGTGCGCGCGCTTCAGGCGGGAATTGATGCCGGGTTGACCTTGATTGATACTGCTGAAATGTATGCTGACGGTGGTGCTGAACGCGTGGTTGGCAAAGCGATTTCCGGGCGCCGTGACCAGGTGTTTTTGGTATCCAAAGTGTATCCCTGGAATGCTGGTGGCCAAAAGGCGATTGAGGCCTGTGAGGGTAGCCTGAAGCGGTTGGGTACTGACCATCTGGATTTATGGTTGTTGCACTGGCGGGGTAATATCCCACTGGAAGAAACAGTACGCGTGATGGAGAGCCTGGTTAAGCAGGGGAAAATCAGGCGATGGGGTGTGTCTAACCTTGATGCCAGCGATATGCAGGAGCTGTGGGATATTCAGGGTGGCCAGGCCTGTATGGTCAATCAGGTACTCTATCACTTAGCTTCACGCGGTATTGAATATGATTTATTACCCTGGTGTAACACCCACCATATACCTGTAATGGCGTATTCCCCGCTCGCTCAGGCTGGGCGATTGCGCAGAGGGTTAATGCAGCATAGTGGAATACAGGCTATGGCCGCAGAGTTGGGGGTTACTGTTGCTCAGTTGCTGCTTGCCTGGGTGATTCGCCAGCCGGGTGTGATAGCTATTCCTAAAGCGTCTTCTGTTGAACATGTCCAACAAAATGCTGATGCGGCAAATATTGTACTGACACAGGCACATTGCGAGTTACTTGATGCTTTTTTTGCACCACCGGTACACAAATTGCCCCTTGATATGGTGTGAATGAACGGGGCGCAACCTTGCTGGTTGAGCCTCGTTTTACAGGCAGCCAGTTATTATTTGCTGACAGAAAGCACGCAAGCCAGGCGGCCTGGCTGGCTGGCAGATACTTTTTGCGGAATAGTCGCATTAACAGCTTCGACGCAAACGAAGGTTTTATAACCATCGTCCGGAACATCACTCATACTGACAGACAATGCCGGGCCTGGGTTCCAGGCAACAACGTTACAGTTATGGTGATGAACCACATCAATACGGCGAGGCAGGCTCTTATCGTGGATAACGCTGCAAGCTTCAGCTTCAAGATAAACACGGTCCACCCGGTCCGGGAAGGTCTGGATGCCATCGCTGAGCTGGTCTTCAACACCGCCGTTAACTTTATCAATGAAGCGGTGACCTAAGCCACTCACGCTTACCGCACTAATATCACCAACGGTGAAGTAGGTATGCAGTGCTGACTGCGTTTCAAATTCGCCGTGAGATTCCAGTTCCATTTCGCAGGTCGCACCCAGTTTAAAACGGGCATAAAGCGTGAAATCATGAGGCCAGTACTTACGGGATGCATCGCTACTTTTTAGTTCGAATGTTAATACAACACCGTTATTGTCTTCGTTATGGGCGCTGAGTTGCCAGTCCAGGTTACGGGCAAAACCGTGGGACGGCAGAGATGAATCTTTTGCCGGGCCAAACCAGGGCCAACAAATGGGAACACCGCCACGAATAGCCGCACCATGTTCAAACAGAGATGCTTCACTCAGCCACAGTACTTCTTTTTCACCTTCGGGTTGCCATGACAAGAGATGCGCGCCCTGAAGTGCTACGGAAGCTTTCACGGCTGGATGGTTGACAACCAAAATATCCAGCTCACCTAACTTCCTGCGGGATATTGTGGGCGTGACCTGTTCCAGTACCGGTAGTGCAAAGATTTTTTCAATCATTAATGCCTTCCTCTGTGATGAAATAAAAAAGGGCGACCGAAGTCGCCCATAGGATCAGATGCTCATCTCTTATTTAGAGATGTGAGCGATCAGGTCCAGTACTTTGTTAGAGTAACCAGTTTCGTTGTCGTACCAGGATACCAGTTTCACAAAGTTGTCGTTCAGTGCGATACCTGCTTTGGCATCAAACACAGAAGTGCAAACTTCGCCGTTGAAATCGGTAGATACAACGTCGTCTTCAGTGTAACCCAGAACGCCTTTCATCGGGCCTTCGCTCGCAGCTTTGATAGCAGCTTTGATTTGTTCGTAGGTTGCAGCTTTTTCCAGACGTACAGTCAGGTCAACAACAGATACGTTCGGGGTAGGAACGCGGAACGCCATACCAGTCAGTTTGCCGTTCAGTTCTGGCAGTACTTTACCTACTGCTTTAGCTGCACCGGTAGAAGACGGGATGATGTTCTGAGCAGCGCCACGGCCACCACGCCAGTCTTTGTGAGACGGGCCATCAACAGTTTTCTGAGTAGCGGTAGTTGCGTGAACAGTCGTCATCAGACCTTCGATGATGCCGAAGTTGTCGTTGATAACTTTAGCCAGCGGTGCCAGGCAGTTGGTGGTGCAGGATGCGTTGGAAACGATATCCTGGCCAGCATATTTTTCGAAGTTAGCGCCGCGAACGAACATCGGAGTGCTGTCTTTGGACGGGCCAGTCATAACAACTTTTTTGGCGCCAGCAGTGATGTGTTTACGAGCGGTTTCGTCAGTCAGGAAGATACCAGTTGCTTCTGCAACTACATCAACACCAACTTCGTCCCATTTCAGATTAGCCGGGTCTCTTTCAGCGGTAACGCGGATTTTTTTACCGTCAACAACCAGGTGGCCGTCTTTCACTTCAACGGTACCGTCGAAACGGCCGTGAGTGGAGTCATATTTCAGCATGTAAGCCATGTACTCAGCGTCTAACAGATCGTTGATTGCAACAATCTCGATGTCAGAACGTTTCTGAGCAGCACGGAAAACAATGCGACCGATACGGCCAAAACCGTTGATACCTACTTTGATAGTCATATATTCCACCAGCTATTTGTTAGTGAATAAAAGGTTGGCTGTAAAATTACAAAAACCTTACGCAGCGTCAAGCGGAATCGTGTCAATCATTGCGACAAATCAATCCTCTGCGTAAGCTTTGTGCGACTGACTGCCTCTTCATCCATTTGGGCTACAAGTCTCTATGGGGACTGCGCCCAGAATTTTAAAGTCAGCTCTATAGAATAATGTGACGTAGATCACAAATGAAATTGCGTCGCTTTTACAGGCTACAGTTTAGAACAAAAGTCGCGCCTTGAGTGTTAATGTTTTGTTAGAATCCTTGAGAGAATTTGATAAACCCATTAATGCCGGAAGTGCACCTATGAGCAATTCATCCCAAAATGACGATATAAAAACAACGCTGACTGAAATGCAATTTTATGTTACTCAGGAACGTGGCACGGAACCCCCTTTTACCGGGCAATTATTGCACAATAAGCGTGATGGCCTGTATCACTGCCTGGTGTGCAATGCGCCACTCTTCAGGTCTGAAACAAAATACGATTCTGGTTGCGGCTGGCCGAGCTTTTTTGAGCCAGTCGACAGCAATGCAGTTCGTTATCTGAATGACTATTCACACGGTATGCAGCGCACAGAAATTCGTTGTGCGCATTGCGACGCACATTTAGGGCACGTATTTCCTGATGGCCCACGTCCCACTGGCGAACGCTATTGCGTGAATTCCGCTTCGCTGAGTTTTACCGACGGGCAGTCTGGTGAAGAGACAAAAGGCTGATTGAAACGTTTCAGCAAATTATTCCAGCAAGGAGAGAAATGATGATGGATTTTGAGACCGTATTATCCACAATGACACCGGAAATTTATCAGCGTCTGGCAACAGCTGTGGAGCTGGGAAAGTGGCCAGATGGTGTTCCCCTGACTCAGGAGCAAAAAGAAAACTGCCTGCAACTGGTCATGCTCTGGCAACAGCGAACCAATGCTGACCCGGAACATATGACAATTGGTACCGACGGGCAGATTATGATGAAAAGCAAACAGCAACTGAAAGCGGAGTTCGGTATTGAAACGTCATCAATTGTGACTCTGAAACCACAAGACTAACAATATTGTTACCCTGGCATCAGGAAATGTACCTGCTTGCTAAACTGTATTGCGTGACATTGTCACTTTTTACCGTGCCGGGCGCCTGCCAATAAAAACGCGAGCCAGATGTGCAGGCTCGCGCGAATATCAAAAAACAGGCCATTGTCTGCCATAACAGTGATTGCCAGCACAATGGCGTGCCAGTGGCCTCAATTGTGGACTTCTAACCAGTCTTCCAGTGTATAGAGAGTTGCACCGGCAAAAGCCATATCCTGAAACGCACGGATACTGTCACCGTCCTGCATTTCAACCCCCCGGCAACCGTCAACAATAACGGCAACCTGGTAGCCCAGCTTGAGTGCGTCCAGCACCGTATACTTGACACAGTAATCCGTAGCCAGACCCATAATAATCAGTTGGCCGACATGGTAGTGCTGGAGCCAGGCGTGTAACTGCGTTTCTTGCCGGTGCTCGTTGTCAAAAAACGCGCTGTAGCTGTCAATCAGCGGATTCTCGCCTTTCTGAAAACAGGCGGCGATGGCTTCTTGTTTCAGTAACGGATGCAGTTCAGCGCCTTTCGTGTTTTGAACACAATGATCCGGCCACCAGGTTTGCTCCAGCCCATCCAGCATACCTGTTGTGAAGGGCTCTGCACCCTGTACCCGTGCAAAGCTACCGTGATCTTGCGGGTGCCAGTCCTGAGACGCGATAACAATTTCTCCGCGGGCCCGGCACCATTTAATCAACTGGTTGGCAACCTCAACGGTGGCGTCACCATCAGCAACAGCCAGTGCGCCCCCGGCACAAAAGTCATTCTGGATATCAACCAGTAATAAGGCTCTGTGCACCATGCAAACCTCCATCAGTCCGGGGTCAGTTCACCACGTAAATTGCTCATCATTTGCTGGCGTATCGTTTCACTGTCCAGGTTCTGGCTGAGCAGGTAATGTAACTTAGTCAGCGTCGCTTCCACGGTCATATCGTAGCCACTAATAACACCCGCTTGTGCCAGCGCATTTCCAGTAGCATAGCCTCCCATGTTGACTTTACCAGACATACACTGTGTCAGGTTGACGACAACAATACCCCGGTCACAGGCTTCCTGTAATGTTTCAGTGAATGCCGGGTTTTGAGGTGCATTGCCCACACCGTAGGAACGCAGGATCAGTGCCTTCACAGGCTGGCGCACAAAGTTACGCACCACGTCAGCCGCGATACCCGGGTAAATAGTGACTACCCCAATCGGCTGCGGCGTTATTGGGTGTACCTGCAATTCCCCAAGCCCTGACGGGGCTGGTGTGGTGTTGAGACGGCGGATATGAATGCCAGCCTCCAGTAACGGTGGCAGATTAGGTGATGCAAAAGCATCAAAACCATCCGCATGGGCTTTGGTTGTCCGGTTGCCACGATACAGGCGGTTATTGAAGAATAGTGTCACTTCGTTAACAGGATAATTTGCCGCAATGTATAGCGCATTGAGCAAGTTTATCTGCCCATCGGAACGCAGTTCAGCAAGGGGGATTTGCGAACCGGTGACAATCACGGGTTTACCAAGATTTTCCAGCATAAACGAGAGTGCTGAAGAGGTGAATGCCATGGTGTCAGTGCCGTGCAGAATAACGAAACCATCATATTCGTCATAGTGTGCGGCAATATCATCGGCAATATGCTGCCAGTCTTCAGGCGTCATATCGGATGAATCCATCAGCGGCTGGTATTCATGAATGGTAAACGAAGGCATCTCTGGCCGGTGGAATTCAGGCATTTGCGCGAGCTGGCGCTGTAAATGACCAGATACGGGTATGTAACCATTCTCAGAACGTTGCATACCGATGGTGCCGCCGGTGTAAGCGACATAAATGGATTTTTTTTGCATATCAGAGCCCTGGGGTGCATAAACAGGCGCAGTATAGAGAGGAATTACCAAAAAATCAGCCCGGATCTACCGGGCTGAGTCTGATGACAAACCTCATGTCCGCACAGAACGAGAGGATGTCACCCAATAAAAAACCAGGAAAATCAATTTATTGATTTTCGGCTGCTCACTAAAAAGAAGGAAAAACCACGCTTTTTCCTTCTTTTTCATCAATCTGAGCCCGGATCTACCGGGCTGATTACCTGATTAACGAATGTCTGAACAGTTCAGGCACCAGGCATAACGGTGCCGTGGGTCATTAAAAAGGGCCAGGCTGTTACTCTGCGCCATAATTTCCTTACTGGCACTTGCCAGCGGGGCAGGGAGCATGGCCTGCAGTGCATCGGGGAGCATCGCTCTAACCGAACCATCGAACATGCCAATCACTTTGTCCAGCATACCGGGCTCAGCCTGGTAATAAACCTGGTGCCACTGTTTAAGTTTGGCCAGCTCAGCCGCTTTTTTCAGTGCATCGTCAAAATCACCCAGGCTGTCAACCAGACCATTATTTTTGGCATCCTGCCCGGTCCAGACATGCCCCTGAGCAATTTGATCTATCTGGTCCGGCGTTTTATGGCGTGACTGTGCAACCAGTGTGATGAAGCGCTTATAGCCATTTTCAATACTCAGTTGCATCATCTGTTGCACTTCAGGCGGTAAAGCCTGGGTCATGGAGACCTGCGCCAGCGGGGAAGTTGATACCCCGTCAGAGTGAACACCAATCGCATTCAGGCTGTTCTCGACGGTGTTGATTACACCAAAGATGCCGATTGAGCCCGTAAGCGTATTCGGGTTGGCAATAATGTAATTGGCCGGTGTGGAAATCCAGTACCCCCCAGAAGCCGCCATACCACCCATAGATACAACGACGGGTTTGCCAGCCTGGCGCGCAGCAGCAAGCTCTTCACGAATCAGTTCAGAGGCGTTGACACTACCACCAGGGCTGTTCACCCGCAGCACAATCGCTTTAACGCTCGGATCCAGGCGTGCTTCACGAATTTGTTCGGCAGTGGTATCGCCCCCCACGTTCCCCTGGGTTTCCGGGCCATCCATAATGGCACCGTTCGCGAAAATGACCGCGATGGCTCCACCGGCATCAGACGGTGTGTGTAATGGGTAGTTGTAAATGCTGACAGCACGGAACTGGTGGTCTTTTTTACTCCAGCCGAACTGTTTGGTCAGCGCTTTTTCAACCTGAGCATGGGTTGCCAGCTCATCGACCAGTTTGTTATCCAGCGCATATTTGGCAGTATCGCCGCCGGTTTGCTGTAAGCCTGCCAGTAAAGCCTGTGCGCCAGGGAATACTTGTTGTGCCGTAATATTTCGGTTAGCTGCAAGTGTATTCAGGTAGTTTTGCCATAGCTCGCCGATCCAGCGGCTGTCTGCATCACGAGCCGCAGGTGACATATCATCACGAATAAAGGGTTCAACTGCAGATTTGTAAGTACCAACCCGGAAAACATGAGTGGTGATTTTTAACTTATCTAGCAGAGATTTATAGTAAAGCCCGCTGGTGGCAAAACCGTGCAGGTCAACAGTACCCTGCGGAGCCAGATAAATTTTATTGGCAAAGCTTGCCAGGTAATACTGGCCCTGGCTGTAATTACTGCCATAGGCAATTACCGGTTTGCCGCTGTCCCGGAATTCGCGCAACGCTTTGCCAATATACTGCATGGAAGGCTGGTCGGCTCCGGCGAAGTCTTTTAAATCCAGTACGATACCGGTGATGTTGTGATCATCTTTTGCCTGCCGAATTGCATCCACAATATCAAACAGTGAGTTTTCTTGCAGGCGGTCGGAGTTGGCACCCAACAATTGGCGGCTGATGATACCAAGCTTGTTGGTCACTGAAGGCTTATCGACAATCACCCCTGTGACATCCAGCAGCAGGGCACCACGCTGTGGTACCTCCGGAGGCGTGCGTAACTGGTACCACACACCAACACCAACCAGTACCACCAGAATAAAGATCAGGTTGAGTACCAGGTTGCGAAAAAAGCTTAGCAAACGCCATGTCCATGTAAAAAAACCACTAATAATTCGCCAAAGAGTGCGCATGTATTCTCCATATCAATTTCGGTGGGCTCGCTGGTTCGGATTCAGTGCTGCACCGTACAGTGTGATTATCCTAAATAGCTCGCGCGCAGTTGTCAGCATGAATCGCGGTGGACGCTGTAACAAAACCTGTTGCTGTGTTAATTTTGTGAATAAAAATTAACACAGGAGCTAACAGATGGACGCACTGGAATTACTGGTTAACCGCCGCAGCGCTTCACGGCTGGCAGAACCCGCACCGCAAGGTGATGCGCTGGCACAAATATTACGGGCCGGGATGCGGGCTCCGGATCACGGCGCACTTCAACCGTGGCGTTTCGTGCTGATCGAAGGCGAGGGGCGTGACCGTTTCAGTTCTCTGCTGGAACAGGCTGCTCTGGCAGACAAAATGGATGAAAAAGCAGTAGACAAAGCAAAGAATGCGCCGTTCCGGGCACCGCTGATTATCACTGTTATCGCACATTGCGAAGCGCACCCCAAAGTGCCAGTGTGGGAACAGGAAATGTCTGCCGGTTGCGCTGTCATGGCAATGCAGATGGCTGCAGTGGCCCAAGGGTATAACGGCATCTGGAGAACCGGGGCGTGGACTGAGCACTCACAGGTTCGTGAAGCCATGGCCTGCCGCGAGCAGGATAAAATTGTCGGCTTTTTGTATTTAGGAACGCCACAATTAAAAGCCGCGCCAACTGTTGCGGCTCCGGATATGACAAATTTCGTCCGACATTTCTGAGTTATTGCTATGACTGTCTGATAGATAAGCAAAATTGTAATTATTCAGACAGTCATACTTACCTCTCTGTCAGAGAATCGTTACCATAGCGGGCAAAGAGACTGACAGGAGATTGTCCATGAGTGAAAATCCCATTCGTTTAACACAATACAGCCATGGCGCTGGTTGTGGGTGTAAAATCTCGCCAAAAGTTCTGGAAACCATTCTTCATTCAGAGCAGGAAAAATTTTGCGACCCGCATTTGCTGGTTGGCAATGAGACCCGCGACGATGCCGCAGTTTATGACCTGGGCAATGGAACCTGCATCATCAGTACAACTGACTTTTTCATGCCGATTGTCGATAGCCCTTTTGATTTTGGCCGCATAGCTGCAACCAATGCTATCAGTGATATCTATGCTATGGGTGGCAAGCCAATTATGGCGATTGCTATTCTGGGCTGGCCCATCAACAAACTGGCACCGGAAATTGCCGCACAGGTGGTTGATGGTGGGCGGTTTGCCTGCAGGGAAGCTGGTATTGCACTGGCGGGGGGGCATTCAATTGATGCCCCTGAACCTATCTTTGGGCTGGCTGTTACGGGTGTGGTGCCAACGGAACGCGTGAAACAAAACTCAACGGCCAGTGCGGGTTGCCAGCTATACCTGACCAAGCCTTTGGGGATTGGTGTGCTGACAACGGCAGAGAAAAAAGGGCTGTTGCAACCTGAACATGTTGGCCTTGCCACTGAGGTGATGTGCCGGATGAACAAAGCAGGTGCAGATTTTGCCGCGTTGGATGGGGTAAAAGCCATGACTGACGTAACCGGCTTTGGCCTGCTGGGGCATTTAAGCGAAATGTGCCAGGGGGCAGGTGTTCAGGCAGAGTTAGTCTACAGCCAGGTGCCAGCCTTACCCGGGGTTGAGGAATATATCGCTCAGGGATGTGTGCCCGGCGGCACTGACCGTAACTTCTCAAGCTATGGGCACTTAATGGGGGAAATGCCAGCTGCATGGCGTAATTTGCTCTGTGACCCACAAACGTCTGGTGGTTTGTTGCTTGCCGTCAGCCCACAAGCGGAATCTGAGGTAACTGCTGTTGCTGAACAGCACGGCATTACACTGCAGGCGATTGGTGAACTGAAAACCGCACGAGCCGGGCGCCCTATGATTGAGATTCGTTAATCTATGCGGTTGTTTATTGCTGAAAAACCCAGCCTTGGGCGTGCTATTGCCGATGTTTTGCCAAAGCCACACCGCAAAGGCGATGGCTTTATTGCCTGTGGTGATAACCAGACGGTGACCTGGTGCATTGGTCATTTATTGGAGCAGGCAGAACCCGATGGTTATGACGCGCGGTTTTCCCGCTGGAATCTGAACGATCTGCCTATTGTGCCGCAAAAGTGGCAATTGCGCCCAAGGGCCGCTTCCGCCCGGCAGCTTAAGGTTGTGGAGCGCCTGCTGGGTGAAGCCAGTGAAGTGGTTCACGCTGGTGACCCGGACCGTGAAGGGCAACTACTGGTTGATGAAGTTCTCGATTACCTGCAACTTGCGCCGCAAAAGCGTCGTGAGGTTAAACGCTGCCTGATAAATGACCTCAATCCTCAGGCGGTTGAGCGGGCCATTGGGCGGCTGCGTGATAACAGTGAGTTTGTACCGCTGTGTGTATCCGCACTGGCACGGTCCCGTGCAGACTGGCTCTACGGTATTAACATGACACGAGCATGGACTCTTGTAGGGCAACGGGCCGGGTTTAAAGGTGTCTTGTCTGTTGGCCGGGTACAAACTCCAGTTCTGGGGCTGGTGGTGCGGCGCGATGAAGAGATAGCGAATTTTGTACCTCGGGATTTTTTTGAAGTCCGGGCGCACATTGTTACCCCTCAGGGTGAGCGTTTTGTTGCTATTTGGCAGCCCAGCGATTCCTGTGAGCCCTGGCAGGACGAAGAAGGGCGCCTGTTACACCGCCCGCTGGCCGACCATGTTGTCGCCCGCATTACCGGTAAGCCGGCTCAGGTAACAAGCTACAGTGATAAACGTGAATCTGAAATCGCACCACTTCCTTTTTCGCTTTCTGCTTTGCAGATAGAAGCGGCAAAACGTTTTGGGCTCAGTGCCCAGAATGTGCTGGATATTTGCCAGAAACTCTACGAAACCCACAAACTGATTACCTACCCGCGTTCTGATTGCCGTTACTTGCCTGAGGAACATTTTGCTGGCCGCCATGCAGTGCTGAATGCTATCGGTGTGCATGCTGCTTCATTGATCCCGCAGCCCGCAGTGGATCCCGAGCGGCGTAACCGCTGTTGGGATGACAAGAAAGTGGATGCGCACCATGCCATTATTCCCACAGCCCGCACTGCCTCAGTGAAGCTTTCTGAAAATGAAGCTAATGTTTATACACTGATCGCCCGACAATACCTTATGCAGTTCTGTGCTGATGCCTGGTACCGCAAATGTGTTATTGAGCTGGATATTGCGGGGGGGAAGTTTATCGCCAAAGCCCGTTTTCTGGCTGATGCCGGCTGGCGTGTATTACTGGGTGGCAAAGAGCGTGATGAAGAAAACGATGGTATGCCATTACCGGTGGTGAGTGAAGGTGACACATTGTTATGTGAATCCGGTGAAGTTGTGGAGCGGCAGACCCAGCCACCGCGCCATTTCACTGATGCCACATTACTTTCTGCCATGACTGGTATTGCGCGCTTTGTTCAGGACAAAGAACTGAAGAAAATTCTGCGTGCAACTGATGGGCTGGGTACAGAGGCAACCCGTGCCGGGATCATTGAGTTATTGTTTCGGCGGAGTTTTCTGGAGAAAAAAGGGCGCTATATACATGCGACGCCGGCCGGCTGCGCACTGATTCATTCGCTTCCGGAAAGCGCCGGTCGGCCAGATATGACAGCACACTGGGAGTCTGTGCTTACACAAATTAGTGAGAAACAGTGCCGGTATCAGGATTTTATGCAACCGCTGGTTGCAACCTTACATCAACTTATTGAACAGGCGCGGTCTGCACAGCCAGCACAGTTTCGTGGTATTCGGGCTACGCAGGGCGCCACAAGTGGGAAAGCAGAGGGAAACCATGGTAAAGCATCTGTTCGCCGCAAGCCTCGTGCTGGGCGTAAGTCTGGGGGCAGCCGCCCAGAACCGGCAGCCTGACGTGCAAGTAAATGTCCCTTCTGAGGTCTTCACCACACAAGGGCAGCAGCAAACTCCGCCGTGTAACCAGTGCTGTATCTACCAGAACCAGAACTATTCGGAAGGTGCGGTCATCAAAATGGAAGGGGTTTTACTGCAGTGCCAGCGTGATGACCGGGTTATGGGCACAAACCCGCTAATGTGGCGGCGGGTGAAGCCATAAACGCATCGAGTATGGGGATATCTGCCGGTGCCAGTGAATACTGGCAGACTTCCTGCGGAGTTACCCATACCAGTGCAGTATGATGCCGGTTAACCGGGGTACCGGTAAAACAGGGCACATACCAGCCATGTAGCTGAATCAGCCTGCCATTGACTGGGTGGCTGTTGCTGGTTACATAGCTTTCTGGTTGTGCGTTTATGCCCAGCTCTTCATGCAGTTCCCGTTGCAGAGCCTGTTGTTGTGTTTCACCCGGCTCAATTTTCCCACCTGGAAACTCCCACAGGCCCGCCTGGCCACCCTGGGGAGGGCGTTGCGCGAGCAACAGCTTGCCATTGTTCACTATAATGGCTGCAACCACCTCAACCCTGTTCATCTGTTTCTCCCCGGGGATTCGTGATACTGGACTTAGAGTGAAAATTCAGCCCATACAGGTGCATGATCACTGGGTTTTTCCATTGCGCGGATCTCGTAATCAATCCCGACTCCCGTGCAACGGCTGGCCAGAGGTTGGCTGGCAAGCAACAGGTCAATACGCAGCCCGCGGTTTTCGTCGAAGCCACGGGAGCGGTAATCAAACCACGAAAATTTATCCTGGGTATCCGGGTGAGCGGCACGGAAAGTATCAACCAGGCCCCACTCCAGCAGGCGAGCCATCCATTCACGCTCTTCCGGCAAGAAGGAACATTTGCCTGTGCGCAGCCAGCGTTTACGGCTGTCTTCACCAATACCAATGTCGTTATCTGTAGGGCTGATGTTCATATCACCCATAATCAGCACCGGGTTGGTGTTGTTAAGTGATGTGGTCAGGTAATCCTGAAGATCGGCGTAGAAACGTTGTTTAGCCGGGAATTTCACCGGATGTTCACGGCTTTCACCTTGTGGAAAATAGCCGTTAATTACTGTCAGTGTTCCCAGCGCGGTTGGGATATCTGCCATGATCAGGCGCCGTTGGGCGTCCTCGTCGTCACCCGGGAAACCCCGCCGCACTGCCAGTGGCTCCGCTTTCGTTAACAGGGCAACGCCATAATGGCCTTTTTGCCCGTGGTAAAACACGTGATAACCCAGCTTTGCGACGTCTTCGAGCGGAAACATGTCGTCGTGCACTTTGGTTTCCTGTAGCCCAATCACATCTGGCTGGTGTTGTGCCACAATGGCTTCCAGTTGGTGTGGTCTTGCACGCAGTCCATTGATATTAAAAGAGATAAATTTCATCGCTCTGCTCCGCCCTGAAACAAATTTAAAACGGGATGTTAACAGAAAACCCTGGGTTGTGCTCTTCATTCCTGACAGTTTACTGCTCTTGATGTGAAAGGTTTTTGCACCTGACTGGTGCGTGCTGCACTGAAAATGCCCATTTCTGGTGAATATATTCCACGCCTGATCACAGAATCAGCATGATCTTTTATACATGCATATATTTTCTTTTTTTTATCTTGTAAGTGGCGGCCTGATGTAAATTTATTCACTTTTTATGCAAAAAAAGTGAATGGAGAGCTTTGTAACTTGTTGATTTTTGGTTTTCCAAACTGCGTTATTCACTTTTTTCTATTGGCTGGCACGTTCCCTGCAATCTACATTAGTTATCAGTAATCCTTTTTTTACATAAATAAAACATTTGATTAACTAAGGCAGGCGTAATTATGGTTCAGCAAGTCACCCGGGAACAATTCGATGAGTTTATGGTTCCTGTCTATGCCCCGGCACCTTTCATACCAGTGCGGGCGGAAGGATCACGTCTGTGGGACCAGCAGGGTAATGAGTACATTGATTTTGCCGGAGGAATTGCTGTTAATGCTCTGGGCCATGCGCACCCGTCCCTGAGAGAAGCCCTTGCGGAGCAGGCTGCCAAACTGTGGCATACCGGTAATGGCTACACGAATGAACCGATTTTACAACTTGCGCGCCAGATAACGGAAGCCACCTTCGCGGACAAAGTTTTTTTTTGTAACTCTGGTGCTGAAGCCAATGAAGCCGCACTGAAACTGGCACGTAAATATGCTCATGACCAGGCAGATGCAGAGAAAAGCCAGATTATTGCGTTCAATAATGCGTTCCATGGCCGCACACTGTTTACTGTGTCCACGGGGGGGCAACCGGCTTATTCCCGGGATTTTGCGCCGCTTCCCCCGCACATTGACCATGTAACATTTAACGATCTCGAGTCTGTCCGTGCGGTGATGAGTGAAAAAACCTGTGCGGTTATTGTTGAGCCGATTCAGGGAGAAGGCGGGGTAATCCCGGCTTCACCAGCGTTCCTGCAAGGTTTGCGTACATTATGTGACCAGTTCAATGCCCTCCTGATATTTGATGAAGTTCAAACGGGGGTTGGCAGAACAGGGGATTTGTATGCCTACCAGCATTACGGTGTGGTTCCTGATATTTTGACCACGGCCAAAGCACTTGGCGGTGGCTTTCCTATTGGCGCGATGTTAACTACCGCGCGAATTGCCACGCACTTTACACCAGGCACCCATGGTACAACTTATGGCGGGAATGCACTGGCTGGCGCTGTTGCCGGGCGTGCGTTCTCACTTATTAATACACCTGAAATGCTTGCAGGAGTTAAGCATCGCCACGCACTGTTTGTTGCGCAACTTGATGAACTGAATCACCACCTTGGGTTGTTTCGTGATATCCGCGGTATGGGGCTGCTGATTGGCTGCGAACTGAATGAGGCACATGCGGGAAAAGCCAAACTGATTTCACAGCGTGCGGCACAGGAAGGGGTAATGATTCTGATTGCCGGAGCGGGTGTGGTGCGCTTTGCCCCGGCCCTGAATATACCTGAAGAAGATATTCGCGAAGGGCTCAACCGGCTGAAACGTGCCTGTGAAGCATTAATTGCCGAGGGGGCGTTATGATGGTCATTCGCCCTGTCAGGCATGATGATTTGGCCGGGTTATTACACCTTGCCAGTAAGACAGGTGGCGGCCTGACTTCTTTGCCTGAAGATGCGGATACACTGCGCTGCCGTATTTCCCGCTCTGTTGATACCTGGGCCGGTGTTTTGCCCCGGGCTGAACAAGGCTATGTCTTTGTTCTGGAAGACACAGAAAGTGGGCAGGTGGCAGGGATTTGCGCTATTGAAGTTGCCGTGGGGCTGACGGAGCCCTGGTATAACTACCGGGTTGGTACTTTGGTTCATGCCTCAAAAGAGCTGGATATTTATAACGCATTACCCACGTTGTTTCTCAGTAATGACCATACCGGTAGTAGTGAGTTGTGTACGCTCTTTTTAGATCCAGACTGGCGGCACTCCTCAAATGGCTACTTGCTGTCCAAATCCCGCTTCTTATTTATGGCCGCGTTCAAAGAAGCGTTCAGTAATAAAGTGGTTGCAGAGATGCGCGGCGTTATTGATGAACAAGGCTTCTCGCCGTTTTGGGAGAGTCTGGGGCAGCGTTTTTTCTCGATGCCTTTTTCTCGGGCAGATTATTTGTGCGGAACCGGCCAAAAAGCCTTCATTGCTGAATTGATGCCCAAACATCCCATATATACAGATTTTCTGTCTGAACAGGCTCGCGCCGTGATTGGTGAAGTGCACCCTCAAACGGCACCTGCCCGCCGTGTGCTGGAAAAAGAAGGTTTCCGCTACCAAAACTATGTCGATATTTTTGATGGCGGCCCGACGCTTGAGTGCGACCTGAATGCTATCCGTGCTATTGCCGACAGCAGGCAACTCACCGTGAAGATTTGTGAGGCCCAACAGGATTCACTGCCTTTGTGCCTGGTGGCGAATGACGACTACGAAAATTATCGCGCAACATTAATTCACGCAGACCCACAGGGTTCATACCTGGAAATGGATGCGGCAACCGCAAATGTACTGAATTGCCAGGCAGGCAGTACTGTACGGTTAGTTCAGCTATGCCCGGAGGAGACAAAATAATGACACAGTGGATTAATGGTGAATGGCTACCCGGTACTGCCAGTGCCATGGAAAAACGTGACCCAGTAAACATGGATTTATTATGGCAGGGGCGCAGTGCTGACAGTATCCAGGTAGATTTGGCCTGCCAGGCTGCCCGCGGTGCATTTCCTGAGTGGGCTCGCCGGACGTTGGCTGAACGCCAGGCTATTATTGAAGCCTTTGTCGGGTTACTGGAGCAACATAAAACCCGGCTCACGGCAACCATCTCCCGCGAGACGGGTAAACCCCGTTGGGAAGCAGCGACTGAAGTGACAGCAATGATCAATAAGCTGGCTATCTCAGTCAAAGCGTATGAACAGCGTACAGGTGAACAGGTGTCACCGCTGGCAGATGGCGCCGCTTCATTACGCCATCGCCCTCATGGCGTTCTGGCTGTCTTCGGGCCGTATAACTTTCCCGGTCACTTGCCGAACGGGCATATCATTCCGGCACTCCTGGCCGGGAATACTGTGGTATTTAAACCCAGCGAACTGACGCCAGGTACTGGCGAATGTGTAATGCGTTTATGGGAACTGGCTGGTATTCCCGCGGGGGTTATCAATTTGCTGCAAGGTGGCCGGGAAACCGGGCAGGCGCTGGCCGCTAACCCGGAACTTGACGGTTTGCTGTTTACCGGAAGTTCCGGTACTGGTTTCCAGTTACACCGGCAATTCGCCGGGCAACCGGACAAAATTTTGGCACTGGAAATGGGGGGTAATAACCCTCTGATAGTTGACGACCCTGCTGATATTGATGCGGCTGTGCATATCGCAATTCAGTCTGCTTTTATTACTGCCGGCCAGCGTTGTACCTGCGCTCGTCGCTTGCTTGTGAAAAATGGCCCTGCCGGGGATGCATTTTTAGACCGTTTGGTGGAAGTTGCAGGGCGCATTCAGCCAGGTGCGTGGGACAATAATCCGCAACCCTTTATGGGGGGGCTGGTTTCGGCTCATGCTGCTTTGCATGTATTAAAGGCCTGGCAGGGGCATCTGGACCGTGGTGGCAAACCTTTACTGGCACCGCGCATCCTTGAGGCCGGAACATCACTGATAACACCGGGCATCGTCCTGGTTAACACGGCGCAAGAGGTGCCGGATGAAGAGGTGTTTGGCCCGCTGTTGACGGTTTGGCGTTACAACACACTGGATGATGCGATTACTCTGGCGAACCAGACTCGCTTTGGCCTGGCATGCGGGTTAATTTCACCGGATCGAGCGGCGTTTGACCGGTTATTGGTTGAGGCGCGAGCCGGCATTGTTAACTGGAACAAACCGTTAACCGGTGCGGCCAGTAGTGCACCTTTTGGTGGTGTTGGGGCATCGGGCAACCACCGCCCCGGAGCCTGGTATGCCGCAGATTACTGCGCCTGGCCTGTGGCTTCACTGGAAAGTGATAGCCTGATAATGCCTGAAACACTTAACCCAGGGCTGGATTTTAGCGCCGGAGAGCAGCAAGCATGAAAGTTCGTGAAGCAAATTTCGATGGTTTACCCGGGCTGACTCACCACTATGCGGGGCTATCATTTGGTAACGAGGCATCTGCACGCCATCAGTACCAGGTATCGAACCCAAAACTTGCAGCTAAACAAAGCCTGCTGAAAATGAAAACCCTGGCGGATGCCGGGTTTTGGCAGGGCGTGATTCCGCCGCAGGCCCGGCCAAATATTCCGGTATTGCGCCAGCTTGGTTTTACCGGGAGTGACAGCGAGGTACTGGCAAAAGCCTGGAAGTATTCGCCAGACCTGCTGTCTGCAGCCAGTTCTGCGTCATCAATGTGGGTGGCTAATGCGGCAACAGTCTGCCCGTCGGCCGATGCGCTGGATAACCGGGTTCATTTTACTGTTGCCAATCTGAATAATAAATTTCACCGGGCAAGTGAAGCGCAGCAAACAGAACGCACCCTGCGAGCGATATTTGCTTCCGGGCAACACTTTGCCGTGCATGAGGCGCTGCCGCAGGTGGGCTTATTTGGCGATGAAGGGGCCGCCAACCATAATCGTTTTGGCGGTGCTTATGGTGAGCCGGGTCTTCAGCTCTTTGTCTATGGGCGTCAGGGTAATGCAGATGGGCTGGCGCCTTCTCGTTATCCCGCTCGCCAGACCCGGGAAGCCAGTGAAGCCGTGGCCCGGTTGAATCAGGTTCGTCCCGGTTCTTTACTCTTTGCTCAGCAAAACCCCGCGGTTATTGATCAGGGTGTATTCCACAATGATGTAATTGCGGTCAGTAACCAGCAGGTACTGTTCTGCCACGAACAGGCATTTGTCGACCAGCAGGCCTTGTTAAGTACTCTTCATGGGCGGGTTCCGGGTTTTTGCCCGTTGGTTGTCCCTTCCCAGGCGGTATCTGTTGCCGATGCGGTAAATACCTATTTGTTTAACAGCCAATTGCTGAGTAACGAATCGGGGGCAATGACTCTGGTTCTGCCACAGGAAGCGCGCGAGCATGAAGGTGTGTGGCAGTACCTGAATCTTTTGTTGGCGGAAGATAACCCGGTTGAGATGCTGCAAGTTTTCGACTTACGGGAAAGTATGGCAAATGGTGGTGGGCCTGCCTGCCTGCGCCTGCGAGTGGTTTTGACCGAAGAAGAATACCAGGCGGTTAATCCGGCAGTAATTATGAATGATACTCTGTTCACTGCGCTGAATCAGTGGGTTGACCGGTGGTATCGTGACCGCCTGACTCAGGCCGACCTGGTGGACCCACAATTGTTGCAAGAAGGGCAGGATGCGCTTGATGAACTGACCCGGATACTTAACCTGGGTGCTGTTTACCCATTTCAGCAATAACCACCACAGTGAGATGTAACAATGGATGAGTTTGTACAAACAACACTGGCAGGTTTGGTTCCTGCACAGAAAAAAGGAGAAGGCCCCGGGTTTCGCTGGCAATGGCTGGAGCAGGGCGTTATCCGGTTAACGCCACACAGCAAGGTGACACGGTCTTTAGTGTTGTCGGCCGGAATCCATGGTAATGAAACCGCGCCGGTGGAAATATTATCGCAAGTACTTGATGCTCTGTGGAGTGGTGAAATTGCTTTATGCTGGGATGTCCTGGTTGTGCTGGGTAATCCACTGGCACTGCAAACCGGCAAGCGCTACCAGGCGTGCGACCTTAACCGCATGTTTGGTGGGCGTTGGGAAGCATTTGAACCTGGAACCGAACGCGCGCGAGCTGAGCTGCTTGAACAGGTGGTTGGCGGCTTTTTCGAAAACAGCCCACCAGTACGCTGGCATTTGGATATGCACACAGCCATTCGTGGCTCACTCCACCCGCGTTTTGGGGTTTTACCTGCCCGTAATGCCGCCTGGCCCGCGGCTTTTTTGCAGTGGCTGGAGATGGCTGGTTTGGAAGCACTGGTCTTTCACCAGACCCCGGGGGGAACCTTCACACATTTCACGGCGCAATATTATGATGCCCTTAGTTGCACAATGGAATTGGGTAAAGCAATGCCATTCGGGCAAAATAATTTGAATGCGTTCTCTGCTGCCCGGCATGCGCTGGGAGAATTGTTAGGCAAGGGCCCGGAAGCAGTACCGGTAGTGCAGCAACCTGTTGCGCGTTGCTACAAAGTGAGCCAGCAGCTGACTCGAACAGGAGAGGCATTTATTCTGCACATTCCTGATGATACGGTAAATTTCACGCCGTTCAGTAAAGGGGAGTTATTAGCAGAGGATGGCGACAATAAACAGGTGGTTCAGCAAGAAACTGAGTATGTGTTATTCCCCAACCGGTTGGTGGCACCTGGCCTGCGTGCCGGGCTGATGCTGGCCGAGATACCTCATCCTTAGGGAGCCTTCTGTACTTGCTACTATGTACCATGGATGGTGCAGCTATTTCTCTGAGCCAGTGTTGTTGCTGATAACCACATACCAGGAACAGACAACCAGCACTATTCTGGTATTGAGCACAGTTTGGGAATAAATAAATCAGTGAATATGCTTCCTCTCTATGCTAAATTAATAATCAATTATGAAGTCTTCGCCATGCTTTAAATATATCCTCATTAATTCTCCTTATTTTCATCATAATTGACTTGTTTTTGTTTTTTATCCTTTCATGGTTTTACGCACGCTTTGGTTTGTTGACGAATTAGCGCGTAAGATTATTTTCGTCAACGCAACAGAACGTTGTTGCTTATTTAAATGAATCCGTAACTTCGGGTTCGTTCTATAAAGAAAGGATAATATATGCGTAAGTTAACTGCGATTTTAGTAGCATCTGGTCTGGCCCTTGGCGCAGCTAATCTGGCCCACGCTAATGATACCTCTGCACAGACTTCAGATAATGGCCGTCCTGTGATGAAACACCACCGTGGTCACCCTGGTGGCCCCGAAGAGATGATGTTCCGTGGGCTGAATCTGTCAGATGCCCAGAAACAGCAAGTTCGCGACATCATGAAAGCGCAACGCGAAGAAATGAAACGTCCGTCCGTGGAAGAGCGCCAGGCAATGCACGATATTATTGCCAGTGATACATTCGACAGCGCGAAAGCACAGGCTCAGGTCGATAAAATGTCACAGCAAAACAAACAGCGTATGCTGGCTCGTATGGAAACGCAGAACAAGATGTACAACATCCTGACCCCTGAGCAGAAAAAACAATTTAATGCCAATTTTGAGAAGCATCTTAAAGATAAAGGCCCTGCAGAAGGTAGAATGCCACCTCCACCAGCAGGTGAGTAACCAGGCTTAACCCACAGCCAGTGAGCCAGATTGAATGCGGTGTTGCTCTGGTAATATTCAACTGTGGCGCACACCCATAAATATGCAAGCTGAACCTATCCAGAACCGTCATTTTTGCCCATCAAATCAGTACTGGTGGGCATGGGTGGCGGTTCTACTCTTTTAATGGCAGATTATTCTTATTTCCCTGTCCACTTTATTTATCTGTTGTCATTAGCAAAACATGGCGGCATACCCAGATCAAAAAACAGCGCTGGATAATTGTGGGCAATCGCGGGTTATTATGATCCTGGTCAATCTACACATAAAGGCATTGCGGTTTATACTAACGCGATGTTTATATGCCGGTGGCTTCAGGTTGGCTCCTTTCGCACCATCCGGCGTGTTGTATTAATAACTGTATCAACAATAACCATGGAATAGCAGATGAAAACAACCTGTGATAGCACGTCAACACGTGAAAAAGAGACCTGCGGCTGCATGGATGTCGGCACCATTCTCGACAATACAGATTGCATCGCAACTTACAGCAAACAATTTGCGACTAAAGAGGACGCGCTGGCAGCACAGGAGTCCCTGGTTGCTAAAGCCCGGGGCATTGAATCCGAACCTTGCCAGATTTCTGCTGATTTAACCCAGGCGGGCGATGCTTACCAACTTGATATGAGTTTTGTGTTCAGCTGCCAGGCTGAAACGCTGATTTTTCAGTTAGGTACTCGCTGATCTTTTTCCCACAGGGTGAGGATAGCCTCATTCCTGTGGGTTGCGCTTTCCAGTCCTTCACCTTCCCAGAATTTGCCCCAGATCGTGTTTTTACGACACCGGTGTCCAAAAAAACATCACTGATTTATAGTGCCTATTGCCAGCAGATTTTTTATAGATATTCTCATATATCAGCGACACAGCATGCATGGCGGTCTGGTATACAAACAACTACCTTCTCCGGCCATGCCAATAGCACAAATAAAGCATACCCTGACTATGCCGGTAGCATTTTGTACGCCAGGTAATATGGCGGCGGGGAATGCGATAAAAGTACGCTGCACTCGGTGCCAGGAATGGCAATACCTGGGCTTCAGGGGATTTCGCACGTTTGATACGTGTTTTTTTGATGGTGGGTATGAGAGCCGGCTAAGAATGGCGGCAGGCTCCAGGAGTCACAATGGAATTTTTCGAACTAAGCAAACTCCCGGTTAACTTGTGGCGTAATGGCGCGGGTGAGTCCCGGGAGATTTGTTGTTTTCCTCCGGATACAGGCAATTTCAACTGGCGAGCAAGTATTGCTTCCCTGGCCAGTAGTGGTGAGTTTGCTTCTTTTGACGATGTGGACCGGGCGATAACCTTACTGGAAGGTGGGGAAGTGTTGCTGGATGGTGTGGGGAATTCCGGGCATGTGTTAAAGCGCCATCAGCCCTTTTTTTTCCCAGGGGATAAACGTGTTTATGCGGAATTAACCCAGGGAATGATGTCAATGAACTTTAACCTGATTACTCAACGGGCGCGTTGCAAGGCGCGAACACGTGTAGCCGACAGAACCTTTAGCACACTTGGTACCAGGGGCGGAATAGCCTACGTATTAAGTGGTGAGTGGCAGTTTGGTGACAAACTGTTACGCCCGGACCAGGGCGCCTGGTGGAGCGATGGGTTACACACAGTCAGGTTATTACAAAATACCGGCACATTGCTTTATAGCGAAATCACCTATCTTTAGCCTGCAACGACTCCGGCATGCGCGCCGGAGTCAGGTATTATTCATTCTTTGGTTGAAGAGGCGGATACAAGGCCTGAATGTGTTGAGGCTCTCCGTGTCGCCAGCCAGCATAACAGCGACCCTGCCACAACCAAAAATACGCCCTGCCAGAAACCCCATCCAGGCGTCAGCCCCAGCCATAATGAAGCAATGAAGGCCGAAAGCACCGGCGTGAAATACGAGGCTGTTGCCAGCAATGTCAGGTTGCCATGCTGTAACCCCTGGTTCCAGGCTGAGTAGGCGACAGCGGTTGAAATTCCCATAAACAGCAATTCAAGCGTTGCTCCGCCAGTGATATGCATGGGAGGTTGTGGAAAAAGCAAATATTTCACCCAGAGCACCAGCGCCGTAGCACAGAAAAAAAGGGGTACAGGGTTTTGCCCGTCAGACCAGCGCCGCGTAAGATTACAATAGAGTGCCCAGATAATGGCGGCACCAAACGCCAGCCCGTATGCGACCGGGTTACCAGCCAGGTTATGCAGCAGCATCGCCGGGCTCCAGTCAGTATCGCCGCGCATAACTTGTATGACACCGCCAAGTGCCAGTAATAAACCAGGCACAATAAACCACTGTGCCCGTTGCTGGTTAATATACAGTGCGAACAACAATGTCAGGCCGGGCCATAAATAATTGATCATGCCCATTTCAAGTGCTTGCGTACGGGTGCTGGCGAGGCCAATAGCCAACGCCAGGCTGATTTCATACACCACAAAGAGTATACCTGCGGCAAGCATGCGCCCTGACAGTACCAACTGAGGCAATGTCCGCCGGTTGCTGATAACAAGGCAAATAGAGCTTATTGTATAGATAAGTGCCGCCCCACCTGTCGGGCCAAGTGCCTCACTGATGCTGCGCAGTAACCCGACAGAAGTGCTCCAAAGTAATATTGCCAGCAACCCGGCAATAGTGGCCCGGGAGCCAGTTAAACGCGGCATAATCGTCATCCTGAATGGAGTAGCGGCCTGTTCGCAGGCCTGGATAAGAGAAGAAATAACCAGCCGGGAGAAAAACGGTTATTGCTTTAGTCGTTGGTAGCGCGTGCTGAAACAATAACCGGTGGTCATTAAAGGCGGCTTATTTCCAGAAGTCGTCGAATATTGTAATTGGTGGGCGGCGTTTGTGCTCGGTTTTAATATACCAACCTTCAATAATTTGGCTGACTGCGCTGTCGAGGGTTTTGCCTTCCAGGTAGTCGTCAATTTGTGCGTAGGTCACGCCCAAAGCAGCTTCATCGGGCAGAGAAGGGCGGTCATCTTCCAGGTCTGCAGTTGGGGCTTTGATATATAAATGTTCCGGGCAGCCCAGTAATTTCAGTAGCTGTTTGCCCTGGCGCTTATTCAGCCGGAAAATAGGGTTGATATCAGTGCCGCCATCACCGTATTTGGTGAAGAAGCCAGTAACAGCCTCTGCTGCGTGGTCCGTGCCCACAACAACACCGTGCGTCATGCCTGCAATGCTGTACTGTGCTTTCATGCGTTCACGGGCTTTTTCATTGCCACGCACAAAATCACTCAGCGTAATGCCGGCGTCTTTCAATGTTTGTTCGCTTGCCAGTACGGCTGCTTTGATATTCACCGTCAATACCCGGTCTGGCTGGATAAAGTTGATAGCATCCTGGCAGTCCTGTTCATCGGCCTGGACACCATAAGGCAGGCGTACAGCAATAAACTGGTAGCTGTTATCACCCGTTTCCTCTCGCAATTCACGAATTGCCATTTGGCAAAGCGTGCCTGTCAGAGTGGAGTCCTGACCGCCACTCAGTCCCAGAACCAGGCTTTTTAAGAACGGGTAGCGCAAGAGGTAAGCTTTGAGAAAGTCGACGCTACGGCGAACTTCTTGCTGAGGGTCGATTTGTGGTTGTACGCCTAACGCCTGAATAATTTCTTGTTGCAGAGTCATTTGAGCCTCTCCTGTCCGCGGGCCTGATAAGGCCTGGTGGCAAAAAACAGATACGCTAAAACTACCGCTTTGCCATTAAAACAACAAGCTGTGTGCAATAGTAAAAACCTCTGAGTGCTGGAAATTAAAGCAGTTTTATGCAAATTTCCCTGGAAAAGAATAGTCTGAAAGTGGTTCAATTTCTGCTATCAGGTTGAAAAAACGGGGGCGGTCAACCAGGCTTGACTGGAACCGCAACGAAAGGAGGATAAAATATGAACAAAAATGTAACAGGGTTAGTCACAATAGCGGCGGCACTGGTAGTTCTGGCGGGCTGTACAACTTATGACAGAGCAAAAGATCAATTTTCCGAACCTGTCGTGAAAGATGTCAAAAAAGGTATGACGCGTGAGCAGGTAAGCCAGATTGCCGGTAAACCCGCTTCTGAAGTCACTATGATCCATGCACGTGGCACATGCCAGACGTATATTCTCGGCAAACGTGACGGGCAAATGGAAACCTACTTTGTGGCGCTGGATGATACGGGTCATGTGATGAACTCTGGGTATCAAACCTGTGCGGAATACGACTCAGACCCGCAAACCCATAAATAATCTTTTCTGGCTCTGTCAGTTTTTTACCTAAAATGCCAAAAAACAATTTTGAGACCGTTTTTTGGCATTTCCTGCCCAATCTGTGAGCTGGTGTGCCAGAGAATACTGATGTTGCCATTTTCAGAGAAAGCACCGCAGAGAAAAATCCGTTATTATGGGTGCTACTGTTAACGTGTTTTATTGTATTTTCCCGTTATGAAAACATTTCGTCACCCAAATAAAGCGATTATTACGTATAAACCGCGAGTGGAGCCTGCTCCGCCTGATCACGCATGGCGTGTAGAAGGTTTCAAAGATGTCTATTTATTGCGTGGCAACTATGTCGCTTTTGTTCTGGTGGGAAGTAGTTTCCAGCGCTCTCCTGTTTTCACGTTACCGGAATCTGCTCAGCGCTGGGCAAACCAGGTACGACAGGATAATGATATTTAAATAAGCGGGCAGATACATTATGAATCTGTAACCGCCCCGGTTCAGGGGCGGTTTTCTCGTGAGAGAGTTTCTTTAATTATTCAGCAACCGTTCAGCCAGTGCTTAAAGTTTGGCCAGTTCAGCATCGTCATCACTGTGCAAACGGCTGGAATCTGTTTGTTTCATCAACTGGCTGGTCACTGTTCCTGCAGTCATGGCACCATTGACGTTCAGAGCGGTTCTGCCCATATCAATGAGTGGTTCAACTGAGATAAGCAGCGCAACCAGTGTTACCGGCAGCCCCATTGCAGGCAGAACAATTAGCGCTGCGAATGTTGCACCACCCCCAACGCCAGCCACACCAGCAGAACTTAGTGTAACAATGCCTGCCAGTGTGGCAATCCATACCGGGTCCATTGGGTTGATGCCGACAGTTGGCGCGACCATCACCGCAAGCATGGCCGGGTACAGGCCCGCACAACCATTCTGACCAATCGTTGCCCCAAAAGAAGCAGCGAATGTAGCAATAGATTCAGGAACACCCAGGCGGCGTGTTTGTGCCTCAACATTCAGTGGAATGGACGCCGCGCTGGAGCGGCTGGTGAACGCAAAAGTCAGTACCGGCCATACCTTACGGAAATATTTAACTGGGCTGACACCTGCAATGCTCAAAATAATGCCATGCACCACAAACATAATGGCAAGCCCAAGGTAGGAAGCCACCACAAAACTCCCCAGTTTGATGATGTCATGCATGTTTGACCCGGCGACGACTTTTGTCATTAAGGCCAGGACACCATAAGGTGTCAGTTGCATCACGAGACGTACCAGTTTCATAACCCAGCTTTGCATGACATCAATGCCGGCGATAACCCGCTCACCCTTTGGTTTATCATCGGCAAGGAGCTTGAGTGCCGCCACACCCAGAAATACAGCAAAAATGACAACGCTGATAATGGACGTGGGGTTTGCACCGGTCAGGTCGGCAAAAGGATTTTTGGGAATAAACGAGAGTAACAACTGTGGGACACTGAGATCGGCCACTTTGCCCATGTACTGGGTTTCCAGGGTACTTAATCGGGTGCTTTCAGCTGCTCCCTGAACCAAACCTTCGGCAGTGAGGCCAAACAGGTTGGTGACAAAAATGCCCACCAGTGCGGCAATCAGCGTAGTAAACAGCAGAGTGCCGATAGTGAGAACGCTTATCTTACCCAGAGAAGACGCGTTATGCAGACGGGCAACTGCACTCAGAATCGATGCAAACACCAGCGGCATTACAATCATTTGCAGTAATTGCACGTAGCCATTACCCACAATATTGAACCACTGTACTGATTGACTGAGGACGGGGCTGTTGTCACCATAAATCAGTTGTAATCCCAGGCCGAAAAATACGCCCAGAACCAGCCCCAGCAAGACTTTCTTCGCCAGGCTCCAGTTAGTTTTACGAGTGGTGGCAAGTCCCATTAGTAAAATAACAAACACAACAAGGTTTGCTATAAGTGGAAGATTCATCTCCATTCTCCTGATTCTATTTTTACCCTTTTCCGGGCTCGCACGAAGAATAGCAGATGACGTTTAGCGTTGATTATAACTAAACGTTATTTATTATGTTTTTTGCGGTATTGTTGGCGAATTATTCTTCTTTATGTGCGGTTACATAGCGGTAAAATGCATTTTGTAGCGCATTAATGGTTTGTGATGACCAGCGCACAGCACTGTTTTCTGGTAGTGATTGTGGCATCCATAAAGCAAAACTGAACAGGGCGATACATAGTACACGCTCAAGTTGGTTACCTTTTTGAGGGCGAATAACCGGCAGACAAAAGCGCCAGCGGCACGGCCACAATAGTGGTACCCCAGCAGGGGTCAGCATATCAGCGAGGATATGGCTGAGGTAACCGATTACCATCCCCTGCAACACATCCGCAGGGATAATCCAGCTTTGGGGTACTTTTAAATAAAACAAAGCCAGGGTAACAAATACAGCCAACAAACTGTGGGTAAACCCACGGTGCCCAAAAGCTCGAGCGATGGGTTTGGATAACCAACTGAGCCGTTGGCCGAGAAATGACTTTGGGTGGTCAATATCGGGCAGTAAGCAGGTCAGCACTGCTGCGGGCACGACATGCCACCAGTCACCATCGGTGAGTACAGGTGTCAGTTGCGCGTTTTTTGCAAACACGGCGCAGGCAATAGAAAAGAGCAGGTGACCTTCGGCCGTCATGATAAAACCCGGTATAACTGTCAATTCATCCAGTATAGGGTTTTTATACAGTGGGAAAAAGAGGTGACGTTGTAACACTTTGTCAATATCACCTCAAGTGGTTAATTATCGTGCCAACCAGCCACCATCCACGGCCAGTGTGTAACCATTGATATAGTCAGAAGCACCCGAGGCCAGAAAAACGGCAGGTCCTTTTAAATCCTGAGGTGTGCCCCAACGGCCAGCAGGAATGCGCTCCAGAATGGCCTGGTTACGTGCTTCGTCATCACGCAGTTGCTGGGTATTGTTGGTTGCCATATAACCCGGAGCGATCGCATTCACATTTATTCCGTGAATGGCCCATTCGTTTGCCATTAAACGAGTTAACCCCAGAACACCACTTTTAGACGCAGTATATGACGGAACACGAATACCCCCCTGGAAAGAGAGCATGGAGGCAATATTGATGATCTTTCCTCCTGAACCCTGTGCTATGAATTGCCGCGCAACGGCCTGAGAAAGAAAGAAGACTGACTTCAGGTTCAAATTGATGACATCGTCCCAGTCTTTTTCGCTGAAGTCGATGGCATCGTTACGGCGAATCATACCCGCGTTATTAACCAGAATATCCAGACGACCCATTTCACTGACAGCCTGTGCCACTAGGCCGGGAATAGGTTCCTGGCTGCTCAGATCTGCCTGTAAAGCCAGAAAACGCCTGCCCAGCGCGGTAACCTGTTCGGCTGTTTCGTGGGGGATTTTACGGTTGACGCTGATAATATCGCATCCGGCTTCCGCCAGCGCCAGCGCCATTCCCTGACCCAGACCCGTGTCACAGCCAGTGACCATGGCAACTTTCCCGGCCAGGTTAAACGCGTTTAATATCATATTTACCTCGGATTATGCTGTGCAGGTGTTTATACAGACACAGCATAGTCCGGCTGAACGGTTAATTCAAATAAAATGAAACGTTGTTTTGTTTTTATTTGAGATGCGCCGCGTTCAGTTCTTCGAGGCTGCCCAGATGTGTATCGGCCAGGACCCAACGCGGGTTGCCTGCATTCTCTCTTGCGGGAACCACAATGGAGCGCATACGGGCTGCTTTGGTGGCAATCATCCCATTCACTGAGTCTTCCAGAGTGACGCAATTGAGCGGGTTGATACCCAGCTTTTCAGCTGCGTTGAGGTAAACTTGTGGATGCGGTTTGCTCCATTCAAGATGTTCGGCAGAGGCCAGCGCAGAGAAATAGGGGCGCAATGAAAACATTTCCAATACTTGTTCGAGCATATGTAAAGGGGAGGCGGATGCCAGGCCGATTTTCAGTCCAAGGTTTTGGCATAAGTCCAGCGCCTCCCGGACGCCGGGCAACAGCGGGCGGGTTTGTTCAACTAACTCAATAGCACGACGTATAATTTGTTGTGTCACTGCTTCGCGAGATGCGCCCTGCCAGGGCTGCTGTGCATACCAAAGGTCCACAACCACATCAATGCGTAAACCCAGCAGGTCGGGGAGTTCGTGGCGGCGTGTAATGTCTACGCCCAGAGAAGCGATAACCTCCAGTTCAGCCTGGTCCCACAAAGGTTCTGAATCTATCAGTAATCCGTCCATGTCAAATATTGCTGCGAGGGTTCCGGTTACACCAGGCATACGCTATTGCTCCTTTTTACGATACGATTTCCATGAAAAGTAACATATAATTCACGACCCTGGATGAGAGCATCAAAAAAACAGGCATAATTTGTCTGTCTGGGTAGACTTGATGACGTAACGTGAATACTTCAGCTTTCAGTATGGAAGCTGGTGAGGGGAACAAATGACTTACCAACAAGCTGGACGCCTGGCGATTGTAAAACGCATTGCAGGGTGGGTAATTTTCATTCCTGCGGTTATCTCTACGTTGATTTCGCTGCTGAAGTTCATGGATCAACACAGCGAGAAAAAAGCGGGCATTAATGCTGTTATGTCAGATTTTGCTCATGTCATGATTGATATGATTCGGTTTAACACACCATTTTTGAACTTCTTTTGGTATAACTCGCCATCGCCAGATTTTGCTCACCAGCTCAATGTGCTGTTTTGGGTTATTTTTGTGCTGGTATTTGTCGGTATGGCACTACAGGCTTCAGGTGCTCGCATGAGCCGGCAAGTGCGTTTTATTCGCGAAGGGCTTGAAGACCAACTGATTCTGGAAAAAGCAAAAGGTGACAGCGGGCTGACTAAAAACGCGCTGGAAGAAAAAATTATTGTGCCACACCATACTATTCTTCTGCAGTTTTTCCCGCTGTATATATTGCCCGTCGTCGTTATTGTGATTGGTTATGTCTTTTTCTCTCTGTTGGGCTATATCTGATAGCCGGGTCAATCAGCCAGCATCTGTTCGAGTGCCTGTTGAGCGACTGGCAGATGCTGGCCGCCAAACAACCTCGCCCGGTTGAGTAATGTATACAACTGGTAAACAGGTTGGCGTTCAATAAAATCAGTGGGGAGTGGGCATACAGACTGGTAGCCATCATAAATTTGTGCTGGCTGCTCTGGGTGCAGCGGAAGCATTGCCAGGTCACATTCCCTGTCGCCCCAGTAACATGCAGGGTCGAAAATATAAGGGCCATTTGGCCCTACCGCACAATTTCCGGACCACAAATCACCATGGAGTAATGACGGAGCGGGTTGATGAGAGGAAAGGCGCTCACGAACCTTTTCAACGATGACATCTATATTGCCAAACGTTATCCCTTTTTCGGCTGACAACTCAAGTTGCCAGCCAATGCGCTGTTCGGCAAAAAATGTTGACCAGCGCCGTTGCCAGGTATTGGGCTGGGGTGTGGTGGCAAGATGGTTGTCGTAATCCAGCCCGAACTGCAGTTGTTCGCTCCATTGGTGAAGCTTTGCCAGCTGCTGGCCCAGTAAAAATGCATTGTGTGCATCAAAAGGGCGGGGATCGAGGTAGTCGAGCACTAAAAAGCTTTGTTCACGCTCACTGCCCACTGCCCACACTCGCGGAACATTGACTGTCTGGCTGCGGGCCAGCAGTATTAACTGATCAGCTTCTGCAGTAAAAAGCGGCAATAATGCCCGGTCATCACATTTAATAAATAAATCATGGCCGGCATAGCGGGCACGCCATGCACTGTGTACTTCCCCACCGGGAAGAGGGCGTTGGTCTTCGAACGTGGATTCGCCCAGAGGGTCCTGGAGTAAACGACTGATGGCCTGCCACATAGCATCTCTCCCGTGTCGTCCGATAGATCATAAGGTTAGTGTATTTCTTACCAATAAAAGGCGATACAACGCACATCTGTACGGCAAAGCCACGTAAAGCACAGCTTATACGTGGCCTGCTGAAGAGAACCCTTAAAAGAATAATGACTACCCGCATGGGGGACTACTTAACTTTGTAGCAGGTAACGGTAAATTTTTTCGGTATTCTCAAAGGAACATAAACGTGTTCCCTGGTTTAATGTGGCTGCGCTACCAGCCGCGACACCATAACGCACCATATCTTCCAGACCGGCTCCGTCTGCCAGTTTGAGTGTCATCGCACCCACCATACTGTCGCCTGCACCAACTGTACTCTGGCTACGAACCGGTGGTGGAACCACCTGGACACAGGCATCACTGCTTACGCCCATTGCACCTTGTGGCCCCAGTGAGACAACTACGTTTTGCGCTTTGCCACTGCGAATAATTTCTTGTGCTGCAAGCCGAACGTCATCAGGTTGAGTGAGTGGGTGTTTGACCAGAGCGCTTAATTCTTTCTGGTTCGGCTTAACCAGCGCAATATTACCTACTTCCAGCGCCGCGCTCAGGGCATCGCCGGAACTGTCTATAATGCAGCGAATATTTTGCTTTTGAGCCAGCTGAATCAGGCTGCATAAATAGTCGGTATCCGTTCCCGGCGGCAAACTCCCACTGATAACCAGCAGTGAATCAGCAGGTATAGATTTGATTTTTCCTGCCAGTTGCTGGCATTCAGCACTGCTGAGCGCGGCACCAGGCATTACAAAACGGTACTGTTCACCGCTGCTATCAATGTGAACATGCAGATTCTGCCGGGTCCATTCCTGTGAAGGGACGGAGATGATGTCCACATCTTCTTCTTTTAGCAGATGGCACAGATGCTCGCCTGTTGCACCACCTGCTGGGAAAATAGCCGTCGCACTACCGCCCAAATGGTTGATTGCGCGTGCCACATTAATACCGCCGCCTCCTGGCTCAAACACTGGTGCACTACAGCGTAATTTCCCTTCAGGATAGATTTGACTGGTTCGGGTTGCACTATCCAAAGAGGGGGCCAGCGTGAGTGTATATATGTTCACTTTTTTCCTCCTGTTGCGGTTTATCCTAAATGGTAGCACTACATTAAAAGGTATGCTGAAAATAACTCAATGATTTATCAATAGAATTGTAAAAAACCCCACGGGTTTATATATAAATATAATCTCTTTTTAAGACGCGCCTTATTCAAAAAATGAAATAAGAATTCATTGCTATGTTATTCGGAGATTTTTATAATTTGTAACCTTTCCTGGGCACATAATCCGTTGATCCCCGGGAAAGTTTCCGGGACCTTTGTGGTCTCTTTTTTTGTTGTGCGGACATTATAATGAAGCTTTTTAAGACAGTACCTGCAGCAGTGTTGCTGGCAGGGGGAATGCTGGTAAGCCATATCGCCAGCGCAGATGATTCTGTTTTTACTGTCATGGATGACCCTTCGACGGCAAAACAACCGTTTGAAGGATCGATTAATGCAGGTTACTTAGCGCAGACAGGTAACAGTCGCAACTCTTCGTTAACGGCTGACAGCACGTTAACCTGGTACCAAACGTCCACCGCATGGTCCCTGTGGGGCACAGCGAATAATACGTCTTCCAACGACGAACGTTCTTCTGAGAAGTACGCAGTCGGTGGGCGTAGCCGGTATAATATGACCAGCAGAGACTACCTGTTTGGTCAGGCAAGCTGGTTATCAGACCGTTATAACGGCTACCATGAACGTGACGTGCTGACAGCAGGTTACGGTCGTCAGATCCTGAATGGTCCTGTTCACAGCTTGCGGCTGGAATTCGGTCCTGGTGTTCGTTATGACGAGTATACTGATGGCACGGATAAAACCCAGGCATTAGGTTATGCCGCCGGGTCGTATTCCTGGCAGTTCACTGACAATGCGAAGTTTATCCAGGGTGTTTCTGTCCTGGGCAGTGATGACACCACCGTCAACTCTGAAACGGGTCTGGAAGTAGCGATTAACGCACATTTCTCTTTGAAGGTGGCGTATAACGTGACCTGGAACTCCAATCCACCCTCAACTGCACCTGATCACACTGATACCAAAACATCAGTCACATTGGGTTATAAAATGTAAATCAGTGGGCCGAATATTCCGGCCCATTTTTTTATTTTTCACTGTTATTGTTTTAATTGTTTTAAAAAGTAAGTCCGAATTGTTTTCTTTAAATACCCTTACACTTCGCTCCATCCTTCCTTCATTTTTTATCGTTACTGTTTCTGTGTGAGTTATTTTTGGCACAAATAGCCAAATAATTACACTGGCAAAAAGTGTGATCTGGATCTAACATAAAGGTATGGCTTTTCAGGCCAGAATAAGTGAATTAACCGAGAAAAATATTATGAAAACTGTAAACATTACCGTCGCAGCGTTGGTGCTGTCAGCGATGTCTTTTGGTGCATTCGCTGCGCAGACCACACAAACCACACCATCAAATACAAACGTTGCAGCAACAACTGCTAACGTACAGCACGCCAGTGATATTGAAGCCGGCTCTAATATAGCTCCGGGGTCACAAAGCACCGGGCAGTCAATGGATGATGCATTTAACGTATACACACTGGTTGCCGGTGGTTGGTCATAATAACATTGCTTATTGATATTAAATTATCTTAAGCAAAATAAAACCGGAGAATGCTGTCCCGGTTTTTGCTTATTCAAAATTTATTCCCACTCACATAGAAACATCCTGGCTCTACGAAGTAATTTCGATAACCAATACATGGAAATGTTTTATATATTCGGTTATTTAGATTGTTTACCCGATACCATTCGTTATTTATTGTTTTCTGGTATTGGTACCCCCCTGTTGGTATGCTGTTGTCTTTATACCAAATGTTTGGTGGGGTAGATGGGGTTATTGTTTAAATCGGTGATTGGCGCTGCGGTTGTTGTCCTCATAGCTTTACTGTCTCGCACCCGCAATTACTATATCGCGGGGTTAGTTCCCTT
Organism: Mangrovibacter sp. MFB070; assembly: GCF_000705335.1. Taxonomy (NCBI): domain Bacteria; kingdom Pseudomonadati; phylum Pseudomonadota; class Gammaproteobacteria; order Enterobacterales; family Enterobacteriaceae; genus Mangrovibacter; species Mangrovibacter sp. MFB070. The sequence continues at coordinate 476,603 of NZ_JJMI01000022.1, forward strand.
GTTCCCAACCTTTGCGCTGCTGGCTCATTACATTGTTGCCTCTGAACGTGGAACGGCAGCGTTGCGCACCACTGTCATTTTCGGTATGTGGGCAATCATTCCCTACTTTGTTTACCTGGTGGCGTTATGGTACCTCAGCTCGCTAATGCGGGTGCCTTTGGCCTTAGTGAGCGCTGTATTATGCTGGGGAGTGGCTGCCTGGCTACTGATTGTTTGCTGGACCCGGTGGCATAGTTAACGCCCTGCCAGTAAACGACATGCATACAATGTGTGCATAACAAAAGGCAGGGGGAGTAGCCTGAAAGCACTCCCCCTGCTGTTGATGTGCGTAAACTTAGTAAGTTGTGCCAGCCAGCATTAGTGCCTCCTGAGACTCCGTTGCATGCGAATTAACGGTTAACTGGAAAAAGGCCATCGTTTCTTCCAGTACTTTTGCCTGCTCTTCCAGTGACATTGCGGCCGCTGAGATTTGTTGCACCAAAGAGGCGTTTTGTTGTGTTGCTGTGTCCATTTCATTGACTGCGATGGTCACCTGGCTGATACCCTGAGTCTGTTCATCCAGAGCCTGAACGATGCCAGTTATAACGTGCTGAATATCTTCGACTGCCGTCATAATTTGCTTCATCATTCTGCCGGTATTGTTAACCAGCTCGACACCATGAGTGACTCGCTGCGCAGACTCATCAATTAATTCCGAAATTTCTTTAGCGGCATTGGCACTGCGCTGTGCCAGGTTTCTTACTTCCCCGGCAACAACCGCAAAGCCACGGCCTTGCTCACCGGCCCGGGCCGCTTCGACGGCAGCGTTGAGTGACAGAATGTTAGTCTGGAAGGCAATACCATTGATGATATTGGTAATATCGTTGATTTTGCTGGAGCTCTCATCAATTTGCGACATGATAGTGACAACCTCACTCACCAGGGTGCCGCCCTCGGCAGCTATGCGTGTCGCATCATTTGCCAGCGAAGTCGCTGTATGAGCATTATCCGCATTGTTTTTTACCGTTGATGTGAGTTCTTCCATACTGGCCGCAGTTTGTTCAATTGCCGCAGCCTGTTGCTCTGTACGTGAAGCCAGGTCGAGGTTTCCGGCGGCGATTTCGGCACTGCCGGTACGTACCGAGTCGCTGGCAACGCTAATATTGCTGACCATGTCATGCAGACGTGTTTGCATAGTATTCAGTGCGTAGAAAATGCTTTGTTTATCTGATGGGGTGACGGGAATAGAATTACTCAGTATTCCCTGGGATACTGACAACGCTATCATTGCTGCATCGCCAGGTTCACCACCGACCGGGCGGGCTACTTTGCGGGTAAATATTAAGCCAATCACCAGGCTGACTACGATAATGCTGGCCAGCATCAGCAAAAGTGACTGTGTCAGGTCGCGCCACGCTTTAGCCATTACTACGCTTACCGGAGTGACGATTGCCAGTTTCCATGGCGTATCACTGTTGCCGACCATGATGGGTTCCCAGGCAATAAACACCGGCTCTTTCAGTACAGGATCATCAAACTGTGTAACCTTTTCGCTAAATGGCTGGCCTTGCCATTTTTTTCCTGTTTGTGCAGGCACTGGGCTTGCCACGACCAGTTGCCCGGCTGACAACAGTACGGCATAACCTGCGCCATCCCAGGGCTTAATGGCATGGATGGTTTTTTGCAGCGTATCCAGTGAGAAATCGGAGGTGACTGACCCCATGAACTCGCCATTACGCACAATGGGTGCGGCAATAGATGTCAGCATGACATCCACCCCGTTGTAAGGGTAAACATAAGGTTCAATGATGACGTCGGTTTTCCGCTGTTTCGGCAGTAAATAATAATCACCTGCGCCAGGCGTTGTGTAATCAACCAGGTTGTGTAATGCAGGGTTCCCGTCAGGCCCACGGTCGACATATTTTGCATAGGAGCCATAACTATTCTGGTCTGGTTTATTGGCGAACTCAGCGTCTTTACCATCGAATGCATTATGTTCAAAGCCGAGAGACATTGATAAAAAACTGGGGTGGGTGTCTAGGTATGTTTTCATCAGTTGATCAAGCCCGGTGCGGTCTGTTATCCCTGCCTCTTTCAGTGCCCATGCACTGTTCCCCAGATCACGGGCGGTAATCAGGGCATTGTTGAGTTGCCTTTGAACCTTGAGTGATTCACTTTGAGCTATCTGTTGGATATAACGTTTGGCGACGAGCTCTTTTTGCGACATCGATTGCCAGGTCAGATAGCCAATTGTAAGAACAAATCCCAGTGAGATGGCGACAAAACTGCTGACCAGCATCAGTGTGCGGGTCCTGATTTTCCGTGGTGGAGTTGTAATAAGAGCCATGGTGCCCCCAAAAAATAAAGTCAAAAATGCTCCTGCAGCGGTATTCCTTACTGTTGTTATCGGTTTTTGTTTGGATAACGTTACAAATAAATCCTCAATACATACAACTCAGTAACAAAAATGTGAGCAAACTTAACCATCGGAACCCTGTCTGCGCAGGCTCATGGGGGAAAACAGGCACAGAAGAAAGCGATTCCCAGGCTGGTAGTACGTAAACTCAGCAAGAAATCAGAGGGGGCCTGGTGCGGATAATTCACTTGATAACCTGGTGCTCAGCTATCTTCCTGCTGGGCTGGGTGCTATCGGAGTCTGCCTTAAGCCGGCTAAACTACTCGGGGTATGGGAGCATTTTCTTCGTTACCATTTTGGGACAAGAGCTCCTGGATTTCAGACAACTCGCGTGCCTTTGAAAAAAACCAACCCTGGCCTAGGGCATTGGGGAAATGTGCCAGCAGGTAATCAACTTGTGCTTGTTTTTCAATACCTTCGAATACCACTGTAGGGTGCATGTCTTTTAATAAGTTAATCAGGTTAGGGAGCAACACTTTATTGAGTGAATCAGTCTCAATAGAATCTGTTATCGACTTATCAATTTTTATTTCATCAATAGACAGGTGCGAAAGCCAGTTCAGGTTGGAATACCCGGTGCCAAAATCATCAATAGCGATATTGAAGCCACTGAGTTTGAAGCGCTCAACCATTTCTTTAAGCGAATTGGTATTTGCGCCCTGGCGCTCAGTAATCTCAAGAATCAGGTTGCTGGCCGGGAACTGTGCATCTGTGATGGCATGTTGTAAAAAAAGGAGATAGTCAGTGGAGCACAAGTCATGCGAGCTAATATTGATACTGATATAGAGGTTATGTTTCCTGACCAGTTCGCGGGTATCATGAATAGCTTTCCGGGTAACTAATTGTGTGATCTGCGTCATTAACCCTTTTGCTTCCGCCAGGGGGATGAAGATATCTGGAGAAATGAAACCTATATCCGGGTCTTTCCAGCGAAGCAGGGCCTCAACACCAATTATTTCATTTTTCTTCAGGTGGTAAATGGGTTGGTAAACCAGGTGCAGTCGGTTTTTGTTGACTGCATCAAGCAGTCTTTTTTCCAGAGAACGTTTTTTATCAATATACAGGTTGATGCTTAATGAAATAAGCAGGCCAATAAAAAGAGAGATAAAAGTGAGAGATGAAATAAGTACTGCGCTGGTATTCAGAATACTGTCTGGCTTTCCTCCGGCGATAACACAAAAATTGTATTGCTGTGAACAGGTTTTCCATGCCAGAAAACGCAGGCTACTGGTGCTTTGTTTATCGCCTGCCAGTTTGCTTATATCACTACCATAGGTGATGATGTTGTGTTGCTGGTTTTTATTACTGATAATAAAACTGAATTGGTGGAGGTCAGAGTCATCTTTAAAAGAACTGAAAACGTATGGAGATAAAACAATAACATAATTACCAAACAGCACCAGGTCACCATAGATATTTTCATCAATGCCTGCATTTATAACCCAGGTGCTGTCTTTCAATTTTATTTTTTGGTTATACAAATTAATTGCCAGTGGTGGAGACAACTTATCCCATAATGCAGTGCATATCATGGTATTGTTCTGCACCCAGCCGATATCTTTAATCAACGTAAACGACCACAAGCTTAGGCGTAAACGGCGTAAAAAGGCGGCACTGCACGGGGTATACAACTCGAATGACTGGCTTTTGTGCTTTACTGTATTAATTTCGTTAAACAGGGTATTACTCCTGTTCGTCAATGCTTCAGAAAAAGCCTGAACACGCTGTTTACTGGCAGAGTAAAACGAAGCTTCTGCCAGAATCATGACAACAGCTAAGGTCACAGCTGTAGTGACAAGTGTAATGGGAAGGCGCCTGTAAATAACCCGAATTAATGTCTGCACTACTCACCTGAACATGTCACATTGCCAGTATGTAAGTTACAGATTGATAGGGAAATCAATAAAAAGCAAGTGGTAAAAAAATGAAGATGTGAGATATGCCATAGCAGTCAGATAATTTAATTTATGGTGGGGTATATACAGAGTTTATAAAAAGAAAATAACTCATGGCATTGATGAAATAATTTTAATTAAGTGACTGGTTTTTCAAAGAGATTGTTATATAAATCTTACCAGAACTGGTTTCGGTGTGACCGGGGCTATAAAGCAGGCGCTAAATTTTCGCGTCGCTAAACGGGGGTATTTATACGGGCAGGGCAGAGCGAATATGCTTGCTGGCAGATAAGGCCCCTTTATCGGGTAAAGGGGCCGGTGCATTAACGCACTAAGTGAAGGAAGTGGAGATGCTTTTCATACTGATCAAGAATATCGTGAATGATTTGCTCCTGGTTCCAGCCCATCAGGTCGTAATCCTGCCCACCTTCTTTCAGGTAAACCTCAGCGCGATAATAACGGTGCTGCTCAGCATTTTGACTGTCATTATCAAGACCCGACATAGCAAAAGCTGGCTGGCTGTAACCGCGTAACCGGACTTCATAGATAAAATTGAGTGCTTCACCTAAATCAACTTCCAGGTGCAGCCGGTCGTCAGAAGATGAATCGATGACACTCCGGGTGCCTTGTTTGCCCAGTTCTTCTTCGACCAGTACCATTGCCGGCTGAATGACTTCATCAAGGAAACGTTTCACCTGAGAGCGTTTAGGAAGATAAGAGATGTTCCGCAACCTGCGCTGCCACGGAATCGGGTTACGTGATGCCGTCGGCGCAATAGTTGCCAAAGTCTGGCTGTCGCGTTTGGTGATATCCACTCTCAACGCTTTCAGTAGCCCATAGATGGAAACCAGCAGAATAATTGAGAAAGGCAGGGCACTGGCTATTGTCACTGTTTGCAATGCACTTAACCCGCCAGCTAACAGCAAAGCGATAGCGACAATTCCCATGGTTGCTGCCCAGAAAATACGTTGCCAGACAGGCGTACGTTCAGCACCGCCAGATGCCAGTGTATCAACCACCATTGCGCCAGAGTCGGCTGATGTGACAAAGAAGACCACTACCATCGCCATAGCAATAAAGGACAGCACCGTCGAAAATGGAAAATGTTCAAGAAAATTAAACAGAGCGAGCGACACATCCTGTTGCACAGTGTTAGCGAGGTCAATGGCACCTTTGTCTTTAATCAGATGAATGGCACTGTTCCCGAAAAATGTCATCCACATTAATGTAAAGCCCGCAGGCACAAACAACACACCAGTAACAAATTCACGAATGGTACGCCCACGGGAAACACGGGCAATGAACATGCCGACAAACGGCGACCAGGAAAGCCACCACCCCCAGTAAAGCAAGGTCCAGCCACCCAGCCAGTTGCTGGATTTTGGCTCGTAGGCATACAGATTAAATGTTTTACTGACTATTTCCGAAAGATAACCCCCGGTATTTTCAACAAAGGATTTCAGCAACAGAACTGTGGGGCCCAGAATAGCGACCAACAGCAGCAGTAATACTGCAAGGCCGAGGTTTAGCTCTGATAATATTCTGATGCCTTTATCCAGACCGGATACAACAGAGATTGTTGCCAGTGCGGTAATAACTACAATCAGAATCACCTGGGTTGTTTCATTTATAGGCACACCAAACAGGTGATGCATCCCGGCGTTGACCTGCAGTACGCCATAACCGAGTGAGGTTGAAACACCAAATACCGTACCGATGACGGCAAAAATATCAACAGCATGGCCCATTGGGCCGTAAATACGTTCGCCAATGATGGGGTAGAGTGCTGAGCGCAATGTCAGTGGCAAGCCATGACGGTAACTGAAAAATGCCAGAATGAGCGCAACAATGGCGTAAATAGCCCAGGCGTGCAGCCCCCAGTGGAAGAAAGTAAGCCGCATAGCTTCTTTGGCCGCTTCGACGGTTTCCGGTGTACCTACCGGTGGCGAAAGGTAGTGCATTACCGGCTCGGCAACACCGAAGAACATCAGGCCTATTCCCATACCTGCGGAGAACAACATCGCGAACCAGGAAACATAGCTGAAATCAGGCAATGCGTGGTCTGGCCCGAGTTTGATGTTGCCATAGCGAGATAACCCGAGAAAGGTTACTGTCAGGAGGATCAGTGCGACGGTCAGAATATAAAACCAACTGGCATTGGTGAATATTTGTTGTTGCAGCGCTTTAAATTTTTGATCCGCAAGTTCAGGAAATAGTGCGGCGAAAGCCACTACGATGACGATGAGTGCAGCAGAAGTATAAAACACGGGAGGATTAATTTGCTTTCGGGGAACACTCGTATTGAGTTCAGTCTGAGACATAGTGGTGTATAGTCCGTTAAGTTAAAGTTAGGTGGTTTTCTCCATTTGACAAAATGCCAGGATGCACGGCTATATTAGCATAATTCACTATTTGTTGCAATTTTGGCGCTATTAGTGATTGAGCTGTCTTATTTCATTAGGGCAGGGAAATTACTGTAATTTTCGCTATAACCCAAAAGACAGAAGCAGATCTTTGTTTATTACGATGGTGATACCACGATAATCACCGTAGTAAACACCTCACAGAATATCATAGCTTATATTTGCAAAACGGGGCTTTATTCTATAACAGTTGTGCGTTGCACTGATTCCTGCATCTGGCCCGGCTTGCCCGGGCTCGGCGGGTAATTGAAGGACTACACGTGCAGCCCGATAAAACGCGCTCGTAGTGTGTCATAACCCCAGTTATAGAAAAGTGTATAGGGCAAAAAGAACAGTAAAAAACCGGCCTCAAGAAGAAATGCGTTCAGGAGTGTCGTACTGAGAAAAAAAGCAGCGAGAGCAACGCCAATTATCAGAAACCCGCCTTCAAATCCGGATGCATGAATAAGGCGTATTTTCAATGTCCTGGCCGTTTGATTATGAGGCATGAAAATATCAAACACCGCGTTATAAACGATATTCCACAGCATAGCTGCAGTCGCCAGGAGTAGAGAAAGCATCCCCATTTCAAACAGTTCACGTTGCATTATCCAGGCCGCCAGTGGTGCGAGTATTACCGTTGCCAACCCTTCGAAACAGATAGCGTGCAGCAATCGCTCTGGGAGAGTTCGGTGTACAGCATTGACTTTTTTCATATCCATTTTCCTTGTCATTACGATAATCAACACGGATGTGTGACGCGATGACTGGCGATACTATCGGTATTTAAGATAAAATAAAGATAGATACCATCTGGAAAATCGATACATTATGCGCTATTCCCCGGAAGCCCTTCTTGCCTTTGTCGAAACTGTCTCGGCAGGTTCATTTTCTGCTGCGGCACGGCGTCTGCGAAAGAGCCAGTCAACAGTCAGCACTGCCGTGGCAAATTTAGAAACAGACCTGGGTATCACGTTATTCGACCGTTCAGCAAGGCAGCCAGTTTTGACACAACAGGGTGAGCAGGTGTTGAGCTATGTTCAGGCTATTCTTGCCGCGAGTAACCGCCTGGATGATCTTGCGGTGTCATTGGTAGCAGAAACGGAAGCAAAATTGTCATTTGTGCTCTCCGACACGCTGGATGCTGATGTTCTTGAAAATTTACTGTCCGGGTTTGCTGAACATTTCCCTCACACTGAATTTGAATGCCTGATTGGTGAGAACGAAGATGTCATTGATTTATTGCAAACAGAAAGAGCGCATATTGGTTTGATGGAAGCACGCGACCATTATCCTCATGTTATCGGTGCCAGCCGTATGCCTTTACTGAGTTATATGGGAATTTATGCTGCCCCCGGGCACCCACTGGCAATGCGTGAGAGCCTGGTGTTTGATGAGCTACCTGCCTGGCGGGAGTTACGGCTAACCACTTATATCGACAGAGGTGGCAATGCCGGGCGTGGGCCTGTTTGGTCTGCACCAAACTATTTATTACTGCTGAGTATGGCGGTTCAGGGGTTTGGCTGGTGTATGCTGCCCTGTGCGCTGGTAGATGAATTCGCGGGCGACGGCAAACTGGTGGCACTACCTGTTACTGGCTGGCCCAGAGCTCTGTCTGTTGATGTCGTGTGGAATAAAAATGCGCCACCCGGAGTGGCGGGGCGTTGGTTAAGGGAATATTTGCTGAATCGCAACGACTAAAATCATACGCAGAAGTGAACAGGGTTTGGTGTATCAGCCCGGGTTCAGACATTGTTTTATTAAGTGGCTGCTGGCATTCCCATACCCGATTTAGAAAAGCGGTGGGCGTACTCCTGCCTGAACAGACTGGCTCAAAACAGTCTTTTGGTTCCCAAAATACATCATTTATTACCTTTGATAAGCAATCCATATAACTGGCTCCCCAGGAGATCACGATTTCGTGGGGAAACAAAGGGGTGATTCATCTTATTGATAGTGTTACCATCCGCTGGCGTATTTTAAATCTGTCTTCTGCTAATGCTTTAAAATATGTTCGAGAGTGTACTTATTTGGCAATTGTTGGCCAGATATGCACGTAATTTTATGAAAATTAATGAATTTTTGTTTGTATGTGATCTTTCGTGTGGGTCACCACTGCAAATTAAGGAATTAGAATGCCTGTAATTACGCTTCCTGATGGCAGTCAACGTAGTTTTGACCATGCTGTAAGTCCACTGGATGTTGCGCTGGATATCGGTCCTGGCCTGGCGAAAGCCTGTGTCGCCGGGCGGGTAAATGGTGAACTGGTTGATGCGTGCGATTTGATTGAAAACGACGCAACCCTGGCTATCATTACCGCAAAAGATGCTGAGGGGCTTGAAATCATTCGCCACTCTTGTGCTCACTTATTGGGGCATGCCATCAAGCAACTGTGGCCTAAAACAAAAATGGCTATTGGCCCGGTAATCGACAATGGTTTCTACTATGATGTTGATCTGGACCATACCCTGACTCAGGAAGATATTGACCAGCTGGAAAAGCGTATGCACGAGCTGGCAGAGAAGAATTACGACGTCATTAAGAAGAAAGTGTCATGGGCCGAAGCACGCCAGGCATTTGTTGATCGTGGCGAAAGCTACAAAGTCGCTATTCTTGATGAGAACATCAGTCATGATGACAGGCCTGGGCTTTATCATCATGAAGAATATATTGACATGTGCCGTGGGCCGCATGTGCCAAATATGCGTTTCTGCCATTATTTTAAACTGATGAAAACGGCAGGGGCATACTGGCGCGGCGACAGCAATAATAAAATGTTGCAACGTATTTACGGCACCGCCTGGCCAGATAAGAAACAATTAAATTCTTATCTGCAACGCCTGGAAGAAGCGGCAAAACGTGACCACCGTAAGATTGGTAAGCAACTGGACCTGTATCATATGCAGGAAGAAGCACCTGGTATGGTGTTCTGGCATAATGACGGCTGGACAGTTTTCCGTGAACTGGAAACCTTTGTTCGCTCTAAGCTGAAAGAGTACCAGTATCAGGAAGTGAAAGGGCCATTTATGATGGACCGCGTGCTGTGGGAAAGAACCGGGCACTGGGACAACTATAAAGATGCCATGTTTACCACTTCTTCAGAAAACCGTGAATATTGCATTAAGCCAATGAACTGCCCGGGCCATGTGCAAATTTTTAATCAGGGTTTGAAATCTTACCGTGATTTGCCATTGCGTATGGCTGAGTTTGGTAGTTGCCACCGTAATGAGCCTTCTGGTGCGCTACACGGCCTGATGCGTGTGCGTGGCTTTACTCAGGATGACGCACATATCTTCTGTACGGAAGAGCAGGTGCGTGATGAAGTAAACAGCTGTATTCGTATGGTCTACGATATGTACAGCACCTTCGGTTTTGAAAAAATCGTCGTTAAGCTGTCTACTCGCCCTGAGAAACGCATTGGTACCGATGAAATGTGGGACCGGGCTGAAGCAGACCTTGCTGTAGCACTTGAAGAAAATAAGATCCCGTTTGAGTATCAACCGGGTGAAGGCGCGTTTTACGGGCCGAAAATTGAATTTACCCTGTACGATTGCCTCGATCGTGCCTGGCAATGTGGTACTGTCCAACTGGACTTCTCCTTGCCATCTCGTTTGAGTGCATCTTACGTGGGTGAAAATAACGAACGCCAGGTGCCGGTAATGATTCACCGTGCAATTCTGGGTTCAATGGAACGCTTTATTGGTATTCTGACTGAAGAGTTCGCCGGTTTCTTCCCAACATGGCTGGCTCCTGTTCAGGTTGTCGTTATGAATATTACTGACGGACAGGCAGAATATGTGAACGAATTGACCCGAAAATTGCAAAATGCGGGCATTCGTGTAAAAGCAGACTTGAGAAACGAGAAGATTGGCTTTAAAATCCGCGAGCACACTTTACGTCGGGTGCCCTATATGTTGGTCTGCGGTGATAAAGAGGTCGAAGCTGGCAAAGTGGCCGTTCGTACCCGCCGTGGTAAAGACCTTGGCAGTCTGGACGTAAATGAAGTGATCGAGAAGCTGCAACAAGAAATTCGCAGCCGCAGTCTTCATCAAATGGAGGAATAAGGTATTAAAGGCGGAAAACGAGTTCAAACGGCGCGTCCGAATCGTATTAATGGCGAGATTCGCGCTCAGGAAGTTCGCTTAACAGACATCGATGGCGAGCAGATTGGTGTAGTGAGTCTGAGAGAAGCTCTGGAAAAAGCTGAAGAAGCCGGAGCCGACTTAGTAGAGATCAGCCCTAACGCCGAGCCGCCAGTTTGCCGTATTATGGATTACGGCAAATTCCTCTATGAAAAGAGTAAGTCTTCTAAGGAACAGAAGAAAAAGCAGAAAGTTATCCAGGTTAAGGAAATTAAATTCCGTCCTGGTACTGATGAAGGTGACTATCAGGTAAAACTCCGCAGCCTGATTCGCTTTCTCGAAGATGGCGACAAAGCTAAAATCACCCTGCGTTTCCGTGGGCGTGAAATGGCACACCAACAGATCGGTATGGAAGTGCTTAACCGCGTGAAAGACGATCTGAATGAACTGGCAGTAGTCGAATCCTTCCCAACGAAGATCGAAGGCCGCCAGATGATTATGGTGCTTGCGCCGAAGAAGAAACAGTAGGCTACCAAGTAACCAGGCCGGTAGAGCTTGCTCCGCTGGCCCGGTTCGCCTTTGTTTCATTTATTAACAATGCGAAGTGGAAGTAAAAAGATGCCAAAAATTAAGACCGTACGCGGTGCTGCTAAGCGCTTCAAAAAAACCGGTAAAGGTGGCTTTAAGCATAAGCACGCTAACCTGCGTCATATTCTGACTAAAAAAGCGACCAAACGTAAACGTCACCTGCGTCCGAAAGCCATGGTTTCCAAAGGCGATCTGGGTCTGGTAATTGCGTGCCTGCCGTACGCATAAGTCGTTAACTTTAAACTTTTTATCGCCCAACAGGTTGGTGTTTTCCGGTAACAGTCACTGATTCCCGGTCTGTTCAGACAATAGTCTGCAGGAAGAGAATTAGTCTGGCCGAGTGAATATGTAAACCGGGCTTACAGAATATAGATACAGGAGAGAGCCATGGCTCGCGTAAAACGTGGTGTGATTGCACGTGCACGTCATAAGAAAATTTTGAAACAAGCTAAAGGTTACTACGGTGCGCGTTCTCGCGTATACCGCGTTGCCTTCCAGGCTGTTATCAAAGCAGGTCAGTACGCTTATCGTGACCGTCGTCAGAAAAAGCGTCAGTTCCGTCAACTGTGGATTGCACGTATCAACGCAGCAGCACGTCAGAACGGTATTTCTTACAGCAAATTCATCAACGGCCTGAAAAAGGCTTCTGTTGAAATCGACCGTAAGATCCTGGCTGATATCGCTGTATTCGACAAAGTGGCATTCACTGCACTGGTTGAAAAAGCGAAAGCAGCTCTGGCGTAAGCCAGATGGAGAGGGAGCGTATGCTCCCTCTTTTCATTTGTTGCAAACGGGATTGACATTTCGCAACAAAATCAGTTGAATAGAACCGTTACACCTGACTAAAAAGGTAACTGCAAGCATGAATGCTGCTATTTTCCGCTTCTTTTTTTACTTTAGCGCCTGATTCAGGGGGGCTTTGCGCGTAAGAAAAGAAACGGAAAATAAGCGCTAAAAGCCTCCAGCTGGAGGCTTTTTTTTTACCTTTTCCGGCCCCTTTGCCAGGCTTTTGAACAGCATTATGATGGCCGGGTAAATAAAGGCTAAGGCTTGTCGTTTTCGAACCGAGACTAACTACTCCGGCAATTGTGCCGGCACAAGAGGAATACCATGCCACATCTCGCAGAGCTGGTTGCAAGTGCAAAGGCAGCCATAAACGATGCCCAGGATGTCGCCGCGTTAGATAATGTACGCGTTGAATATCTGGGCAAGAAAGGGCACCTGACCCTCCAAATGACAACCCTGCGTGAACTTCCCCCCGAAGAACGCCCTGCAGCTGGCGCGGTAATCAACGAAGCCAAAGAACAGGTTCAGCAGGCACTTAATGCACGCAAAGATTTTCTGGAAAGCGAAGCATTAAATGTCCGCCTGGCCGCAGAAACTATTGATGTGACCTTACCGGGGCGGCGTATTGAAAATGGCGGGCTGCATCCGGTAACCCGCACGATTGACCGCATTGAAAGTTTCTTCGGTGAGCTGGGCTTTACCGTGGCAACCGGCCCGGAAATTGAAGATGACTACCACAACTTCGATGCCCTGAACATTCCGGGTCACCACCCGGCACGTGCTGACCACGACACTTTCTGGTTTGACGCAACGCGTCTGTTGCGTACACAAACATCTGGTGTGCAGATCCGTACTATGGAAAACCAACAGCCGCCGATTCGTATCATTGCGCCTGGCCGTGTATACCGTAATGATTACGATCAGACTCACACGCCGATGTTCCACCAAATGGAAGGGTTGATTGTCGATAAGAACATCAGCTTTACCAATCTGAAAGGTACGCTGCATGATTTCTTGCGTAACTTTTTTGAGGAAGACCTGCAAATTCGTTTCCGCCCGTCTTATTTCCCGTTCACTGAACCTTCTGCCGAAGTGGATGTAATGGGTAAAAATGGTAAATGGCTTGAAGTGCTGGGTTGCGGCATGGTGCACCCGAACGTTTTACGGAATGTGGGCATTGATCCAGAAGTCTATTCCGGCTTCGCGTTCGGCATGGGGATGGAGCGTTTGACCATGTTGCGCTATGGCGTAACTGACTTGCGTTCATTCTTCGAAAACGATTTACGTTTCCTCAAACAGTTTAAATAAGGCGGGACTCTGCAATGAAATTCAGTGAACTTTGGTTACGCGAATGGGTTAACCCGGCACTAGACAGTGACGCGCTTGCCGGTCAGATAACCATGGCAGGTCTCGAAGTGGATGGTGTTGAGGCTGTTGCGGGAGCATTTACTGGCGTCGTGGTTGGTGAAGTTGTGGAATGCGGCCAGCATCCCAATGCTGATAAGCTGCGGGTTACAAAAGTGAATGTTGGCGGCGAACGCTTGCTTGATATCGTTTGTGGCGCGCCGAACTGCCGTCAGGGCCTGCGCGTTGCGGTGGCAACCGTGGGTGCAGTATTGCCGGGCGACTTTAAAATCAAAGCTGCAAAATTACGCGGTGAACCTTCAGAAGGGATGCTGTGTTCTTATTCCGAACTGGGTATTTCAGAAGACCACAGCGGTATTATCGAATTGCCAACTGATGCTCAGCCTGGTACGCCTGTGCGTGACTACCTGAAGCTTGACGATGTTGCCATTGAAATCAGTGTGACGCCGAACCGTGCCGATTGCCTGAGTATTGCAGGTGTGGCCCGTGATGTAGCGGTACTGAACCAATTACCGGTTACTGAACCAGACATTACGCCCGTGGCTGCAAGCATTGCAGATTCTTTCCCGATTACTGTTGAAGCTACTGATGCCTGCCCACGCTACCTTGGGCGTGTGATTAAAGGTATTAATGTCGCTGCATCATCACCATTGTGGATGCGTGAAAAATTGCGCCGTTGCGGTATTCGCTCTATTGATGCCGTTGTTGACGTGACCAACTACGTGCTGCTTGAACTGGGCCAGCCAATGCATGCGTTTGATCTTAACCGGATCGACGGTGGTATTGTGGTGCGTATGGCTAAACAAGATGAAAGCCTGGTACTGCTTGATGGCACAGAAGCGAAACTCAACAGTGATACTCTGGTTATTGCTGACCAGAGCAAGGCACTGGCAATGGGCGGGATCTTCGGTGGTGAGCACTCTGGCGTGAACAGTGAAACCCAGGATGTTTTGCTGGAGTGTGCCTGGTTTAATCCACTGGCAATTACTGGCCGTGCCCGCCGCTATGGCTTGCATACAGATGCATCTCACCGTTATGAGCGTGGCGTTGACCCACAACTGCAGTATAAAGCCATGGAACGTGCGACAGCGCTGTTACTGGCAGTGTGTGGTGGTCAGGCCGGCCCGGTAATTGATGTCACTGCACAGGACAAATTGCCACAGCCAGCGACGATTACTTTACGTCGTAGCAAACTGGATCGCCTGATTGGTCACCATGTGCCGGATGAGCAGGTCGGAGATATTTTGCGCCGTCTGGGTTGCCAGGTAACTGAATCTGAAGGCCAGTGGCAGGCTGTTGCGCCATCATGGCGTTTTGATATGGAAATTGAAGAAGACCTGGTTGAAGAAGTTGCCCGTATTTATGGTTACAACAGTATTCCGGACGAGCCAGTCAATGCATCCCTGATTATGGGTGAGCATCGTGAAGCGAATCTGTCAATGAAACGAGTGAAAACGTTGCTGGTGGATAAAGGCTACCAGGAAGTGATCACCTACAGTTTTGTTGACCCAAAAATTCAGCAAATGCTGCACCCGGGTGAAGACGCACTGATTCTGCCTAATCCGATTTCAGCCGATATGTCAGCGATGCGCCTCTCTTTATTAACCGGCCTGCTCAGCACCCTGGTGTATAACCAGAACCGCCAGCAAAACCGTGCGCGTATTTTTGAAACCGGTTTGCGGTTTGTCCCTGATACACAGGCAGACCTGGGGATCCGTCAGGATGTTATGCTGGCTGGCGCAATCTGTGGCAACCGTAATGAAGAACACTGGGATCTGGTAAAAGGCAGTGTCGATTTTTACGATCTCAAAGGTGATTTGGAATCACTGTTCGAACTTACCGGTAAATTGTCTGAAATTGAATTTCGGGCAGAACGGCATTCAGCCCTGCATCCGGGGCAGAGTGCTGCAATTTATTTACACGGTGATTATGTTGGATTTATTGGTGTTGTTCATCCTGAGCTGGAACGTAAACTTGATTTGAACGGCCGCACACTGGTGTTTGAATTGTTGTGGAACAAGCTCGCAGACCGCGCCGTGCCTCAATCTCAGGGGGTTTCACGCTTCCCTGCGAACCGGCGAGATATCGCTGTTGTGGTAGCTGAAAACGTGCCTGCAGCAGATATTCTGGCAGAGTGTAAGAAAGTTGGCGTAAATCAGGTAGTTGGCGTAAACTTATTTGACGTGTACCGCGGTAAGGGTGTGGCAGAGGGTTATAAGAGCCTTGCTATCAGCCTGACTCTTCAGGATACCAACCGTACACTGGAAGAAGAGGAGATTGCTGCTACCGTTGCAAAATGTGTGGCGGCATTAAAAGAGCGATTCCAGGCATCATTGAGGGATTGAACCTATGGCGCTTACAAAAGCTGAAATGTCAGAATATCTGTTTGATAAGCTTGGGCTTAGCAAGCGGGATGCCAAAGAGCTTGTTGAGCTGTTTTTCGAAGAGATCCGTCGCGCTCTGGAGAATGGCGAACAGGTTAAACTCTCCGGCTTTGGTAACTTTGACCTGCGGGACAAAAACCAACGCCCGGGGCGTAACCCCAAAACGGGAGAGGATATTCCTATCACCGCCCGTCGCGTTGTTACGTTCCGCCCCGGCCAGAAGTTAAAAAGCCGAGTGGAGAATGCAACCCCCCAGAACGACTAATCTGACATGTTTTAAAAAGGCCGGTTTTTACCGGCCTTTTTCTTTGCCTGCAATTATCCCACATGGTGCGTTACAGGCATCCACCAATAACGCCTCACGTTCAAATGCATCGTGCAAAATAATTTATCCGCATTACAGTGTTGAATCGGTGCTTTTCCCGCTCGCGTTAGTCGGTTGCGGGCAGGCGCGCAAAAAAAGCTTAAAACACGATAACAGAGCCCGGCAGGCTTCACCTGTATTCTGTGAACACGTAGAATCATGGCAGGTTATTCACTGGGAACGTTTTTTTGCACATGCACTCATTAGTTGAGCAGCAACAGCGGCGGGCGCGTTACGTACTGGCCGGTTTGCTAAGTGTCCTGTTGGTTGTGGCTGTTATCAGTTTGTCCAGCGGTGAGCGCTGGATATCGCCATGGCACTGGTTATCTGCAGATAACACGCTGTTTGTCTGGCAAATTCGGTTACCACGCATGGTTGCTGTTGTACTTACAGGGGCTGCACTGGCCGTTTCTGGCACAATGATGCAGGCATTATTTGATAACCCACTTGCCGAGCCCGGTTTACTGGGGGTTTCAAATGGAGCAGGCCTGGGGTTAGTGTCTGCAATGCTGTTAGGGCAGGGGCATATGCCTGACTGGGTTCTGGGAATCAGTTCCATGGTGGGGGCTCTGCTCATCACATTATTGTTGTTGCGGTTTGCCCGGCGGCGGCTCACTACCAGCCGTTTATTACTGGCGGGTGTTGCCCTGAGTATCATTTGCAGTGCACTAATGACCTGGGCTGTTTATTTCACAACCAGTGCTGACCTGCGTCAGTTAATGTACTGGATGATGGGCGGATTTGGTGGTGTTGACTGGCGGGCAAAAGGCTTCATGCTGGCGATAGTACCCGTGCTGTGGTGGGTAATACGCCAGTGGCGGCCTTTGAATATGCTGGCGCTGGGCGAAACTCCGGCCAGGCAACTGGGGCTGGCTTTGCATCGCTGGCGCTGGGTATTAGTGGTCGCGACTGGCTGGCTGGTAGGAGCCAGCGTGGCTTTGGCCGGGTCCATTGGGTTTATTGGTCTGGTTATCCCTCACTTGTTACGCCTTTGCGGCATAACAGACCATAAAACCTTGCTTCCCGCCAGCGCACTTGCGGGAGGCGTGTTATTGTTAATTGCAGATATGGTGGCCCGCCTGGTACTGGCTTCAGCCGAATTACCTGTTGGTGTTGTCACTGCGTCACTCGGCGCGCCCCTGTTTATCTGGCTACTTTTAAAAGTCAGGCATGAATAAAGGAGAAAACGATGCAGGCTGATGTTCTTACTACTGATGTCGTAACTATAGATGGGCAGCCCGGCACGCTAACTGCCTGGCAAGGGAAAGTCTTGCTGATTGTGAATGTCGCATCAAAATGTGGTTTAACACCGCAATATGAGCAGTTGGAAGCCTTACAAAAACGGTATGCAGACCAGGGGTTTACTGTACTGGGGTTCCCGTGTAACCAGTTTCTGGAACAGGAACCTGGCAGTGAACAAGAGATTCAGGCCTTCTGCAGCACCACATATGGTGTCACCTTTCCCATGTTCAGCAAAATTGAAGTTAACGGTGAGCGTCGCCATCCGTTGTACCAAAAGCTGATTGCTCTGGCTCCTGTGGCTCAGGCACCACAAGGCAGCGGTTTTTATGATCGAATGGCCAGTAAAGGGCGGGCACCAAAACAGCCCGGTGATATTTTGTGGAACTTTGAAAAATTCCTGGTTGACCGGCAAGGTAAAGTGGCCGGGCGCTTCTCTCCCGATATGCTGCCCGATGCGCCAGAACTGGTAGCTGCAATTGAACGTGCTCTGGAACAATAGATGTCACTGCTGTCGTTAAACCATGTAGCGGAAAAAGGCCGGCTGTCACCAATATCTGCCGGGGTTGCACCGGGATGTTGGTTGCATCTGGTGGGGCCAAATGGCGCAGGGAAAAGCACTCTCCTTGCTCGTATTTCCGGTATGAGCGAAGGGCCGGGTGATGTAAAACTGGCCGGGCAGTCTGTATCTGCCTGGTCCGGCCCTGAACTTGGAATGCTGCGCTCATGGTTGCCGCAACAGCAAGTTCCCCCGTTTGCGATGCCAGTCTGGCACTACCTGTTACTGCATGCTCATGGCGCCCCTTTGGAAAAACTGGCTCCGGTTATTGATGCATTGTGGCTGGCAGACAAATTGCCGCGGCAAGTTGCTAATCTATCGGGCGGTGAATGGCAGCGGGTGCGTCTGGCTGCCGTTATCGCTCAGATCCACCCGGATATTAATCCGGCTGGCAGGCTGTTATTGCTCGATGAACCAATGAACAGCCTTGATGTTACCCAGCAATCGGCTCTCACTCATTTACTTAATGAGCTCACCCAAAAAGGGGTGGCGATTATTATGAGCAGCCATGATCTTAATTACTCACTGGCACATGCTCACCAGGTTTGGTTAATGCTGAAAGGCAACGTTGTAGCCCAGGGAAAGGCCAGTGAAGTGTTAACGCCCGAACATTTGCATACTGTTTATGCTTTGCCATTTCGGCGGCTTGATGTGGATAACCATAAAGTTCTTATTTGTTCCTGAACGAGTTGAAATGCTTGCCAAATTAAATACTGAAGAGCTACATTACACTGGTAGAAAATAGCCTGGAGGCAACAGCCGGTCATGAAACTATGGGGGCTTGTCCTGTTATCTTTATTATTAGTTGGGTGCAGTCACCACCGTGCGCCTGCACCTGCGGGCCAGTTATCTGACCCTATTATGGTTATTGCCAGGCTTGATTCACAATTAAGTGAATGGCGGGGAACACCTTATCGGTATGGTGGAATATCCAGGCAAGGTATTGATTGCTCAGCATTCGTGCAATTAACTTTTCGTGACCAGTTTGCACTTCAACTACCGCGTAGTACCAGGGCTCAGGCACAAATTGGCACCCGTATTGATAAAGACGAATTATTACCGGGTGATCTGATTTTCTTTAAAACCGGCTCTGGTGAAGAAGGTTTACATGTTGGTATCTATGATACCGATAATCAGTTCATTCATGCCTCCAGTAGCCATGGTGTTATGCGCTCATCTCTGAATAATGTTTATTGGCGAGAGAAATACTGGCAAGCCAGGCGCATTTAATTCATTCGTGGCAATCCAAACACTTTTAATTCAGGTTACAAATCCTAATACTGTGTGTCCTTCATTTACCCTTATGTGGGGTTATTGGTTGCGGTTCTCAGTGGCTATTTTTCGTTATTTACCTGCCAGCCACTCTTCAATTTAATGCCTGCTTCTTCTGTTAGCTGCAAATTCCGGCAAAAAACCGAATGCCTGCAGGGGAGAATGCGGGTGGCGAGAAAACCGGTTACACGATTGAATTCTGTCCCTGTTTCAGTCAGGATGAAGCAAACCACCGGGTAGTGGAACTGTTGCCATGGTCGTGACTCTGGAGTGCGCATACTATTCTCAGTGCTTGTTCCAGCCACTCAGGCGGAGCGATGGGTCTCTGTATGGCGTTGAACTGGTCACCCGCTTTGTAACTGAAGATGGCGTCGTACAGATGCCTGAGGCTCTGGTCAGTACCAGGTTATCTCCCTTCCAGCACAGCCAGCTTCTGGATGAAAAAGTATCATTATTACGCAGTTGCCAGTCTGCATTTTTAAAGCATCGTCTGGTGATATGGATGCCGGTTGAGCAAAATAGTGCTCGTTGTATTTTATCGGATACAAGTCTTGTCGGTTATTTAACCAGTGTTCCAGGGCTGCATTTGGGAATAACAGAGCAATTTATTGCATCTGGCGACCATTATTTAGCGAATCTTTTTTCCTCACTTGAGCGTCATTTTTTACTGGCATTACTAAATTATGGTGCTGGTCATATTTCAGGACAGCTGATTTTTCAGCGGCAATTTAATGCCATTATGCTGGATAAGCAGTTCGTTCAGTCTTGCCTTAAAAAGGCTTCTTTCCTTCCAGTGATGTACGCCATCCTTAACCAGGTGGGTTCTGCCTGCCATGGGTTAGTCATCAATGGTATTGATGACGAAAAAAGTTTTACCCGTACTCGCCCTTTACCGGTTACAGCCATGCAGGGTGCGCTCTGGCCCCCGGTAATACCAGAGGACCTGATGTTGTTGCTGTATGGTAATCCCTTATACCCCTGATAATTGCCCGTATTTAGCCGGCGCAACTGCCACTACACTATAGGCAGGAGGGCCTATGGCTGAACAACCTGTATTTACCCATGCCTGGCATGATTTATTGCCAGGCTTTTCGCAGCAAGTCACCCCACAACCTTTGTTGTCTGCACGTTTGTTATGGCATAACAGCGAACTGGCAGCAGAACTGGGGCTGGCAGAAGATTTATTCAACTATTGCGGGCCTGCCGGAGTGTGGGGCGGAGAAGCATTGCTGCCTGGCATGCTGCCGGTTGCTCAGGTATACAGCGGTCACCAGTTTGGTGTTTGGGCCGGGCAACTGGGCGACGGGCGCGGGCTGTTGTTGGGCGAACAGCAACTGGATGACGGGCGGCAACTTGAGTGGCACCTGAAAGGCGCCGGGTTAACGCCATTCTCACGCATGGGTGATGGCCGGGCGGTTATTCGTTCAACCGTGCGTGAATGCCTGGCTTCAGAGGCGATGCACTATCTCGGGATCCCCTCCACACGCGCACTGAGCATGGTTATCAGCGAAACCCCGGTATACCGGGAGCGGCCTGAAAAAGGTGCCATGATGATGCGCCTTGCCGAAAGCCATGTGCGCTTTGGTCACTTTGAGCATTTTTATTACCGGCGTGAACCAGAGAATGTCCGGCGGCTTGCTGAGCACGTGGTTGCGCGGCACTGGCCCCATTTGCAGGATGAACCGGAGCAAGATAAATGGCGGTTATGGTTTGAGGACGTGGTTGCCCGCACAGCCAGGCTAATTGCGCAATGGCAATGCTGCGGTTTTTCTCATGGTGTGATGAATACAGATAATATGTCGATTCTGGGGCTGACTATTGATTATGGCCCCTGGGGTTTTATGGATGATTACCAGCCGGGTTTTATTTGTAACCATTCTGATTATCAGGGCCGCTATTCGTTTGAAAACCAACCCGGAGTTGGCCTGTGGAACCTGCAACGCCTGGCGCAGACGCTGTCACCCTTTATTAGCGCCGATACACTGAATACGGTACTGGACACATATGGGCAGCACTTGCAACAGGCCTGGGCGAGCCAGATGCGCGCCAAACTGGGGTTCACTCATGTCCAGGCCGAAGATAACCCTCTTCTGGCGGAGTTATTTAGCTTAATGACCCGGGAAGGGAGTGACTATACAAGAACTTTTCGGTTACTCAGCCATACAGAGAAAGGATCGGCTCTGTCACCACTGCGTGATGAATTTATTGACCGTGCTGCCTTTGATTCGTGGTTTGCCCGTTACCGGCAGCGCTTACAGATGGAGCCACTGGATGATGCTGAACGCCAGAACAGGATGCAGGCTGTCAATCCGGCCGTGGTGCTGCGTAACTGGCTGGCACAACGTGCTATTGAAGCAGCAGAACAAGGTGATGCAGGCGAAATGAATCGCCTGCTTGCTGTGTTGCGCAACCCGTTCACTGACCGGGGGGATGATTATGTAAAACGCCCACCCGACTGGGGAAGGCGGCTTGAAGTCAGCTGTTCAAGCTGACAGCATGGCTTCAGGGTTTGTTTAACCGGTGCTTCACCGCATCGGACAACATGGCCAGTAGTGTTTCGGTATCTTCCCAGCCCAGGCACGGGTCAGTGATGGACTGGCCATAAACTAACGGTTTACCAGGCTCAATCGCCTGGTTGCCGGGTTCAATAAAGCTCTCAGCCATGACACCTGCAATTGCCGTTGAACCGTCGCGAATTTGCTGGCAAATATTCTGAGCAACATCCAACTGGCGGCGGTGTTGTTTCTGGCAATTCCCATGGCTGAAATCAACCACTAACCGCTGCGGCAATTCGAAACTTCCCAGTGCACTGCTGGCCGCGTCGATATCCTCAGGGTAAAAGTTGGGTTGTTTACCACCACGTAAAATTATGTGCCCGTAAGGATTACCACTGGTTTGGTAGACTACCATCTTGCCGTGTTTGTCAGGGGACAAAAACATATGGCTGGCACGTGCGGCACGAATGGCATCAATAGCAATTTGTGTATTACCGTCTGTCCCATTTTTAAAACCAACCGGGCAGGACAGCGCTGAAGCCATTTCACGGTGTACCTGGCTTTCTGTCGTGCGGGCACCAATGGCTCCCCAACTGATCAAATCGGCAATATATTGCCCAACCACCATATCAAGGAATTCCGTTGCTGCAGGTAACCCAATAAGATTGACCTCATGCAAGAACTTGCGTGCCAGTTCAAGGCCTTTATTTACGCGGCAGCTACCATTGAGGTCCGGGTCTGAAATCAACCCTTTCCAGCCAATGACAGTTCGCGGTTTCTCGAAGTAGGTGCGCATCACTACTTCCAGGGTATCCTGGTACTGATCACGCAAAATTTTTAGCCTGCGAGCGTAGTCCAGTGCGGCGTCAGGGGAATGTACTGAGCAGGGGCCGACAATCACCAGCAACCGGGAGTCCTTACCAGAGAGGATACGCTCAATACGTTGGCGGGAATGTGTAATATGGTGTGCGAGGGGCTCTGTTACCGGGTAACGCTGGCTAAGTTCATCCGGTGTGACCAGAAAGCCAATTTGCGCTATGCGCAATTCATCTGTTTTATTCATTTACAATCTCAATACTGGGCTGGTTGGCGATACCGCCTTCAGCAAAATCGATAAACTGGCTGTGCAGTTAAACCCACAGTATGTCACAATAATGGGTACTAGTGAACTAGCTTGTTAGTACATGCGCCTGTTCAGTCCCATTAAATCAAGGATCTTGGTTGCGATTTCTTCCACGGAATAGTTGGTACTGTTGATGTACCTGATTTGATGCTTACGATAAAGCGCTTCGACCTCCGCGACTTCCATACGGCACTGGCGCAACGATGCATAGCGGCTGTTTTCACGGCGTTCCTCTCGGATAGCGGCCAGCCGCTCGGGGTTGATGGTAAGGCCAAACAGGCGCGAACGCAGAGGCTGTAATTCTGCTGGCAGGCGCAGGTTATCCATATCATCGGCAATAAAAGGGTAGTTGGCGGCACGAATCCCAAACTGCATTGCCAGATAAAGACTGGTGGGGGTTTTCCCACAACGCGACACGCCCAGCAAAATAACCTGTGCCTGGTCGAGGTTGCGCATCGAGATACCGTCATCATGAGCCAGCGTGTAATCAATTGCGGCAATACGGGCATCGTATTTCCCAAGATTAGCCGGGTTCAGCCCGTGTGTACGGTGAGCGATTGGCACCGGGTCAACTTCAAGTTCTTGCTGAAGCGGTGCGACGAGTGCCTGGACAATGTCCTGGCAGAAGCCTGCACTTTGCAAAATAATGGTGCGTATCTCTGGCAAAACAATGGAATAGAACACTAACGGCCTGCAACCTGTTTGCTGGTAAATAGCATCAATTTGTTCCTTCACCGCGCGAGCCCGTAGTTCTGTTTCAACAAATGGCAGGGTTACACTGTGTACGCTTACCGGGAACTGCGACATTACCGCATGACCAAGCACTTCCGCTGTAATTGCAGTACCATCTGAAATATAAAAAACATGTCGGTTTGGTATATTCACTCTTTGCGTATCCTGGTAGTTTTTACAGGATAAAGCATAAAGGAAAACCTCTCAGGGTGTGAGTTTTTCCCGTGAAATTCCTCGTACTCCTCACGGAGCTGCGTGGTGAGTGCATTACCATAGTCCTGCCAACGTTTTCATAGCGGTTACCCTATAATCGGGATGTGAAAAATTGTCATGGGCAAATGAGAATAGCCCCGGGTGCTACAGTTGAGGCTTAGGGTAACTAATAAATAGATCGTTGTTTATTCTGGTTTTTTGAGAATTTAATTATAGCTTTAATAAAAGAGAAACGGTATTTTTAATAAAAATGAATGATGCGTTTCATTTTTTATCCTGTTGATTTGCGTGCAAATAATACCGGCTGTTTATTTTCCTGAGCTGAGGCATTTCATCTATTTAAGGTTGTTCTGAAATGATTGTTTTTTATTTGCTTGAACGATTCACTGTTTTTAACTCTCCAATAATTGTGCCAGACTAAATTTGTGGCCCATTCAAAATAAGCAGCGTCCGGCTGGTGATTTCTGGAAAGATGTTTTTGTTTGTGTTGTCACTAACTCAATAGAAACATCTGATTGATTAGAGATCAGTGAATGAGCCTGAACATTTCCATTATTTCTGTACCTGTTCATAATCAAAAAAGGATTGTTTCGATGTCCAATCATGGTGTGTCACCGCTCGTTCTTTGGTATAACCAGCTTGGCATGAACGACGTAGAAAAGGTTGGGGGGAAAAACGCCTCCCTGGGTGAGATGATTACCAACCTTTCCGGTTCGGGGGTTTGCGTTCCTAATGGGTTCGCGACAACGGCCGATGCTTTTAACCAGTTTTTGGATCAAAGTGGTGTCAACCAGCGCATCTATGCTCTGCTGGATGAAACCGATATAGATGATGTGCAGGCACTTGCAAAAGCAGGCTCTGCAATTCGGCAGTGGATTGTCGAAACACCCTTCCCACCCGCACTGGAAGAGGCGATTCGCGGTGCGTATACCCAGCTTGCGGCTGATAACGATAAAGCGTCTTTTGCTGTTCGTTCATCGGCAACGGCAGAAGATATGCCTGATGCCTCGTTTGCCGGGCAACAAGAAACTTTCCTGAATGTGCAGGGCATTGATGCCGTAATGGTTGCGGTAAAACATGTGTTTGCATCGTTGTTCAACGACCGCGCCATTTCCTACCGGGTACATCAGGGATATGACCACCGTGGTGTTGCTTTGTCTGCCGGGGTGCAACGCATGGTGCGCTCAGACCTTGCGGCCTCCGGGGTGATGTTCTCTATTGATACGGAATCCGGTTTCGACCAGGTGGTATTTATTACTGCCGCCTGGGGGTTGGGGGAAATGGTGGTGCAGGGCGCGGTCAACCCTGATGAATTCTATGTGCATAAACCTACTCTGAATGCAGGGCGTCCGGCTATTGTACGCCGCACCCTGGGGTCGAAAAAAGTGCGCATGGTCTATGGCGAAACGCAGGAACATGGTAAGCAGGTGCGCATTGAAGATGTGGCACCAGAGCAACAGTCGGTTTATTGCCTGAGCCGTGAAGAAGTTGAAGCGCTGGCGCATCAGGCGCTGCTGATTGAGCAGCACTATGGCCGCCCAATGGACATTGAATGGGCGAAAGATGGCCACACCGGTGAATTGTTTATTGTCCAGGCCCGCCCTGAAACGGTTCGCTCGCGTAACAAAGTGATGGAGCGTTATACGCTGCATTCCCAGGGCAATGTTCTGGTGGAAGGGCGTGCAATTGGCCAGCGTATTGGTGCGGGAAGTGTCAAGGTTATCCACGATATCAGTGAAATGAACCGGGTTGAAGCTGGTGATGTGCTGGTAACGGATATGACCGACCCGGACTGGGAACCCATTATGAAGAAGGCCGCCGCGATTGTGACAAACCGTGGCGGGCGGACCTGCCACGCAGCAATTATTGCGCGTGAACTGGGGATCCCGGCGGTAGTGGGTTGTGGCGACGCAACGGAGCGGCTGAAGAATGGTCAGCGGGTTACGGTATCCTGTGCTGAAGGTGACACCGGTTACGTGTATTCGGATCTGCTGGATTTCTCCGTGAGCAGTTCCAGTGTAGATACCATGCCTGATTTACCTTTGAAAATCATGATGAACGTTGGTAACCCGGACCGGGCGTTTGACTTTGCCTGCCTGCCTAATGAAGGTGTAGGTCTGGCTCGCCTGGAATTTATCATCAACCGTATGATTGGCGTGCACCCGCGGGCATTGCTTGAGTTCGATCAGCAAGAACCTGCATTGCAGGCAGAAATCCGTGAGCTTATGAAAGGGTATGATTCCCCGGTTGAGTTTTATGTTGGCCGGCTAACGGAAGGCATTGCCACTCTTGCCGCTGCGTTTTGGCCGAAACGCGTGATTGTGCGTTTGTCTGATTTTAAATCCAATGAGTATGCCAACCTGGTGGGGGGAGAACGTTATGAACCCCATGAAGAAAACCCGATGCTGGGTTTCCGTGGCGCCGGGCGCTATGTTTCGCCGAATTTCAAAGCATGCTTTGCTCTTGAATGCGAGGCCGTCAAGCGTGTACGCAATACGATGGGGCTGACCAACGTTGAAGTGATGATCCCCTTTGTTCGCACCGTTGACCAGGCGAAAGCTGTGGTTGAGGAGCTGGCAAGTCAGGGGCTCAAACGGGGTGATAATGGCCTGAAAGTGATAATGATGTGTGAAATTCCGTCAAATGCACTGCTGGCAGAGGCGTTCCTTGAGCACTTTGATGGTTTCTCCATCGGTTCAAATGACATGACTCAGTTGGCTCTTGGCCTGGACAGGGATTCCGGGGTAGTTTCTGAGCTGTTTGATGAGCGTAATGATGCAGTGAAAGCGCTGCTCGCTATGGCGATTAAAGCTGCGAAGAAACAGGGTAAATATGTCGGTATATGTGGGCAGGGGCCTTCTGACCACGAGGATTTTGCCGCCTGGTTGATGGAACAGGGCATAGACAGCCTGTCACTTAACCCGGACACAGTGGTGCAAACCTGGCTTAATCTGGCTGAACTTGCCAAGTAACCGCCACGTTGTCTTGTTATGTAAAACGCCATGCATTTGCATGGCGTTTTTCTTTTCCACACCTCGCGCCACTTCACACTTACACCTTTTAAGCAAAAAAACATAATAGCCGGATAAATTTCGGCAATTGTCGTTTCTTGCCTGCTGCGAAATAGTTACCGCGTACCTGAGTGTTACCCACAAACAACAAAAACAACAGGCTCCAGGGTCCTGCAACATGAAGGCTTAAGGAGCTCAACTGACGAAAGGTGGAGCATCATGAATACTGTGCCGGTTCTTACATTGAAAGATAAAATTGGCTATGGGTTCGGAGATATGGCCAGCGCGCTGGTCTGGCAAACAGCAACGCTGTTTCTGGCCTGGTTCTATACCGATGTGTTTGGGTTACCTGCCGCGATTATGGGCACGATGTTTCTGGTGGTGCGGGCCATTGATGCAATTACTGACCCTTGTATTGGCGCCATTGTTGACCGAACACGTACCCGGCATGGGCGTTTTCGCCCGTGGTTACTGTGGTTTGCCATTCCTTTTGGTGTGAGTTGCCTGATAACGTTTTATGTCCCGGATGTGGGGCCGACGGGCAAGATTATCTATGCCTGCGTGACCTATACACTTTTGAGCCTGGTGTACTCCGCTATTAATGTGCCTTACTGCGCTATGCCCGGAGCCTTAACACTGGATCCTGGCGAACGGCATTCGTTGCAGTCCTGGCGTTTCGGCCTGTCATTCACCGGTGGCTTAATTGTCACTGTACTGGCTTTGCCCTTGATGGAGTGGTTGGGCCAGGGTAATCAACAGAAAGGTTTCTTTCTGGCAATGAGCCTGATGGGTTTACTGGGGATTGGTTTGTTTTTCTGCTGTTTTGCCATGACTCGTGAACGCTATATACCTGAAAGCAGTACGCCAGGCAGTATGCTGGCTGACCTGAAATCGCTGGCGAAAAACAGCCAGTGGCGTTTGGTATTTGTGCTGAATATTCTGTTGTTGACGGCGGTTGTGGTACGCGGGTCTACCACGATGTATTACGTCAAATATCTGTTGATGCGCCCGGACATGACGTTTGCCTTTATTGTCAGTGGGATGGTAGCTGCTTTGGCTGGGGCATTACTGTCTGGCTGGGTACTCGGCCGGGTGGACCGGGTAAGAGCATATCAGTGTACTACCCTGGCCTTTATGGTGCCGTGTATCGCTATCTTTTTTATCCCTGCGGCGTATATCGGCTGGATACTGGCCCTGAATATTGTGTTCAGCTTTGTTCAGAACCTTACCACCCCTCTGCAGTGGACCATGCTGTCAGATGTCGTAGATTATGAAGAACATCGCACGGGCCGCAGGCTGGATGGCCTGGTCTTCTCCACGGCTCTGTTCGCCATCAAAATGGGGCTGGCACTGGGGGGCGCGGTCGTTGGTTGGATCCTTGGGCTGGTAAGTTACCAGGCTAATGTCACCGTACAGGCTCCGGCTGTTCTGCATACTATCAACGCACTATTTACTTTCATTCCTGCCGCGCTGTTTTTCTCCATCGTCGTACTGTTGTGCTTTTACCAACTGAATAACCGCAAAGTTGCTGCCATCGCTAATGAACTGGCCGCCAAACGCCAGCATATTTCTAACCCGGAACCCGGTTTAAACCCGGCAATACAGGAGTAACCCATGACGATTTATACTGATCCCCGCCAGTCTGTTGAGGCTCGGGTGGCTGACTTACTGGCCCGGATGACACCCGAAGAAAAGTTCGCCCAAATGGGGGCAATGTGGCTGGTGTTATCGCCAGAAGGTTTTCATAAAGAACGTCTGGATATGAGCGACACGTTTTCAGGTGCTACGCAACATATGGCTCTGGCAGAGCAGTTGAAAAAAGGAATTGGTCAAATAACCCGCCCACTTGGCACCCACAGTGTCTCACCGAGAGAAGGTGTGATGGCGGCGAATCGTCTGCAAAAAACGCTGGTGGAAGAGAGCCGGTTAGGGATACCGGCGTTGTTCCATGAAGAGTGCCTGGTGGGGGTATTGTGCAAAGATGCCACGTTATTTCCGTCACCGCTCAATTACGCATCCACCTGGGACCCGCAACTGATTAATGCGGTTGCCAGTGCTATTGGCCGGGAGGCAAGGGCTATTGGCTGCCACCAGGGGCTTGCTCCAGTTCTGGATGTTTCCCGGGATGTTCGCTGGGGAAGAACAGAAGAAACCTTTGGTGAAGATCCTTACTTAGTTGGGGTTATGGCGACACAATATGTGAAGGGGTTACAGGGGCCAAACCGTGATTTGCTCGCAACCCTGAAGCATTATGCCGGCCACTCGTTCAGCGAAGGCGCCCGTAACCACGCGCCGGTACATCTCGGTTTTTGCGAATTAAATGACACTTTCCTGCTGCCTTTCGAAATGGCGGTACGCCTTGCCAATGCCGGTTCAGTGATGCCCGCCTACCACGATATCGATAACCAGCCCACTCACAGTGATACTTTCCTGCTTACCAGAGTGTTACGTGAGCAGTGGGGCTTTGACGGGCTGATTGTGGCTGACTACGGTGGTGTGAGCCTGCTGCATCAGCACCATGGTGTCAGCCACAATCCCATGGAATCTGCTGCACTGGCATTCAATGCCGGGCTGGATATTGAACTCCCTAAAGCGGATTGTGCCAGCCATCTTGCCGAAGCGGTGGCTGAAGGCCTGATTACCATGGGCAAGGTTGATGAGATAGTCACTCGTGTGTTGACCGAAAAATTCCGGCTTGGTCTGTTTGAACACCCTTATGCAGATCTGGATAAGCTGGCTTTACAGGCGCCGGAAACACGCCACCTTGCCAGAGAATGCGCGGCACGCTCAGTCACTCTGCTTGAGAACAAGGGCATTTTACCACTCACAGATACCCCTTCACTGGCGGTAATTGGCCCGGTTGCAAACGATCCTTTGGCTCTGCTGAGTGGCTACAGTTTCCCGGTACATCTGATAATCAGTGACGCGCAGGAACAGGCAGAACAGGTTGTGACATTACTTGCCGGAATTCGCCAGCAGTTTGGTGAAAACCGGGTAAGTTACGCCAAAGGGTGCCACATTATTGAGCACCGCCAGGCGGGTGCTCCGGTCTTTCCCGGCGAAAGTGATGGGAAACCCCGCCAGTCGTCCCCGGTTTCGCAGGATACCCGCTTAATTCCTGAGGCTGTATCGGTGGCTCAGCAAGCAGATGTGGTGATTGCCTGTGTGGGTGACCTGGCTGGTTTGTTTCAAAGCGGCACCTGCGGCGAGGGTTCGGATACCGATACCCTGGCATTGCCCGGCGTGCAACAGGCATTACTTGAAGCTCTGGTCAGCACCGGGAAACCGGTTATTGTGGTGATGACCGGTGGGCGTCCGTACCATCTGGGCGGGCTGGAACACCGGGTAGCGGCTTTGTTAATGGCGTGGGCACCGGGCCAGGAAGGCGGGCATGCTGTTGCAGACATTCTGGCAGGAACCCGGGAGCCTGAAGGGCGCCTGGTACTATCTGCTCCCAAAAGTGCCGGAGCGATGCCGTACTACTATAACCACAAGCTGAAAAGTGGTGGCACACCCCTGGCATTTCATTTTGGCGCCCGTTATCCATTTGGTTACGGCCTGGGCTGGGGGGATTTTGTTATGGGCCCGGCTGAGTTACGTGAGGAAACGCTGCCAGCACAAGGAGGAACTATTAACATCACTGTACCAGTTACCAACCGCGGTGTGCGCACTGGTAGTGAAGTTATCCAACTTTATGTTCATGACAAAGTTGCCTCGCTGGTACGCCCGGTGAAGGAATTAAAAGCATTCCACCGTGTCAGGCTGGCTGCCGGGGCGGCTACCCGGTTAACGATTTCGCTACCAACCGATATGCTGAATTTCACCAATAAAATGGGCCAGAGGGTGGTTGAACCCGGTGAGTTTGAACTGATGTTAGGTACCAGCAGTGAAGCTATTCATCAGTGTGTTACGGTTCGCCTTACGGGAGATAAACCGGTTGTCCTGACGCGTGACTGGCGTATGTTAAGCCATACTGAGGAAATCGCAGGGTAAAACGAACAGCAACATGCCTGTCGACCAGACTGTGGCGTGTTGCGTCTCCCTGTAAGATGAATTGCCAGAGCAAAAAAAAGCCCATCGTGGGAGATGGGCAAAGACTACACACAGCAATTCGTTGTTTCACTCAGGGGATTCATGTTTATAAACCAGATGTGATTTATAAGTCTGAGCTAATAGTAGTCATCCCACCCCTGAGCCGTCGATCGGATTCGTCTCAATAGTTAAATGTTTATAAATAGTAAAAAATGTTATTCAGCGTGATAAAAAAGGATGAGTGCAAGGAGTGGGTAAAAAACCAGCGAATCAATAAGTTTTGCTGAACAATCGGGTAATAAATAACCCGAATGTTCAGAGGGATATTACTGCTTAAGAAGAGGGCGGGGTGTCGGTGGAAGTTTCTTCCAGTGGAGGCACTTTTTCGTTAACCCAGGCGGCAAACAACCGGTAGGACACCGCCAGTACTACCGGGCCAATAAATACGCCAATCATGCCAAATGCAATTAACCCACCAATAACACCGGACAGAACAACAATCATCGGCAGGTCTGCCCCCATACGAATAAGCATAGGGCGAATCACGTTATCCAACGTACCAACCACTGCACTCCAGACCAGCAATACAGTGCCCCAGGTATTATCACCACTCCAGTACAGCCAAAGGATTGCCGGTATCAGCACCAATAATGGGCCAATCTGCACCAGGCAACACAGCACCATCACTACGGTTAATAATGTTGCGTAAGGGATGCCACAAATAGCCAGACCAATACCGCCCAGAATCCCCTGGACCAAAGCAGTTACCACAACACCTAACGCCACCGCACGTATGGCCTGAGCTGCCAGCACCACCGACGCATCACCACGCTCAGACGCAAGGCGCCGGGCGAAACGCCGGAAACCACCAGCAACATCTTCACCACGCCAGTAGAGTAATGCGCTGAACAGCACCATCAGAGCACAGTGCATCAGAAAACGCCCAAGGTGAGCCGCCTGCCCAACAAACCAGGTCGTTGTCGTACCAATATAGGGTTTTACTTTGGCAAGCAGCGTTGTACCGCCGCCATCAAGCAAGGCATGCCAGGAACTATAAAGCTTATCCCCAAAGAACGGGATGCTTTGCAGCCAGGCAAAATCGGGTGGAGACAGTTGGCCGGAACTGGCTGATTTAACCAGTGGTGCACTGGTATCCACCAGACTGTTGACTAACAACGAAATGGGGATGACAAACAGCAGTATCAGCAACAGTGTCATGACCAGAACGGCCAAAATACGTTTTCCCCACAGCAGTTTTTGCAGCCGAATCAACACCGGCCAGGTGGCAATAACCACAGTTCCGGCCCAGGCAAAGCCCAGAATGAACGGTTGAACTATCCAGATACACGCGATAATCATTAACGAAATAAACAGCACAGAGATAAGGACCCGTGCAATGTCCTGGTGAGGCTTTATCGTTTCCATAATAGTGTCATCAGCCGGTAATTACGCCATGATGCCCGGTAAAAAGCATCGTGATTAGCATAAGTGTCCATAAGGTATTGCAGATCTAATGATGATGTATTCCGCTATCTTTTTACAACTTAAAAGCGAAATAAAATCCCCCAAGCGTGGCATACAAAAATGTGATAAAACCATGAGTGCGCAACGCAAACGATAACTCATCTCTTTTTTCGTCAGACAGAGTCAAGTGCGAATGATCCCACAAATTTCTCAGGCGCCAGGTTTAGTGCAACTGGTGGTGAATTTTTTAGAAGCACTGGAGCAACAGGGTTTTACCGGCGATACCGCTACAAGTTATGCTGATCGCCTGACAATGGCGACAGATAACAGCATTTATCAGCTACTCCCGGATGCCATTCTTTTTCCACGTTCCACTGCTGATGTGGCGTTGATTACCCGCATTGCCAGTGAAGAACGTTTTGCGAGCCTGGTGTTCACCCCGCGCGGTGGTGGTACCGGCACCAATGGGCAGGCACTGAACCACGGCATAATTGTCGACCTGTCGCGGTATATGAACCGCATCATTGAAATTAACCCGGAAGAAGGCTGGGTCAGAGTCGAAGCCGGGGTAATTAAAGATCAACTCAATCAGTTTCTGAAACCTTACGGCTATTTTTTTGCGCCTGAGCTGTCTACCAGTAACCGGGCAACGCTCGGAGGCATGATTAATACAGACGCTTCCGGCCAGGGTTCACTGGTCTACGGAAAAACCTCTGATCATGTGTTAGGTGTCAGGGCTGTTCTGCTGGGCGGCGATATTCTTGATACCCGCCCAATGCCCGTAGCTTTGGCCGAATCTCTGGCTGAAGAAACAACTGCAACGGGGCGCATCTACAGTACGGTACTGAATCAGTGCCGTAATCAGCGTGAATTGATCCTCGAAAAATTTCCTAAGCTAAACCGTTTTCTCACCGGGTATGACTTGCGCCATGTATTCAGCGATGACATGCAACAGTTCGACCTGACACGCATTCTCACCGGCTCAGAAGGTACGCTGGCGTTTATCACTGAAGCCAAACTGGATATCACGCCCATTCCTAAAGTGCGCCGCCTGGTGAATGTGAAATATGACAGTTTCGATTCAGCGCTGCGCAGTGCGCCTGTCATGGTAGAAGCCAGTGCTTTGTCGGTTGAAACCGTCGATTCGCGGGTACTCAACCTCGCTCGTGAAGATATTATCTGGCATTCAGTGAGTGAGCTTATTACGGATGTGCCGGATAAAACACTGCTTGGCCTGAACATTGTTGAATTTGCCGGCGATGACGAAGCTCTGATAGAAAGCCAGGTCAGCGAATTGTGTGAACGCCTGGATGGCCTGATTGCCCGTGGGGAGTCTGGTGTTATTGGCTGGCAATTATGCAGTGAATTACCCGGTATTGAGCGTATTTACGCGATGCGTAAAAAAGCGGTTGGCTTGCTGGGTAATGCCAAAGGTGCAGCGAAACCTATTCCATTTGCAGAAGATACCTGCGTGCCACCAGAACACCTTGCTGACTATATTGTGGAGTTCCGCGCCTTGCTTGATAGCCATAATTTGAGTTATGGCATGTTTGGCCATGTGGATGCCGGGGTACTGCATGTTCGCCCGGCACTGGATATGTGCGACCCGCAACAGGAAATGCTGATGAAGCAAATCTCTGATGACGTGGTGGCGCTTACTGCCAAATATGGCGGGTTGTTGTGGGGGGAGCATGGTAAAGGCTTCCGTGCGGAGTACAGCCCGGCGTTCTTTGGTGATGTTCTCTACAATGAGCTGCGGCGTATCAAAGCAGCTTTTGACCCTGGCAACCGCCTGAACCCGGGGAAGATTTGCCCACCGTTGGGTGTGGATGCACCCATGATGAAAGTGGATGCACCCAAGCGTGGCACTCTTGACCGCCAGATCCCTGTTGCAGTGCGCCAGTCATGGCGTGGGGCGATGGAGTGTAACGGTAATGGACTGTGCTTCAATTTTGACGCGAAAAGCCCGATGTGCCCGTCAATGAAAGTCAGCCAGCACCGGATCCATTCGCCAAAAGGGCGGGCAACACTGGTACGTGAATGGTTGCGCTTACTGGCCGACAGAGGCGTAGACCCGAACAAACTGGAAAAAGCGTTGCCGGGTGGGCACAGCAGTTTACGTAATTTGGTGGAGCGTGTTCGTCACACCTGGCATGCGCACAAGGGTGAGTACGATTTTTCACACGAAGTGAAAGAAGCCATGTCCGGGTGCCTGGCCTGTAAAGCCTGCTCCACCCAATGCCCGATTAAAATTGATGTCCCTGAATTTCGTTCACGCTTCCTGCAACTTTACCATACCCGCTATCTGCGTCCTGTGCGGGATCACCTGGTTGCCAGTGTGGAAAGCTATGCGCCGTTAATGGCTCGGGCCCCCAGGACATTTAACTTCTTCTTGCGCCAGAACTGGGTGCGTGATCTGACGGCAAAACATATTGGCATGGTTGACCTGCCGTTATTATCGACCCCTACACTGCAACAACAACTGGTGGGGCATCGTTCTGCCAACATGACACTGGAACAGCTTGAAGCGCTGCCAGCCGAGGCCCGTGAAAAAACGGTGCTGGTAGTCCAGGACCCATTCACCAGCTATTATGATGCGCGTGTCGTGGCGGATTTTGTCAGCCTGGTGGATAAACTGGGTTACAAACCGGTTGTCCTGCCTTTTTCCCCGAATGGTAAAGCGCAGCACATTAAAGGGTTCCTGGAGCGTTTTGCCCGGACAGCGCAGAAGACATCAGACTTCCTCAACCGCATTGCAGCGCTCGGTATGCCGATGGTGGGTGTGGATCCGGCGATTGTGTTGTCGTATCGCGATGAATACCGCCAGACACTGGGCGATGCCCGTGGCGATTTTTCTGTGCTGCTCGTGCACGAGTGGTTGTCTCAGTCACTGGATAAACTCAGCGCTCGTGAGCCCGCTGGAGAAGCCTGGTACCTGTTTGGCCATTGCACTGAAGTGACGGCACTGCCTGCATCCACCAGCCAGTGGGCGGGGATTTTCAGGCATTTTGGTGCCCGGCTGGAAGGTGTCAGTGTTGGTTGCTGTGGTATGGCCGGTACTTATGGCCATGAACAGAAAAATCACCAAAAATCCCTCGATATCTATGCGCTTTCCTGGCAACAGGCAATTGAACGTCTGCCACGCCAGCGTTGCCTGGCGACAGGTTACTCATGCCGTAGCCAGGTAAAACGTATTGAAGGAAGCGGTATGCGTCATCCCCTACAGGCTCTATTGGAGATACTTTCATGATTTGGCTGCGAGCAACAACTTTGCAAACGCTCAATACCATGGGCGAGGGTAATATGGTCGGGCACCTTGGGATTCGTTTTACGCAGTTGGGGGACGATTATCTCGAAGCAACCATGCCCGTTGATTCGCGTACCCAACAACCTTTTGGGTTACTGCATGGTGGGGCATCCGTTGTGCTTGCTGAAACCCTTGGTTCAGTAGCCGGGTACTTGTGTACGGAAGGGGAGCACAAAGTCGTGGGGCTTGAAGTTAACGCCAACCATTTGCGAGCAGTCACTCATGGAGATGTTACAGGGCGCTGCCAGGCGGTACATCTGGGAGGGCGGCACCAGGTCTGGCAAATTGATATCTATAACGATAAAAAACAGCACTGCTGTACTGCTCGCCTGACAACTGCAGTCGTCTGATAATACCCGCTGTTTACTTAACTGCACCTGGTGTGAAAACGTTCACCGGGTGCAGTTTTTGCTTGCCAGTAGAGGGTTATGGTTCATTGATAATGCACGGGAAGAATACGGATTGCCTGAAAAAGGCCATGTGTCAGATCAAGTCGCGACTAATACATATGAACACCCGCATTGTAAATCATCCCACCTATAAATCGCTGTCCCCTAAGCCATGTCCTTCACCTTTTTCAAAAAATCCCCAATCGCTGCCTCAATAACAGGCACACTAAGAGCCTCAGCATCAACAACCATCCGTAGCCCATGCCCATAAGCGTACCCCGGCAGCAACTGATAACCACAACCAACCTCCGGTGGTTCATCTTGCGCTATTTCCCGTTCGCGCTTCTCAATAAACTGCCAAAATGTCAGCCCGCCAAAAATCGCATAGGCCCGTTCTTTTCGGTGCACCAAAGTATGGCTAACGATTTTACCTTTGTTATTCATATTGGGTGTTGTTTCACATCGCGCCTCTTCTTCTTGTTCCTGCTGACTGAGCATCGCCCAGGCTTCATTGAATGCGCGATCGTGCACAATATTCTGAAACATCAACTTAGTCGTGATGATTTCAGCATTCCAGAGGTCGGCAGGATTGCGGCCGACGAAATAGATGTCACTCCATGCCCAAATAGAGTCAGGGTTATCTTTGTAGTGTTGGATATCGCAATCATCATAGAACATCCCGCCACAGCGATAACGTTCACGGTAGATAAGGTTTTTAAGCTCAATGACTTTTTTACGGCGCTGACGACGAGAAAGGGAAATGAAAGGGCGGTGTTTGTTGAAAGGCGGCATGGAAACTCCTTAACCGGCAACGCTAATGCGGCTGGAAGTAGTCCAGCCGGAAAGAATAGCAAAAGCCGAAGTCGGGGAACAGTCCGGGGGGAAGAAATACCTGAGTTTAGTGGCCATTGATTTTCAACCAGATCAGACGGCTAAATCACCTTGTGGTGTAATCATTAGCAATCCATGATCAATTCAGGGCTAAGGTAGTGTTCAGTGAACGGATGTACCTGGATTACTGGGAAGATTCAGTAGAGTGAAGAGCGCTCTGGTGACGGATTACTACGCAGATATGGTAAGTAAGGTAGCCTGATGAAAATGCCAGCTAGTATGCGCCTGTTGGGGCGCTGCGGGTATCAGTACAGGCGCATTTGAAACCCTTCCAGCTTATGCCAGAGAATATTTATTTAGCCTGATCTTGCAGGCGTTACGATGCCACTGCCACGAAGAACCTGATTTAACGCTAACTTTCTGTTTTGACAATACTTTGAAAAAATATTGCATAAATAGGTATTGCCTATACATGTTTTATTTCCCCCATACTGATGCCTTTCTGTAAGCAAAAAAAACTTGAGTATCAATCAATTAAAAAACGTGACTGACATCAGGTAGTACGTTTTTTGAGCGTCTATGCTTATTAAAAAGCACCAAAAAATGATAACCCGGCAATACCCCTGGCATTTCAGGGTTGAAGTGATAATACGTATCATTAACATTAGCTTTACAGGCTAAAGATAAGTTGAGGTGATACATGGCAACAGACTCCGGTTTATTCGACCCTGCAGAGATGAACTGGCAGGGCATAACACTGACAAATGCTGCAGCGCAACAGATAGTGCACTTAGTTGAAGTGACCCCCGGTCTTCAGGGGTTGCGGCTTGGTATCAAAGTATCGGGTTGTGCGGGTTTTGCTTATGTACTGTCCGAGGTAATGGCTCCACCACCAGACTGCCTGCTGTGTGAGCATGGCAGCGCCAGACTCTGGGTTGAACTGGCAGCCTTGCCTGTTATCGATGGTACCCATGTGGATTATGTGCGTGAAGGCCTGAATCAGGTGTTTAAATTTCACAACCCAAAAGCACGGCATGAATGTGGATGTGGCGAAAGCTTTGGGGTTGAAGCGGAGTAATTATGGCACGAGACACACAAGCAACAGGCTACTGGCAAGGGAAACTGAATTACAAGGAAGGTTTTTTTACACAGTTGCCAACCGATGAGCTGGGCAAAGGCCTGAGCGAAGAGGTAGTCAGGGCGATTTCAGCGCGTCGTAATGAACCTGACTGGATGCTGGAATTTCGCCTTAATGCCTTTCGTGCCTGGCAGAAAATGGAAGAGCCGCACTGGCTGAAAGCCCATTATGACAAACTGAATTACCAGGATTTCAGTTATTACTCAGCCCCGTCTTGCGGGCACTGCGATGATAACTGTGCCTCCCAGCCGGGGGCTGTTCAGCAGGCCAGTGGTGAGAATTTTCTGACTGAGGAAGTTGAAGCTGCGTTTAACCAGTTGGGTGTTCCGGTGCGTGAAGGCCAGGCGGTGGCGGTTGACGCCATTTTTGATTCGGTGTCTGTAGCCACCACTTACCGTGAAACGCTGGCAGAGCAGGGCATCATCTTCTGCTCTTTTGGTGATGCCATCGCGCACTACCCGGAGCTGGTAAAACAGTACCTGGGAACGGTGGTTCCGGCCAATGATAACTTCTTTGCGGCACTCAATGCGGCAGTCGCTTCCGATGGCACATTTATATATATACCCAAAGGTGTGCGTTGCCCAATGGAGCTCTCCACCTATTTCCGCATTAATGCGGAAAAGACCGGGCAATTTGAGCGAACTATTCTGGTTGCCGATGAAGGCAGTTATGTCAGCTATATCGAAGGTTGCTCTGCGCCAGTTCGCGAAAGTTACCAGCTGCATGCGGCTGTGGTGGAAGTCATTATTCTCAAAGACGCTGAAGTGAAATATTCCACGGTACAAAACTGGTTTCCCGGGGACAACAATACCGGTGGCATCCTGAATTTTGTTACCAAGCGTGCATTGTGCGAAGGCCAAAACAGCAAAATGTCATGGACCCAGTCAGAGACGGGCTCGGCCATCACCTGGAAATACCCCAGTTGCATTCTTAAAGGCGACAATGCCATTGGTGAATTTTTCTCTGTGGCCCTGACCAGCGGGCACCAACAGGCGGATACCGGTACCAAAATGATCCACATCGGGAAAAATACCCGTTCGACCATTATTTCAAAAGGTATTTCCGCCGGGCAGAGCCAGAACAGTTATCGGGGGCTGGTGAAAATCATGCCTACAGCCACTAACGCCCGTAATTACACCCAATGCGACTCCATGCTGATTGGCCCTGATTGTGGCGCACATACCTTCCCTTATGTGGAGTGCCGCAATAACAGTGCACAACTTG
Organism: Mangrovibacter sp. MFB070; assembly: GCF_000705335.1. Classification (NCBI taxonomy): domain Bacteria; kingdom Pseudomonadati; phylum Pseudomonadota; class Gammaproteobacteria; order Enterobacterales; family Enterobacteriaceae; genus Mangrovibacter; species Mangrovibacter sp. MFB070. The sequence continues at coordinate 515,893 of NZ_JJMI01000022.1, forward strand.
AGCACGAAGCGACGACATCACGCATTGGCGAAGATCAGTTGTTTTACTGTCTCCAAAGAGGGATTAGCGAAGATGATGCTATCTCAATGATTGTGAATGGTTTTTGTAAGGATGTGTTCTCCGAGTTGCCTCTCGAGTTTGCCGTCGAAGCACAAAAATTACTGGCTATCAGCCTTGAACACAGCGTTGGCTAAAACTCAAGGGTAAGGAAAAAAGTATGTTGCAAATTAAAGATCTCCACGTGAGCGCAGAAGGGAAAGCGATTCTGCAAGGGCTGAGTTTGTCCATCAGACCTGGGGAAGTCCATGCCATTATGGGCCCGAATGGTTCGGGCAAGAGTACCTTGTCAGCCACTCTCGCCGGGCGTGAGGATTATGAAGTTACTGAAGGAAGCGTCCTGTTTAAAGGAAAGGATTTATTAGCTCTGTCACCGGAGGATCGCGCCGGAGAAGGGGTCTTTATGGCTTTTCAGTACCCGGTTGAGATCCCGGGGGTGAGTAACCAGTTCTTCCTGCAAACTGCGCTGAATGCTGTCAGAGAATACCGCGGGCAGGATAAGCTGGATCGTTTTGATTTCCAGGATTTACTGGAAGAAAAAATTCAGCAACTGGGCATGCCGGAAGATTTGCTGACTCGCCCGGTAAATGTCGGTTTTTCCGGGGGGGAGAAAAAACGTAACGATATTCTGCAAATGGCCGTTCTTGCACCGAGTTTATGTATCCTCGATGAGACTGACTCCGGGCTGGATATTGATGCGCTGAAAATTGTCGCGGCAGGTGTTAATGCACTGCGTGACGGGCAACGTGCCTTCATTATTGTTACCCATTACCAACGGATCCTGGACTACATCCAGCCAGATAAAGTGCATGTGCTCTACCAGGGGCGCATTGTTAAATCTGGCGATTTTAGTCTGGTAAAACAACTGGAGGAGCAGGGTTATGGCTGGCTTAGCGAAGGGAAATAATCCACTGCAACAGTGGCACCATTTATTCGCCGCCAGTGATAACAGTAAAAACGGCGAAGCACAGGCGCACATGCAACAGTTATTGCGAGAAGGGTTGCCAGACCGCAAGCAGGAAAACTGGAAATACACCTCACTGGACGCGCTGTCACGTTATGTATTCGTGCCACCAGAAACAGCTCTGCCCGGGCGTGATGTTCGTGACGGCCTGGCATTACCCATGGATGCCATATGTGTGGTACTGGTGAATGGCCGTTACTCGCCGGAATTAAGTGATGACCCAACAGCCTGTGGCTTCAGAGTACAGTGGCAAAACCATCCGGGAGGCGTGCCTGATGCGATACAACCAGAAATTTTCCTGCACCTGACGGAAAGTATGGCCCCGGGTGTTTTGTACATAGACGTTCCACCAGAACGGGTTACTGACAAACCACTGGTGTTGATGAATATCAGCACGAGCAGTGGTAATGACCATAGCGCTCTGCCAGCCAGCCATACGCGTTGTCACCTTACGTTGGGGCGCAACAGCAAGGCCACGGTAATTGAATACTATGCCAGTCAACATACCCAGGCGCATTTCACGGGAGCACGCCTGAGCATCGTTGCCGGTGAAAACAGTGAACTGCACCACGTTAAACTGGGGTTTGAAAACCCACAGGCCTGCCACTTTGCCCACAATGACCTGTGGGTGAACCAGGACTGCCGCGTATTCAGCAATAGTTATCTGTTAGGCGGGCAATTAGTGCGCCATCACACCAGTGGGCGCATTGACGGAGAAAATGCCACGGTGCGGATAAACAGCCTGGCATTACCGGTGGGGCGTGAAGTGTGCGATTCCCGTAGCTGGCTTGCCCATAACAAAGGCTATGGCAACAGCCGGCAATTGCATAAAACAATCGTTCAGGATACTGGTCGGGCGGTGTTTAACGGTCTGATTACGGTCGCACCCCATGCAATCAAAACCGACGGGCAAATGACCAACAACAATTTATTACTTGGTCGTCTGGCTGAAGTGGATACCAAACCACAATTAGAAATTTATGCCGATGATGTGAAATGCAGCCATGGCGCCACGGTCGGGCGCATAGATGACGAGCAATTGTTTTACCTGCAAGCCCGGGGAATAAGCCGGTCAGCAGCACGGCGCATGATAATTTATGCGTTTGCTGCTGAACTGACCGACGCCATCACCGATGAATCACTGCATGGCACAGTGCTTGAGCGCATTGGGTTGCGGCTGCCGGAAGAGGGGCAATTATGAATGAACAAATAGCGCAGGCCCGGTCCGATTTTCCTGTACTGGCGCAGAGGGTGAATGACAAACCACTGGTGTATCTCGACAGTGCGGCAAGTGCACAGAAACCGCAGTTTGTCATAGAAGCTCAGGCCGACTTTGAGCGGCACCACTATGCGGCAGTACATCGGGGCATACATACGCTGAGTGCAGAGGCCACGTCGCGCGTAGAGGCCGTACGCCAGCAGGTTGTTGATTTTATCCACGCTCAAACCCCCAGTGAAATTGTATTCACCAGCGGAACCACCGAAGGGATTAACCTCGTGGCAAACAGTTGGGGCAACCAGCATGTGAGGGCTGGCGACAATATCATCATTAGTGAGATGGAGCACCACGCTAATATTGTGCCCTGGCAAATGCTCTGTGAGCGCACAGGCGCCTCTGTGCGCGTTATTCCCCTTAATAGTGATGGAACCCTTCAGATTGACGCGCTGGACACGCTTATCGACAGCAGAACGCGCCTGCTGGCTGTTGCTCAGGTTTCAAATGTGCTGGGCACTATTGCACCACTTGAAGCCCTGATAGCCAAAGCAAAACAGGCGGGAGTGGTTGTTCTGGTTGATGGTGCACAAGGGGCGGTTCATGGCCCGGTAGACGTTCAGTCAATGGGGTGTGATTTTTACGTGTTTTCCGGCCATAAGCTGTACGGGCCATCGGGCACCGGGGTGTTATATGGGCGGGCTGATATTCTGGAATCTATGCCACCCTGGTCTGGTGGTGGGGCAATGATTGAATCTGTAAGCCTTACGGAGGGAACCCAGTATGCCTGTCCGCCGTGGCGCTTTGAAGCCGGAACGCCCAATATTACCGGAATTATTGGTCTGGGTGCGGCAATAGAGTATGTCACCCGCCTGGGTATGGGGGTTATCCATGACTGGGAAGCTGAGCTTATCCGCTATGCCATGGAAATGCTGCAAACAGTGCCCGGTCTGCACATCTATGGCCCGGCTGACCGGGAAGGGGTCATTGCCTTCAATCTGGGGGCGCACCATGCTTACGATGTCGGCAGTTTTCTGGATAGCTACGGTATTGCCGTGCGTACCGGCCACCACTGTGCCATGCCGCTGATGTCCCATTACCAGGTACCGGCAATGTGCCGGGCATCGTTTGCGCTGTATAACACACGTGAAGAAGTGGATACGCTGGTTACATCCCTTCACCGTATTCAGCAATTGCTGGGCTGAGCAAGAAGCGCTAATGGAGGCATTGAGTGGCTGTATTACCGGACAAAGACAAACTGGTTAAAAATTTTTCCCGGTGCGCCAACCGTGAAGAGAAGTACCTGTACATGATTGAACTGGGCCAGCGGCTTGATGCCCTGGCTCCTGAGATGCACAGCAAAGACAACCTGATTTCAGGCTGCCAGAGCCAGGTATGGCTGGTTCTGGAGGTTACCGGGGGCAATTTAGTGCGCTTCAGTGGTGACAGTGACGCTGCTCTGGTTAAAGGGCTACTGGCTATCGTTTTTTCCCTTTACCAGGGGATGACGCCAGAACAGGTGGCGGTATTTGATGTCCGCCCCTGGTTTGAGCGGCTCGATATGGCACGCCAGCTCACTCCATCCCGGACACAAGGGCTGGAAGCCATGATTCGTGCGGTCAGAATAAAAGCCGGGCAGTTAAAGTAGCCGGGTATGAGTCGTGTTTACCTGCCTTAATAAAAATTAAAATACAGAACAGTCTTAATTTAAACAGACTGTCCTGTTGTCTGATTTTTTATTCCTAAAAATTTGGCACAACACCTGGCGCTAAAACTTTTTTAAATAACTCCGGCTTCAGGTAACAACAATACCTGGCGTATTAATACAAAAGTTTTATGTAAAAATAACTGCTGTAAATATTGACAGTGAAACTGACCGGCCTGTTAAAAAAGTGGGGCCGGAAGCGTTTGTCAGTACTTTTGCCTGGGGGAACTCAGGTTCAGGTGCCGTGGGGCAATGGCAGAAATTATTGCGCTTACAGCTGGTGGTATGGAGCCGGGAAACTTAAAGGGAAGTCACACAGAGGACACATGGGAAACAGCGGGAAGAAGAAGACATAAGAAGGCAGACTGATTTACAAATAAAAATGCCGCACAAAGTGCGGCATTTTCATCACATGGACTCTTACTTACGGTAAGAGTGAGCCATGTTGTCCAGACGCTGGTTAGCGCGAGCTGCGTCATCTTTAGCAGCCTGAACGTCGGAACGCATTGCGTTCACGTCGTTGCTCAGTTGGTCAACTTTAGCGTTCAGAGTCTGAACGTCAGAAGACAGCTGATCGATTTTAGCATTGCTGGAGCAACCAGCCAGCAGAGTAGAACCCAGGATTACCGCGCCCAGTACCAGTTTAGTACGATTCATTATAAATACCCTCTAGATTGAGTTAATCTCCATGTAGCGCTACAAGTATTACACAAACTTTTTTAGTATGAGAATATTTTTTTGATGGGAATACACCTATTTTTGATCGTTCGCTCAAAGAAGCATCGAATGTACACTTCCAGTTAAAAAATCGCGATTAATTCTGTTCTTTTCATCGGATTAAACTTCCATTAACGGAATTTAAATAGTGAAGGCCTATTGGTATTTTTTTAAAAAGTGTAATGGGAAAATAAAAAAAGGCGCCAGAGGCGCCTTTAGCAAAGCATAAACTACGTAAAATAAATTTAAAGTACGTGTACAGATGCAGTGTTGGTGGTGCCACTTGGTACTAAAGCACCAGAAACCATGACCACAACATCGCCTTTGCGTGCTAAACCGCTGGCGAGTGCAGCTTCTTTACCCTGACGGTAGAAATCGTCAGTAGAGGCAATTTCAGTGACCTGCTGTGCAATAACACCTTTGCTGAGTACCAGCTGGCGAGCAGTTTGCGGGTTAGTTGTCAGCGCCAGAATGGTTGCATTCGGGAAGTATTTGCGAACAGATTTTGCAGATTTGCCACCCTGAGTTGCTACAACAATCACAGGTGCATCCAGTTTCTCAGCAGTTTCTACCGCGCCACGGCAGACTGCTTCGGTGATGCGCAGTTTACGGCTGTCGTGGTTATCATCAAGGCGGCTGCTCATCACACGGTCAGTGCGTTCGCAAATGGTTGCCATGATAGAAACGGCTTCCAGCGGGTATTTACCTTTGGCTGATTCGCCAGACAGCATAACGGCATCAGTACCATCGAGGATGGCGTTAGCCACGTCACCAGCTTCAGCACGGGTAGGACGCGGGTTCTTGATCATAGAATCCAGCATTTGCGTTGCAGTGATAACCACTTTGCGTGCGCGGATACATTTTTCGATCATCATTTTCTGAGCGAAAATAACTTCTTCTACTGGGATCTCTACACCCAGGTCGCCACGGGCAACCATGATGCCGTCAGACGCTTCAAGGATGTCGTCAAAATTGTTCAGGCCTTCCTGGTTTTCAATTTTGGAGATGATCTGAATGTTGTCACCACCATGGGCTTTCAGGTGGGCACGAATTTCTTCAACGTCGGAACGTTTACGAATAAAAGATGCTGCAACAAAGTCAACGCCTTGTTCGCAACCAAAGATCAGGTCTTGTTTGTCTTTTTCAGCAAGTGCTGGCAGCGCGATGGAAACACCTGGCAGGTTAACCCCTTTGTTTTCACCCAGGTCGCCGTTGTTCAGTACATTACACACCACACGGTTGCCATCGATGGCGGTTACTTCCATACCAATCAGGCCATCATCAACCAGGACGGTATTACCAACAGACAGGTCAGCCGTAAAGCCTTCATAGGTCACAGCAACAATTTCGCTGTTACCAACCACAGTCTTGTCAGTAGTAAAGGTGAATGTCTGGCCGGCTTTCAGAGAAACATCATTACCGCCTTCCAGTTTCATGGTGCGGATTTCAGGACCTTTGGTATCCAGCAGAATCGCTGCGTGCTTACCCGTTTTTGCCACGACATTACGCATGTTTTTGATGCGCTGACCGTGTTCTTCGTAATCTCCGTGAGAGAAGTTTAAACGCATCACATTCATGCCCGCTTCGAGCATTTTAGTCAGCATTTCTTCAGATTCGGTTTTTGGGCCGATAGTACAAACGATTTTGGTCTTTTTCATGACAATCTTATCTGTAAGTTGAGAAGGTTGAGGAATTGTTCTCCAGCCGCCGGTTGATAGCGGCAAGAGCGGAAATCAGAATTACAGTGTTGCGACACCACCCGAAATTTAAGAATAGGTGACGAAAGAAAAGCGTGCAGAATTAAGTGTGCTTGAGTTTCAGGCTGTGGAGGCGAGTAAGGGCAATTTTGCAGAAAGAAACTGTCCAATTTGCTGAAACCATTCAAAACCAATGATAGGCGCTATTATAATCCTAAATCACAGAAGAATGAAAATAAAAACGGCGTTTCATAAGGAATTCAGGCACAGTCACAATGATTTGTTATCATCAGGTTAGTTTTGTTTTATGCGCTATGAGAAGAAAAGGGCGCGTGAGCTGAAAGGTGCACAACAAAAGGGCTGAAGCGTTACTTAATAGATGGCTGGCAGAAAAAGTATTCAAAATAGCTGTTTTATACATTTACTTGCCTGAAATGGGTATTTCTTACTTCTTTTAACAAAAAATGCCTTGTTCCCTGCCGGCAAAAGCACGAAGCACACAGAGAACATGTGTGACTGAAAGGGTAAATTCAAACGGGAGATAATACGGAACTGGCGAAGAGAAACACTTGAATGGTGCGTCCGAGTGGACTCGAACCACCGACCCCCACCATGTCAAGGTGGTGCTCTAACCAACTGAGCTACGGACGCACAAAAGTAAGAATGGTGCGTTCAATTGGACTCGAACCAACGACCCCCACCATGTCAAGGTGGTGCTCTAACCAACTGAGCTATGAACGCATCACAGTGCCTTACAGCGGGACGCATATTAACGGCAGTGCCGTTTGGTGACAAGAGAAAAATAACAATTTTCTTTTGCCATTCACGCAATTGCTGGACAAGTGTGCAGAACGATGCAAAAACAGCCACCAGTATATGGCGGCTGTTTGATTAGTGAGCTGCCCGGCGCAGGATGCGTTCAGCAGGTTGTTTTTGCAGGAAGCGCATCCGTATCATCATTAATATGGCGGCGGAAGTTAACCCAAGGATGAACCCGGTCCAGAAGCCTGCGGGCCCCATCGGTGCAACGATAACATCCGTGAGTGCCAACAGGTAGCCCGAAGGCAGGCCAATAACCCAGTAGGCAATAAAAGTAATGTAGAAGATGGAGCGGGTATCTTTGTAACCGCGTAGTATCCCGCTACCAATAACCTGTATTGAGTCTGAAATCTGGTATACCGCTGCCAGCAACATAAGGTGTGCTGCCAGCGCCACAACTGCGGGGTTTTCATTATACAGCGTGGCAATGTGATACCGGAAAGTGACGGTAAACACCGCGGTAACAGCTGCCATACAAACGCCAAGCAGCAGCCCGGACAATGCGGAAATTTTAGCCGCGGGCGTGGATCCTTCCCCAAGACGAAAACCGACCCGAATCGTGACAGCAGCCCCAAGAGACATGGGTAATACAAACATCAGTGAACTAAAGTTCAGGGCAATCTGGTGGCCTGCAACATCAACAATACCCAGCGGTGCAACCAGCAAAGCTACCACGGCAAAGAGTGTCACTTCGAAGAACAATGCCAGTGCGATAGGCAGACCGAGTTGCACCAGACGCCATATTAGCTTCCAGTCCGGGCCGCCGGAAATCTCTACCGCATAAATATCGCGCAGGCTGCGTGCGCGATGCGACCACCACAACATGCAACCGAACATGACCCAGAACACCATCGCGGTGGCGATACCACAACCCACACCGCCCAGTTCAGGGAAACCGAAATGACCATAAATGAACAAATAGTTAACCGGTATGTTGACCAGCAGACCAATAAACCCCATCACCATCCCGGGTTTAGTTTTTGCCAGCCCTTCACACTGGTTACGCACGACCTGGAAGAAGAGATAGCCAGGGGCGCCCCAGAGCAATGCGCGCAAATAACCCACGGATTTATCCGCCATTGCCGGGTCGATATCTTTCATGGCATGGATGATATAGCCTGCGTTCCACAACACGGCCATTATCAACACGGAAACAATGCCAGCCAACCAGAACCCCTGGCGAACCTGGAGCGCCACTTTTTCACGGCGACCAGAACCATTAAGTTGCGCAACGACCGGCGTCAGCGCCAGTAACAGACCATGACCAAACAGAATTGCGGGGAACCAGATTGAAGTCCCTATCGCAACGGCTGCCATATCCGTGGCACTGTAACCCCCGGCCATTACGGTATCCACAAAGCCCATTGCTGTTTGGGCGATTTGCGCAAGAATAACCGGAATAGCCAGTGCTAATAACTGACGCGCTTCTGTTAGATACTTCTGCACGAGTACACCTATATCTTTTTGTTCCAGGAAAGAATTAAATGCCGCCTCACCTGGCAGCAGGGGGATAAGACTGAGGAAATCGCCAGACTATTGTAGCGGGAGTTTACTATTACGCCAGTGAAAAAAAATAGTGCCGTTAATGGTTAGCTGGCATGCACCAGGGCCACCTGTTATTGTGCTTCTTATTTTGTAAAATTCAGGCGGGGTGAAACCGCTGCGGGAGAGAATATGTTTACGGGTATTGTGCAGGGAACAGCCACCGTAGTGGCTATCGATGAAAAAGAAAACTTTCGTACACATGTTGTGGAACTGCCAGACTCAATGCTACCGGGCCTGGAAGAAGGGGCTTCAGTCGCACATAACGGTTGTTGCCTGACAGTAACAGGAATAGACGCCAATCGCGTCAGTTTTGATTTAATGAAAGAGACACTGCGTATCACCAATCTTGGTGACGTTACACCAGGCTCGCTGGTCAATGTTGAGCGTGCGGCAAAATTCAGCGATGAAATTGGTGGCCACTTAATGTCTGGCCATATTATGACTACTGCTGAGGTGGCGAAAATTATCACCTCTGAAAATAACCGCCAGATTTGGTTTAAAATTCAGGATGCCTCCCTGATGAAGTACATCCTGCATAAAGGTTACATCGGTATCGATGGCATCAGCCTGACAGTAGGCGAAGTTACTGCCACCCGTTTTTGCGTACATTTAATTCCGGAAACATTGCACCGTACTACGCTGGGTACGCGTAAACTGGGGCAACGGGTTAATATTGAAATCGACCCGCAAACGCAGGCGATTGTTGATACTGTGGAGCGCGTATTGGCAAGCCGGGACGCAAGTGCTGCCAGCCTGAGCCAGGTTTTGGCCGAAAAGCAGGACTGAGTCAGGTATCCCGGCTCACGTTTTAACGCGTTGGTTGAGCCGGGTATAAGCGAATACTCCGCGTTCAAATTAAAAAACCACCTGCTGGTGGTTTTTTAACATATCGGGCATTTATTCAGCGCGGAACACGCAGGCCATTTTCAATGCCGCGGCTGAAGACAACCTGCCACAATTGAATATCTCGTGCACGAAACGCACCTGCACAGGCGTTCAGGTAATAGGTGAACATCCGTTTAAACCGATCCGAATAGTTATCGGCTATTTCGGGCCAGTATTCCTGGAAGCGCTGGTACCAGGCCATCAGTGTTTTATCGTAATCTGAACCAAAATTATGCCAGTCTTCCATAACAAAATAAGGTTCACTGGCCTGAGCGATATGCTTCACTGAAGGCAGACAACCATTGGGGAAAATGTATTTATCTATCCATGGGTCGACATTGTTGTCTGTTCTGTTGGATCCAATAGTATGCAGCAGGAAGATCCCTTCAGGCTTAAGACACCGGTTAGCTACAGCAAAGTAGGTGGCATAATTTTTAGGCCCGACATGCTCAAACATACCTACAGAAACAATACGATCAAATTGCATCGTCAGGTCACGGTAGTCTTGCAGCAATATTGTGACATCCAGCCCTTCACAACGCGCCTGTGCCAGTTTTTGCTGCTCAGCAGAAATTGTTACACCGTACACCGACACACCGTAATTTTTCGCTGCAAATGCTGCAAGCCCACCCCAGCCACAACCTATATCCAGCAAGGTCATTCCCGGCTTGAGCTGCAGTTTTTCACAGATCATTCTCAGTTTATCCTGCTGTGCAGTTTCCAGGTCAGTGGCTTTTTTCCAGTAGCCACAGGAATACTGCATAAAAGGATCGAGCATTCGGGTGAAGAGGTCATTACCCAGGTCGTAATGCTCTTTACCAACAATCCAGGCACGTTTACGGTTTTGCAGATTAAACAGACGAGCGGACAGAACACGCAAAGTATCTTTAAAATGATGGGGTACCTGGTTTTCCAGACCATTTCTGAGGACTTTGGTGAAAAACAGATCAAGACGGTCGCAATCCCACCAGCCGTCCATATAACTTTCACCCAGCCCCAAAGAACCTTGCTGCAGTATGCGTTTAAAGAAATCAGGATTTTTGACCTGGATGTCCGCAGGACTATTACCATTTATCGCGACACCCGCACGTGACAGCAACTCACTGACAATGCGGAACCATTCATTATCTTTTATCGCGGCTTCTTCTATACACGATGAACTCATAGTTTCTCCATCACCTGACTGTGAGCAGACACTAAAAAAGCGTAGTCGCTAATTTGACATTGTGAATTGTCTCACAGCAAAAACATAAGCCCGGAACCGGACACGGTATAAAAGCAGGTGGTCGCCTGACGACAGGCCATCTGAAAGCGGGAGTCAGAGCCCCCGAAAAATGATTGCAGGCCCGGTATCCCGAGCCTCATATCAGTATATGCCGCGTAAAAATGTGATTCAATAGAAAATTGTTAGCAAGCTAATTACAAAAAAATGACATTATCGCTAACGTGAGGACCCGGCGGGATGAGGGTTTTTGGCAATGGCGATTGCCTGTAACTGGTAACCTACCCAAACCAGAACCAGTGTGCTTAACATAATGCTGGTGGTGGCTATCAGGGGTGTGGATACCATCATGGAAACCAGCAGGCTTGCCAGGAAACACAAGCCTAACTGAAGGGCGTTTTGTAATGCAGCGGCCCGCCCGGCAGCCTGGGAAAACGGCTGCAGAGCCTGTGCAACGACAATAGGGTAAATTGCACCATTTGCCAGCGCCATCAGGCAGAAGGGTGCCAGCAGGCTGGTCAAAGAAGGGGATGTGGTCAGCGAGACACCAAAAACAGCGGACACACTCACAGCAAATATCCCCAACAACCAGGGTAGCATTTGCTGCCCTTGCCACTTTTTCAGTGCACTACGGCAACCAAAACCGCCCAGCAAAAAAGCCAGAGTTTGTGGTACGTAACTCAGTCCAATTGCTTCAGGCTCATAACCCATTTGGTGAAGAATAAAGGGGGAACCCGTGAGCCAGGCGAAAAAGCTGGCTGAGCAGGCTGCATAAATAATGACATTCCCACAATACCCTTTATGGCGCAGCAAAGAGGAATAAAGGGTGGGTTGAGAATGCGCTGTACGTTGTGGGCGTTGTGCACTGGTGTAATGCCAGAGGGGTAAAATCAGCAAAAGTGTGATGAGCAGCAGGCAGGCGAATATCGCCTGCCAGTCAAAATGGCGCAGTACCCAGCTACCGGCAAGAGGAGCCAGTGCCGGGGAAAGCGCAACCAGAGGCATGATAGTGGCAAAAACACGATTCGCCTGCTGCCCGGAGAAACGGTCAGTAACCAGCGCCTGCCAACTTACTGTTGCGCAACACACCCCAACCGCCTGAATAAACCGCAATACCAGAAATGCGGTTGGCGAAGTGACGAAAAAAATCCCGGCACAACTCAGTGCAAAAATCACCAGCCCGCTTAACAGAACAGGGCGGCGGCCAAAATGGTCAGAAAGCGGGCCCCAAATTAATTGAGCCAGAGCAAAACCGGCGAGAAACACACTCAAACTGGCGCTGATGGCCGACGGGGGAGCCCCCAGTGAAACCTGAATGGCACTAAATGCAGGCAGGTACATATCGGTTGCTAAAAAGCCCAGCATGCTAAGTCCGGCAAGCCAGGTAATAAAGAGGCGAGAGGCGCTCATGGTCAATCCTGATATAACAAAATTCGTGGCGTGAGTGTAAAAAGTGCATCCGCCGTTGTGAAACGCTAAAATTTGGATGTTCCTTTCAAAAATTTTGCAGGCAGGTTATGTGGTCAGAATATGCGCTTGAAGTGGTGGATGCCGTGGCTCGTAATGGCAGTTTTACTGGTGCGGCACAGGAGTTGCACCGTGTCCCTTCGGCAATCAGTTATACGGTGCGGCAACTGGAATCCTGGCTGTCGGTCGAGCTGTTTGAACGCCGCCATAAAGATGTAGAACTGACCCCCGCCGGGCGCTGTTTTTTGCAGGAGGGCCGCAGTGTTATCAAAAAAATGCATGAAACGCGCCTGCAGTGCCAGCAAATAGCGAATGGCTGGCGTGGTTCACTGGCGATTGCGGTTGACACCATCGTTCGCCCGGCAAGAACCCGTCAGTTGGTACAAGATTTTTATCACCATTTCCAGGATGTGGAATTGCATGTGCGGCCGGAAGTGTTCAATGGTGTGTGGGATGCACTGGCTGATGGCCGGGTAGAACTGGCAATTGGCGCGACCCAGGCTGTGCCTGTTGGTGGGCGTTACGGCTTTCGTGATATGGGTAGCCTGGCATGGTGCTGTGTGGTTGCGGCATCGCATCCGCTTGCGCAGATAAACGGTGCAATTGGTGATGACATACTTCGCCAGTGGCCGTCTCTGGTTCTGGAAGATACATCGCGTGAACTACCGAAAAGGATAACCTGGCAACTCAGTAATCAGCGCCGGATAGTGGTACCAGACTGGCAGTGTGGTTTCGCCTGCCTGAGTGACAGCATCGGTATCGGCATGGTTCCGGCACATATGGCGCAGCCGTTTATTGACCGCGGGGAATGGGTCAGCGTGCAACTTGAAAACCCTTACCCGGACTCGGCTTGTTGCCTGACATGGCGGCAAAGTGATGCCTCACCGGCTTTACAGTGGGTACTGGATTACCTGGGCGACAGCAGCACACTGAACAGTGAGTGGTTGCGGGAGCCAGGCCAGCTCCCGCAAGGTGATTAACGGCGATAATCTCTGAACGGGCCATCGGCCACTGAACGGCGTTCAATCAGGCGGGGATGAACCTCAATTGTCTGAGACTCCTCGCGCTTATTGATAATTCTGTCGAGCAGCATATTAAATGCCGTTTCGCCGAGAGAATCTTTGGGCTGGTGAACGGTGGTCAGTGCCGGGGTAAAGTAACGCGCGTTGCGCACGTTATCGTACCCAATAATCGAGATATCCTGTGGCACACGCAGCCCCATTTCGTCTGCCGCGCAAATAGCACCCATCGCCATAATATCTCCGCCACAAAACACAGCTGTAGGCCGCTGCGGGCAGGTAAGAATTTGCTGCATGGCGTTGTAGCCGGATTCAGGTTCGAAATCGCCGTGAACAATCCATGACTCAGGGACATTGATACCGGCTTCGTTCATTGCTTTCATGAAGCCGGAAAGCCGCCCTGAACCTGTGTTACGTTCCAGTTGGCCTGATATCACGCCAATTTCCCGGTGCCCGCGTTCGACCAAATACCGGCCAGCCATGTAACCGCCTTCGAAGGCGTTATCAATGACCGAGTCGGTAAAATCTGCCCGTGCTTCACCCCAGTCCATAACCACCATCGGAATGTGGCGGTACTCTTCCAGCATAGAAAGCAGTTCCTGGGGGTATTCTGAACACATAACTAACAGGCCATCGACACGCTTTTGCGCCATCATGGACAGGTAGGCACGCTGCTTTTCAAAGTTATTGTGCGCATTGCCGAGAATCAGAGTGTAGCCTTTGGCGAAACAGCTGTTCTCCACCGCTTCAATAATCTCAGCGAAATAGGGAGCTTCACTGCTGGTAGAAAGCAGGCCAATTGATTTTGTGTGGTTCACCTTCAGGCTGCGGGCTACCGCGCTGGGTGAATAATGCAGCTCTTTGATTGCTGCCCACACCGCATTACGGGTGTCTTCCGCAACAAAACGCGTTTTGTTAATAACGTGTGATACGGTTGTAGTGGAAACGTTTGCGCGTTTCGCGACGTCTTTTATAGTTGCCATTCGATGTCACTCCAGACCATATCCTAAACTCCTGAAAACTAATTGGTTAAACGTTTGCCTGGGCTTACCCCTGTAAGCAACGAATTGGGTTGCCAGCATGCCGGGATTGCGACATTAAACGAAAAGGAGGGGATAGTGGCCGGTACGTAATAAGTCAGCGTGCGATTTTGTCTTATATTGAGTAAAAGTGGAAGTGCTAAAGCACATATCAAACTAAATCTTTAAGGATTTTACGGCCAAACTGTGTAAAAATGATCTACACCCACTTTTTACAGGGAATAAGGAATTAATCATGCCAACTGAATTGAGATATTCACTGACTACGACTGTTATTACCTTAGGTCTGATTGTTGCAACGGCGCTGATTGCCATCCTGCATTAAGGCCTGTACTGCTTCACGCAGTTAGCATCGCTCAGGTGATGGCGTTGTTAGTTTTGGTGCCTGTCTAAGGGCCTGCTAATACACTGTCGCCTGGCTGTTGTCCTTTCTCCCTTCCTGCTATTTTCTTTACTGCCACACTGATTCTTTACCATTTAGCAAAACTCTATTATCACTATTGCCACTTTTCAAAGTGAAGTGTGACTGACATCATGTTTTCATCTTTTTTGTCTTTGCCCGCGCTTTTTTGCGCAGGCTAAAAATTGAGGTAGTGATGAAAGTCAATTTGCCATTACTTGCCCTGGCGATAGGGGCCTTTGGGATTGGTACCACTGAGTTTTCACCTATGGGGCTGTTGCCGGTTATTGCTGAAGGGGTTCATGTGTCGATTCCCGCTGCCGGCATGCTGATTAGCGCCTATGCCGTTGGGGTAATGGTTGGGGCTCCACTGATGACCTTGTTGTTATCTCGTTATTCACGGCGAAACGCCCTGGTTTTTCTGATGAGTATTTTTACTTTGGGTAATGTGCTTTCTGCTGTGGCTCCGGATTATGGCATGTTGATGTTTGCCCGTGTGATAACCAGCCTGAACCATGGAGCATTTTTTGGACTTGGGGCTGTGGTGGCTGCCAGTGTCGTCCCCGCGAATAAGCAGGCCAGCGCTGTTGCAACAATGTTTATGGGGCTGACAATTGCCAATATTGGTGGGGTGCCCGCGGCAACCTGGCTTGGGCAGTATATTGGCTGGCGTATGGCTTTCCTGGGGATCGGTGCGCTGGGGCTGGTAGCTATGTTCAGTTTGTTTATGACTATTCCGGCAAGTATCAAAGGCCACAGGCCGGATGTGGCGAAGGAGTTGAAGGTTCTTGCCCGGCCGCAGGTACTGGCGGCACTGCTTACAACGGTATTGGGTGCCGGTGCGATGTTCACGCTGTACACCTATATTGCCCCGGTACTGGAAACCATTACAGGCGCAACACCTGGGTTTGTCACTGCCATGCTGGTGCTGGTCGGTGTTGGTTTTTCTATTGGGAACTACTGGGGCGGGCGGTTAGCGGATAAATCGGTTACTGGCACGCTGGTTGGTTTCCTGGTGCTGCTGATTGCCAGTATGGCACTGGTGCCGCTGGTGGGTAAAAGCCATGCCGGAGCCGCATTGATGATGATCGTTTGGGGGGCGGCAACCTTTGGCGTCGTTCCGCCTTTACAGATGCGAGTAATGCGTGTTGCCAGTGAAGCGCCGGGTCTTGCCTCATCAGTTAATATTGGTGCTTTTAACCTGGGGAATGCGCTGGGGGCAGCAGCTGGTGGTGGGGTAATAACTGCGGGCCTGGGTTACAGTACTGTACCCGTTATGGGGGCTATAGTTGCCGCAACAGGGTTGCTACTGGTATTGATTAACCGCCAGGCGGATAACCGTGTTTGTGAAACAACTGACTGAAGTCATTCTTTTCCCCGCCCCAAAAAAAGCGAAGCACAGGCTTCGCTTTTTACTGTTAGTACGATTACGCAGCGAGGTTCTTCGCAACAAACTCCCAGTTTACCAGAGCCCAGAAGTGCTCCAGGTAGTTAGGGCGAGAATTACGGTAGTCAATGTAATAGGCGTGTTCCCACACATCAACAGTCAGTAATGGTGTCGCGCCTGCAGTCAGCGGAGTGCCGGCATTAGAAGTGGAAACGATAGCCAGGCTGCCATCTGCTTGTTTAACCAGCCAGGTCCAGCCAGAACCAAAGTTCTTAGCTGCGGCATCGTTAAATTTCGCTTTAAAGTCAGCAAAGCTACCGAAAGCAGCATTGATGGCATCAGCGATTGCACCAGTCGGTTCGCCACCGGCGTTAGGTGCCAGGCAGTTCCAGTAGAATGTGTGGTTCCAAACCTGTGCTGCGTTATTGAACACACCACCTTCAGAAGAGCAGATGATCTCTTCAAGGGATTTGCCCTCAAAAGGGGTACCTTTAACCAGGTTGTTCAGGTTGGTCACGTAAGTTTGATGATGTTTACCGTAATGGTATTCCAGTGTTTCCACAGAAATGTGCGGTTCAAGCGCATCTTTTGCATACGGTAATGCAGGTAATTCAAATGACATTGCTTCACTCCTTGTTATTGTGTACTTAACAAAAATAACACATTTTATAAGGTTTTATATTACCAATATAAAACTAGAATAAAAAGAAAGCATTGCCTGCCAAAACAAGGGCAGGCAAGGTTTTATCGCAGGGTTTTTGGTGTCATTACCCGGCGTGCACCTACATAGTGGCGCTGCCAGTAATCTTCACTCAGGGAGGTTATCTGGATGTCCTGCCCGCTACGCGGAGACTGAATAAATTTCCCACCACCAATGTACACACCTACGTGGTCTGCAGTACCCCGGCCTTCAGTACGGAAGAACACTAAATCACCACTTTGTAGTTCCCCGCGGTCAACAGGGGCGGCGTCTCTCAGGTGATACATTTCATTGGCAGTACGCGGAATATGGAATTTAACTAAATCTTTGTAGGCGTAATAGACCAAACCGCTGCAGTCAAACCCGGTGCGTGGGGAACTTCCCCCCCAATGGTAGGGTTTGCCAATCTGATTCATTAAGGTGGATATTGCCGCAGTTTTAGCGCGTAACACTTTTTTATGTGCGGCAGTTGCTAACGGACGTGTTGTTTTTACCTTCACACAATGTTTTTTATGGCCTTTGCGTGCCCGTGAACATTGCTCTGTCCACACCGTTTCCATTTGAACTTCATTGCGCACCAGGTGAGAAGACTTGCCTTGATGAACAGTGGCTCTGGTATGATTTTTAGCGGTGCGCGTAGTGTGTTTAGTGGTTTTTGTAACTGTTTTTTTTGCAGAAGCCGAAACACTGTGGGTTTTGCGGCTGGTGGATTTGGTGCTGTGGGTACTGGTTTTTTTGCTGCTGTGTTTGGGAATAACGTTGCTGTGTTGCGCCTTCTGCAAAGCTGAATGGCGGGTATGTTCCGACGCCTGAGTTAAAGGCGTCCAGGGCAAGGTTATTAGCAGTGCACAGAACGAAATAGAGAGTTTGCTTATCCGCGCCACTCGTCTGAGTCCCCTGAAAAAGCAGGCCGCATTGCCTGCCAGAAAATGATTAAACCAAAGGATTCTAATATAGATAAAACGATAATGTTAATAATCTTTTTATATTGCCTTACGGTTTTGTGTTCATACGCGAAAAAAATAACCAATATGACGTTTATCTGACCAGTGTTTGACCTGGCGCAGGGTATTCTCTGTTTGAGAAAACTGTTATCCTTAAGGCATGTTTAACGGTTTCGGTATTGCCGGCCAGGTGAAACCGCAGGCCAGAGTCTTGTGGCCTGTTTACTGTGACCAGCAATGCCTTTCTGCCGCTTTGAGGAAGTAAGATAATGAGCTCTACAATTGAAAAGATTCAGCGCCAGATAGCTGAAAACCCAATCCTGCTTTATATGAAAGGCTCCCCTAAATTACCGAGTTGCGGTTTTTCTGCACAGGCGGTACAGGCGTTATCTGCTTGTGGTGAGCGCTTTGCTTATGTCGATATTTTGCAAAACCCGGATATCCGTGCCGAGTTACCGAAATATGCTAACTGGCCGACTTTCCCGCAATTGTGGGTAGAAGGTGAACTGGTTGGCGGTTGTGATATCGTGATTGAAATGTACCAGCGTGGTGAGTTGCAGTCGCTGATTAAAGAAGCTGCAGAACGCCACCGCGAAGACAGCCAGAGCGAGTAATTTATTACCCGCAAATAAAAAGGCGCCAATACGGCGCCTTTTTATTGCCCGTAGCCTGAAAAAATGTAGCCTGGGCCCGTAGAACGTTATACCTGCTCGCTCTCTGCGGTATCCTGCGGCAGTGCCACAGGCCAGCCACCAAGGCGTTTCCAGCGGTTAACAATTTCACAAAACAGTAGTGCAGTCTGTTCAGTATCATATAAGGCGGAATGCGCCTGAGCGTTATCAAACGCGATACCTGCAGTCTGGCAGGCTTTAGCCAGCACTGTCTGGCCCAGCGCCAGACCGCTGAGTGCGGCGGTATCAAAAGTACCAAATGGGTGAAACGGGTTGCGTTTGAGTGAGCTACGCTCCGCCGCCGCCATTAAAAAACTGTGATCAAAATTAGCATTGTGCGCCACGATAATAGCCCGCGAGCACCCGTGATCCTTGATTCCCTTACGCACCATTTTAAAAATGGCGTGCAGCGCTTCGTACTCTGTAACCGCGCCGCGCAATGGGTTGTGAGGGTCGATCCCCGTAAAAGCCAGTGCTTCCGGGTTAAGAATGGCACCTTCAAACGGCTCGACATGGAAATGCAGCGTCTGGTCAGTTGAAAGCCAGCCTTCTTCATCCATTTTTAACGTGACAGCGGCAATTTCCAGCAGTGCGTCCGTCTGGGCGTTAAAACCAGCCGTTTCGACATCAATCACAACAGGATAAAAACCACGAAAGCGGTCATTCAGACCGTTTAGTTGAACATTTTCCGACATCAGCGTCTCATTATTGCGGTAAAAGCTGCGCGCATTATGGCAAATTTCAGGAGGGGATGCAGCAGGCGGGCATAAAAAGCCCGCCAGAGAGTGATTATGCGTTACCCAGGCCTTTGCCTGCGTCTTTGGCTTCAATCAGCTCGATTTTATAACCATCCGGATCTTCAACAAAAGCGATAACCGTTGTACCGCCTTTTACCGGACCTGCTTCACGGGTGACTTTACCGCCGTTTTGGCGAATGCGCTCACATGCCTGTGCGGCATCATCTACGCTAATGGCGATATGACCAAAAGCCGTACCCATTTCATAACTGTCAACGCCCCAGTTCCAGGTCAGCTCAATCACTGCTTCATCGCTTTCCTGACCATAGCCAACAAATGCCAGGGAGTATTTGTATTCTGGATTTTCACTGGTACGCAGGAGTTTCATACCCAGAACTTCAGTATAAAACGCAATAGAGCGCTGGAGATCCCCGACGCGGAGCATAGTGTGGAGTAAGCGCATAATTTTCCTCTTCCGTTAGTGTTTCATCAGTTGGTACACAGGGGAACCAAGTATAGCGGCGAACCTGCGCCGCTATCAATGCAATGAATCAGAGAGTGGGGTAATCGGTGTAACCCTGAGCATCCCCGCCATAAAAAGTTTCCGGGCGCGGGGTATTGAGTGGGGCGTTATGCTGGAGGCGAGCCACCAGGTCAGGGTTTGAGATATAGCTACGCCCAAAGGCGACGGCATCAATCAAACCGCGTTCAATAAGCGCCTGTGCTTTCTCAGGCGTGTAAGCTCCGGCACCAATGATAACACCACTGAAACGGTCACGTACCGCCTGACGGAAGGCATCGCTGTATGGTTTGCCACCTGCCCAGTCCGGTTCGGAAATGTGCAGGTAAGCCAGGCCGCGTTTATTCAGCTCTTCAATAAAATACAGCGCAGCTTCTTCCTGGTCTTCACCATTATCCAGCCCATTAAACGGGCCAAGAGGTGAAATCCGGATACCAATACGGTCGGCTGACCAGGCTTCACAGGCCGCATCGACCACTTCAAGAGCCAGGCGGGAGCGGTTTTCGATACTGCCACCATACTGGTCTGTGCGCTGGTTCGATGCCGGAGACAGGAACTGATGCAGCAAATAACCATGTGCGCTGTGCAACTCGATAAGATCGAACCCGGCTGTTTTGGCATTGACTACCGCCTGGCGAAAGTCCGCCACTATCCCCGGGATTTCCTCTGTTGTCAGTGCTCGTGGTTCTGTGGTGTCCACTCTTACTGCATGCCCGTTTTCATCCCTGAGCGTAGTGCGTGTTTCTGCCCGAATAGCAGAAGGCGCGACCGGGGCTTTACCTTCAGGTTGCAGGGAAGAATGGGAAATACGGCCTGTATGCCACAGTTGAACAGCAATATGGCCGTGTTCCTGGTGAACACTGTCAGTGATTTTGTGCCAGGCGGCAATCTGTGCTGCGCTGTGAATGCCGGGCGCACCTTCATAACCCCGGGCTTGTGGGGAAATGTTAGTCGCTTCAGAAATAATCAAACCCGAAGATGCGCGCTGGCGGTAGTATTCGGCCATCAGTGCGGTTGGCACCTGTCCTGGTTCAATGCTACGCAGGCGAGTAAGTGGCGCCATTAATACGCGGTTAGATAAGGTAACGGCGCCCACTTTCAGTGGAGTGAATAATTTATCTGCAGACATAAAACCTCTTTAATAGACCGGTCGTCTTGTTGAGAAGAAAAAATTAATAGAACGACTGGTCGCACGCAAGAGACTGGGCTTATCCTTGCGTGCGGTTTCTTTACTACGGTCCTTACTGGCGGCAGGTGGCCAGCAAGTCCAGACCTGGCTGGTAGACGTGGGTGCGAATATCCATCATACCAAGCAGCGTGGAGAAAAGGTTGTCCTGAGAAACCTCATCATTTTTGCCTTTTTGTTGCAGGCAGGGGCGATTGATATGGAAACCCTGAGAGTAATTATCCGACAACCAAAATAACAGCGGGATATGGGTTTGCTGGTCTGGCGCGATAAGCCAGGGAGTACCATGCAAATAGATCCCATTTTCGCCCAGAGACTCACCGTGGTCGGATAAATACACCAGCGCGGTATTCATGTCAGTGTGCTGTTTCAGCATATCTATTGTGCGGCTGACAATATCATCTGTATATAAAATTGAATTGTCATAAGTATTGATGAGCGCGTCACGGCTGCAATCCTGAATCTGGTTGGTATCACAAGTTGGCGTGAAGCGGCGCATTTTCTGTGGGTAGCGTTCATAATACGCCGGGCCGTGGCTGCCCATTAAATGCAAAACAATAACAGTATCATGCTGAATACCATCCAGAATATTTGGCAGGCGATACAAGTTGGCATCATCCAGGCAAATACCATCGTGGCAGACATCATTCAGGTTCCATTTAGTCATGTCTGTATGAGGGATGCGAGTGCAGGCACCTTTACAACCACCGTCGTTTTCCCGCCACAGTACATTAATTCCACCATGAGCCAGAACGTCCATCAGACCTTCTTTGTGGTGTGCCAGGTCTGCATCATACTGGCTGCGGGTCATTCCGGAGAACATGCAGGGCACCGAAACGGCTGTTTCCGTTCCGCATGATGTAGCATGGTTGAACCAAATAACATCTCGCTTGCTCAGTTCCGGGTTGGTATCACGCGAGTACCCGCCCAGCGAATAGTTTTGTGCCCGGGATGCCTCGCCCAGAACCAGAATCACCACTGTTTTTTTGCTCTGGCTGCGAATTAACGCGCCTTTGGTGGCATCTTCACCCTGCCTGATAAGTTGGCTGGTATTACCTGCCAATTGCTTGTGCGTGAATTGAATGAAACCAGTGACATAATTGGGTGGGGTCACCATTTTGACCACTTCTTTGTTGTTACGAAACAGTGATGCATAATCTTTGTACAACGTGCTGGCAGACAAAAGAATAACCATAATGGCGCTGATGACCATCAACCCACGCAATAACAGCACGCCCCACCAACGTTCCTTGCGCACTTTAATGGCACACAATAAAGCCGCAGGAGCAACCCCGGTAAGTCCCAGCCATACAAACAGTTGCGGTGTTAGCAGTGCCGTGGCTTCTTGTGTATTGGTATCAAAAATGTTGAGCATCATGTTGCGGTCAATAACCGCACCATAGGTGAACATAAAATAGTTACTTGCGGCGCTGCCAACGAGCAACAATACAAGCAGGGGCTTTCTCAGCCAGGGCAGGGCGAAGAGACTGAAAATAATGGTCCATGCCGCAAACAGTACCAGAGGAATACTCAGGGCAAACAGTATGGTATGCAAATTGTTCGGGTGAATAATTCCCCAACAACGAGCAATAAACAGGCTGTTAATCAAAGTGAAAATGAGCGCGCTGAAAAGTGTAAACTGCGAATCGTTACACTGTAACTTTTTAAACATTATTGTATTCATTGTCAGGGAAGTGAACAGTATCTCACTTTATCCGGCAAAGATTAGTAAAACCTTAATCCTTTGATTAATGACTAATCAGGATAAATAAAGCACATCAGTGACCGGATAATATGATATGAATGAACTGCTGCTTTTTTATGCACTGTGACCGGCCTCATGGCCTGCGAAACTTGCACCACTGGCAGATAACGTCTTCAATAACTGAATGGGGTTGATGAGGTTGAATTGTGGCTGAGCAGTTAGAGTTTTTTCCGGTGCCAAGCCCGTGCCGGGGAATTTGCCAGAGCGATGATAAAGGTTATTGTCGTGGCTGCATGCGCAGCCGCGAGGAACGTTTTAACTGGCAAAAAATGTCAGATGCGCAAAAACAGGATGTTATCAGGCTGTGCCGCCAGCGTATGCTGCGCAAATTGCGGGCAGGTAAGCCAGTATCTGATGATACAGACCAACAACCGTCACTGTTTTAACCGGCGAGGCGGGCTATACTCGCCTGAATTATTTGTTAAAACAGGAACGAACTATGCAGCGTTTAGCCATCGCGCCTCAGGGGCCAGAGTTTTCACGTTTTGTCATGGGGTACTGGCGGTTAATGGACTGGGGGATGTCACCTCAGTCGCTGGTTACATTTATTGAGCAACATCTGGAATTGGGTATTACCACGGTTGACCATGCCGATATCTATGGTGATTACCAGTGTGAATCTGCTTTTGGCGAAGCGTTGAAACTGGCACCTGCGCTGCGCGAAAAACTGGAAATCGTCACTAAATGCGGTATTGCCACGCTGGCTCGACCTGGCAATACGATTGGGCACTACATAACAGATAAACAGCATATTATCAGCAGTGCCGAAAACTCGCTGCGCCACTTCGCCACAGATTACCTTGATTTACTCCTGATACACCGCCCGGACCCACTGATGGATGCAGACGAGGTCGCACAGGCTTTCCTTGAACTGCACCAGAGTGGCAAAGTGCGCCATTTTGGCGTATCGAATTTTACACCGGCCCAGTATTCCCTGCTTCAGTCAAGGTTGCCTTTCTCCCTGGTCACTAACCAGGTGGAAATCTCTCCCGTACACCAACCTCTGTTACTTGATGGCACACTGGATCAGATGCAGCAATTGCGTGTCCGCCCTATGGCATGGTCGTGCCTGGGAGGCGGGCGTTTGTTTTCTTCTCCTGAATTTGCTGCACTGCGGGATATGCTGGGGAAAGTTGCCGGGCAAACCGGCGCTCAGAGCCTTGAACAGGTTGTATATGCCTGGATTCTTGCACTCCCGAGCATGCCACTGCCTATTATTGGCTCTGGTAAAATTAACCGGGTGCGTGATGCTGTTGGGGCGCTGGACGTAAAATTAACCCGCACACAGTGGTTCAGTATCCGTAAAGCCGCACTGGGTTACGATGTTCCCTGAAGAAACCATTTTTCCCGTAGCTAAAAAAAAGCCCGTCCAGAGGACGGGCAAACAATACTGGAAGCAATGTGAGCAATGTCGTACGGCACGATTGAGGTCGTTACTCGCCATGCCGTGGAAAATAAGTTAACAGTAATGATAATCATTATCAACCATGAATTATGTAAGGTTGCGGTTCAGCATTGTGTATTTTGCTCAATAGCAGGGAGAACGGGTGCCAGTTGTAACTGAGACAGCGAGCAATATAACATCCAGATATGGGAAGCCAGGTTACGGGCATCCTCCCGGTGATGGCGCTCAAGTGTTGTAGTCAGCGTTTTCAACGTGGTGAGAGCATTGTCCAGGCTACGGTGGTGAACCCCCCGCTCAGTCATAACGCCCTGCACTAAGTGAAGAGCAACGTCACGTACCTGGGTAAGTGGGTCGCCAGGTGCGCCCCAGGAGCGCAATTGCCATACAACGTGTGAACAATTCAGTAGTACCACACCCCAGCGCAGCAACCAGCGCCGGCTTGCTTCGTCTTTACTACTATTCAACTGACTCACCAGGTGATACACCAAAGATTCGAACATTGACTGTGTACGCGCAGGCCTGCGACTTAACTGGTCAATAAAAGCCCGGCGTAATGCACGAATATGGCGACGGCTTTTCAGGTTATCCGACCCCGGCCTTAATACAGAAAAGGCGACCCACGCCAGACCAACACCCAATATTTTAGCCAGATTTTGGTTCAGGAAGTCTGCAAAGTCATAAACCGGCGGGTTAGTGACGGCAATAAATGATCCCATAAAAACAATGAGCTGCCCCCAGAGCCCGGCAAATTTGGGGTGCTGTTGCTTTATCAATTGCATGGTCAGTAATAAAGGGAACAGAAACAGCAGAAATTGCCACAGCTGAGTTATCTGTACCATAAGACCGAATTTCACAGCAAAGCTGAACAAAGACAGCAACAAGAGGGTGCGCAATAACAGAGTTAAGGAAAATAATGCTGTGGGTGTGGTGGCATAAAGAACACAACAAATGGCTGCCAGTGTCAGGGCTGCGCCGCCTTCATCCCACTGGCTGCCAATACTCCAGGCACTGGTCACGCTAATCACGCAAAAAGTGCGCAGTGCGGCCCAAACGGATTCAAGCCAGTCGGTATGGCGGGCAAGCGCAGGCGTTCGCGGTACAGCTTTAACCGGGCGGCCTTCCGGCAATGTGAGTTGCAAAAGCTCCCGGCGGCAGTTTTGCAGTAACTGGCAATAATGCGACAGCCGAAACCAGAACGCTCGGTAGTGGTAATCTGCGTGTTCTGGTGGTTTCAGGCTGGCAAGACTTCGGGCGATATGCAGTGCATCTGCTTGTGGATTGCCTAACTGCGCCAGTAACTGTTCAATTGCCGGCCAGAGATGTGCTGGCGCGTTGGGCCAGTTAATTAATAAACGGCGAATACCCGAAGTGACACTGATTGCCCGCAAGTACTGGTGCAGCAGGTAGTTAATGCGTGGGTTTTGGTGGCGAAAACGGTAATGGCTCCAGAATGCCTGAACCCGTAGCAGGTTCGTGGTCAGGATCTGGCTTATCATACGTTCGTGAGCAGTACGGATCTCATCCGTTGTTTCCTGGCGCCAAAGTAATTTAGCGTGCTCAAGTAACCGTTGGTGCAGGTTGGTAAGTGTATTGAGCAGGGTTGTCCCGTCGGCGGTACCCGGCAACACCATCATCATTAACCCACCGCATAAAATACCGACAATCACTTCACACACCCGCGATTGCGCAACATCCCAAAGCTCGGTGGTTGATACCGTGTTGAGTAATGGAAATGCGATAATAGCCGCGGTATAGCCCGCCAGCGAGAAACTGTATGCGACATTGTATTGAAACTGACTGGCCATCAGCGTGCACACAGCCAGCCAACTGGCCATCGCCCAGGTAAACAACCAGGGGTCATCAAGTGTGTGCCCGGCAATAAACAGTGCGGCAAATGCGCCCAGAATACTGCCTGCAATTCGCCCGAGACTTTTGCTGATAACGCCACCCTGAGTGGGAAAACTGACAACGGCTGCCGATGTCATGGCCCAGTAGGGTTCATCCAGTTGCAACGCATAGGCGATGGCAAGCGCCAGGCACATGGCGATGGCATTGCGTAAAGCATAACGCCATTGCCCAGGCCGGGCGTTAAACCAGGGCAGGGATGTTAGCCGCAGACTGTTCAGTATCATTTTCTTTCTGGCTCGATAGCGACAGTACAGGTAGTACCGGACACCAGTGTTACGCCCTGAGGAATGGTGTCCAGAGTGATTCTTACCGGGACACGTTGCGCCAGGCGCACCCACGGCACGTTGGGTTTGATATCGGCAATCAAGCCTGAGTCAGCTTCCACACTTTGGTCATATATCGCCCTGCCAATACTTGCAACTCTGCCTTGTAACGGGGTGTCATCGCTGTACAGCAGGATTTTTGCCGGGTCTCCGGGTTGTATGTGGCGAAGTTTGGTTTCTTCAAAATACCCAACAACATAGAAAGAGTGGCTTTCAACCAGAGCAAATACAGCATTACCTGCCGTGGCATAATCCCCAACACGGGTGGATAAGTTAGTGACCCAGCCATCCTGCGGGGCACTGACAATCGCCTGGCTAATTTCCCAGTTGGCCTTATCCAGTGCGGCTTGCGCCGCATTAACCCCGGCCTGTGCTGTCTTCACACTGATGTTGGCGTTATCCATCTCTTCACCCGCCAGCAGGTTTGCCGGGAGGTTATGGCGGCGAGCGGCTTCCCGTGTTGCTTTTGCCAGTCCAGCCTGGGCGCTGGCAAGTTTGGCTGTCGCATCAAGTTTGGCAATTTGCCAGGGGGTGTCGTCGAGCCGGAACAGGACGCTACCCGCACGGACATACTGGTTATCCTTAACATTAAGGGCAACAATTCGCCCCGAAACCTGGGGAGTAATACCGATTTTTTCAGCCCTGACTTTACCATCGCGGGTCCAGGGTGATTGCATGTAGTAATTCCAGACCATCCATCCGGCAACTACTGCACAAGCAAAAATCAGCAGGCCAGAAAAATACTTAAGCGTCTTCAGGTTCATGCGATGTTATCCCAATGCCAGCATTAACATACCGCTGCTGACACACAGGGCAAAAAGGGAAAGGTCCATAAGCGTGGGGTGCCAGATGTCACCTGAGTACATCCAGTCCCGGAGTATTCGGTGTAAAATTAGCCAAATAAAAAAACCGATAAGTACTGCTTTAAATAACGGAGGAAAGTAGACCGACGACCCGGCAACCAGGTCCCGGGAAACCAGGCCAGACGAGAAGGCAAAAAAATTCACAGGAATATCCCTTTAAACCATGCTGATGACTGCCATTCATTCCACAACTATGTAGAATAAAGTAACGATACTTGTTTAACTTCACTAAAACTAAGGGTTTGTATTGAAATCTGAACGTCTGCAAACTAGTCTGTAACAAGTATAATAACTTAGCAAGCTAATTATAAGGAGATGAAATTGGAATCACCACTCGGATCTGACCTTGCTCGTTTGGTGCGCGTATGGCGTGCTCTGATTGATCTGCGCCTGAAACCACTGGAATTAACGCAAACGCATTGGGTTACTTTGCATAATATTCACCAGCTTCCGCCGGAACAATCACAAATACAGTTGGCCAAGGCTATCGGGATTGAACAGCCTTCACTGGTTCGTACTCTCGACCAGCTTGAGCAAAAAGGCCTTATCTCACGCCATACTTGTGCTAATGACCGCCGTGCCAAACGTATTAAGCTCACAGATAAAGCACAACCGATTATCGAACAAATGGAACAGGTGATTAGCCGTACTCGCGGCGAAATTTTAGGCGGAGTCAGCCAGCAGGAAATTGATACCCTGATTAGTCTTATTGGTCGGCTGGAACGAAATATTCTTGATTTACAAGCAAAAGAATAAATGATTTAAACGGGGTAATAGCCAGAAGAACAAAGAAAAATTAAAAATAGCTCAGAATGATGATGATACAGGCCATAAGCCGCAATAGTGACTTTGCTCGAGTGCTGT
Organism: Mangrovibacter sp. MFB070; assembly: GCF_000705335.1. NCBI lineage: Bacteria > Pseudomonadati > Pseudomonadota > Gammaproteobacteria > Enterobacterales > Enterobacteriaceae > Mangrovibacter > Mangrovibacter sp. MFB070. The sequence continues at coordinate 543,916 of NZ_JJMI01000022.1, forward strand.
GGCCAGTTTGAGCACCTGCTCGTTCACAAAAGTGTTTCTGCGTGAAAGAAGGGAAATGCTTTTCTGCCGTGGCACGGGCCACCACTGAGTTCGTGCTCCCCACATTTATGCGATGATCTGTATCATACTCAAAAGTGAGTGTGATAAATGATACAGATCATCAGTCTGAAGTGGCCTGAACAGACCACCACTTAACGTATTAGTTTGGCGAAACGGTGATTTGGCGGCCATTAGTGGCCATTTTCACACGCTGACCCGCAGAGAAACGGGTATCACCCTGTTTCTGAACAACCTGGATGGTATTCCCGTCATCTTTACGAATAACCAGTTCTACCCCCTGAGTTTTGTTCATGGCGCCCTGAACGCTCTGGCCTGCTACACCACCGGCAACGGCACCTGCGGCTGTAGCCAGAGAACGACCAGTACCGCCGCCAACTGTATTACCCAAAAATCCGCCTAACACAGCACCGCCAATTGCGCCAATAACGTTGCTGTCGTCACCGCCCTGAATCTGAACCGGACGAACGGACACCAGGGTACCATAGGTCACGCTTTGTACTTGCTTAGCTTCAGACGCGCTGTATACATCCCCTGACAAGGTATCATTGTTAACACAGCCCGCCAGCGTAAGCCCGACGAAAGAAATAACCAGCACACGTGAAATCATCTATGACTCTCCTTTTTCCTGGTAATGCCCGGACAGGGCATCATCCTGGATAAATTATACGGTAATAAAGGGACGAATTTAATGCCGTCGCCAGGAAACATGCTCAAAATAATAAAAGTCCATGTTTGAACCGGACGTCAACATACGTCAGAGAGGTGGAGAACGGCTGTAGCGAGTTGTTAGAAAATATTACGCTTTCATGGCAATACCCGGGGATATGTGGTGCAATTGTTAATGTAAAATAATGACAAAGGACGGTATATGAGATCGGGGCGATACATCGGCGTAATGTCCGGGACCAGTCTGGATGGTGTGGATGTGGTGCTGGTGGCGATAGACAGCCATATGGTGGCACAACAAGCCAGTATCACCTGGCCTATCCCTCTGGAAATAAAACAGGCGGTGCTGGATATCTGCCAGGGGCAGGCATTAACACTTTCGGCACTGGGGCAACTCGATTCCCGTCTTGGGCAACTGTTCGCTGAGGCCATTCTCGCTTTAATGCATAACGAAGGTGTGCAGGCGAAAGACATCGTGGCAATAGGCTGCCACGGCCAAACAGTGTGGCACGAGCCGTTGGGTGATACCCCTCATACTTTGCAGATAGGCGATAATAATATTATTGCGGCGCGCACTGGTGTGACTGTCGTTGGCGACTTCCGCCGCCGGGATATCGCTGTTGGTGGGCAAGGGGCTCCGCTGGTGCCTGCTTTTCATGCCGCATTGTTATCCCACCCGGTTGAGCGCCGTGTTGTGTTGAATGTTGGCGGCATTGCCAATATGACTATCCTGACGCCAGGTTTACCTGTCCGGGGCTACGATACAGGCCCGGGAAACATGTTAATGGATGCGTGGATTTGGCGTAACAAAGGCAAACCTTTCGATAAAGACGCCGTGTGGGCTCGCAAAGGCCAGGTCGTAGTACCGTTGCTACAACAAATGCAAAGTGACCCGTACTTTGGGTTGCCGTCACCTAAAAGCACTGGCCGTGAATACTTTAACCTCGGCTGGCTGGAACGGCATCTGGCGGCTTTCCCTGTGTTACCTGCCGAAGATATCCAGGCGACCTTACTGGAGCTTACGGCCGCGACTGTGGCTGAGCAAATTCAGTTGAGTGGTGGTTGTGAGCGGCTGTTAGTCTGTGGTGGTGGCAGCCGCAACCCGCTGCTGATGGCCCGGCTGGCTGCGTTATTGCCAGGTACGGAAGTGGGAACAACAGACAACGCCGGGATCAGTGGCGATGATATGGAAGCACTGGCATTTGCCTGGCTTGCCGCCCGCACTATTGCCGGGTTACCAGGCAATATGCCTTCGGTGACTGGCGCGCGGGAGGAAACTATCCTTGGTGCGATTTATCCGGCTAATAACAGGATAAATCAGAGTTAACTGACAGGGATGGCTTGCTAAACAGGCTAGACTCAAACAAACGGAGTGATTGTGGCTCCGCTTGTTTGCGGATGGACTGCATTATGAAAAAAAGCCTGCTTATTCTCCCGCTCTTATTGAGCGGCTGTACCACTTACCAACACCTTATCGATGAAATTCACACCGATACCCTTAACTACCAGTGTGATGAAAAACCTCTCGCCGTTGATATCAACCAGCAAAGGCAGTCTGCCAGTTTTGTGCTGGACAATAAACTATTGCACCTGCAACAAGGCTTGTCTGCTTCAGGAGCCCGGTATACAGATGGCATATACGTCTTCTGGTCTAAGGGTGATAAAGCAACAGTATACCGCCGGGATACAGTGGTGTTACACAACTGCCAGTTAGTGAGCAACAAGGATTGAGATTTAACGATGTGGGGCGCAGAATAGACCAACCTGTTGATTTCTGAATACCTGCTATGTCTGACAACGAATCCTTACAGCAGATTGCCAGTCTGCGCCGTGAATACACCCGAGGCGGGTTACGCCGTAAAGACCTGACCGACGACCCGCTGACTTTATTTGAACGCTGGCTTGGACAGGCGTGTGATGCACGCCTTGCAGACCCAACGGCAATGGTTGTCGCCACTGTGGATGAGAACCAGCAACCCTGGCAGCGTATTGTTCTGCTCAAGCATTTCGACTCCCGGGGCATGGTGTTTTACACCAACCTGGGCAGCCGTAAGGCCGCTCATCTGGAGCATAACCCACGTATCAGTTTATTGTTCCCCTGGCATATGCTTGACCGCCAGGTCGCTGTGACGGGTAAAGCTGAGCGCCTGTCCACTGTGGATGTAATGAAGTATTTTCACAGCCGCCCGCGCGACAGCCAGATTGGCGCCTGGGTTTCCCGGCAGTCTTCGCGCATCAGTGCGCGTAATATCCTGGAAAGTAAATTCCTGGAGATAAAACAGAAGTTCCAGGCCGGAGAAATTCCGCTGCCCAGTTTCTGGGGGGGATTCCGGGTGAGTGTTGAGCAAATGGAATTCTGGCAGGGTGGAGAACACCGCCTGCATGACCGTTTTTTATACCAGCGCGATGCGGATACCTGGAAAATCGACCGCCTGGCACCTTAATCACCGGAAATAGTCACGTTAGCGCTGGCGCAATGCAGGCCAGCGCTTTATTCTATTGCCTCCCTGACTTTTAATGTCTCAGCGCCAGTGCGCGCAACAGACTTGTGTGCCGGTAAAGGTGCAATCGTATAAAACATGGAGAATTTGATGGCAAGCAGCAACTTGATTAAACAATTGCAAGAGCGTGGGCTTATTGCTCAGGTGACGGATGCAGACGCGCTGGTGGAACGACTGGCGCAGGGGCCAATCGCACTCTATTGCGGCTTTGATCCGACTGCCGACAGCTTGCATTTGGGCCATCTGGTTCCATTGTTGTGCCTGAAGCGTTTTCAGGAAGCAGGCCACAAACCGGTTGCACTGGTTGGTGGCGCTACCGGGCTGATTGGCGATCCCAGTTTTAAAGCAACAGAACGTAAGCTCAATACCACAGAAACCGTTCAGGAGTGGGTGGATAAGATTCGCCGCCAGGTAGCGCCATTCCTTGATTTTAACTGTGGTGACAACGCCGCTATTGCTGCAAATAACTACGACTGGTTTGGCAGCATGAACGTGCTGACTTTCCTGCGCGATATCGGCAAGCACTTTTCTGTTAACCAGATGATTAACAAAGAAGCGGTGAAACAACGCCTTAACCGTGACGATGTCGGTATCTCCTTTACTGAATTCTCCTATAACCTGCTGCAGGGCTATGATTTTGCCTGCCTGAATGATTTACACGGTGTTGAACTGCAAATTGGTGGTTCGGATCAGTGGGGAAACATTACATCGGGTATCGATTTAACCCGCCGTCTTCACCAGAAACAGGTATTTGGCCTGACGGTACCGTTGATTACTAAAGCAGACGGCACTAAATTTGGTAAAACAGAAGGTGGTGCGGTGTGGCTTGATCCGAAGAAAACCAGCCCGTACAAATTCTACCAGTTCTGGATTAATACCGCCGATGCGGATGTTTACCGCTTCCTGAAGTTCTTTACTTTCATGAGCCTTGAAGAAATCAATGCACTGGAAGAAGAAGACAAAAACAGTGGCACTGCACCGCGAGCACAGTACGTGCTGGCAGAACAGGTTACTCGCCTGGTACATGGTGACGAAGGGCTGGCTGCGGCAAAACGTATTACTGAAAGCCTGTTCAATGGCCACCTGGAAGATCTGACTGAGAATGACTTTGCACAACTGGCGCAAGACGGCGTGCCGATGGTTGAACTGGATAAAGGGGCGGATCTCCAGCAGGCTCTGGTAGACAGTGAACTGCAACCTTCTCGTGGTCAGGCGCGTAAAACCATCGCGTCCAACGCAGTTTCTGTTAATGGGCAAAAACAGAGCGATGCGGAGTACAGCTTTACTGACGCAGACTACCTGTTTGGCCGTTACACCCTGTTACGCCGTGGTAAGAAAAACTACTGCCTCGTTTGCTGGAAATAATTAATAATCACAAGGCGTGGAAAACCACGCCTTTATTTTTTCTCAACAACACTCACTACACTCATCACCAGGTTAGTCATGAAAAATATCCTCGCTATACAATCACACGTGGTTTTTGGCCACGCGGGGAACAGTGCGGCTGAATTTCCGATGCGACGTCTTGGCGCCAATGTCTGGCCGCTGAATACCGTTCAGTTTTCCAACCATACGCAATATGGCAAATGGACTGGCATCATCATGACGCCGTCGCATTTAACCGATATTGTGCAGGGCATTGCGGACATTGGCGAATTAGCACGTTGTGATGCTGTCCTGAGCGGCTACCTTGGCTCGGCAGAGCAGGGGCAACACATTTTACGTATTGTGGAACAGGTAAAGCAGGCTAACCCTTCAGCCCGTTATTTCTGTGACCCGGTTATGGGCCACCCGGAAAAAGGCTGCATTGTAGCGCCTGGTGTGGCGGAATTTCATGCCCGCAGTGCGTTGCCTGCGGCAGATATTATTGCGCCGAACCTGCTGGAGCTGGAAATGCTCAGCGGCCACTCCGTCAGTAATGTTGCCGAAGCTGTCAGTACCGCGCGTGAACTGATTGCCAAAGGGCCGGAAATCGTCCTGGTGAAACATTTGGCACGAGCCGGTTATAACCCGGACTGTTTTGAAATGCTGCTGGTAACCAATGATGCGGCCTGGCATATCAGCCGCCCGCTGGTTGATTTTGGTGCGCGCCAGCCCGTGGGCGTAGGTGATGTAACCAGCGGTTTGCTGTTGGTGAAATTGCTGCAAGGGGCAACAGTCCAGGATGCGCTGGAACATGTTACTGCTGCGGTGTATGCCATCATGCAAACCACAAAACAAATGGGTGAGTATGAGCTGCAAGTTGTTGCTGCCCAAGACGAAATAGCCCGCCCTGAGCAGTGGTTTCATAGCAAACAGCTTTGACTGCCCGCAAGAAAATTATTGATACGGTGCTGCCAGCAGTACTGTAAGCTCCAGGGATGGAGCAATTATATGAGCCCTTCAGCTTTCAGTGCCGCTATAACAGCCGGGCGGGCACGCATCCTTTCCATAAACGCATTAATATGTTCGAACTGGTTCATATCCAGTGACAGCGCATATCCCCAGTTGAGCACAGTAAACAAATAAGCGTCAGCTACGCTAAAGCGCTGCCCCATTAGCCATGGTTTATCACTAAGTGCGTCGTTAACCAACCCCATCTTTTTCAACAGTTTGGCGATACAGGAAGCTTTGTATGAATCAGGTGTTTCGGATGAAAACAAAGGCGTGAACCCTTTGTGTAACTCCGTAGCGATAAAGTTAAGCCAGGATAGCGCCTGGTAGCGTGACAGAGTGCCAACTGGTGGGAGAAGCTGGCGGTCTGGTACCTGGTCCGCAATATATTGCACAATAACTGCACCTTCTGTCAGTAATGTATCGTTATCTAACAGCAGTGCCGGAACCTGCCCGGTGGGGTTAATAGACCAGAAATCTTCACCACTTTCAGTGGACTTTTCCTGCAGGTTCACCTGTGACAAGGTGAAATCAAGCCCGCTTTCACGCAGAACAATATGCGGCGACAGTGAGCATGCGCCTGCTTTATAAAACAATTTCATTGGTAAGACTCCTTGTGTAAGCGCCTGGTAGTTAGAAATCGCTTAGAAGGATGGTAGTTGGCAAGGCAGAGAAAGAAAAGCAGAAAGAGAGCAGATAAACGCGGTAATCACAAGGTCCGATGAGTGGCTACTCGCCACTGTACCTGAGTACAGTGGCGATAACGCTGTTTCCCCAGAAAAATCAGGCAGTCGCGGTTTGCGGTGCGCTGGCTTTTTTATCGTCATCCTGCGTCATGCGGTTTAATTTAGGCGCAGTCAGCAGCATCAACAGGGCAATGATGCCGGTGGTAATCCCAATTTGCAGGAAGACATGACCGTAAACCTGCAGAGATTCTACCGGGTTTGTAACATTCTCTGGTACAGCCATCAGGTTGGCGACTTTACCGGCAATAATGGCCGCGCCAGCTGTGGTCAGGAACCAGCTTCCCATGATGAAACCCATCAGGCGCTGTGGAACTAATTGTGCCACCATTGCAAGGCCCAGGCCGGAGATCATCAGTTCACCAATACTTTGCAGTGCATAGCTGGCGATTAACCAGTTTACAGACACGATGCCTGCATCGGTCGCGAAGCTGGCACCCAACGGCAGGATAAGGAATGCGCCGGAGCACAGAACCATACCAATCGCAAACTTAACTGGCATTGGCAGGCGGTCGCCCATTTTGTTGTAAATCGCTGCAAGAATTGGGCTGCCAATCATAATCCAGAACGGGTTCAGTGCCTGGTATTGCTCTGGCTCGAAAGCGATACCTAAAATACTGTGCTCAACGTTACGGATAGCAAAAAAGTTCAGCGAAGTTGGCATCTGGCTGTAAAGCACAAAGAAGACCACGGCTTCCAGCATCAGCAGAAAGGCAACAATCATTTTACGGCGCGCCGCGCCTTGCAGGGCAGAGGCTTCTTTGGCAAAGATGGCGATGATACCCAGAGCGATGACGCCCAATGCAATACGCGCGATTTGCTGGTTATGCAGCAACCAGGTAGCAAGGGCAACCAGAACCAGAACACCGACCAGGGTGGCAAACAGTTTACGCAGGTCAACCGGTGCGAAATCCGGTTTGGAACCGAAATCTTTTACCCATTTTTTACAGAACGCAAAGTTCACTACGGTAATCAGCATACCCACAACACTCAGTGAAAATGCGATGCTCCAGCCGAACTTTGCTGCCAGCCATGGAGTGGCAAGCATGGAAAAGAATGAACCAATGTTGATGGACATGTAGTACATCGTAAATGCGCCATCAAGACGCGGGTCATCTTTCGGGTAACAGGTAGACAGCAAAGCAGACGGGTTAGCTTTAAACAAACCATTACCGACAGCGATAGTTGCCATACCTGCGTAGACGATGGCGGCATTGTGCCCGGACCAGGCAACTAACGCATAGCCAACGACCAGAACGAGCGCACCCAGCATAATAACGCGTTTGGTACCCAGTACTTTATCGCCTAACCAACCGCCAATAGCAACCAGCCCATAGACAAGTGCACTGAAGGAAGAGAAGAGCGTAATTGAATCCGCTTCAGACATACCCAGTTGTTTAACCAGGTAAACAGCCATGATTCCTTGCAGGCCGTAGTAACCAAAGCGTTCCCATAATTCAATTGAGAATATGAGATAAAACGATTTCGGTTGTTTGAAAGCATTCAGACTAATGCTTTCTGCTGGTTTATTGTTTGCGGTCGACACATATACCTCTTATTTTACATCCCGTACTAACAGGGCGTTATTCAACCAGATGGCGTTTAAGACGACTCTGATTTTGTTATGGGAGGGGAAAACGGCAGGTACTTTTCCCTAATCTGAAGCATCTGGCAAGTTATTTGTCATATTCTTTTACATTTACCTTAGGCGGAGTATTGCCTGGGTAGATGAATTGTTATGCAGATTTAAATTTTGCCTGATTAAAAAATATGAGGTTTTTCTTTCGCTAATCTGAGTTTTTTATTATATAGAGATTTATGTGTTGTAGTTTTTGGTTATATCCAGTTGATATGACTGTATTTTGCATATTAGATGGTTGTATTGATTGATGCTGGTGATTTTTCCTTATTAAACCATAAGTTGGGAAGAGTTTGTGTGATAAATTTTAACATTTATCCTTGTGTAAATCTGCACATGAAAAATCTATAGAAATTTTGGATTTTAAAAAAACAATTAACCACATGAGCTGCTTTATGGCATGTTTTATGTAGCTAAAATCTTCAAAGAAAAGCATTTATATTGCTGAATGAGGTTTTTTTAGTGACGGAGGTAAACGTTTGCGCCAGCGCGTAGCGCAAACGAATATCAATGTTGTCAGGTCAGATTTCGGTCTTCTCTTTGTACTCACAAAGATCTTCAATCAGGCAGGAGCCACAGCGGGGTTTACGTGCTACACAGGTGTAACGCCCGTGCAATATTAACCAGTGGTGGCAGTCAACTTTAAATTCGGCAGGGACGACTTTTAGTAGTTTTTCCTCTACCTGCTCAACATTCTTGCCCGGGGCAAAACCCGTTCGGTTACACACCCGGAAGATATGTGTATCCACAGCGATGGTAGGCCAGCCAAAAGCGGTGTTAAGCACTACATTCGCAGTTTTCCTGCCAACACCAGGTAATGCTTCCAGTGCAGCCCGGTCTTCAGGTACTTCGCCACCATGTTTTTCGAGCAAAATGCGGCAGGTCTTAATCACATTTTCAGCTTTACTGTTAAACAGGCCGATTGTCTTGATATATGACTTCACGCCTTCCACCCCCAGCGCGAGAATGGACGCTGGTGTGTTGGCTACCGGGTATAGCTTAGCGGTAGCCTTATTGACGCTGACATCAGTTGCCTGTGCGGAAAGCAGAACAGAAATAAGTAACTCAAAAGGCGATGAGAAGTGTAACTCCGTTGTTGGATGGGGGTTACTCTCTCTGAGGCGCGATAATATATTGATGCGCTTTTCTTTGTTCATCAGGCTTTTTCTGCTCCCTGAACATTGTTTTCCCGGGCGTGAGTTGCAGCTCTGCGTTTACTACGCTCATCAATCACATATTTAGCGGCAAGCATTAACCCCAGACCAAAAAAGGCGCCTGGCGGCAACATGGCGAGTAAAAAGGGAGTGTCTGTATGGTAGATTTGGATACGCAGAATCTTAGCCCAGCTTCCCAGCAGCATATCTGCACCATCAAATAATGTCCCGTTGCCTAAAATTTCACGCATTGCCCCCAAAACAAACATGGCGCACGTTGCTCCCATGCCAATGGCAAGACCATCAATGGCTGCAAGGCCTGGCGGATTTCTGGAGGCAAAGGCTTCAGCGCGCCCAATGACAATGCAGTTTGTGACAATTAGCGGAATAAAGATCCCCAAAGACTGGTAAAGCCCGAAAGCAAAAGCATTGATTAACAGTTGAACGGAGGTTACCACGGAAGCAATGATCAGCACGTAAATCGGAATGCGGATTTCACTGGGTACAAAGCGGCGCAGTAATGAAACAGCCGTGTTCGTCAGCACCAGTACCAGTGTGGTTGCCAGACCAAGCCCCAACGCGTTGGTGGCAGTGGACGTGACAGCGAGCAGAGGGCACAAGCCAAGTAATTGCACCAGAGCCGAGTTATTTTTCCATAACCCCTGGATAAAAATTGTTTTTACATCACTCATGAAGATGCTCCACAAGAGGGGAATGTTGCCAGTTCAGGTGGCAGAGTTTTGGCAAACAATGCGGCACGCTTAACGGCGTTAACCACTGCTCGTGGAGTAATGGTCGCACCAGTGAACTGGTCAAATTGCCCACCGTCTTTTTTCACGGCCCACGCCGCATCGTTGGGGCCGGTTACCTGTTTACCGGCAAAACCCAGTATCCAGTTTGATACCCGCACATCAATTTTGTCGCCAAGGCCCGGTGTCTCGTGCTGCTCAGTGACCCGGGTACCTAACACGGTGCCAGAGAAATCGGTAGCAACCAGCAACTGAATAGCCCCGCCATAACCATCAGGTGCTGTAGTTTGCATAACCACAGCAACCGGTTTGCCCTGGTTACGGGCAATATAGATATCGTGAGCACCAGAACCCAGTGGTGTATTGTTCGCAACCACGCAATCTTGCTGGATAGCATTATCATAGCTGTCCGGTGCGATAACCTGGTCGAACAATTTCTTTTGTTGCAACACAGCCTGATGAGCAATAACTGGTTGCGTCAGTGTATTCACTACGGCAACCAGGCCGGTAAAACCCGCCGCGAACAGCGCCAGGGTGACACCGTGTTTACGCATTGTGTTCAGCATCACGAGTCTCCTTAGCGGTGCCCATAAGTTTGCGGGCGCGTAAAGTAATCAATCAGTGGTACAGTGATATTTGCCAGCAAAGTTGCGAAAGCTACAGCGTCAGGGTAGCCGCCAAATGAACGAATCAGCCAAACCAGTAACCCCGCCAGCGCACCGAAAATCAGCCTGCCTTTTGGTGTGGTGGATGCAGTTACCGGGTCAGTAAAGATAAAGAATGCGCCCATCATGGTTGCCCCGGAAAACAGGTGAATCGCCGGTGATGCACAGGTTTCGGGAAGTAGCCACCAGCCCAATGTTGAGCAAACCAATAAAGTCAGCAGGAAACTCACCGGAATATGCCAGCGTATTGTCCCTTTCATTAACAGGAAGAGACCACCTGCCAGCCATGCCACGTTAACCCATTGCCAGCCAATACCGGCAAGTATGCCGCCATAAACTGGTGCCTGTTTAAGCTCAGCAACGGAATGCCCGGCACGCAGACCGGTTTTAAACGTGTCGAGAGGGGTCGCCTGGCTGATGCCGTCAATACCCATTTTTAACTGGGTAACGGTGTCACCTGCCAGTGTATGACCGGTGAAAATGGTATGCAGGACGTCACTGACACCGGGCACTGTTGCTGCCAGTGACTCGGGAGGTAACCAGGATGTCATGGATACCGGAAACGCAATAAGTAACACTACATAACCGGTCATCGCAGGGTTAAAGGGATTATGGCCCAGCCCGCCATACAGTTGCTTGGCAAAAATAACGGCAAATAAGGTACCAACAATCACCATCCACCAGGGGGCCAAAGGAGGGATACTGACTCCAAGCAACAAACCTGTGAGCAGTGCCGAGTTATCGCCCAGTACGGACATCGATTTATTGCGCAACTTGAGTATGGCGCTTTCACCGGCAAGTGCCGCCAGGCACCCGAGGATGACCTGAACTAGGCTCCCCGGCCCGAACCACAGAGTCTGGACAATAATGGCAGGAACCGCCGCCAGAGTAACCAGCAGCATAATGCGGCTGGTTTGGCGTTGGTTATGGGTATAGGGTGAACTGGCAATACGAAAAACCATTTATTCCTCACTGACAGCAGACTGCGCTGCACGTTTTGCTTTGGCACGGGCTATTGCTGCTTCTACAGCGGCTTTACGCGGGTCCACCGCGGCCGGTTCACTGACTGGCTCCGGAGTAGCAGTGGTTTCCGGCGCTGTATCTCCCGCCGCCTGCGCTTTGCGTGCTTTGGCTCGGGCTATTGCTGCCTCTACCGCGGCTTTGCGCGGGTCCACCGCGGCCGGTTCACTGACTGGCTCCGGAGTAGCAGTGGTTTCCGGCGCTGTATCTCCAGCCGCCTGCGTTTTGCGTGCTTTGGCACGGGCTATTGCTGCTTCTACAGCAGCTTTACGCGGGTCCACCGCAGTTGGTTCACTGACTGGCTCCGGCGTGGCGCTTGCTTCCGGTGCCGTATTCCCCGCCGCCTGTGCTTTGCGTGCTTTCGCGCGTGCCAGTGCAGCCGCAACCGCCGCTTTACGTGGGTCTTCTGAGTATGTATTACTGCTGGTGACGGCTTGCTCAGTGACTTGTAATGCGGCTTTCTCTTGTTGGCGTGCGCGAGCTTCGGCTTTACGTGCAGCACGGGCCGCAATTGCGGCCTGGTTATCTGGCTGGGCGCCAGCCTGAATCACAACGGTGTTGGTCGCGGCAGTATGTTTTTCTTTGACTCGCGCCAAAGCAGCTTCAATTGCCGATTTGTCTTGTGTTGTGCCTGGTTGTACCGCTGCCTGTTGGTGGCGAGCCTGTCGCGCCTGTTTTTCGCGCTCAAGGCGAGCCTGACGCGCCTCAAAACGGGTTTTTGCCTCTGCCGCACGGCGGGTTTCGTCGGCAATGGCCTTGATCTCTGCTTTTTCCTGACGGAAATATTGCACCAGCGGGATCTGGCTGGGGCATACCCAGGCACAGGCACCGCATTCAATGCAATCATTCAGGTGGTGAGCCGTGGCTTTATCATGTTGCTGCCCTAAGCTGAACCAGTATAACTGCTGGGGTAACAGGTCCGCCGGGCATGCTTCGGCGCAGGCGCTGCAACGAATACAGTGCTGCTCTTCTTGTGCTGGTTCCATTTCCTGCACAGAAGGCGCCAGCAGGCAGTTAGTGATTTTAACTGCAGGAACATCGAGTGAGGGCAGTGTAAACCCCATTAATGGCCCGCCCATAATTACCATGGGCTGCGCATTACTGCGGAAGTCTGCAAAATTAAGCAAATGGCGTACCGGAGTACCGATTCGTGCCCAAACGTTACCGGGTTTGCCAACCGCTTCCCCGGTCAGAGTCACAACACGCTCTGTGAGTGGTTCACCATCAATAATTGCCCGCTTAATGGCATAAGCAGTACCGACATTTTGCATTAATACGCCGATATCGGCAGAACGCCCACCATGTGGAACCTGCTTGCCTGTCAGGATCTGAGTTAACTGTTTGGCTCCACCGGAAGGGTATTTTGTGGGAATAACCCGCAATTGCGTCTTGTGTTCATTACACAAAACCGCTTTGAGCATGGAAATTGCCTGAGGTTTATTGTCCTCAATACCAATCAAAATCTGGCGTGGATTAAGGATATGGTCGAGGATTTTTATCCCTTCGAGTATTTGTGCTGCGCACTCCTGCATTAAGCGGTCATCTGCCGTGATATAAGGTTCACATTCAGCCGCATTAATTATCAGCGTCTCAATGCGGTCAGCCCCACCACGTAATTTCACGCCAGTAGGAAAACCTGCGCCGCCCAAACCGGCAATGCCAAACTGTTGAATTCGCTCTATCAGGCTCGCTTTATCACGCTGCTGGTAATCACTCCAGCCCTCGCGTGGGAACCATTCGTCTTTACCGTCTGCTGCGAGAAAAACACAAGGCTCCATCAAACCGGAAGGGTGTGCAGTAATATGAGGCGCGATTGCGGTAATCGTCCCGGAGGTGGGAGCGTGTACTGGTAACATTTTCCCCCAGCCACGCGTCAGTGGTTGCCCACGCAACACAAAGTCGCCGGGTTTTACGCACAGTTCACCTTCATCGCCAATATGTTGCCTGACGGGGATAATATAATCCGTGGCCAGCGGTACCTGCCGCAAAGGGGTGCCACTGGACTGGTGCTTCATCTCTGGAGGGTGGATCCCGCCATGAAAGTCCCAGATTCTGTCTTTTTTAAACGCTGAAAAAAACTTAAGCATGGTTTTCCACAGGGATAATCTTCACGGGGATAGTTTGCAGATCCCATTTCCAGGTTGACGGAGTCGGGTTTACAGGCACCAGAGTAATGCATTGTGTCGGGCAAGGGGCGACACATAAATTACAGCCAGTACACTGGTCACTGATTACGGTGTGCATTGCACGAGTGGCTCCCACAATCGCATCAACCGGGCAGGCCTGAATGCACTTGGTGCAGCCAATGCAGTTATCTTCATCGATAACAGCCAGCACCCGTTCAGGCTCTGCGGCGTCACCGCCTTCGGTTGGTTGCGGGTCAACCCCCATCAAACCAGCAATTTTTAGCATGACAGCTTCGCCGCCTGGCGCACAACGGTTTATGTGTTCACCATTTTTACCAACCGCTTCAGCATAAGGGCGGCAACCCGGGTAGCCACACTGGCCGCACTGGCTTTGTGGCAATATTTCATCGATCCTATCGACAATAGGATCATCTTCCACTTTAAAGCGGCGCGAGGCGTAGCCAAGAATCAGCCCAAAGAACAGGCCGAGCAACGCAAGCGGGATGATGGCTATCCAAATCATACTCATCAAAACTTCACCAGTCCGCTAAAGCCCATAAAGGCAAGGGACATTAACCCAGCCGTAATCAAGGCAATGGCATTGCCACGAAAAGGGGCGGGAACATCAGCAACCGCCAGGCGCTCACGCACGGCGGCGAATAATACCAAAACCAGGGAGAAACCCACCGCCGCAGAAAACCCATACAGAGCAGCCTGGAAAAAGTTTTGCTTCAGGTTCACGCTCAGTAACGGCACAGCCAGCACCGCGCAGTTAGTGGTAATAAGTGGCAAAAAAATACCCAGCAACCGGTACAAAGCCGGGCTGGTTTTTCTTACCACCATTTCAGTGAACTGAACCACAACGGCAATCACCAGAATAAAACTCATGGTGCGTAGCCAGGTTAAATCCAGAGGGATGAGGATTAAATTGTCGATTAACCACGAACTGATTGACGCCAGTGTCATGACGAATGTTGTCGCCAGCCCCATGCCAATGGCGGACTCCAGTTTTTTGGACACCCCCATGAAAGGGCACAGGCCAAGAAATTTTACCAGCACATAGTTATTAACCAGCACTGTGCCAATAAAGAGCAACAAATAATCAGTCATAATCAGGTCTGAAACTAACACCATTGGTCACCCGGCGCACCCGGGCGTGATAAATGTAAGGTACTGCTCTGCAATCAGTTATTAACAAAAGTATGTTTAACCCGCTGCGATTTCCTGAAGTAAGGCGCAAATATGGCTGCCGCCAGCAACGGTAATAATAACTGGCGAACGGCAACTGCATCGGTTACTGGGGAAAATGCAAAGGCTTTTACCGCCAGCAGAACACAAACCAGTAACCATAAAATATAATGCCGCGGTACTTTGCTCCGGCGTTTAAAAAACGCGATAACCAGCCACAAACTGTAAAGCCACATAGCTACGGTAAAGGCCAGTGAGAGGTACCACATCACCACTGTTTGTGGGAGTTGCGCCGCCAGAGCAAGGTGTGTCTCTGGTATACTGAGTGCCATTATATACATCACAATACCCAGTGATGTGCTCAATAGTGTCATCAAAAGCCAGGCCAGTGGTATCAGTAACCACCCGCCAATTCGTAACGCTGTTGCGTTATTCATTAATTACCCCGTGTCAGGCCAGCCAGAGAAACAGCTTGTAAGAATACGAATCAGCGCGGAATTATAAGGATTTTACCTGGGAATACCAGATTCAACACGTTACAGAACGTACTTCCGTGCAGTGCTGAGCGAGCCTGGCATGTTTTTGCCGCAGGCATGCTGAAGCAGGCCAGTCTGGCATGGCTGCTTCAACTGCCACAAGGTGCCTGCCTGGGAATTTAGCGGAAATTCAGAGCATTCTTTACCGGTTTAACATTGGGGCGGTGAACTACCGTTACATGATGCCATGGCGTGTGCCGGTTGAGCAGAATAATGGTGGTTTCTGTTTTGCCTGGCGGTAAAAAATGCGGGTAATCCGCGCAAATCAGCGCCAATGGTTTAATCTGATGGCAAGCTGTGTTAACTATGGCTGCACTCAATGCTTATGGGAACGGTGGGGAGCTTCACCCGCTGTTGTCCTGGCTTTCGGCTGAGCCGTCATACCAGTTATTAAGAACTAAGGAACGAGTGTAATGAAAGACATTATTCGGGTGGGTATTTTAGGCTATGGTTATGCGACAAAAACGTTCCACGCGCCGCTGGTTGCAGGCACACCGGGTATGGAACTGGCGGTAATCTCCAGCAGCGATGCCAGTAAAGTTCATGCGGACTGGCCTGGTGTAACTGTGGCTGATACTCCGGAAGCAGTTATCAACGCTGATGATATTGATCTGGTAATTATCCCCACGCCGAATGATACCCATTTCCCGTTGGCAAAAGCGGCGCTTTTGGCTGGCAAACATGTTGTGGTGGACAAACCTTTCACAGTGACATTATCGGAAGCCCGTGAGCTGGATGCACTGGCAAAACATACCGGGTTGTTGCTCTCCGTCTTTCATAACCGCCGCTGGGACAGCGATTTCCTGACGCTTAAATCATTACTGGCTGAAGGCTCGTTGGGTGAAGTTGTGTATGTTGAATCCCATATGGATCGCTTCCGCCCACAGGTGCGCAACCGCTGGCGTGAACAGGCCGGTGCAGGTACCGGGATCTGGTATGATCTGGGGCCGCATTTGCTTGATCAGATGCTGGCGCTGTTTGGCATGCCTGTCAGCATTCAGGTTGATCTTGCTCAACTGCGCCCGGGAGCACAAACCACTGACTATTTCCATGCAGTACTTACCTGGCCGCAACATAAAGTCGTATTGCACAGCACCATGCTGGCCGCCGCAGAAACGGCACGCTACATTGTGCACGGTACGCGCGGTAGTTATGTGAAATATGGTGTAGACCCGCAGGAAGACCGTTTAAAAGCAGGGCAACGGCCTCCTCAGGACGACTGGGGGTATGACATGCGTGATGGCGTCCTGACGGTTGCTCATGGCGATACCATAGATGAAACACCGGTTCTGACTGTACCCGGGAACTACCCTGCTTATTATGCTGCAGTGCGTGATGCACTCAATGGTAAAGGTGAAAATCCGGTACCGGCAAGTCAGGCTATCAAAGTGATGGAGCTTATTGAGATGGGGATTGAATCCGCCCGTCACCGCACGGCTCTTTGCCTGGTTTAGTCGTCTGTTAGTGTGTCAACAGGGGGCTTGCTGATTTGCTCCGGCAAGCCTTTACTCTGTTTATGGGTAAAATTTATATTCAGCACCTTCCCGTTTTTGACAAGCGTTAACCTGTTATCGGCTTTTAACGTGGAGTTTGTTGGTTGTAGCCAGGCATGTACCTGGCTCAGATTGGTGAAAAAGAAGGGAAAAGCGTGGTTTTTCCTTCTTTTTAGTTAGCGGGCGAAAATCAATGAATTGATTTTCCTGGTTTTTTATTAGGTGATATCCTCTTGTCCTGTGCGGGCATGAGGTTTGTCATCAGATTCAGCCAGGTATGTACCTGGCTTATTTATCTGCAAGGAAAAAGAATGGATTGGTTCCAGCGCCTTAAAATTGACAAATTTTTGCTGGTGATGATCTGTGTGGTGGTTGTCGCATCGGTATTACCTTGTGAAGGCTATGTAAAAACAGGTTTTGAGTACCTGACTACTGCAGCCATCGCGTTACTATTTTTTATGCACGGAGCCAAGTTATCCCGGGCTGCGATTCTTGCCGGAGCAGGGCACTGGCGCTTACATCTGGTGGTCTTTCTCAGCACTTTCGTACTGTTTCCTATTCTCGGGCTGGGTATGTCTGTACTGGAGCCCGGTATTCTTAACCAACCGCTTTACATGGGGTTTCTGTACCTGTGTGCGTTACCAGCCACAGTGCAGTCTGCTATTGCCTTCACGTCCGTAGCGGGTGGGAATGTAGCCGCGGCGGTATGTAGTGCATCGGCATCCAGTATTCTGGGGATTTTCCTTTCGCCGGTATTAGTGGGCATGCTGATGAACACCCAGGAAGGGGCGACAGATACCCTGCACGCGATTGGTAAAATCATCATGCAGTTGATGGTGCCATTTGTTGTGGGGCATTTATCTCGCCCACTTATTGGCCACTGGGTTGATAAGCATAAGAAGCTTATTAATCTTACTGACCGGTCATCAATTCTGTTGGTTGTCTACGTGGCATTCAGTGAAGCGGTGGTAGGCGGTATTTGGCAGCAAATTGATGCAGAGGCACTGTTGTGGGTAGTGGCCTGTTCAATTGTGTTGCTGACTATCGTGCTGGTTATCAATACCTGGGCGGCCCGTTTACTGGGTTTTAACACTGAAGATGAAATTACTATTGTCTTCTGTGGTTCGAAGAAAAGCCTGGCGAATGGTATCCCGATGGCAAATGTTTTATTCCCGGTGAGCACTGTCGGGATTATGGTGCTGCCACTAATGATCTTCCACCAAATCCAGCTTATGGTGTGCGCTGTGCTGGCACAACGTTATGCGAGAAGGCTGAAGAAAACCCCGTCACCCAGGTAACGGGGTAACAGGCGTTAACGGGTGCTGGCTTTCAGGCGCAGCGCCTGTTTTTCTTCTTGTGACAGGAACGCAATTTCCAGCCCATTTACCTGAGCCTGGCGAATTTGTTCCACAGACAGACCTGCTGCAGGCGCTGCATGTTCATATTCGTGGCGAATATCAACCCCCTGTACCGCAGGGTCATCTGAGTTAATGGTTGCCAGCACGCCGTGGTTCAGGAATGTTTTTAGCGGATGAACGCCAATGGCGCTGACGGTACTGGTCTGGATATTCGACGTAATACAGGACTCAATACCAATACGGTGTTTTGCCAGGTAATCCATTAATGCCGGGTCTTCAACAGCCTTAACACCGTGGCCAATCCGTTCAGCCCCCAGTTCCTGAATAGCCTGCCAAATACTCTCCGGCCCGGCCGCTTCCCCTGCATGGACAGTGATGCGCCAGCCCACGTCCCGGGCTTTACGGAAGTGTTCACGAAAACGGCTTCCAGGGAAACCCAGTTCATCGCCAGCCAAATCCAGAGCAGTAATGCCATCCCGATGAGCCAGTAACCCGTCCAGTTCTTTCTGGCAGGCCTCTTCACCAAATGTCCGGCTCAGAATACCGGTAAGCCTGGCAACAACCCCGAAGTCTTTGCTCCCCTGGCGTACGCCATCGATAACGGCTTCAACAACACCCGCGATGGGGAGATTATGCGCCATCGCCATATAACCCGGCGAAAAGCGTAATTCTGCGTAATCCAGCCCCTGGAGGGCGGCATCTTCCATATTTTCCCAGGCTACGCGACGGCATGCTTCCAGAGACCCGAGAACTTTGACTCCCCAGTCCAGCTTTGCCAGAAAACTGACCAGGTCTGGTTCAGTTGATGTGACCTGCACATGAGGGATCAGCGCATCGAGTGTTTGGGCTGGCAGGGCAATATTGAATTCACGCCCAAGGCTCAGGATCGTGTTCGCGCGGATATTGCCGTCAAGATGGCGGTGCAGATCAGTTAACGGAAGGGTGGTATCAATCATGGTCGCACTCATTTCAGGTAAAGTGCAGAACATTATAAAGCCAGACCCGGCAGTATGCGCAAGTCACCTTGTGTGTTGCGCATGCTGGCCGGGCAGGGAATAACCAATTAAAGAAACTTTTCCATCAGCCAGATGGCGAACTGCTGGCCGCGTAATTCGGCCTGAATTGGATGCACCACCTGGAACCCCTGGGCAAGAAAAAAAGGCCGGGCGGTTTCACTGGCTTCAACAAACACTCGTGCTAACGACTGTTGTTGCGCCACCAGTAACAAGTGGTTCAGCAATAAACGACCAATACCCTGGCGTTGGTAGCGGTAGTCGCAAAAGAAGCAGTGAATCAACCCCGAGGGTTGTACATCCCCCCAGGCAAGGAGCGTTTGCGTTTTTGTGTCCTCCACCACCCATGGGTTGTGGTCAAAAATAAGTTTCTCCCACCAGTGCGGATCCGGCTCTGCTGGTGCCCAGGCGTCAAGTTGCGCGGGGGTGTAATCCCGGCAATTAACCCGGTGGATGGTATGCCAGGTGAGTGACCATAACCGGGGGATATCTTCACTTCGCCAGGGGCGAATAACCCGGTGTGTGGGTGTGGTGTAGTGAGGCATACTCATTCCTTACGTATGGCGCGTGTTGGTACAGAGTACATTCCTGGAGCGGGTTTAAGGTAATGGTAAAGACAAAGCGGCTACTGATTGATAAAAAAGAAGGAAAAACGTGGTTTTCCTTCTTTTTAGTTATCAGGGGAAAGTCAATGAATTGATTTTCCCTGGTTTTTATTCGGTGACATTCTCTCGTTCATGCGCAGACTTGAGGCTGGCAAACAGAGAAAAAACCGCCTTATTGCGCTGGGGCTGCTTCTGGCTGAGCAGGAGCGGCAGGTGTTGCGGGTGCCGCGTTGTCTTCTGGCACTGGCGGCATAATGTCGCCACCAAGGCCAAACATGCCAACAAAATCGCTCAGTGGCATTTTTTGCCCGTTCAACGTCACTTCACCATTTGCATAATCCAGGCTGGTGGTGATGTTGTTGTCTTTTACTGTCGTGATACGGAACATTTGCCCCATAGCAGCCAGACCTTTGATCTGTTGCTCTGCAAGCCTGGCTGCCGCGTCATCCTGATACCCTTCAATACGAGCCACCTGGGTCATCAGTTCAGTTGCCATATCCAGCGGGATAACCAGGTTGCTGTCCAGATGCTTGATGTAGCGGTCTGCTGCCTGGTCGAGTGTTTTTGGTTCGGCACTTTTCGCCGGGTCATTGAAGTTAAGGTTCAGCGTAAAGCGGCTTTCACCTTTGGCATTCTTCCAGCTCAATGGTGAAATATGAATAGCGGGTTCCCCTTTAAGCAATTCAGGCAGGCCAGACGCCAGAACTTCAACCAGTTTTTGCTGATAAAGCTCGGAGTTCTCAGCTACATCAGGCTGAGCCATTAACGCTTCTACCTGCTGATTATACTGCTCGCGGAACTGGTGCAGTGCAGCACCGTCCAGATTGCTGACAGCAACAGAAAGTTGCCCGCTACCCAGGTTCTGGTTTTGCACTTTCAGGTCATTCAGCGCGTAATCAATCTGGCCACCCAGGTGTTTACCATCGGCCGCGGGTTCAGATTTGGCGGCAATATTCAACCCACCCAGTTGCGCCATTTCTTTGCCTTCCACACTCAGGGTAAGACCTTTAGCCTCCAGGGATTGCGTACCAACGCGCTCAGCAAACGAACTGATGTGTGTTTCACCACTGGCACTGATACCACTGATAGCCAGGCCGACTTTCTGGTCAAACTCATTGACACTGTCAATCTTCAGACTGCCCAAATCACCACTGCTGGAGACTTTATCGCCCTGGTTATCAACACTGACATCAAATTTCCCACCCGCAAAAGCAACTTTGTACGGCGCTTTATCATAATTGAGTGCTTCAAGTGTGATACCTGAATCGGTATCGCCGCTGTAACCGATGCGAGTATCAACGACCAGTGGAGACTTGCCTTGTGTTAATGCAAACAGTGATTTGGTGGTGTCGTTATTGGCCAGAGTGGTGCTTACCGAAGCCATAGACGGCACAATGCTTCCCGGGAACGGCCCGTGGCGCACAGTTTCGTCCAGCACGATTTCCTTCCCTTCAGGCAGAAGAGAAGATTTTTCACCTGCCTGCGGTTTAATGACAAGTTGAACATGGCTTGAGAAAACGCCACGTTGGTAATCACGTGGGGTGACAGTGAGCGCGGCAAGGGGCGCGACTTTTTTGAGTTGTGCATTCACCTGGGCGATGGCATCGTCCATATGGCTTTCAATCATTTTTCCTGTGTACCAGGATGCACCTGTCCACACCACACCCAGCGCGACGATAACACCCGCTGCAACCATCGATTTTTTCATTAAACCATCCCTATTAGCAGTTAGCCGGGCAGAGCGCCCGGCCAGATAAGCAATTTACGAAGCTTATCAATCCTGAGGTAAAAAATCAGTACCTTAGTTAAGTTTGTTATATACGCGCGCCAGTCGCCCGCTGCCAGTAACCTCAACATTCGGCTCATTGGCGGGAATAAACGCGGATTCGCCTGGTTTCAGTACCAGAGATTCATCACCCGATTGCAGGCGGGCTTCGCCTTCCACACAAAAGACAATCGCAGCGCTGTTTTGATCTAAAACCTGGGGTTGCATTGCCAGGCTATGCAGTGAAAACGCAAAATCATCCACCGGAATAGGGAATACCAGTGAGTCTGCTTCATGAACGGGCTGGGTTAGCAGTGAATTGGCTGCACGGGGTGCAAATTTGACATTGGCTACCAGCTCCGGAATATCAATGTATTTAGGTGTCAGCCCGGCGCGCAGTACGTTGTCTGAGTTCGCCATAACCTCCAGAGCCACACCGTCGAGGTAGGCATGAGGTGTTTCGGCGAACAAGAACATTGCTTCGCCCGGTGCCAGTTCCACCACATTGAGCAGGAGTGGTGAAAATAACCCACTGTCGTCCGGGTAGATGGTGGCAATTTTGCGAATTGTATCCCAGGGTTGCCCGCTTTTCCCTTCAAGGACGGCATTCAGGCGGGCGAGGGCATGCTGTTTTTCCTGCTGCGGCATACTTAACAGTGCGGCAAACAGTGTTTGCATATGGCTGGCATCAGGGCTGGACAAAAATGCCGCGATTGCCGGGTGTGCATCTGCCAGAGGCGCAAGTAGTGCTGCGCTGTCGCTGAATTCACGGAAGGCATTCATGGCAAGAAATGGCGTCAGTGCAAACACCAGTTCCGGTTTGTGATTAGGATCTTTGTAGTTACGTTCCGGTGCACTCAGCGGTATACCTGCCGTGTTCTCACGGGCGAAACCGGCTTCAGAAGCCTGCTTATTCGGGTGTACCTGAATCGAAAGTGGCTGGGCGGCGCACAGTACTTTGAACAAATATGGCAGCTCACCAAAACGTTGTGAGACAGCTTTGCCCAGGAGAGTATCGGGTTGTTGGGCAATTACATCGCGCAGTGCCAGTTTTTCACCCTGACGCGTTTCAATAAATGAACTGCTTTTAGGGTGCGCTCCCATCCATAACTCTGCCATCGGTTGCTGTTCCGGGTTGGCGATACCATACAATTCGGTTAATGCGGTTTTACTTCCCCATGCATAGTTTTGCACTGAATTGATGAGTTTTTGCATAATCAGGCCCTGTAATAAAAATAGATTACCACAGCATCAGATAACCCCGCCGACACACAACTTGTGCCCTGTAAGGCCACGAAGTGACGGAAAACGAGTGTGCTAATCAATTGAGGTAGAATAACTTCCCGCTATTAAAGCAGTTTCTGCCGGGCAGGGTAACTGCGCAGACAAAAAGTCGTATTAATCTCAGTTTTTGTTAAAAAAATGTGTACACTTGACCGGTGACTTTGTGGTTGCCGCGCAGATGCAGATGTAGCGCGGAGTGCTGGAATGCAATACAACGGATTTAGCGAGTGAGAGAACAATGTCAACTAAACCCTTCTACTATCAGAATCCTTTTCCTGTAGCAAAAGACGATACCGAATACTATCTGTTAACCAAAGACCATGTCTCTGTCAGTGAGTTCGGGGGCGAAAGCGTCCTGAAGGTGGACCCGAAAGCCCTGACCCTGCTGGCTCAGCACGCATTCCGCGATGCCGCTTTCCTGCTGCGCCCGTCGCACCAGAAACAGGTGGCCGCCATTCTCAGCGACCCGCAGGCCAGTGAAAACGACAAATATGTGGCG